>NZ_JAYFPT010000097.1:0-8175 GCF_034927565.1 Propionicimonas sp.
TGCCTGCTAGGCTGAAACAAATGTTTCGATGTCGAAATACGTATCGGTACGCAAGACGACCCGCGAGTTGAACATTCAAAGCCGAAGCCGTCTCGCGTAGCATCGGAGCACGGAACAACCGCAGGCTTACCCCAGGAAGAAGAAGACAAGTGGCGAGCACGCCCCAGGACGTCAAGCCAGCTGACCCGGCCTCGGAGTTCGGCGCCAATGACTGGCTGATCGAGGAACTGCACGAGCAGTACCGCAACGACCCGAGTTCCGTCGACAAGGCGTGGGCGACCTACTTCGCCACCATGGACGGCAAGCCCGCACCGGCCCCGGTGGCCGCACCGGCCCCTGCCTCGACGCCTGCTGCTGCCCCCGCCACGCCAACACGGCCCGCCGCGCCAGCACAGCCCGCCACGCCAGCACCTGCATCTGCCGCGGCTGCGGCCGTCCCTGCCCAGCCAGCGCAGCCCCACCCTGAGGAATCCGCCGCACCGAAGACGCCCCAGGTCGAGCACTGGGATCGCGGCTCTGGCGGGCCCGAGGTGCCCGGCTCCGGCAAGGGTGTTTCCCCGAACCTGCCGCGCGCCGTCGCACCCGCCGCCCCCTCCCCCAGCCAGGCCGCCCGGACCCCGCTGCGCGGGGCCCCGTTGCGTACGGCGGCCAATATGGACAACTCACTGGCCATCCCTACCGCCACCTCGGTTCGCGAGATCCCGATGAAGCTGGCGATCGACCAGCGCCAGATGATCAACGAGCACCTCGCCCGGTCGACCGGTGGGAAGGTCTCCTTCACCCACCTGATCGGCTACGCCATGGTCCGGGCGCTGGCCTCGCTGCCGACCATGAACAACCACTACGAGGTGGTGGAGGGCAAACCGAACCTGGTCCGTCCGGCCGCGATCAACCTCGGCCTGGCGATCGATCTCACCAAACCTGACGGCACCCGGCAGTTGCTGGTCCCGAACATCAAGGACTGCGGCACGCTCGACTTCGCCCAGTTCTGGCGGGCCTACGAGGTGCTGGTGATGAAGGCCCGCACCAATCAGCTCACCGCCGACGACTTCGCCGGCACCACCGCCAGCCTGACCAACCCCGGCGGCATCGGCACCAACCACTCCGTGCCTCGCCTGATGGCCGGTCAGGGGGTCATCCTCGGCGTCGGCTCGATCGACTACCCGCCGGAGTTCCAGGGCGCCAGCCAGGACCGGATCAACTCCCTGGGCATCTCGAAAGTCACCACGCTGACCTCCACCTACGACCATCGGGTGATCCAGGGCGCGCAGTCGGGTGAGTTCCTCAAGCGGATCCACGAGCAACTGATCGGCAAGCACGACTTCTACGACGAGATCTTCGCCGCCCTGCGCGTGCCCTACACCCCGATCCGCTGGGTGGCTGACGTCGGTGACGACGAGCTCGGGCAGATTCCCCGCGAGGCCCGGATCTTCTCGCTGATCCGCGCCTACCGCGCCCTGGGCCACTACATGGCCGACATCGACCCGCTGGAGTACCGTCAGCGCACCCATCCCGAGCTCGCGATCGAGCAGCACGGCCTCACCCTGTGGGATCTCGACCGCCGCTTCCCCGTAGGCGGCTTCGGCGGCGCGGCAGGACGCAAGCTCACCATGCGCGAGATCCTCGCGATGCTGCGCACCTCCTACTGCCGCACCGTCGGCGTGGAGTACATGTACATCGCCGACAACGAGCAGCGCAGCTGGATCCAGGAGCGCTTCGAGCGTCCGTTCGTCCCCTGGCCGCGCGAGGAGCACCTGCGGATCCTCGACAAGCTGAACGAGGCCGAGATCTTCGAGACCTTCCTGCAGACCAAGTTCGTCGGGCAGAAGCGGTTCTCGCTGGAGGGCGGCGAGTCCGCCATCGTGTTCCTGGACGAGACCTGCGAGCAGGCGGCCAACACCGGCCTGGACGAAGTGATCATCGGCATGCCCCACCGCGGCAGGCTGAACGTCCTGGCCAATATCGTCGGCAAGTCCTACCGGCAGATCTTCCGCGAATTCGACGGCGGTTTCGACCCCCGGCTGGCCGAGGGCTCCGGCGACGTGAAGTACCACCTGGGCTCAGAGGGCCAGTTCACCGCCGCCACCGGCAAGAGCATCAAGGCGTCGCTGGCCGCCAACCCCAGCCATCTCGAGGCGGTCAACCCGGTCGTGGAGGGCATCGCCCGCGCCAAGCTCGACCAGCTCGGCATCCGCGACGGCGTCTACCGCGTGCTGCCGATCCTGGTGCACGGCGACGCCGCCTTCGCCGGCCAGGGCGTGGTCTACGAGACTCTCCAGCTGAGCCAGCTGCGCGCCTACAAGACCGGCGGCACGATCCACCTGGTAATCAACAACCAGGTCGGCTTCACCACTGCCCCGGTCGAGTCCCGCTCCTCGGTCTACGCCACCGATGTCGCCAAGAGCATTCAGGCACCGGTCTTCCACGTCAACGGCGACGACCCCGAGGCGGTCGCCCGGGTCGCCCAGATCGCCTTCGACTACCGGCAGCGGTTCCACGCCGATGTCGTGATCGATCTGGTGTGCTACCGGCGCCGTGGCCACAACGAGGGCGACGATCCGAGCTTCACCCAGCCGCTGATGTACGACCTGATCGAACAGAAGCGATCGGTCCGCAAGCTGTACACCGAGGCGCTGATCGGACGCGGGGACATCTCCACCGAGGACGCCGAGCAGGTCATCGGCCGGTTCCGCCAGCGCCTCGAAGGCGTCTTCAAGGAGGTTCGCCAGGCCGCCGAGCCCGAGGATCCCAGCTACCGCAAGGTGCCCTACTACCCCGCCAAACTGGGCAAGGACCGCGGCACCAGCATCTCCGAGGAGGTGATGGAGACCATCGCGGCAGCGCACCTCACCTTCCCCGACGGATTCACCGTGCACCCCAAGGTGCTGCCCCAACTCGAACGCCGGGCGGAGGCCATCCGCGGCGGTGCGCCGATCGACTGGGCCACCGGTGAGCTGCTCGCCCTCGGTTCGCTCCTGCTGGAAGGCCGCCCGGTCCGGCTGGTCGGGCAGGACACCCGCCGCGGCACCTTCAGCCAGCGCTTCGCCGCAGTGGTCGACCGCGTCACCAACGAGGCCTACGTGCCGTTGAAGCACCTGTCAGAGAGCCAGGGCCAGTTCCACGTCTTCGACTCGCTGCTCAGCGAGTACGCCGCGATGGGTTTCGAGTACGGCTACTCCGTGGCCGCCCCGGACGCCCTGGTCTGCTGGGAGGCCCAGTTCGGCGACTTCGCCAACGGCGCCCAGACCATCGCCGACGAGTTCATCGCCGCCGGCAACGCCAAGTGGACCCAGAAGTCGGGCGTCGTGCTCCTGCTGCCGCACGGCTATGAGGGCCAGGGTCCCGACCACTCCTCGGCCCGGCTGGAACGGTGGCTGAACCTGTGCTCGGAGGGTGCGTTGGCGGTCTGCCAGCCGTCCACCTCGGCCAGCTACTTCCACCTGCTGCGCACCCACGCCTACGTGAACTGGCACCGTCCGCTGGTGATCGCCACCCCCAAGTCGATGCTGCGCAACAAACAGGCGGCCTCGGCGGCCTCGGAGTTCACCCACGGCCGCTGGCGCCCCGCGATGGGCGACCCGGCGATCACCGACACCTCCAAGGTGGAGCGCATTCTGCTCTGCTCGGGCAAGATCCGCTGGGAGCTGGTCAATGCCCGTCACGAGGCCGGGCTGGACGAGAAGGTGGCGATCCTGCCACTGGAGCGGCTGTACCCGCTGCCTGCCCGCGAACTCGCCACCGAGCTGGCGCGCTACCCACAGGTGACCGACATCCGCTACGTCCAGGACGAGCCGGAGAACCAGGGCGCGTGGTGGTTCCTGCAACTCAACCTGCCGGCGGCGATCGCCGCCTTCCTGCCCGGCTACGAACTGACGATGACCGGCATCACCCGACCCGCGGCCTCGGCTCCGTCGGTCGGCGCGCTGAAGGCCCACACCGAGCAGGCCGCCGATTTGCTCAACCGGGCAATGGCAGGCTGAGATGTACTTCACAGACCGCGGGATCGAGGAACTCGAACAGCGGCGTGGTGAGGAGGAGGTCAGCCTGGCCTGGCTGGCCGACCAGTTTCGCACCTTCGTCGACCTGTTCCCCGAGTTCGAGATTCCGGTGGAGAGATTGGCGACCTGGATCGCCAGACTGGACGACGACGAGGACGAATGAACCACGACGAGGTCGCCACGACGTTCACGACGCTCTTCGGGCGACCCCCTGCCGGGGTGTGGGTGGCGCCGGGACGGATCAACCTGATCGGTGAGCACACCGACTACAACGGCGGTTTCGTGCTGCCGTTCGCCATCCCCCAGGCCGCCTGCCTGGCGGCGGACGTCCGTGCTGACGAGGTCTGGCGGTTTCACTCCGAGCAGACCGGCGAGACCGTCGAGGTCGATACCCTGACCCCTGGTGCGCCGGGCTGGCAGTCCTACCTGGCAGGCGTGGTCTGGGCCCTGCGCCAGGAGGGCCACCGGGTCGGCGGCGCCGATTTCGTGCTCTCCTCCGAGGTGCCGCTGGGCGCCGGTTTGTCCAGCTCGGCTGCCATCGAGTGCGCCGTGATGATCGCCCTGTGCGACCTCTACGCCCTCGACCTCGACCTGCTCCAGCGGGCGCAGCTCTGCCAGGTCGCCGAGAACCAGTACGTCGGCGCGCCCACCGGACTGATGGACCAGGCCGCCTCGACGCTGTGCACCGCGGGCCACGCCCTGTTCCTGGACTGCCGCAGCTGCGCGGTGGAACAGGTGCCGCTGGACCTGGCCACAGCCGGGCTGGAAATCCTGGTGGTGGACACCCGCACCCCACACGCCCATGTCGACGGCGAGTACGTCGCCCGCCGGGCGGCCTGTACCCGGGCCTGCGAGATCCTCGGCGTTCCGCTGTTGCGCGATGTCACCGACCTGGACGCCGCCCTGGCCCTCCTGCCCGAACTGGAGGGCCGCCGGGTGCGGCACGTCGTCACCGAGAACCAGCGCGTGCTGGACACCGTCGCCGGACTCCGCCGCGGGGACTTCGACCAGGTCGGCCGTCTGATGACCGCCTCTCATGCGTCCATGCGCGACGACTACGAGATCACCGTCGCGACCGTCGACCTCGCGGTCGAGACCATGCTGGCCAGCGGCGCCCTGGGCGCCCGGATGACCGGCGGTGGATTCGGCGGCTGTGTCCTCGCCCTGGTCAGGGCGGGCACCGCGGACGTCGTGGCCGATGCAGTGCGGGCCGCCTTTGCCGACGCCGGGTTCGGGGCGCCGGTCAGCTTCGGGGCTCGTCCGTCGGCGGGGGCCCGTCGGACGAGTTGACCGCCCGGCGCAGGCTGAGCGCTGCCGAGGTCGAGGGCAGCGCCGCGAAGCCGACGGTGACCGCAGAGATTGCGGCAATCAGCCAGGCCAGCGGCGCCGAGGCCGCCATCGAGACAGCCGTGATGAGGTTGAGTACGCCGGTGGCGATCACCGGCCCGCGGGCCAGCAGGCTGCCCCGCCACAGCCCCCAGGCTGCTCCGACGATCGCCACGCCGTACAGCCCCAGCGCGATGCCGATCGCCCCGGAGAAGGTGCCGTGGCCCTGCACCACCGATGCCACGGCGAAGCCCGCCAGCAGGACGCCGACAACACCGGCGCCAATGCTCGCCACCACGATCCCGGTCGGCGGGCGCGACTCAGCTGTTTTCCTCGGCATGGCGTGAGACTATCCTCCGGCGTGGGCTTGGTTCATCAGGTAATCTTTGTCGAGCGTCCGTCAGGGGTTGGAGATGACGGGCGCCCGTTTCTGCGTTGTGACCCTTGCCAAGACCGGGGGTTGTCCCCGACTGTGGTTACCGAACCAAAAAAGGAGTGGTGTTCTTCATGGACTGGCGCCATCGGGCGGCCTGCCTGACCGAGGATCCCGAGCTGTTCTTCCCGGTCGGCAATACCGGCCCTGCCCTGATGCAGATCCAGGAGGCCAAGAAGGTCTGCCGACGCTGCGAGGTGCGCGAAGCCTGCCTGCAGTGGGCGCTCGACGCTGGGCAGGATCACGGCGTCTGGGGTGGACTCTCCGAGGACGAGCGGCGCTCGATGAAACGCCGCGCCGCCCGCATGCGGGTGCGCACCGGCGCCTGAGCCCGGCTCATCCGATCGGTACCCGTACCGTCGCCCGCGTCCCCTTGCCGTCCTCACCCGGTTCCAGGGTGAACTGCCCGCCCAGGTCGTCCACCAGGGTGCTAACGATCGACAACCCCAGACTGGTCGAGGAACTCAGCGAGAAGTCGGCCGGTAGCGGCTCACCCGCGTTCACCACCTCGACGGTCAGCTCACCGTTCGACTGCTTGGGCCGTACCCAGACACTGCCGGAGGAGTCCTTCAGGCCGTGCTCGACAGCGTTCTGGCAGAGCTCGTTGAGCACCAGCGACAGACTGGTCGCCACCTCCGCCGGGACGTAGCCGAAGCTCCCCTCACGGACCACCTTCACCTTGCCGCCCATCGCGGCGACGTCACCCACCATCCGCAGCAGCCGGTCGGCAACGTCGTCGAACTGCACGGTGGTGTCGAAGGCCTGGGAGAGAATCTCGTGCACCACCGCGATCGAGGTCACCCGTTTCATGGCGTCGTCGAGCGCGGCCTTCGCCTCCGGGGACGAGATCCGGCGGGACTGCAGCCGCAGCAGGGCCGCGACGGTCTGCAGGTTGTTCTTCACCCGGTGGTGGATCTCGCGGATGGTGGCGTCCTTGGTGACCAGTTGCCGCTCCTGGTAGCGCAGTTCGGTGGTGTCCCGGCACATCACCAGCAGACCGGCGGAGCCGTCGTCGTCCAGCAGCGGAAGGATGCGCAGCCGTAGCGAGGCGGTGGCGCTCTCCAAGTCAACCTCCCGGGCGCCGCGGCCGCGCAGGGCGGTGGCGGTCGGACGCTCGACCGGCTCACGTCCGGGTGCCACCAGGGAGGTGGTGACCGCCACGAAGTCCTCGCCCTCCAGGTCGCCGGCCAGGCCCAGCCGACGGTAGGCGCTCAGTGCGTTCGGGCTGGCGAAGGAGATGATCCCGGCATTGGCCACCCGGATCGTCCCGTCCCCCACCCGCGGCGAGACCCAGGGCACCGGCCGGTCCCCGGAGATCGGGAACTGGCAGCGGTGCACCATGCCAGCCAGCAACTCGGCGGCCTCGAGATAGGCGTCCTCCAGCGCCCCGGGAGCGCGGACCCCCATCTGGTTGGTGTGCATCTCGACCACGCCGATGCACCGGTCGCCACGCAGGATCGGAATCGCCTTGACGTCGACCGGAATGCCCGCCTGCAGACTGTTGCCGCTGGCGTGGCAGATCTCGAACGACAAGAAGGCCTCGGTGACCAGATGTTCGGGGTCGTAGACGATCTCCTCACCGACCACGTCGTCCTCCAGCGAGGTCGGGCCGGTGGTGGGACGCACCTGAGCCGCGGCCCAGAACACGTTCTCGTCGCTGCCCGGCACCCACAGGATCAGGTCGGCGAAGGACAGGTCAGCCAGCAAGGACCAGTCATCGACCAGGCGGGCCAGCCATTCCTGGTCCTCGTCACTGAGGACCGTGTGGGCACCGATCACCTGTTCCATTGTGAGCATGGGACCACCCTATTGGCCGGCTCAACCCTCGACATTGGCCGGCTCAACCCTCGACGCCGCACCGAATCCGGTTGCAGACCGCAGTCGAAGGGAGGATCCCCCCTCGAGCGGCAGTCTCGAACCGGATTCGGCATCCGCCCGCGCCGGGGCCGAGTTGAGGCCCCGGGGCCCGGGTGGCAGAATGGCTCGGGCCCAATGGGCGTGATTCCACGACGTACAAGGAGATTCAGATGGGTAAGGGTGGCCGCAAGCGCCGTTCCCGCAGGAAGAACGGCGCCAACCACGGTAAGCGCCCCAACGCCTGAGGAAGAACCACGAAACCCCGCGCACTGCGCGGGGTTTTGCCTTGCCGGCTGGTCTTGCCGTGTCAGACGGCCCGCTGGTCTTACCGTGTCAGGCGGCCAGCCGGTCTTGCCGTGTCAGGCCAGCCGGTCTTACCCTGTCAGGCCGGCTGCTCTTACCGTGTCGGCCGCCAAGCGGGTCACATCGGGCGCGGCCCGGGTCAGCCCTCGGTGACGATGACGGTACGGGTGAAGGTGGCCTTGACCCGCATCCGCAAGCTCTCCGAGGCCCGCTCGGCGGCGCAGGAGCGCCGGATCAGCTCACGCATCGCCTGCTCGA
>NZ_JAYFPT010000039.1:0-38628 GCF_034927565.1 Propionicimonas sp.
CTGGTCCTGGCCCCGACCATGATCCTGGTGAACCTGAAGTTCCCCCGGCTGCGCCGGGCCTTCGAGTTCCTCGCCCTGTTGCCGATCACCATTCCGGCGATCGTGCTGGTGGTCGGCCTGGTGCCGATCTACCAGGTCATCGGACGGAACCTCGGCACCGGGGCGTGGACGCTCTGCTTCGCCTACGGCATCCTGGTGCTGCCGTTCTCCTTCCGGTCGATCCAGGCTTCCATCGACGCCACCAACATGACCACCCTGGCCGAGGCCGCCCGGTCGCTGGGCGCCTCCTGGCCGACGGTGGTGTGGCGGGTGCTGGCGCCCAACCTGCGCAGTGGCCTGCTCGCGGCCTCCCTGATCTCGGTCGCCGTGGTGCTCGGCGAGTACACCATCGCCTCCCTGCTCAACCGGCAGAACCTGCAGACCTCGCTCGTGGTCGTCAATCACCAGGATCCCTACGTCTCGACGGCCTTCACCCTGCTCGCCCTCACCTTCTGTTTCGTCCTGCTGCTGCTCATCTCCCGGGTCGGCCAGGCCGGTGCCCGCCGAAAGGAACGCTCATGACGTCCGCTCCCGACCTGGAAACCCGCACCGCCACGTCGGTGGCGCTGGCGAAGGTGGTCAAGGAATTCGGCAGCACCCGGGTGCTGCACGAGCTCGACCTGCAGATCGAGGCCGGTGAGTTCGTGTCCTTGCTGGGACCGTCCGGCTGCGGCAAGACCACGGCACTGCGGCTGATCGCCGGGCTGGAACAGCTGACCTCGGGCCAGATCCTGATGAACGGCCAGGACGTCACCGGCGTCCCGACCAACAAGCGCGACATCGGCATGGTCTTCCAGGCCTACTCGCTGTTCCCACACCTGACCGTGCTGCAGAACACCACCTTCGGGCTGGAGATGCGCAAGACCCCGGCGGCTGAGGCGAAACGACTCGCCGGGGAGTCTCTGGAACTGGTTGGCCTGGCGGACCTGGCCGGACGCTACCCGCACGAGTTGTCCGGCGGCCAGCAGCAACGGGTGGCCCTTGCCCGCGCCCTGGTGACCTCCCCCAAGGTGCTGCTGCTGGACGAGCCGCTGTCCGCCCTGGACGCCCAGGTCCGGGTGCAGTTGCGGATGGAGATCCGGCGGATCCAGCAGGAACTCGGCATCACCACCATCTTCGTCACCCACGACCAGGAGGAGGCGCTGGCCGTCTCCGACCGGATCGCGGTGATGAGCGGTGGGCGCATTGAGCAGATCGGCGCTCCCGAGGAGCTGTACCTCACCCCGGCCACCCCCTTTGTGGCGTCCTTCGTCGGCATGTCGAGCCTGGTCCCGGCTGTCGTCGCCGCCGGCGAGGCGACGCTGTGGGGGATGCGGGTGCCGGTAATCGGCGAGGTCGCCGACGGCAGCTACGAGGCCTTCGTCCGCCCCGAACATGTCCGGCTGGCAGCCGTGGGCGAGCCCTCGGTGGCGGTGACGGTGGAGACCAGCACCTTCCTGGGTTCGATCCGGCGCACCATGCTGCGCACCGCCGATGGGCCGCTGCTCACCATGCAGCACAGCGCCGACCAGCATCTCGAACGCGGCGACACCGCGCAGGTGACCATCCTGCCGGTGCCGGTGGTGGTGCGCCCGGCCTGAGAAACCGCTTGTCACCCCGGTGGGGGACGCGTTCTGGGCCTGAGCGCGTGATTTTTCCCTGAACTGGACGATTTCCGGCAATTTGCCAGAAATCGTCCGTGCCGCGGGATAGCTTCCTTGTGTCGGGTCCTCGGGGGTGCCCGGCGTTGGGGGGAGTCCTGTGGGGGGACTGCGGCGCAAGCTGCGCCGCCTCAACGAAGGAATGCACTCACCGTGCCAGTCAACACCACCTTGCGCCGGACACTATCCGGCGCCATCAGCCTTGCCCTCATAGGTGCGGCCGGGCTCGTTGCCACGCCTGCCTTTGCGGTCGGCCCAACCACCTTCCCGGCGGAGTTCACTGTGGACGACACCGCGAAGACCATCACCCTGACATCCGACTTCGAGGCCACCGAGACGATCGTGATCCCGGATGGCTACACCTTCGACGGCGCAGGCAACACCGTCTACGCAACGGGCGCAACCTGGCAGGGGCCAGTCGTCGCCAACGACGGGGCCGGCGATATCGCGGTCACCGATCTCGCCATCATCCGCACCGTGGTGGACGCACGCTGGGACAACGATTCGACCTACGGTAACCAGACCGTCGCCGGCATCACCGTGAAGAACGGTGCACTGACTGCTTCAGACGTTCACATTGAAGGCATCCGTGGAACCACCCTGAACCAGAACGGCTATGGGATCCTGGTGCTGAACACAACACTGACCACCCCTGCCACCGTGCTCGTCGATGGGGCCGACATCTCCACCTACACCAAGGGCGGGGTCTATGTCTTCGGACAGACCACGACTGCGACGATCAGGAACAGCACGATTGGTGGTGGCATCCTGGGAGCCGCCACCAATCCGATCATGATCTCAGCCGGGGCGGAGAGCACGATCCAGGACAACGTGATCGCTGGCGGTCAGTGGAAGGACAGCACCGCGCAGTCCACCGGGATTCTCTTCTACGGCGCGGGTGACGCCACCGTCAAAGGCAACGCGATCTCCGGAGCGGATGTCGCCATCGCCATCGACCCTGGTGAGACAACCGACGGGCGCTACGAGGGCGGCAAGATCAGCTCCCAGGTGGCGCTCGCCGGAAACAGCCTCACTGCCCCCTCATCGATTCCGTCAGGAGGCAACGTCCCCGTCGGGATCCGGGTCGTCACTGGCAAGACCGGGACGGTGAAGCACTTCGCCAATACGTTCAGCAGTTATCAGGCTGCGAACGAGTTGGTCTCCGAATCGGCCGACGGCCTCACCGTCGCACCGCTCTACGTCGCACCGACGGTCGGCCTGACCCGCATCCCGTCCACTCAGGACTGGGGCTCGGTCCGAGTCACGATCAGCGGCAACACGGCCGACTCTCGAGTCCCCGCCAGCTACGCGGTGACGTTGTTCAAGGACGGCAAGGCGGTCACGACGAAGAGCAGCCTGGCAATCAGCACCACGACCGTCGACTTCCCGCTCAGCAGCGCCGGCAGCTACACCGCCGAAGTCAAGCTGACGGCGATGGGCGGCCAGGTCGCGAACACCTCTACCGCCGTCGTCGTCGCGGCCGCGACGTTCACCACCACTCCGAAGCCGGTGATCACCGGCAGCGCGAAGGTCGGGGCGAAGCTCACCGCGTCCGCCGGCACCTGGGTGCCGTCCGCCACGCTCGCGTATCAGTGGAGTCGCGACAGCAGCACGATCTCCGGCGCCACCGGGTCGACCTACACCTTGACCGGGGCTGACTACGGCAAGGCCATCACCGTGAAGGTGACCGGGACGAGGACCGGCTACACCACCGTCAGCCAGACCTCGGCAGCGACCGCCAAGGTCGCTGCAGCCACGATGACAGCGGCGAAACCGGCGATCAGCGGCACCGCGAAGGTCGGCAAGACCCTCACCGCCAAGCCCGGCACCTGGAAGCCGTCCGGGGTGACGTTCAGCTACCAGTGGTACCGCAGCGGCAAGGCCATCTCGAAGGCCACCAAGTCGACCTACACCCTCACCAGTGCTGACCTCGGCAAGACCATCACCGTGAAGGTGACCGGCAAGGCCACCGGCTATGCCACTGCCAGCCAGACCTCCAAGGCGACCAGCAAGGTCGGCGTCGGCACGATCACCAAGGCCACACCGGCGATCAGCGGCACCGCGAAGGTCGGCAAGACCCTCACCGCCAAGCCCGGCACCTGGAAGCCGTCCGGGGTGAAGTTCAGCTACCAGTGGTACCGCAGTGGCAAGGCCATCTCGAAGGCGACCAAGTCGACCTACAAGCTGGTCAAGGCCGACGTCGGCAAGACCATCACGGTGAAGGTGACCGGCAAGGCCACCGGCTACAGCACTGCCAGCAAGACCTCCAAAGCCACCGCGAAGGTTCTCGCCGGAACTGTCACCAAGGCCACCCCGAAGATCAGCGGCACCGCGAAGGTCGGCAAGACCCTCACCGCCAAGCCCGGCACCTGGAAGCCGTCCGGCGTGACGTTCAGCTACCAGTGGTACCGCGACGGAAAGGCTGTCTCAAAGGCCACCAAGTCGACCTACAAGTTGGTCAAGGCCGACAAGGGCAAGAAGATCACCGTCAAGGTCACCGGCAAGCGCTCCGGCTACGCCAGTGCGTCCGCTACCTCGAAGGCGACCAAGAAGGTCACCACGTAGCGATCGGCATCCCACCACAACACCCAGGGGGCCCCGCACGACGCGGGGCCCCTTCTCGTCATGATGGTGGCCGGCAACTGCCGGACGGTTCGCCAGGTTCGAGCGGGCACGCCGCCGGATGTGGCTCCACCATCCGGGTTCTGCGTGGCCGGGTGCCCGAGAGTGATCAGCGTCCACCTCCGTGACGACGACCGATTTCCCCGTTCCCGGGCAACGACAGGCCACACCGGGTGCGACAATCGAGCATGCGACCGATGGGAGTCGAAGAGGAGTTCCTCCTGGTTGGGGACGATGGTGTACCTGCCGGGGTGGCATCGCTGGCCGCCCAGGCACATCAGGACAGCATCCCCGACGAGGCTGACGACCCGCGTCCGGGTGGCGGAGTGGCGCTGGAGTTGAAGGAGGAGATGCTCGAGACCGGGACCCACCCCTGCACAACGGTCGATCAACTCGTTCGCGAGATTCGTGAGGGGCGCCAGCGGCTCGGTGCCGCCGCCCGCGCCGCCGGCGCCCGGCTGGCTGCGCTCGCGACCTCCCCCATCGAGGCACCCAGCAACGTCACCGGCATGCCGCGCTACCAGCGCATGGCACGCGAGTACGGGACGACCGCACGGGAACAGCTCACCTGCGGCTGTCATGTCCACGTCGAGGTCGACTCCCGCGAGGAGGGGGTCGCCGTGCTCGACCGGATCGGGCCGTGGCTACCGGTGCTGCTGGCGATGAGCGCCAACTCGCCGTTCTGGCACAGCACTGACTCCGGCTATGCCAGCTACCGTTCGCAGGTCTGGAACCGCTGGCCGAGCGCCGGGCCGACAGCACCCTTCGGGAGCCTGGCCGAGTATGACCGGGTCGTGACCGAGCTGATCGCGACCGGTGCTGTCCTGGACGAGAAGATGATCTACTTCGACGCCCGGCTGTCGAGCCACTACCCCACCGTCGAGGTGCGGGTCGCTGACGTCTGCCTCGACGCCGACGACGCCGTCCTGCTGGCGCTGCTCAGCCGCGCCCTGGTCGAGACCGCCGCCCGGGAGGCTGCTACCGGCGCCGGGCTGGGCGAGCAGCGGGTCGAACGGTTGCGTGCGGCAGCCTGGCGAGCCGGCCGGTCGGGTCTGGCGAGCGTGCTGGTCTCTCCGGTGACCTTCCGCCCGGCCGCCGCCTGGGATGTGGTCGAGGCCTTGCTCGCCCACGTCGGTCCCGTGCTGGACGAGCAGGGCGAGACCGACGCCGTCGTCACCCTGCTGACCGCTCTGCGTGAGCGCGGCACCGGCGCCGACACCCAGCGCCGCTGGGCCGGTCAGGCTCCGCTGTCAGCCCTCGTCGACCGGGCCGTGGCTGCCACCGCTGCCTGAGTCCGACCGCCACCTCCCCCGATCCGCCACCACATCCCCCGATCCACCACCGCCCCCGATCGCCACCGTCCCCATACACCCAACCAAATCCGGTTCGAGAACCGAAGCCGAGGGAATATCCCCCTCGACCGACCGTCAGGAACCGGATTGTGCACGCCAGGTCGATGACCCGTACCCGGGAAACCCGGATTCCGGGCCAAGGCGGCATCAGCCCAGGCGCTCGAACTGGGTGACGTGCAGGAGCAACTCCCCCGCCTCGTCGCAGGCGTCGAGGTCAACCACGGCGGTGATCGACCAGTCGTGGTTGCCGGCCGGGTCGTCAATGATCTGCCGGAGCTGCCACAACCTGCTGTGCTCCTCGATCAGCAGCAGTGCCGGGCCGCGGGCGTCCGCGCCCAGGCCGATCTCGTCGTGCTCCTCGTAGTACTGCTCCAGCGCGGTGTCCCAGTCGGCGTAGCTCATCGTTCGGGCGGGGTCGTCGGCGTCCAGGGCGAGCAGGCCCTCGATATCGTCGGCGGCGGCGAACTCCACCCGGCGGAACAGCGCATTGCGCACCAGCACCCGGAAAGCTCGCAGGTTGCCGGTGACCGAATGCTGTGGCGGCGGCGCTTCCTCAGCGGTGCCGCCGGACAGCCCGGTGAGCTGCGCCCACTCGTCCAGCAGGGATGAGTCGGTGAGCCGGGTGACCTCGCCCAGCCACTCGATGAGGTCCTCCAGCTCCTCGGTGCGGGCCGACTCGGGGACGGTCTGGCGCAGCGCCCGGTAGGCGTCGGAAAGATAGCGCAGCACCAGCCCCTCAGAGCGTTGCACCTTGTAGAACGCCACATACTCACCAAAGGTCATCGCGCGTTCGTGCATGTCGCGGACGATCGACTTGGGCGAGACCGGAGTCTCGGCCAGCCAGGGGTGGGTGGCAACCATGGTGTCGTAGGCGTGCCCGAGCAGGTCTGCCAGCGGCTTCGGCCAGGTCACCTCGTCGAGGATCTCCAGCCGCTCCTCGTACTCCACCCCGTCTGCTTTGAGCTCGGCGACCATCTCGCCGCGCGCCCGGAACTGCTGCTGCACCAGGACGGCCATCGGTTGTTCGAGGGTCGATTCGATCACGCTCACCACGTCCAGGGCGTAGCTGGGTGCCTCCCGGTCGAGCAGGTCGAGGGCCGCCAGGGCGAAGGCGGACAGCGGCTGGTTGAGCGCGAAGTCGTGTTGCAGGTCGACGTTGAGCCGGTAGCGGCGACCTCCCGGGGTGGGCTCGGGCAGCCGGGTGACGACGCCGGCTGCGAGCAGCGACCGTCCCAGTTGCAGCGCCCGGCGGTAGAGCCGCCGGCGTCCGGCGGCGTCCTGGGTGCAGGAGTCGATCAGCCCGACCACCGCGCGCACCGTGTCCTGGTCGCGCTGCAGCAGGTTGAGCAGCAGCGCATGGGTGATCCGCATCCGGGCGACCAGCGGTTCGGGCTGGGCGTCGATCAGCCGGGTGAAGGTCTCCTCGGTGTAGTTGACGAAGCCGTCCGGCGCCTTCTTGCGCTGCACCTGGCGGCGCTTCTTCGGATCGCTTCCAGCCTTGGCCAGGGCCTTCTCGTTCTCCACCACGTGCTCGGGCGCCTGGCCCACGACGTAGCCGATGGTGTCGAAGCCAGGACGGCCGGCCCGTCCGGCGATCTGGTGGAACTCCCGGGCCCGCAGCACCCGCTGCCGGTGGCCATCGAACTTGGTCAGGCCGGCGAACAGCACCGTCCGAATCGGGACGTTGATCCCCACGCCCAGGGTGTCGGTGCCGCAGATCACGCTGAGCAGCCCGCGCTGGGCGAGGGTCTCCACCAGCCGCCGGTACCGCGGCAGCATCCCGGCGTGGTGGACGGCGATGCCGGAGTTGAGCAGCTTCGCCAGCGTCTTCCCGAAGCCGCCGGCGAACCGGAAGCCCTGCATGGCCTCGACCAGTTCGCGGCGGTGCGAGCGGTCGGCCAGCCCGGACGAGAGCAGCGCCTGCGCCCGCTCGACCGCCGCTGCCTGGGTGGAGTGCACCAGGTAGACCGGCGCCTTCTGGTCGCGCAGCAACAGCTCGAGGGTCTCGTGGACGGGCCGGGTCGACCAGGCGTACTCCAGCGGGACCGGACGTACCGCCCCGCCGATCACGCTGGTCGGACGGCCGGTGCGCTCGCCGAGGTCGCGGGACAGACCGCTGACATCGCCCAGGGTGGCGGACATGATGACGAACTGCGCCTGCGGCAGCTCGACCAGCGGCACCTGCCAGGCCCAGCCGCGATCGCGATCGGCGATGAAGTGGAACTCGTCCATCACCACCTGGCTGACATCGGCCTGGTGGCCCTCGCGCAGCGCGATGTTGGCCAGGATCTCGGCCGTGCAGGCGATGATTGGCGCGTCGGCGTTGACCGCCGCGTCCCCGGTGACCATACCCACCGAGTCGGCGCCGAAGATCGCGCACAGCGCGAAGAACTTCTCGCTGACCAGCGCCTTGATCGGGGCGGTGTAGTAGCTGCGGCCGCCGCCGGCCAGGCTGGCGAAGTGAGCGGCGGTGGCGATCAGCGACTTGCCCGACCCGGTCGGGGTGGTGACGATCGTGTTCGCTCCGGTGAGGATGTCGATGACCGCCTCGTCCTGGTGCGGGTACAGCGTGATGCCGTCGCCGGCAGCCCAGCCGACGAACGCCTCGTAGAGCGCGTCGGGGTCGTCGGCGCCGGTTTCTGGAATCAGGTCGACCAGCCGCACGTTGCCCATCGTCCCATTCGCGGTCCGTCCGGCCGAATCCGGGCGGCAGCTGGCGGGTCGGACGGCGTCCGGCTCAGGCCCTGGCCAGGGCCGGCTCGCCGCTGACCGGGTATTCCTCCCGACCCTCGGCAGGAAGCGCGTCGTCGAACCGGCTGCGCAGCCGGGTGCCCTTCATGAAGGCCACCGCCACCACCGAGATCACGGTGATCACCGCGCCGATCAGGAACAGCGAACCCACCGAGTTGCCGTAGGCCTCGCGCACCACGGCAGCGATCTGGGCCGGCATGGCGTCGAAGTTCAGCGATCCGCCCGCACCCTGGGAGGCGAGCAACTGCTGGGCCTGCGCCTGGGTCAACTGGTGGCTGGCGATCAACTGGGCGACCGCGGCCTTCAACGGCTCGGCCATGGCCTGCCTGACGTGGCCGGCGAAGACCACGCCGAGTACCTGGATGCCCAGCGCGCCGCCGAGGCTGCGGAAGAAGGTGACTGTCGAACTGGCCGAACCGACGTCCTGGACCGGCACGCTGTTCTGCACCGCCAGCACCAGGTTCTGCATGGTCATGCCGACGCCGAGACCGGTGATCAGCATGAAGACACCGAGTTGCCACAGTGGGGTGTCGATCCGGATGGTCGACATCAGGGTGAACCCGGCCGCCAGGATGATCGCACCGGCCAGGACGAACGGCTTCCACACCCCCACCCGGCTCACCAGCCGTCCGATGTAGAGCGAGGAGAGCATCACCCCTGCCATCATTGGAACGGTCATCAGGCCGGCCTCGGTCGGCGAGTACTGCCGGGCGATCTGGAAGTACTGGCCGAGGAACACCGAGGCACCGAACATGCCCACGCCCACCGCGATCGAGGCGATCGACGCGAGCGCCGTCGTCCGCGTGGTGAGGATGTTCATCGGGATGATCGGGTTCTTCACCCGCAGCTCCACGAACACGAAGGCCACGGCGCTCACCACCGCCAACGCGACCAGCGCGACGGTCTGCCAGCTCGCCCAGGCGAACTCGGTGCCGGCGAAGGAGATCCAGATCAGCAGGCTGGACGCCGCCAGGGTGATCAACGTCGAGCCCAGCCAGTCGACGGTGAGATCGTCACGGACGAAGTGCGGCACCCGCAGCCGCCGCACCAGCACCACGATCGCGACCACCGCCAGCGGCACGGCCAGCCAGAAGCACCAGCGCCAGCCCAGCCAGGGCTGGTCGACGATCCAGCCACCTGCCAGCGGGCCGAGGACGGTCGCAACCGCCGTCACCGCGCCGGTGTAGGCCATGTACCGGCCACGGTTGCGGGGCGGGATGATCGTGCCGAGGATGGCCTGCACCAGCGACATCACCGCGCCCAGCCCGACGCCCTGCACCGCGCGGGCCGCGATCAGCCAGCCGGTCGAGGCGGCCGCACCGGCCAGCATCGATCCGGCGGCAAAGATCAGCAACCCGATGGTGATCAGCCGCTTCTTGTCGAACATGTCGGCGAGCTTCCCCCAGATCGGGGTGGTCGCCGTCGACGCCAGCAGTGTGGCGGTGACGATCCAGGTGTAGCCCTGCTGGTCGGAGCCGAGATGGCTGGCGATGGTGGGCAGGGCGTTGGAGACGATGGTGCCGGAGATGTTGGCCACGAACATCGCGATCATCAGGCCCCACAGGACCTCGAGGATCTCGCGATGGGTGAACTCCGGCAAGCCGGCTCGTGCAGGCACGATCGATTGTTGGGTACTCACTGACTTTCTTGCTTCTCTCTGGATGAGTTCGGGTGCAGCTGTCACGAGGGACGATGCTGGATGCTCGCCCATTCGGCGTTGACGGTCTCCAGGATGCGGGCGGCGATCTCCCGCTGGTCGTCGTCGAAGTCGGCGAGCACCCGGGAGAACCACGCGTGGCGTCGTTTCCTGGCCTCGGCCAGCAACTCCTCGCCCTGACCGGAGATGGTGAGCAGCCAGGCCCGTCCGTCCTCGGGGTCGCGGACGCGAGCGACAGCACCGGCCTCGTACAGGGCGGTGATCTGTCGTGAGATCACCGAGAGTTCGACGCCCAGGGTCTCCGACAGCATGGTGACCCGCTGGTCCCCCCGCCGGGAGAGTTCGGTGAGGATGGCCATCTGGATCTTGGTCATCCCGCGACCCTCGAAGGCCTCCCACGAGCGGGAGAGCCGGGAGTAGGTCAGCAGGGCGTGGATGAACCTCGCCGTGACGTCGTCCGGCAGCACCGGAGCGGGGCTGACCGTCAACTCGTTTGCTTGCATGCCGCAACTATATCACTTGCTTGCAGCAAGCAAACTTCTGGCTGGTCACGTTGATGAGCGGTGAGGTCTCGAGCTGGTCACGAACCTGCCGAATTCGTCACATGAAGGACGCCAGGTGACTAGCGTTCAATCCGTGAGGATGACACGCTGGACCGGTTTCGGTCAGGATCGCCTGTACGTCCGCAACGACGCCGACGAGGCCGTCGGCTGGTGGGATCTGCTTGCCGACGAAGGGCACCCCCAGACTGCCGCGCAGGCTACCGGGCTCGCCGAGGCCGTGGCCGAGTGGCAGGCGATCGAGCAGGCCGCAGTCCCGGCAGCCCCCGAACCTGAACCGGAACCCATTGTGGAACCGGTGCCCGACGAGCCGGTGGACGAGGCCGGACTCGACCTGGAATCGCCCGAGTGTTTTGGGTCGCTGCTGCCCCACTACGCGATGAGTTGATCGCAGGCCGGGCGTCAGACCCGGGGCGCCATATGGACTGGTAGAAGCCAGCCAATTCGGTGGTAGCCGTCCACACCGTGGAATCTCCGTCTCATATCTCCTGGCCAGTGTTGAAGGGGGAAGTCTTTGGGTACCTGGAGTGTTAGACCTGACGTAACCCGAAGAAACAAGGAGAAGCCATGGCCACCACAACGATTTCCGCTCTCGCTCCGACCGCCCCCGTCCCGGCCGAGGTTGCCGCGAACGCGGCGAACTTCCTGAGCCCGGTCGTGATTGACCTCGAGGCGCTGGTCGTCAACGGCAAGCAGGCCCACTGGCACACCCGCGGCGCCAACTTCATCGGCATCCACGAACTGCTGGACGAGGTCGTCGAGCACGCCCAGGACTACGCCGACACCGCTGCCGAACGGATCATCGCCCTCGGCCTGCCGGTCGACTCGCGGATCGGCACCGTGGCCAAGAAGAACACGCTGCCGGAGCTCCCCGACGGCTTCCGCAGCTGGGAAGAGACTGTCACCGAGGTGGTCGGCCAGATCGATGCCGCGCTGACCACCGTCCGCACGGCGATCGATGGCCTGTCCGAGGACACTGCCAGCCAGGACGTGGCGGTCGAGCTTGAGCGCGGCCTGACCAAGGATCGCTGGCTGCTGCAGGCTCACCTCGCCGCCTGACACTCACCCCGTCGATGCCCGCCCCGCCGCCGCGCCAAGCGGCTCGGCGGCGGGCATTGCCGTGTTCCGGGGACGGCCACCCGCAGCGTCGGTGCTGAGGGGCCCGGCAGTTTCACAGAACGCCAACACCACCCTGCCACGACCGATACCATCGGGCGGTGAACTCCCGGATGTGGTGAAAGGACGTGCCGTGTTCTCCCCTCTCAAGCTGGCTGCTGCAGCGGTGACCCTCGGCCTGGTGGCTGCTCTCGCGCCGCTGGCCGACGTCGCGCCGGAGCCAGTCGTCACCAGCCCGGTTCCTGCCGCCGCGGCCACAGCCGACCAGCCGACCACGGTGGTGACGCTCGCCGCCAAGAAGTACCAGAACTGCAAGGCGCTCAACAAGAAGTACAAGCACGGCGTCGGCAAGAAGAATGCCCGGGACAAGGTTCGTGGGCGTACCAAGCCGGTCACGAACTTCAAGCGCGACAACGTCCTGTACCAGCGCAACAAGCACCTCGATCGCGACCGGGACGGCGTCGCCTGCGAGAAGCGCTGACTCGACGGCAGAGGCAGACCACCGCGACCAACAGGAACGGGCCGCGGGGCCTGACAACGTGGCGTCGAATGCTGCTGTCCTCGGCCGGACGCAACCGCTGTGGACTGCCGGCCAGTCCAGCTCTCAGGAGTCTGTGATGAGCGGCACGACTGTGACCAGTCGCGGCTGAGTCAGCTGCGGGGGCCGGGATCGAGGCTGCAGACATCGGTGCCGCCCGGCAGGTGGTGGCGGTTGGCGGCGACCCACCGGTAGCCAGCCTCAGCCAGCGCGGCCAGCGGCGCCGGAGCCAGGCAGGCGGCTGCCGCACGCATCCACCACGGACCGGTCGCCAGCGCAGCACGAATCGCTCCGGCACCATAGGCCACGCCAGCGTCGGTGACTGCCGGAAGCTCGCGCTTCGCCCGCTCCGGGTCGACACCAAGAGACTCCAGTTCGACGCTCTGCAGCGGCACCACCCGGGCTTGCACACCTCGGCGCACCAGCCAGCGCGCGCTGCGGGTGCAGAACCCACAGTCGGCGTCGTACAGGATGGTCGTCGACACGCCTCCCAGTATGACGTCCATCGCTAGCCGGGTCACCCTGGCGGGGCCCTGCCTGCATTGTCCGCGCGAGCCTCGGCCTTGGGCGGCAGACCGTGGTCGACGACCGAAACGCGCGACTACTGCGCACCGTCCGGACGCCGGTGACGCAGCACCAGCTTGCGGAGTTCGTCGAACCACAGCACGGCCGAGGCCATCCCGACGCACACCAGCCAGTGGACGGCGTCGAGGCTGGCGGTGCCGAAGGCGGCCTGCAGCGGCGGCAGTTCCACCACCGCCACCTGCAGCACCACAGCCAGCCCGATCGCGCCCCACAGCCAGTGGTTGGAGAACAGGTGTGAGAACGCTGTGGTGGTCTCCGAGCGCGCGTTCAGCGCGTTGAACAGCTGGGCGATCACGAGCGTGGTGAAGCCGGCCGTCCGGGCGACCTCCAGGGAGTCGCTGCCCTCGACCAGGCCGCCGGGCAGGAACACGTCGATGGTGAACAGGGTGACCACGGCCATGACAAGGCCGATCGAGAACACCCCCGTCCACATCCGGGCGTCGATGATCCGGTCAGTCGGACGGCGAGGCCGCCGGGCCATCACGTCGTCCACCTCCGGGTCGACGCCCATCGCCAGGGCCGGCGCGGAGTCGGTCACCAGGTTGATCCACAGGATCTGGGTCGCCAACAGGGGCACCACCACCCCGCCGTCACTGGCGCCGGTCAGCCCCAGGAAGGACGCCAGCACCACACCGAAGAACACGGTGAACACCTCGCCCATGTTGGACGACAACAGGTAGCGCAGGAACTTCTTGATGTTGTCGAAGATGATCCGGCCCTGCCGGACCGCGGCGACGATGGTGGCGAAGTTGTCGTCGCTGAGCACCATCCGGGCAGCTTCCTTGGTCACCTCGGTCCCGGTGATCCCCATCGCCACGCCGATGTCGGCCTTGCGCAGCGCTGGGGCGTCGTTCACGCCGTCCCCGGTCATGGCCACGATCTGGCCGTCGGCCTGCAGCGCGTCGACGATCTCCAGCTTGTTGCGCGGCGCCACCCGGGCATAGACCGACGTCTCGCGGATCAGCGCCGCTTCCTCGTCGGCCGACAACGCGTCGAGTTGTGGACCGGTGACGGCCTTCGTCCCTGCCGGGACGATGCCGAGGTCGGAGGCGATCCTGGCCGCGGTGAGCGGGTGGTCGCCGGTGATCATCACGATCCGGATGCCCGCCCGCTGCGCGTCGGCGACCGCGCGCCCGGCTTCGGAGCGGGGTGGGTCGATGATGCCCACCATGCCGAGGAAGACCAGGTCCTGTTCGAGGTCCTCGCCAGCCTCGGCCTCGTCCGGCAACCGGCGGTAGGCGAACCCGAGGGTGCGGTAGGCCTGGCCGGACAGCTCTGCCAGCCGGTCGAGCACCAACTGCCGGGAATCGTCATCGAACGGCTCGGACCGGTCGCCGACCTGCTGCCGGCTGCACAGGGGTAACAGGACGTCGACCGCGCCCTTGGTTGCGATCCCGTGCCCCAGTTCGCGCTCGTCGTGGAAGACGGCGGACATCAGTTTGCGTTCGGAGGTGAACGGCACCTCGCCCGTCCGATTGACCTCACCGAGACGCTCCTCAATGCCGCCGACCTTCCGGGCGGCGACGATCAGAGCGGCCTCGGTCGGGTCACCCTGGACGTCAATGGAGGTGTCGGACTCCACCACCTGGGCGTTGTTGGCGAATGCTCCGGCGGCCAGCAGCAGTTGCAGTTCACGGCTGAGTTGCGGACCGGGTTCGCCCCCGTCCGGCACCGCCACGTCACCCTCGGCCCGGTAGCCGCTGCCGGTGAGTTCCACCTCGCCGGAGGCGGTCACCACCTTCTGCAGGGTCATCTCGTTGCCGGTGAGGGTTCCGGTCTTGTCGGAGGCGATCACACTTGCCGAACCGAGGGTCTCCACCGAGTGCAGCTTCTTCACCACGGCTCCGCGGCGAGCCATCGCCTGGACACCGAGAGCAAGCACGACCGACATGATGGCCGGCAGCCCCTCGGGGACCGCCGCCACCGCCAGTGATACCCCCAGCAACAACACGGTCACCAGGTCGGCCACCGACGAGACCTGGTTCACCAGCGCGGTCACGACCATCACAACCACCGCGACAACAACCACGGTGATGCCCAGGAGCTTCGAGACGTTCGCAATCTCGCGCTGCAACGGGCTGGGTTCCTCCGTGGTGGCCTCGAGTAGTTCGGCGATCTCGCCAACCTCGGTGGCCATGCCGGTGGCCGTGACCACCGCCCGTCCGACACCGCTGACGACAGCAGTGCCCTTGTAGACCATGTTGAGCCGGTCGGCCAGCGCGGCCGGCTCGGCGAGCGTTGCCGGGTCCTTCCCGACGGGCTCGCTCTCCCCGGTCAGGGAGGCCTCGCTGACGGTGAGCGCACTGGCCTCGATGACCCGGGCATCGGCCCCGACCGCGTCCCCCTCCGACAGCGCCAGCAGGTCGCCGACCACCAGGTCGGCGGTGGGTACCTGCACCAGCCGTCCGTCCCGCACCACCGTCGAGATCGCGGCGGTCATCCTGCGCAGCGCGGCCACGGCGTCTGCCGCCCTGGCCTCCTGCGCCAGCCCGATCGCGGCATTGGCCAGCAGGACGGCGACGATCACCAGCGCGTCCACGGGAACGCCTTCGGCCCCTTCGACCACCCAGGCGGCCACCGAGATGGCGACCGCTACCAGCAGCAGGTAAACCAGCGGGTCGGCGAACTGTGCCAGTACCTTGCGCCACAGCGGTACCGGCGGGGCCGACCGCAACTCGTTGGGGCCGTCGACAGCCAGGCGGTCAGCGGCTTCGGACGCCGAGAGCCCCCGCTCGGGATCGGTACCGAGGGTTTCGGCTGTCCCGGCACCCGGCAGGAGAGAGAAGTCTGTTGGTGTGCCGGCGTCCGGCCTGCTGGTCACTCCCGGTTCGCCACCCCTGCGCGCGCCCGGCTGGATCGGTTGCCTGGCGTCGCTGGTCATCGTGGTGTCTCTCGGTGCGTCGTGCCGGTTCTCCAAGCCTACGTCAGCACGGCCGCTGAGAACGGGCCGCTCAACGTCCGTCGCCCGCAGAATCCGGGCGGACGCGGTGACTCGCGTGGATAATCCACGCCAGTGGCCTGGCCTGCCCGGATTCTGCGGACACAGGTGCTGCTAGAGCGTGTCTCCCTGTCCCTGGCCGTCGCGAGCGGGGTCCCGCGGAGTGGCTCGCACGGCACAGGAGGGAGGCGATGTGGCGCATCGCCGACCGACAACAACGCCGCGAGACGCCCGTAGGGCACCGCGCAGCAGGCCACCGCAGGGATAGGGAGACACGCTCTAGAGCCAGCGACGCCCCTGCAGCAGTCCGATCAGGTGGTCGATCACGGCGACGTCCATGCGCAGACCGTTGTGCTCGTACTGGCTGGTCACCCAGGTGCGGCAGTCGGGCAACAGGGCGGCGGTCTCCAGCGAATAGTCCAGCGGGACGTAGGCATCACCGTGGTACACCGCTGCCGCCACCGGCACGTCCGCCTGACCGAGTTTCCCGGGGAAGTAGAGCTGGTTCCACTCGTGTTCGGCGAGCAGGTCGGCCGCCTCGGCGAAGGCGGCGAGTTCGGTGTCCTCGGCGAACAGGCTGCTGTGCAGGTGCTCCCCGCCCAGCAGGGTGACATCGTCGCGGACCCGGTCGGGCATCGTCCGGTCTGCCGACCAGCGGGTGGCCACCCCGTCGGCATAGCTGGATTCGTGCAGCACCGCGTAGATCGGGTTACGCCCGGCGAAGGGCAACGCGGCGGCCAGGTCGTGGCTGAAGCCGGACGAGGTGTGGTCCAGCCCGAACAGGTAGTGCAATTGCTCGGCACCGCCCTGCATGCCCAGCCGGTGCCCGACAGTGCGGAAGCGGTCGGGCGAGACCACGTCCCCGTTCGGCAGGCTGAGCCGCCCCTGGGCGCTCAGGGCGGCGAGCTCGCGGACCCGGTCGCGGTCGGACGGGAAGCGGCGGTAGTAGTCCTCGGACTTGGCGATCATGATCTGCCAGGTGGTGGCATAGACGTCATCGATCGGGTGCTGGACGGCACTCAGCCCGCCGGTGACCAACGCCCCGGCCAGCGACTCGGGGTGCACCGACAGGTAGTGCAGCGTGGTGAAACCACCGAAGGACTGGCCCAGCACCGTCCAGGTCTCGGCACCCAGCGCCTGCCGTACCAGTTCGGCGTCGTTGACGATCTCGTCGGCCCGCAGGTGGGTGAGGTACTCAGCCTGGGCCGGAACGTCCAGGCCGGCCAGCGGCGCCACCACCTCGGCGCGCAGCCCGGCATCCGTCCGCACCACCCGGGACGAGATCGGTGTCGAACGCCCGGTGCCGCGCTGGTCGAGCATCACCACCTGGAAGTCCGCCAACGCCCGCTCCAGCCACGGCGGGTTCAGCGGGATCAGGGACGGACGCGGCGCCTCGCTACCCGGCCCGCCCTGCAGGAAGACCAGATACGGCCGGTCCGCGCCACCTTCGGCGGTCGCAACCCGGGCGAAGACCTCGATGGTTCCCGCCGTGGGGTTCGCGTGGTCGAGCGGGGCTTCCAGCGTGAGGGCGGTGAGGGTCAGTCCGGGCAGGTGTTCGGTCGAGGTACGCACGCACCTCAGGCTACGGCCTCCCGGCAGGTTGTTCCGACCAGCGCTGGACAGTCCTGCCGGTTATTCATCGCCAGCCCGGACCTTGGTGACAGGAGTTGGACGATGCTGCCGGTTCTCAGGGCCCGGCCGACGCCCAGTACCGGCGAAACTGTCCACACCGGCACCAGCAGCCGGTCGCCCCTGCCCGAGAACCGGCAGAACCATCCAGGCGCGCGCCCGCAGCGCTCAACCGCCGGCGGCGATCACCCCCACGCCCGCCAACACCAGGACGACTCCCACGATCTGGACCGGGCTGAGCCGCTCGCGGTGCACCCACCAGCCCAGCAGCACCGTGACCGCCGGGAACAGGGACGCGAGCACCGCCACCACCGAGAGCAGGCCGGACAGGCTCGCCACAGCGAAGCAGAGGTTGGCCAGAAAACCCAGCACCCCGATGGCGGCGATGCCCAGTAGCGGCCGTCCACTCACCCGCGGCAGGCGCCGCCGCACCAGCGCGACCAGCGAATAGACCACCAGGGCTGTCACCGCGTTCGCCAGCAACGTGGCTGTCACATGGTGTGCGCTCCCCCAGGCCACGGTCAGGTTGGACACCCCGAACCCGAGCGCGGACAACAGCGCCAGCAGGATGGGACGCATCCCCGTCCGGCTTCCGGAGCGCACCTCCGGACCCGAGGCGAGCATCGTCCCGGCCACCGCCACCACCATTCCGACGACCAGCACCGGGCCGAGGGGGTCTCCGGTGAACACCCCGGCCAGCAGGGGGACAACCACGCTCAGCGCAGCCAGCGGCGCCACCACGCCCATCGTCCCGGTAGCCAGCGCACGGTACAACGAGGACACTCCGACCGCCACGGCCAGGCCTCCGACGACCCCCCAGCCCACGGCTGCACCCACCCCGTCGGTGGGCTCTGCAACCAGCAGCCGGGGCAGGGTGACCACCACGGCGACCGCCTGCGAGCCCAGCAGCACGGTCAGCAGCGGCACCTTCCGCGACAGGGTTCCGCCCAGGAAGTCGGACACCCCCAGGCAGACCGAGGCCACCAGCCCCAGCAGGGCGAGGCCAGTCATCCGCGCGTTTCCACCTCGAAGGCATCGACGAACTCATCCACCTGCAGCGGTCGCCGCGACCAGCCCAGGTGCCGGGCCAGCCGGAACAATTGCGGCGGCTCGACGGCGGCGAGTTCGAGGGCGGCATCACATCCGAAGACCTCCCGCGGATCGCCGTCGGCCTGTACCTGCCCCTGGGCCATCACGACCACCCGGCCGAAGTGCTCGGCGCAGAAGTCCATGTCGTGGGTGATGGCGATCAGGGTGCGTCCCTCGGCGGACAAGGACTCGACGATGCCGGCGATCAACTCCACGCCGCGCGCGTCCTGACCGGTGGTGGGCTCGTCCAGCACGACGATCTCAGTGCCCATTGCCAGCACCCCGGCCAGGGCCACCCGCTTGCGCTCGCTGAGCGAGAGATGCAGCGGATGGCTGTCGGCATGGTCGGCCAGACCGACGGTCTGGAGCGCGGCAGCAGCCCGTGCGGTGATCTCGTCGGCGTTGTAGCCCAGGTTGCGAGGCCCGAACTCGACGTCGCCGCGTACGGTCGAGGCGAAGATCTGCTCGTCCGGGTTCTGGAAGACATAGCCCACCTGGCGGGCCAGTTCGGCAATGCTGCGACCGGTGGTTGGCCGGTCACCGACGTGGACCGTCCCGGCACTGGGCTGGAAGATGCCGTTCAGATGGCGCACCAGGGTGGTCTTGCCGGCCCCGTTCTGGCCCACGATCGCCAGTCGCTCCCCCGGCTCGACGCCGAAGGAGACCCCGCGCAGCGCTTCAACGCCACTGGGGTAGCTGAAATGCACCCCGTCGAACCGGACTGAGGCGCTCATCGCGTACCACCCGTCGCCAACACGGGCGCAAGCTGTGGTTCGCCGCCCGAGGACGGAAGGTCAGTCACAGCTTGCGGTCGGCGAGGCAACCACCCCACCACCCCCCACGCAAACTGTGGCTCACCACCCGAAGACGGAACCCCGGTCACAGCTTGCGGCGGGACGGGCAACACCCACTCCAGCCCCTCCGCAAACTGTGGCTCGCCACCCGAGGACGGAACCCCAGTCACAGCTTGCGGCAGGACGGGCAACCGCTCCCTCGACCCACACCCAAACTGTGACCCGCCAACCGAGGACGGAAGCTCACCCACACCTTGCGACCGGGAGAGCAACACCCACTCCAGCCCCTCCGCAAACTGTGGCTCGCCACCCGAGGACGGAACCCCGGCCACAGCTTGCGGACGGTCACGGAGCAGAGCGGAGGCCAACCGATGGGTCATCGGGCACCCCCGAACAGCGCCGCGGCCTGATCGAAGGAGACCGGCAACGGGATCTCGTCGCTCAGCAGCCCGCGATCGCGGGCCAGCCGGCCGGCCTGGGTGAACCGGGTCGAGCCGACGCCCCAGTCGGTGGTTCGGACGTCGGCCAGCACCTGGCTGGCGGGACCGTCGGCGGCGATCCCGCGGTCGGCGATCGCCAGCAGCCGGTCGGCGTGCTGCTGCAGCAGTTCGAGCTTGTGCTCGAAGATGACTACCGTCACCCCGGCCTCCTGAAGCTGGTTGAGCACGTCGAACACCAGCCGGGTGCCGGCCGGATCGAGCTGTGAGGTGGGCTCGTCCATCACCAGGACGGGGGTCCGCAACACCAGCATTGAGGCGATCGCCACCAGCTGCATCTGGCCGCCGGAGAGGGCGTAGGGCGAGCGATCAAGCAGGTGGGAAACGTGCAGCAGGTCGGCGATCTCGTCCACCCGCTGGGCCATCTCCTCCCGCGGGGTGCCGAGGTTCTCCATGCCGAAGGCGATCTCCTCGCGCACCGTGTAGCGGGCGCCAGAGATCTGGTTGAACGGGTTCTGGATCACCAGGCCGACCTGGGCGACCGCCTCGGCCAGGCTGAGCGCGGCCACGTCCTGGCCGCCGACCGCCACCGAGCCGGTCAGGTCGCCGCCGTCCACCTGCGGGATGAACCCGGCGATGATCTTGGCCAGGGTGGTCTTGCCGGCGCCCGAGGCGCCGACCACGCCAGTGATCGTCCCGGCCTCGACGTGCAGCGAGACGTGCTCCAGCACCGGGTGCGGGGCGTCGGGGTAGGTGTAGGTGACGTCCTCCAGCCGGATCACAACAGCCCCCCTACGATCGGGACGACGATCGCCGCTGCGGCGAGCACCGGCATCACCCAACGCGCCACCCGTTGCGGCGCGGAATCCGGGACCGGGATCAGCAGGGTGCGCCGGGCGGTCGAGCCGAAGCCACGGGCCTCCATGGCGGTGGAGCGCTCGTCCACGTCGGTGAACATGCCCAGCACCAGCGGCCCGAGCAGCGGCAGCAGGGCACCTGCTCGGCGCAGCGGGTTGCGCGGGAGTGCCAGCCCGCGGGCCTGCTGGGCCAGCAGGATGGCATTCGCCCGGTCCTGGAAGGAGGGGATCAGCTGCAGCGTCGAGGAGATGATGTAGCTGAACTTCGGCGACATTCCCCGCTGGGTGAGGGCCGACATCAGGTCACCGGGGTGGGTGGTCAGCACCAGCAGAATCGACGCCAGCACCAGAGCGGTGATTCGGGCCCCGATGGTGAGGGCGAACAGCAGGCCTTCGGCGGTGACCGTCATGAAGCTCCACTGCCAGACCGGGGTCTGGCCGCCGGGGAAGGTGAGTCCCTGCACGAGGACCAGCACGATCAGGATCGGCAGCAGCAGCGCGGCACTGTACTTCGCCAGCCGGCCGCCGCAGCGCGAGATCACCGCCACCGGGACGATCACCAACAGCACGGCAAGAGCCGAGGCCGACCAGTGCGGGATCGCGAACACGATCACGATCAGGCAGAGCAGGGCGACCAGTTTGGTGACCGGGTTGAGCCGGTGGACCGGCGACGTCTGGTCGACGTACAGGGACGAGGTCACTGGTTCAGGCCTGGGTCTCCGGCGTCTGCTTGCTGAACACCCGGAACTCCCGGGCGAACGGGAACCGCTGGATGAACCTGCCCGGCAGCGCAGCCAACAGCAGTGCCACGACCGTGAAGGTGATCAGCTTGTCCAGCGGATCGGAGATCAGGCCCTGCAGGGTGGTGGACGCCAGCAGGGACTGCCCCCAGGCCTGGAACATGCCCACCAGGGCGCCCGTCCCGCCGCCGGTGGCGCCGCCGAAGATGAACGCCGAGATCGGTGCGGAGAGCATCGCCGCCACCACGCCGGTGACCGCGCCGGCCAACGGCGCCGTCCACAACTTGCGGAACAGGCCGATCCGGGCGGCGTACCCGGCCATGACACCGATCACGACCTGTACCACCGCGAACGGCAACGCCAGCGGGCTGAGCGTGAGGCCCCAGATCACGTTGGTGAGGATGCCGGTCACCACGCCGGCCGCCGGGCCGGCCAGCACCGCGACCAGCACGGTGCCGATCGAGTCGAGGTAGACCGGCAGCCCGATCACCGACACGATCTGGCCGATCACGATGTTCAGCGCGATCGCCACCGGGATCATCGCGATCGTGTTGGTGGAGAGCCGGTGGATCGAGCCGGCCGCCAGCAGGACCGCGCCGATCAGATAGCCGGCCATGGCGATCAGACCGGCATTGCTGGTGGCGGTCTGATCCAATCCGGTCGGTTGGGTGATCACCAGGTACAGGTAGGTTGCCAGCACGACGAGCGTGCCGGCGATGACGAGAATCAGATTGCGTGTCCGCTTGCTGTTGGTTGGGCTGGTATTGCTGGTCACTGCGTCCTCCTTAGTTGGTGCGGGTCAGGCGAGACTGCGGGCGAGCGCTCCCACGCGCTCGATAGTGCGGCGGAAAAATTCGGCTGGATCGGTGTCGACGACCACGTCGGCGTTGGGCTGGCGTCCCCACATCCCCCGCCAGTCGGCCACGGTCTGGCCGCGGGTGAGGCTGCCGGCCAGTTCCACGTCCACCGTCGCTGGACGGACGCGGGCCAGGCTCGGGTCGAGGGCAACAGCAGCAGCGAACGGGTCGTGCATGTGGGCCAGGAAACCCTGGTCGTAGAGCCGGTGGAACTCCATGTAGAACCGGACGGCGTCACTGAGGTGCCGGATCACCGAGTTGGACGCGACCGACCGGGTGCCGAGCTCGTCGTCCGGGGAGATCACCTCGACCGGGGTGCTACCGGCCACCCGGGACAGTTCGGCGATGTGGTGCGGGTGCATCTCGATCCGCTCGGTGACGTCCAGGGCGCAGATGATCGGACGGCGGTCGTCCGGCACCACCGAGAAGGCGTCGAAGACGATCTTGGCCGAGTCGGGATCGACCGCGATGTTCCACTCCGTGGTGGGCAGGGTGTTGCCGGCGTGGTTGAAGGCACCGCCCATCACCACGATGCGCTTCAGCAGTAGCGGCAGTTCGGGTTCGAGCTTGACCGCCAACGCCAGGTTGGTCAGCGGACCGGTGATCAGGCCGGTGATCTCGCCGGGCCGGTTGCGGGCGTTGTCGATCCAGACCTGGGTGGCGTGCCGCGGCGACAGTGGACGGGTGGGCGCCGGCAGTTCGGCGTAGCCGATCCCCTGTGGTCCGTGGGTCTCCTCGGTGGTCTGCAGCGGCTGGATGATCGGCACCTCGGCACCGAGTGCCACCTCCACCTCGCGGTAGCGGCACAACTCCAGCCAGGCCAGATTGTTGGTGGCGACCTGCCGGGCGTTGACATTGCCGGCGGTACAGGTGATGCCGAGGATCTCGGCCTCAGGGCTGGCCATCAGGTAGAGCAGTGCCAGCGAATCATCGATGCCGGTGTCGACATCGACGATCAGCGGTGTGGTGGAATCGGCCACGGTTCACTCCGGTGGGTGAGCGGATCGCTCGCGGCGGGAAACTCTCAGCTGGGCCACGTCGATCCGGGATGGATGATGCTTGCGGGGCGAGGTCTCGGCCGGGCGCGCAGGTCAGGCGCACTGGCTCCGACCTATCCAGACAAGGGTTCTCCTCGACGCCGTCCACCTCGACCGCGCTCACCCTACTCACGCCGGGCAGGGCGGTCCAGAGTCTGGTCCACAAGGTATTCAGCCGGCCCAGCAGGAGGTGTAGTCTGAGGCTGCCAACTGTCAACAGTTTACGAGGATGTAGTCATGGCGACAGGACCTGGGAAGCCGAGCAACTCCAACCGCAGCGGCCAGCGGCGCAGCGAGTGGTGGTTCAACGACCTGGTCGACCCAGCCGAGACCGCCATCTACCTGGAGCGCCTCGGTGCTGCCGGAATCACCCGGGCAGAGTTGCAGTCCGGCCGTCCGATCATCGGCATCACCCAGAGCGGCAGCGACATCGTCCCCTGCAACCGCATCCACGTCGAACTCGTCGAGCGGATCAAGGCCGGCGTCCGCGATGCCGGCGGGGTTCCGCTGGTGTTCCCGGTACACCCGATCCAGGAGACGTTGCGTCGGCCCACCGCGGCGCTCGACCGAAACCTGCTCTACCTCGGGCTGGTCGAGCTCCTTGCGGGCTATCCGTTCGACGGTGTCGTGCTGACCACCGGCTGCGACAAGACCACGCCCTCGCAACTGATGGCGGCGGCGTCCGTCGACCTTCCCGCCATCACGCTGAACGGCGGTCCAATGCTCGACGGACGCTTCGAGGGACGCCGAGTCGGCGCCGGCACGGCGCTGTGGGAAGCCCGGCGACGGCTGGCCGCCGGCCAGATTGACGAGGGCGAACTGATCGATGTCGTGATGGCTGCCTCGCCGAGCCTGGGCCACTGCAACACGATGGGCACCGCGCTCACGATGAACTCCCTCGCCGAGGCCCTCGGCATGGCTCTGCCCGGGTCGGCGGCGATCCCGGCGCCGTACGCGGCCCGGGGCTGGGCGGCCTACGAGACCGGGAAGCGGATCGTCGGCATGGTCGAGGAGGACCTGCGTCCGTCCCGGATCATGACCCGGCAGGCCTTCGAGAACGCAATCGTGGTGAACAGCGCCATCGGCGGTTCGACGAACGCCCCGATCCATCTCAACGCCATCGCGGCACACCTCGGGGTCGAGTTGTCAGTCGACGATTGGGACACCCTCGGCAGTGAGGTGCCACTCTTGGTAGACGTTGCGCCGGCCGGCCGGTACCTGGCCGAGAGCTTCCACCACGCCGGTGGAGTGCCGGCGGTGATGGCCGAACTGCGGACGGGCGGCTATCTGCACCTCGACGTGATCACCGTCACCGGACAGCCGCTCGCCGCGCAACTCGACGGCGTCCGGAGCGCGGACACGGAGGTGATCCACACCGTTGCCGAACCGCTGGCGCCGGCCGGCGGGTTCCTGGTCCTGCACGGCAACCTGTTCGGCTCAGGTCTGATGAAGCTGAGCGTGATCGGCGAGGACTTCCGTCGCCGCTACCTCTGCGATCCGGATGACCCCAACGCCTTCGTCGTCACCGCCGTGGTCTTCGAGGGCCCCGAGGACTACCGGGCGAGGATCGACGATCCTGGCCTGCCAGTCGACGAGCACAGCATCCTTGTCGTCCGTGGCGCTGGGCCGATCGGCTACCCGGGGTCCGCGGAGGTGGTCAACATGACCCCGCCCGGCCGCCTGGTCCGCGCGGGCGTGAGCATGCTGCCCTGCCTGGGGGACGGCCGACAGAGCGGGACCAGCGACAGCCCCTCGATCCTCAACATCTCCCCGGAGGCTGCCGCCGGAGGGGCGATCGCGCTGGTCACCACCGGTGACCAGATTCGGGTCGACCTCGGCCGCCGCAGGGTCGAACTGCTGGTGTCGGACGAGGAACTGGCCCGCCGCCGAACGGAACTACAGGACCACACTCCTCCGCACTCGACGCCGTGGGAGGAGCTCTACCGCGCCCATGTCAGCCAGTTGGCTGAGGGCGCCACCCTCGACTTCGCCACCGGCTACCGCGACATCCGCCGGATCAGGCCGCGACACTCGCACTGACCGCTCGGCCCGCCGTCCGGCCGGAAGCCATGGCGCTCCCCTCTCCGCGCGGCCTCACCCTAGACTTCGAGGTTCCGCCGCCTCGGCCTGGCGGGACGAGAGGATCGAAACCACCCTCCACACTGGCGAACCGATGCCGAGGGTTTGCGCGGAGATGAAGGAGCTGCGGCAGCCCCGAACTCAGGCGTAGCTGGTATTGGAGGTCGGGGTGATCACCAGTTCGTTCACACAGACCCGCGCGGGCAGCCCCGCAATCCAGGCGACTGCACTACCGAGATCCTCCGGGGTCAGCATCAGTTCCTGCTCGGCCGCGCTGGGTACCACCGGACGAGTGTTGAGGATGTCGGTGCGAACCTCGCCGGGGCACAAGTGGGTGGCCCGGATACCGTTCAGCCGTTCCTGCGCGTTCACCGTCTCAGCGACCGCCGCCAGTGCGGTCTTGCTGGCCGAGTAGCCGACGCCCACGCCGGGAGCGAACCGCCAGCCCGCCCAGGACGAGACCAGCAGGATCAGTCCGTCCTGTCGCTCCCGCATCCCGCCGATCACCTCCTGGATCGCGCGCACCGCGCCGTTCAAATTGGTGTCCACGACCCCTGCGAGCGCATCAGCATCGCTGTTGCGCCAGAACCGCTGGGTGACGTTCGTTCCAGCGGAGTAGACCAGCACGTCAACCTCGCCCAGTTCCTGACGCACGGCCTGGTGAGCCTGGTGGAGCGACTCCGTCGAGGTGACGTCGGTAACCACCTCCATCCCGGGGGTGGCCAGGCCGGCGACCACCTGTTCGATGCGGTCCGGACGACGGCCGCTCACCGCGACCCGCATGCCGAGCCGGGCGAGCGCCTCGGCGGAACCGGCACCGATCCCGCTGCCGCCGCCGATCACCCAGGCCACCTTGCCGGTCATGAACAGGCCTCCAGAGCGGTGGCGAGCTCGTCCAGGAAGAGCGCGTAGGCCGACGAGCCGGCGTCCGGCTTGTCGATGCTGCGCTCCCCCAGCCAGCCGGCGCGTCCGCGCTTCGACTCCCAGTGCGCGGTCTCGGCCACCCGGTCGTGGGCGACCGCGGCGATCATGCGGCAGAGCTGCGCGGCGTCGCCGTCGGCCCCGGCCAGCACCTCCAGCGTGGGATGGAGGGCGTCCAGCAGGGTCTTGTCCCCCAACTCGGCCTTGCCACGCTGCTGGATCCGTTGTTCGACCGCCCGCCCGAAGGCCACGGCCTCGTCCCGGCCGTACCCGGCCTGGTCGGGAAGCTCCTTCGCCCCGGCCATCACCCCGCCGCCGACCAGGGCGGCGAAGGTGGACGGGTTGGCGGTGGCGAAGGCCCGTCCGGCCGCGGCCAGCACCGCACCCAACCCGGCATCGACCGGAACGGCATCGACCGCGTCGGCCGCCGCGAGGGCGCCCGAGCGGACGGTGATGCCGAGGTCGCCGTCACCGAGGGCGGCGTCCAGCTCGCGCAGCGTCTCCTCGTGCGTGGCCCAGCCCCGCAGCGCGGCGGCCAGCACGGGTCGGAAGTCGTCGCCGTTCATCGGCCGAAGCTGACGAACGGCGAGGACGCGGGCGCATCCAGCAGGTCGAGTAGTTCGTCATCCAGCTTGAGCACGCTGACCGAGGCGCCTGCCATCTCGAGGCTGGTAGCGTACTCGCCGATCAAGCTGCGGGTGACCTCGACGCCAGCCGCGGTCAGCAACCCGACAACGCGGCGGTACACCACGTAGAGCTCCTCGAGCGGGGTGGCGCCCAACCCGTTGATCAGTAACGCCACGCGATCGCCGGCGGTGACCTCGAGGTCGGCGACGATCGGCGCCAGCAACCGGTCGGCGATCTGGTCGGCGGTCTCCAGCCGGCCACGGTGCGCCCCGGGCTCGCCGTGGATGCCGATGCCGATCTCCATCTCCCCCTCCTCGAGGGTGAAGGTCGGCGCGCCGGCGGCCGGGAGGATAGTCGGGGACAGCCCGACGCCGGCGGTTCCGGTCGCGCGCACCGCCTTGTCGGCCAGCCGGGTCACCTCGGCGAGGCTGTCGCCCCGCTCGGCGGACGCGCCGGCCACCTTGTAGGCGAACAGCAGGCCGGCCACGCCGCGGCGGGAGTCGGCCCGCTCGCGAGGTGCTGACAGGACGTCGTCGATGCCCAGTACGGCGGCGGTCTCGATCCCGTCCGCGAGGTCGCAGGCGAGGTCGAAGTTGAAGATGTCACCGCCGTAGTTGCCGTACAGACAGAGCACGCCGGCGCCCTCGTCCGCTGCCTCGATGGCCGCCTGCATCTGCTCGGCGGACGGCGAGGAGAAGACGTTGCCGATCGCCACCGCCGAGCACAGCCCGCGTCCGACGTAGCCGAGGAACAGCGGCAGGTGGCCCGAGCCGCCCCCGGTGACGATGCCGACCCGGCCGTCCGGCTGGTCGGTCCGGGCCAGCACCCGCTGGTCGCCGCCGACGGCGGTCAGCCGGTCGGAGTGGGCCAGCAGGATGCCCTCGATCACCTCGTCGACGAAGGCGTCCGGCTGGTTGATGATCTTGCGCATCACACCCCCTGGTACTTCGCCACGGCGGCCTGGATCGCGGCGGTGATCTCGTCCGAGGGCTGCTCGATCGCCATCCGCACCGCGGAGCCGCCGCGTCCCTGGGCGGCCAGCGCGACCTTGATCCGGGCGATGTCGCCCGCGATCAACTCCACCACTTCCAGCACCTCGGCCTGCGCCGCCGCGATCGACGCCGGATCACCGGACTCCAGCGCGGCGATCATTCGGTCGAAAGTGTTCGGGAAACAGGACGCCACCCCGGACACCACGCCGTCGATCCCGTTGCCTGCGGCCTGCGGGAAGTCGGCGTCGTTGCCGGTGAAGACCTCGAACTCCGGCGGTGTCGCCCGCCGGTACTCCATCACCTGCGCAAGGTTGAAGCCGCTGATCTTCGTCCCGACGACCCCCGGCAGGGCGGCGATCCTAGCGAGTTCGCCGGGACTCACCACGGTCGTGGTCCGGGCCCAGAAGAGGTAGATGTAGATCCTGGCACGACCCGCTGCCGCCTCGGACACGGCCTTGAAGTGCTGGTAGGTGCCCAGCGGGGTTCCCGGAAGGTAGTAGGGAGTGAGCGCAGCGAACTCGGTGATCCCGGCTGCCAGACCGGTTTCCAGCAACGCCACGGCTTGACGGACGGAGCCTGCCCCGATATGCGCTATCAGCCGTTTGCCGCCCAGCGCCACCCGCTGGGTGTCGAAGACTGCCTGCCGCTCGTCCGGTTCCAGAGCGAGGAACTCCCCGGTCGTCCCGGCGACGAAGGCACCATCGGCCCGGGACTGAGCAACCAACTCGCCGACGCGGGCGGTGGCATCCAGATCGAGGTCTCCGGTGCCGGAGAACATGGTGGGGAGGGCGACCAACAGTCGGCGGCCGCGGGGGTTGAGGGTTTCCATGGGGCTTTCATCCTTTCGTCGCGCCGGAGGTCAAGCCGGCGACGACATAGCGTTGAGCGAACAGGGCGATGATCATCACGGGGAGGGTGATCACCACGGCGGCGGCCATCAGCCCGCCCCAGTCGACGGAGGCGTAGCTGGTGAAGTTGGCGATCGCGACGGGAAGGGTTCGACTGTTGCGGTTGGACAGCACGAGGGCGAACAGGAAGTTGTTCCAGCTGAAGATGAACGACAAGATCGTCGAGGTAGCGATCCCCGGCACCGACAGCGGCAGGGTGATCCGGAGGAAGGCTGTCAGCCGGCTGCAGCCGTCGATCATCGCAGATTCCTCGATCTCCTCCGGCAGGCCCTCGAAGAAGCCCGACATGATCGCGATCACCAGCGGCATCGTCACGAAGATGTGGGTCAGGATGAGCACGCCATAGGTGCCGACGATGCGTAGCTGTGAGAACAGGAAATACCACGGAACCAGCAGACTGACGCCGGGGATCACCCGGGCCATCAACACGAAGGTGGTGGCCTGCTTTATCCGGTACCGGGCGATGCCGTACGCGGCTGGAACGCCCAGCAGCAGGGCGATCAGGGTCGAGCCCACCGCAACGATGAAGCTGTTGACGATGTACTGGCCGAAGGCCTGGACACGGAAGACGGTCTCGAAGTTGGTCAGGGTGGGGGTGAACCTGATCGTGTAGCTGGGGTCGATGATCTGGAGGCTCGACTTGAAGGCTGCTGACAGCATCCACAACAGTGGGAAGACGAACAGCAGGGTAACCACGGCGATGCCCACCCCACGCATGACCGAACCCACCCGGGCACGCGTGGGACGGCGTCGCTGGTAGCTGACTGTGGTAACGGTCATGCCAGGTTCCCCTTCTTCCGCAGGATCGCCAGAGCCAGCAGCACCACCACGATGAAGAGGAAGAACAGCATCAGGAGGGCTGAGGCGCTGCCGTACTGGGAGTATTCGAAGCTCTCGCTGTAGGCCAGGATGTTCAGGGTTTCGGTCTCATGTTGGGAACCACCGCCCCGGCCTTTGGTGGCGTAGATGATGTCGAATGTCTTCAGTGCGTCGATGGAGCGCAGGATGGCTGCCGACCCGAGAGTCGGGTAGAGCAGCGGAAGGGTGATATGTCGGAACCGCTGCCAGGCGTTCGCCCCGTCCACCCGCGCGGCCTCGTCCGGCTCCTCGGGGAGGGTGGACAAGCCGGCCAGACAGATCAGCGTGACCATCGGCGTCCACTGCCACACGTCGATGAAGATCACCGTGTTGAGTGCCTGCCCGGGATCGGACAGCCAGCCCTGCGCCGGGAGCCCCAACCCTTTCATCAGCACGTTGGCGAACCCGATTGATGGTTCGAAGATCAGCAGCCACATCATGCCCACCGCCACCGGCGTGGCTACCAGCGGCAACAGCAGCAGAACCCGAATCGCACTCTGTCCACGGAAAGGCTTACGCAGCAGCAGGGCAATACCCAAGCCGAACACCAACTCCAGGACCAGCGCGACCACGGTGAAGTAGGCGGTTCTTCCGACAGCAGGCCAGAACCGGTCGGATTCGGCCAACCAGTAGAGATAGTTGCCGAGTCCGATGACATCGAACGGACGGGTCACTGCGCCCTGGGCGTCGGTCAGGGACAGGAAGACCGTGTAGCCGATCGGGAAGGCGATCAGCAGGCCGACGAAGATGATCGCAGGAAACGTCAGCACCTGCTTGAGGTGGCGATCCACCCACTCGCCGAACCCGGACGGCGGCGTCCGGCGCGATCCGGACTCCACCAGGGGTCGTGTCGCGGTACTCATAGCGCTCCTCTCCGGCGTGGTTGGGTGGGGCACACCCGGGCCCCACCCATTGCGCCTACCGCTTCTCCGTGTCCAGCAAGGCCTGGAACTCGGTGTTCGCTTGTTCGGCGGCGGCCTTCACTGCCGCTTCGTCGCCGCCTTCGATAGCAGTCACAGCAGGCCCACCCACGAACTCTCGGGCACGGGCAACAGCCTCAAGTTGAGGCCGGTCGTGGCCGACGTAGTTGGAGTCGGTATCGCGGACAATCTCGACCAGTCCGGCCGGGAACTTCTCCGTCGCGGAGCTGTCCTGCCAGGCCGAGCTACGGGCAACTGGGAGGGTGTGCTCGCCGAGCAGCAACTTCGCGTTGTCCTTGTTGAGGACCCACTTGATGAAGTCGAATGCGGCGTCCTTCTTCTGTGAGAAGCTGTTGATGCCCAGCGTCTGGAAGACGATGTTGTAGGGGTGGGATCCGGCGGGGCCGGCGGGGAAACGTGCGTACGCCACCTGGTCGACGACCGCGCTCTTCTGCGGGTCCAAGAAGGTGTACGCCTGGCTGTCCGCATCAAGGTAGAAGGCCGCATTGCCCTGGGCGAAGATCGCCGAGGCCTCCACCCAACCCATGTTGGTTGCCCCTGGAGGGCCGTAGTTGTGAAGCAGCCGACCGTAGGTGTTGTAGGCCTGGACCGCTGCCTCGGAGTTGATCGTTGAGTTGCCTGCCTCGTCCTGGAAGTCGCCGCCGTAGCTGTAGAGGAAGGACGAGTACTGGGTTACCAGGGGAACCCGGGCACCACGCATAGCGATGCCGTAGAAGCCCTTGTCGGGATTGTGCAGCGCCTTGGCCGCGGCCTCGAGTTCGTCGATCGTCGTCGGCACCGCAATGCCGGCTTCCTTGAGCAGATCGGCGCGGTAGTACATGATGTGCCGTTCCGTTGCCACCGGCACGCCGTACACCTTGCCGTCCAACTGAACCGCGTCCCGAGCAGACTCCTGGAAGTCGTTCCAATCCCAGTCGCCGGAGTTGTTCACATAGTCGGAGATATCGGTGAGCCAGCCATTGCGGACGAACTCGCGCATCACGTCCTGCACCTGGTAGCCGAAGATGTCGAACTCATCTGACTGAGCGTTGAGCTTGACCTTCAGCGTGTCGTTGAGCTGCTCATTTCCGTAGGCCTCGACGTTGACCGTAATGCCGGTCTCGGCCTTGTACGTCTCGGCCAGCGCGGGCAGGTTCTCGGTGAACGTGCTGTTGGCCAGGATGACGGTGAGCTCTGTGACCTCACTACTCGGCTCTGTGGATCCCGAACAGGCCGCTGTGGCGAGCATCGCCACAGCCACTGCGCCCGCGGTAAGGAAGCGCCCCAGGGGCTTGTGTGTTGACATGCGGTTCCTTTCTTTGATGGTTGTTGCTGGTTCAGCGCACCGTCGCGCTGGACCGGGGTCAGTTGGCCAGGTGAACTGGACGCTTCCCGCTGAAGACATCGACGATCGCCTGCGCAGTCGAGAGTCCGATCCTGTCGTAGGCCTGCACGGTGTCCGCACCGGCGTGCGTGGTCGCGACGACCGACGGGAAGGAGAACAGCGGGTTGTCTGGGGAGACCGGCTCGACCTCGAACACGTCCAGCCCGGCGCCGGCGACGTGCCCGGACGATAGAGCCTCCACCAGTGCGGCTTCGTCCACCAGCGGTCCGCGGCCGACATTCACCAGCACCGATCCGGCAGGCATAAGCGCAATCGTCTCGGCATTGATGATGTGGTGGGTGGACGGCAAGTGCGGGACGTGGAGGCTGACCACCTCCGACTGAAGTACGGCGGACAGCGAGACCAACTCGACGCCCAGAGAACTGGCCGTCTCCTCGTCGGCGTAGGGGTCGTAGGCACGGACCGGACAACCGAAGCCGGACAGGAGTTTCGCAAGTGCCCGGCCGGTCGCACCAAAACCGACCAGGCCGACGCGCTTGCCCGACAGCTCCTCACCAACATAGCGGTCCCACGCCCCGGCGCGAACCTCATTGTTCATCGTCGGAAGCTTGCGCAGGACGGACAGGATCAGTGCGAGCGCCAACTCTCCGACCGAGCACGCGTTGCCGCCTGGGACGTTAACCACGTCAACGCCGCGCCGGCGTGCCTCCGCCAGATCAATGTTGTCCAGCCCAACCCCGAGCCTGGCGATCACGCGGACTCGGGGTGCTCGCTCGAACACGCTGGCGTCCCAGACTTCGACCCCGCAGACCGCGGCATCGGCGTCAGCCACCTCGCGGTACATATCGTCCGCATCGTAGGGCTGACCGCTCATGTTCTCGCCGAGACTGAACCCGTTGTCAAGCAGTAGCTGACGTCCGTTGGCGCACAACGCGTCCCAACGGACTGCACCAATCATGACCTTCTTGCCTGCACCAACGTTGGTGTCCATCGGATCACGCCTCGCATCGTCGAAAAGGGATGCTTCAGTGTGGCACGCAGATTGTCAACAGTCAAGAGTTTTTTGTCAACAGTATTCAATCGAGGTCTGCCGTACCTCCGAATATGCCCCTGAGTCGCTGGTGCGCGTTTTCCAGGTGTGTCTGGACGGCCTCGTGGCACTCCTCTGCAGTCGCATGCCGCAAACCATCGAGCAGGTCAGCGTGGTCCTGGGCACCCTGCTGCAGATCCAGTCCGTGTCGACCCGACTGGTCAAGCACCACCTCGAAGGTCTTCTCGTACGCCCGCCATACGTCAAGCAGGCGGCGATGGCCGGCAAGCTCATAGATGGCCGAGTGGAAGCCGATGTCCGCCTTGCTGAAGGCCTGGTGCTCGCCTGCTGCGGCCGCCTCGCGCATCCGTGAGACCGAGGCTTCCAGAAGTGCCCAGTCCAGTCCGGCACGCTGGTTGATGATCAGCGAGACGGCGAACTGCTCAATCGTTTCACGCAGTGAGTACAGCTCATCGATATCCCGGTCAGTCATTCCCACCACGAAGGCACCACGCCGGCCGGTCGTGATCAACCCCTCGGACTCGAGCCGGACGAATGCCTCTCGGATCGGCCCGCGGCTCACTCCGAACTGTTCGGCCAGGGGGATCTCGACCAGCCGGGTATCGGCAGCGAGTTCGCCGCTGATGATGAGTCGCCGCAATGTGTCCGCAACCTGGTCGCCAAGCGCCACTTGCTGAATGAGTTCAATGGGGGTGGCCATGTTCGCTCCTAGTAGATTGTTGACAGTAGACTATCGGCAATAGGTCGTCCATCGACCTACGCAGACCAAGGAGGCCTCAGATGCGCGCAGCCGTCCTTCACCCGGATCACCGTGTGGAAGTCACGCACCTCGATCCGCCCGAGCCCACGACCGGGAAGGTGCTGGTGGCCCCCGTCGCGGTCGGCCTGTGCGGCTCGGACGTCAGCTATGCCACCAAGGGCGCCAACGGCTCGTTCGTGGTACGCCATCCGATGGTGCTCGGTCACGAGGTGTGCGCAACCCTTACCGGCCCGACTGTGGTCGAGAGTGCGCTGCTGCCGGCGGGCGCCCTGGTCGTCGTGCATCCCTTGTGGCCTTCCCCCCTGTGCGGCGAGTCCGCAGTTCGATCAGAGTTTGCCAGTGATCCTTCCAGCTTTCTGGGAAGCGCTTCGACAATGCCACACACGAACGGCGGCCTCGCCGAGTTGGTCGCCGTCCGTCCGGAGCAACTCCGCCGGGTTCCGGACGGTCTGCCAGCCATCCGGGCAGTACTCGCCGAGCCGTTGTCGGTGGTGCTGCACGCGCTGAACCGCCTGCCGGTGGACCCGGCCGGGCAGAAGGTGCTGGTCTGCGGTGCCGGACCGATCGGGCTACTCACCGCGGTCTGTCTGAAGGACCGCGGGGCCGCCGAGGTGACTCTCACCGACCTCCACCGGCGGCCGCTGGACCTGGCGCTGGGGCTCGGCGCCGACCACGGCCTCGTCGTGCCCGAGCAAACGCCGCCTGCCGAGACCTTCGACATCGCAGTGGAGGCGACCGGCGCGCTCGCGTCTTTCCATGCCGCCCTGGCCGCCCTACGGGCGGGCGGCCACCTCCTGCAGCTGGGAATGCTGCCCCGCGCCTCGCTGCCCACCTCACTGGCGCTGGTGGTGACCAAGGAGTTGACCGTTACCGGATCACACCGGTTCGCTGGCGAACTGGATACTGCAATTTCCTTCCTGGCGGCCCATCCTGAGTGCGGAAAGATCGTCACCCACCAACTGCCACTCGAGGAGGCCGCTGAGGCCCTGACCCTCGCCGCAGACGCCGCGAACGCCAGCAAGGTGGTCGTGCTGATCGACCGGACAGGGTAGTCATCCGGGGACGGACAGCCACCCTGCTCGCCGCAGCCCACAGCGGTCATGCGGACTGTAGCCAGACGTCTGTGGGAGTCGCGGATTTTTGTCGGGAGCGCCCTCTACCATCAGGACTGTCCTGATCGTCACACCCGGGCACCTCGGAGGCGCAGATGAAATTCGTTGCCAGCGCGGACTGGCAGCTCGGCATGACCGCGCACTTCCTCGACGACCAGGCACGTCCTCGCTTCCACCAGGCCCGACTGGAAGCCGTCCGGCGGATCGGGCAGGTCGCCGAGCAGCACGAGGCATCCTTCGTCGTGGTGTGCGGCGACGTGTTCGAGACCAATCAACTCGACCGGGCAATCGTTGCCCAGGTCTTCGAGGAACTGCGGGCGTTCACGATGCCGGTGGTCCTGGTGCCTGGCAACCACGATCCGCTGGACGCAGCGTCGATCTACGACTCCCCCGCCTTCGCCGACAAGCGGCCCGGACATGTCCACGTGCTGCGCGACAGCGATCCGTTCGAGGTGGTGCCCGGTGCTCAGGTGGTGGGTGCTCCCTGGTTCTCCAAGCGACCGGAGGAGGATCTGGTGGCCCGTGCCTGCGCGCCCCTGGAGCCAGCCCCGCCGCAGGTAGTCCGGGTGATCGCCGGCCATGGCGCGGTGAGCACCTTGAACCCCGACCGTGAGTCCCTGGCCACGATCGACGTCAGCAGCCTGCGTGACGTGCTCGACTCCGGACGCGCCCACGTCGCCGTCCTCGGCGACCGGCACGGCACCTACCAGGTCTGCCCGCGGGTGTGGTACCCCGGCACTCCGGAGGTCACCGCACGGCGTGAGGTCGACCCCGGCAACGTGCTGGTCGTCGACGTCGACCCGGCCACCGGCACCACTGCGGCCGAGAAGGTGCGGGTGGGAAACTGGTCCTTCCTGGAGATCGAGGAGCGGCTCGACTCGGCCGCCGACGTCGACCTGCTCGGGCAGCGCCTGATGGCCCTGCCCGACAAGGACCGCACCGCGCTGTGGCTGTCGCTGTCCGGCACCCTCACGCTGACGGCCAAGGCCCGGCTCGACGCGGTGGTCGACGAGGCCCGCGACCTGTTCGCCCGGGTCGACTACTGGCAGCGGCACACCGACCTGGCGGTGGTCCCCGACGGCCATGACTTCGCCGACCTGAGGCTCGGCGGCTTCGCCGAGGCCGCACTCGATGACCTCCGGCAGCAGGCCACCGGCGGCGAAGGGGCCCAGACCGCCCAGGACGCGCTCGGCCTGCTGTACCGCTTCGCGGGAGCCGGCCGATGAGACTGGTGCGGGTTCGGCTGCGGAACTTCCGCGGCGTCACCGACGCCACGGTGGAGTTCAGCGAGCAGGTGACGATCGTCGAGGGTCCCAACGAGGTCGGGAAGTCGTCGATCGCCGAGGCACTGCGGCTGCTGCGTGGCACCAAGGCCGGCTCGCGGCACCGCGATGTGGTGGCCGTCCAACCGATCGGTTCGGATGTCGGCCCCGAGGTGGAGGTGGAGCTGCGCAGCGGAGCGTACGACCTGGTCTTCCGCAAGCGCTGGCTGCGGTCCCCGCTCACCGAGCTGGCCGTGCGCGCGCCCCGACCGGAGCAGCTCAGTGGCGACGCCGCCCACGAGCGGTTCAGTGCCCTGCTTGCTGAATCGGTTGACCTCGATCTGCTGGACGCCCTCGAGGTGGTGCAGGGCAGGTCACTGGACCGCCCCGACCTGGCCACCATCACCGCGCTGCACCGCGCCCTGGACAGCACCGCCGTGGCCGACGACCACGACGACCTGCTGGAGCGGATCGAGGAGGAGTACGCGCGCTACTTCACCGCCGGCGGCAAGCCCACCGGCAACTACCGGAAGGTCACTGACGAGATCGCAGGGCTGGAGAGCGAACTCGCCGGCTACCAGGGCCGCAGCGCCGAGCTCGACTGGTTCGTCGAGGACCGTGCCCGGCAGGCCGCCCTGCGCGGGGAGTACACCGTCGCGCTGGCCGAGGTCGGGCGGGAGCTGGCCGGCCTCGAGCAGCAGGCGAAGGCCCTGGACGAGCTGCGTGCGACCGTGGCGTCCGCCGAGGGCGAGTTCACGACGGCCGAGGCCGCGCTGCAGCAGGCGACCGACGCCCAGCGGTCACGCCGGCAGTTGGCTGAAGAGGTGGCGGATCGCACCCGGCAGCTCGCCGAGCTGGAGGGTCGGGCCGAGGGCTTCGCCGCCAACCACCGGCAGCTGTCGGACGACCTGCAGGCTGCCAGGGTGTCGGCCGGACAGGCCGGCCGGCACCGGGACGAGGCCCGTCAAGTGGCCCAGGCTGCCACGACCGCGATCGAGCACCATCGGCTCCGTGCCGAGCACGGCGAGGTGGGCGAACGACTGCAGCGTGCCCGGGCGGCCGAGCAGCAGCGGCTGGCCGCCACGGCCGACCTTGCCAACGCCACGGTCGACGACGCCACCGCCCAGCAGTTGGGAGACCTCCTCACCGAGGTCAGGCTGGCCGAGAAACTGCGGGAGGGCGCCGCCGCACAGCTGCGCGTCACGCCGCTCGGACAGGCCCCGGTGATGGTGGACGGCTGCCCCGTCCCGGCCGGCGGAGAGCACCTAGTCGTGTTGGAGACCGTGCGCGTCGAAGTAGCAGGCGTGGTGGCGGTGGAGGTGCGTCCCGGCACACCGCCGGCCAAACTCGACCGCGACGTCACCGACGCGCGGGAGGCCCTGGCCGACGCGCTGCGCACGGCCGGCGCAGGGTCGGTGGAGGAGGCCAGGGAGATCGCCGCCCGGCGTCGTGCCGCTCAGTCCGCGCTGGAGAAGGCGGAGGCCGGACTGACGCAGGCGCTGGCGGGGAGCAGCCTGACCGCCCTGGAAGAGCGGCTGGCCACGCTCATCGGACGGCTCGACGGCTTGTCCGCGGACCTGGAACCGGCTGCCGACCTGACGACGCTCGAACAGGCGGTGGCCGAAGCCCGGCAGGACGTCGAGGCTGCCGAACGGCTCGCGACCGACGCTCACGCCGAGGTCGAGCGGCTCCGCAATGGCGTCGACGCGGCGAACCTCGACCTGGTGCGCACCATCGAGACGGCCAACTCCGCTCGCCAGGAGCTCGACCGGGCCAGCCAGCTCCTCGCCAGCGAGCGGGCGCAGCACGACGATGCCGTTCTGGCGGCGGCGGTCGCCGACGCGACAGCAGCGCTCGGGGAGAAGCGGGCCCTGGCCGACGCCTGCCGGGCCGAGCTCGCCGCAGCCGACCCGGATACGCTCGACCTGCTGCTGACGAACGCCCGGAAGCTGGCGGAGAGCAGAACCGCCGACCAGCGCCGCGCCGGTGACGAGGTGGTCCGGCTCGACGGGCTGATCGCCGACCGCCTCGCGGAGGGGATCTATGACCGGGTGAGCGTCGCCGAGGTCCGGCTGGAAGCTGCCCGCGCTTCCTGGCAGCGCCAGGACCGCGCAGCGCAGGCCGTCCGCCTGCTGCGGGCGACCATGCTCACCCACCGCGACGAGGCACAGCGCCGCTACGTCGCCCCATTCAAGGAACGCATCGAACGACTCGGCCGGGTGATCTTCGGCCCCGGCTTCACGGTCCGGATCTCCCAACAACTCGCCATCGAGTCCCGCACTCTGAACGGCCGCACCGTGCCCTTCGAGTCGCTGTCGGCCGGCACCCGCGAACAGCTCGCCCTGCTCGGACGGCTGGCCTGTGCCCAGCTCGTCGATCCCGCCGAGGGCGCGCCGGTCATCCTGGACGACACCCTCGGCTTCGCCGATCCCGCCCGCCTGAAGGCCCTGGGGGCGGTGCTGGGCGACGTCGGCCAGACCGCGCAGGTCGTGCTGCTGACCTGCCAGCCCCACCGCTTCGACTCCCTGGGTGGCGCCCGGGTGGTGCACCTGGCC
>NZ_JAYFPT010000125.1:0-9225 GCF_034927565.1 Propionicimonas sp.
GCAGGTGTTGGTGGTGGAGGACACCTCCACCACCGGAGGCTCGGCGCTGACCGCGGTCGATGCGGTTCGCGCTGCCGGCGGGGTCGTGGTCGGGGTGGCTGTGATCGTCGACCGCGGCACCGGCGCGAAGGAGCGAATCGAAGCCGCAGGGTTGCCCTACCGGTACGCGGTGGGCTTGGCGGACCTCGGTCTCGGCTGAGCGGACGGCGAACCCGCCGCCTGCTGGTTGAACTCCTCCGAAAACCCCTGTCGTCAGGGGTGCGGCCAAGATGTCGAGGGGCCTGGCCGAGTGACGATCGGTGCGTCCCCGAGGCTGCTGGCCGGCGCCGGGGCCCGGCTCTCCGAGCCTCCGCGGCGGGTGACCCTCCCCGATTCGGCCCACACCCCACTAGGCTGGCCGTGCCCAACGCCTCGAACGAAAGAAGCGCACAATGTGGGGTTTCCTGATCCTGCTGATCATCATCTTGGGGATCGGCTTCTACGCAGTCTCGCTCTACAACGGCTTCGTCCGCTCCCGCAACCTGATTCAGGAGTCATGGCGGCAGATCGACGTCGAGCTCAACCGGCGCTACGACCTGATCCCCAATCTGGTCGAGACCGTGCGCGGCTACGCCGCCCATGAGCGCAACACGCTGGAGTCGATCACGGCCCTGCGCGCCCAGGCGGCGCAACTGGCCCAGGCCTCCGGTGGCGCTCCCACCGAGCAGCGCTCCCAGATCGAGGAGCAACTGTCGGGTGCGGTCCGCAGCCTGATGGTGAGCGTGGAGGCTTACCCCGACCTGAAGAGCAATCAGAACTTCCTCGAACTGCAGCGCGAACTCGCTTCGACCGAGGATCGGATCGCCGCCGGGCGTCGGTTCTACAACGCGAACGTGCGCAACTACAACACCCAGGTCGAGTCGTTCCCGTCCACCATCATCGCGGGCATGTTCAAGTTCGAGAAGGCCACCTACTTCGAGGTCAACGACCAGGCGGTCCGGCAGGCGCCGAGCGTCAGCTTCGGCGAGATCAGCGACCGAGGGGACGCCCCGCGCACCCCGGCTGAGCCGACCAATGCCCAGCTCGAGGCCGGGGCCGCGGCGGCCGGAGGGCTGCCCAACCCGCAGGCCTACCAGCAGTCCGATCCGCAGGCGCCGCAGCCCGGGCAGTTCGCCGAACCGGCGCCGGCGCAGTTCTCGCCCGCCCAGTTCCCGCCCGCCCAGCAGTACCCGCCGGCTCAGCCGCCGACGCCGTACCCGCCTGCCCAGCCTGGCTACGGGCAACCTGCTGAGCCGCCCGCCCCGTACCCGCCGTCCGACGCCGGCCAGCCGGCCACCCCGCCCGAGCAGCCTCCGGCGCCGCCGACCTACGGTCCGCCATCGCAGGGCTAGCTTTCTCGTCGGCTCGCGGACCCTCCGGGGCACCGCGGGCCGGGCGGCAGCGACCCCGGTTCGACAGCCCCCGCCGAACTACGGCCGCGGCGGCCTGGGCGGTGATGCTGCCTCGACGGGGCCGTCGCTGTCGAACCGCAGGCACGGCATGTTCGGCGGGGTCCGGTGGCCCGCTCACGGGTTCTCCAGGCCGGCGTCAGAGCCGCTCGGCCAGGTAGCTCAGCGCATCGGAGGTGCCCGCGTTGAGTCGCAGGGCGGCATACCGGTCGCCGCGGGTGATGCCCCGGTTGATGATCACCACCGGCTTGTGGTCGTCGGCCGCCCGCCGGACGAAACGCAAGCCAGACTGCACCGCCAGCGAACTGCCCGCCACAACCAGCGCATCGGCCTCGTCCACCAGCGCGGACGCCGCCGCCACCCGCGCTGCCGGAACCGGTTCGCCGAAGTAGACGATGTCGGGCTTGAGGACGCCGCCGCAGATCTCACAGGCGGCGACCACGAAATCCTGGGTCTGCTCGATGACGGCGTCGGCGTCCGGTGCGATCTCGATGTCGTCCACCTCGCCGACCCGTTCCAGGAAGCCGGGGTTGAGCGCGAGCAGCCGTTCGTCCAACTCGCTGCGCGTGATCCGGTGGCCGCAGTTCAGGCAGTAGACCTCGTTGTAGTGGCCGTGCAGATCGATCACCCGTTTCGAGCCGGCCTCGCTGTGGAGACGGTCGACGTTCTGCGTGATCACACCGAGCACGATCCCGCGGGCCTCCAGTGCGGCCAGGGCACGGTGGCCGGCGTTGGGCTCGCTGCGGCGCAGGTGGTGCCAGCCGTAGTGGTTGCGTGCCCAGTAGTGCCGCCGGAAGTCGGGGTCGGAGACGAACTGCTGGTAGGTCATCGGGCTACGAGGCGGCGAGTCCGGCCCGCGGTAGTCGGGGATGCCGGAATCGGTCGAGATGCCGGCGCCGGTGAGCGCGGCCCAGCGGCGTCCCGCCAGCAGGTCGACCGCCTGCTGCAGCTCGCGGGGCCCGGCCGCCGGGCGGTCGTCGACCCCGTCCGGCATCCAACCGGAGGGGCGGATGCGCAGTCGTGGGGAGGCCATCAGGCCGCGTCGACCTTCCCGGCGGCGGCACGCCGGCGGGAGAGTAGGTACTCGACCACCATCGGGACGACCGACACCAGCACGATCGCGATCAGGACGGCGTCGATGTTGTGCTTGATGAAGTCGATCCGGCCCAGGAAGAAGCCCAGCAGGGTGACTCCCGCCGCCCAGACGATGGCGCCGATCCCGGTCCAGGTGATGAAGTGCCGGAAGGTCATTCCGGCTGCGCCGGCGACCATGGTGACGAAGGTCCGGACGAACGGCACGAAACGGCCCAGCACCAGTGCCTTGGAGCCGTAACGTTCGAAGAAGGCGTGGGTCTGGTCGAGGTGCTTGACCGAGAAGATCCTGCCGATCAGACCGGGGCGGGGTTTGAACAGCCACGGCGAGACGCTCTTGCCCACCCAGTAGCCGACGATGTTGCCGGCGATGGCGGCCACGATCAGCACCAGCATCGAGATCGCCAACACCGCGGGCTTGTCCAGGTTGCCGAAGCGGATGATCTCGGCGTCATTGGCGATGAACATGCCGATCGCGAACAGCAGTGAGTCGCCGGGCAGCACCGGGAAGATCGCACATTCGATGAAGATGATGAACGCTGCCCCCCACAGCGCCCAGTTCCCCAGTGCGGTGAGCAGGTACTCGGGGTCGAGCCAGTCGGGCAGCAGGAGCGGGACGAGGGCGAGCTCGGGCAGCAGGTTCACAGTGACAAAGGGTACCTTGGCGGCTATGGGCCCCCTGAGCGAGGACGAGCTGGCAGCTGTGAGTGGCCCCGGCGTGGGTCCGCACCCCCGTCCGTGGCCGGACGATCCACGGCTCGACCCGGAGTTGCTCGCCGCCGGCGACCACCGCAATGTCGTCGACGGGTACCGCTACTGGCGGCTGGAGGCGATTGTCGCCGACCTCGACACCCGGCGGCACGACCTGCATGTGGCGATCCAGAACTGGGACCACGATTTCAACATCGGTTCGATCGTGCGGACGGCGAATGCCTTCAACGTGGCGGGCGTCCACATCATCGGACGGCGGCGCTGGAACCGTCGTGGCGCCATGGTGACCGACCGCTACCTGTCCGTGCAGCATCACGACACGGTGGCCTCGCTGGCCGCCTGGGCGGCCGGGGCCGGTGTTCACCTGGTCGGTGTGGACAATCTGCCGGGTTCGGTGCCGCTGGAAGGAGTTCGGCTGCCGCAGCACTGCTGCCTGGTCTTCGGCTCGGAGGGTCCCGGTCTCACCGACGAACTGGTCGAGGCCTGCGAGCAGTTGGTGGCGATCACCCAGTACGGCTCGACCCGCTCGCTGAACGCCGGAGCCGCCGCCGCGGTCGCGATGTACCACTGGGCTCTGGACTGGGCCTGAGGCGGGCGCCCCCCAACCACGGTGGGACGCCTCGATCACTGCGACGAAGCGGGCGCTGAAAGAGTCTGTCAGTGCGGTCCGGCCGGGCAGGGGCGGACGAGCGCTGGATTCGTCTCGCGGCGGTCACCCAGCCGGGCGCCGGGCGGCGTGCGGCGACGGCGAATACGATGTCCGCGTGAGCAGCGACGAGTTCGGGGTGTACTACCGGGCCGACCTGGCGCAGGCCAGGCAGACCCGGGCGCGCACCAGCCTGCTCTGGCGGCTGGGCTGGACGCTTCTGCTGCTCGCCGCGGGCTGCATCGGCTGGTATGCCAGGCCGGACGACTTCGGCCCGTCCGCGCCCTGGTACCTCGGCTCGGTGGCGGCAGTCGGTGCGGTCGCTGCCGGCTACCAGCTGTTCCGCTGGCTGCAGGCCCGGTCGGAGGCGAAGCAGGTGCCGCCCTCGCTGGCGATCGGGTTGAATCGGGACGGCGTGCTGGTCGGCCAGACCTGGTACCCCTGGAACGAACTCGGCTCGCTGGTGGTGAGGCCCGGACGGCTCGGCTCGTCGGCGAAGCTGGTGGCCACCGGGCGCGACGCCCGCACGGCTCGGGTGCTGATCGACTACACCGACGCGCTGCCGGCCACGCTGGACTCGGCGGTGCTGGCGATATCCGGCGGACGGGCCCGGGTCGACCTCTCCCGGCTGGATGCCTGAGCGCCGGCGTGACCCCGTCCCCGCCGCTGGACGGATCGCCGCTGACCGGCCGCGCAATCCGTCCATATGGTGAGCAGAATGGTCTCAGGGCGTCCCAATTGGGCGTGATGGTTAGCACCTTTGCCCTGATCCCTGAAAGACTGGGAGTGTTCCGCAAGCCCCGCGGCATCGCCCGCGGGTGAGACCCTCAAGAGAGGCCCGTTTCGATGCCCATTGCCAGTCCTGAGAAGTACGCCGAGATGCTGGACGCCGCCAAGGCCGGCTCCTATGCGTTCCCCGCTATCAACATCACGTCGTCGCAGACCCTCAACGCCGCCCTGCAGGGCTTCGCCGAGGCCGGCTCGGACGGCATCATCCAGGTCAGCACCGGTGGCGCCGAGTACGCCTCGGGCCCCACGATCAAGCACATGGTGACCGGCGCCGTCGCGCTGGCCGAGTACGCCCACGTGGTCGCCAAGAACTACCCGATCAATGTCGTGGTCCACACCGATCACTGCCCCAAGGAGAAGCTCGACCCCTACGTCAGGCCGTTGATCGCGATCTCCCAGGAGCGGGTCGACCGTGGTCTGGAGCCGCTGTTCCAGTCGCACATGTGGGACGGCTCGGCGGTTCCGATGGAGGAGAACCTGCAGATCGCCGACGAGTTGCTGGCGCTGACCGCCAAGGCTCGCCAGATCCTCGAGATCGAGGTCGGCGTGGTCGGCGGTGAAGAGGACGGCGTGAAGGCCGAGATCAACGAGAAGCTCTACACCACCGTCGCAGACGGCCTGCGCACCATTGAGGTGCTCGGCCTGGGTGAGAAGGGCCGCTACATGACCGCCCTGACCTTCGGCAATGTGCATGGCGTGTACAAGCCGGGTGCGGTCAAGCTGCGTCCGGCCGTCCTGAAGGAGATCCAGGACGCCGTCGGCGCCAAGTACGGTCGTGACAAGCCGTTCGACCTGGTCTTCCACGGTGGTTCCGGCTCCACCGCGCAGGAGATCTCGGACGCGGTCGACTTCGGTGTGGTGAAGATGAACATCGACACCGACACCCAGTACGCGTTCACCCGTCCGGTGGTGGAGCACATGTTCCGCAACTACGACGGCGTGCTGAAGATCGACGGCGAGGTCGGCAACAAGAAGCAGTACGACCCGCGCGCCTGGGGCAAGTCCGCCGAGGCCGGCATGGCCAAGCGGATCGTCGAGGCCTGCGAGCAGCTGCGTTCCGCCGGCAAGACCATCGGCTGAGTTCGCAATCTCCGCACAGGGGCCGGTCCTTCGGGCCGGCCCCTTCTGCACGCCCGCGAAATCCGGTTCCAGATGCCCCGTCGAGGGGGATATTCCCTCTGGAGGCCGTTTGGACCCGGTTTTCGCGGCGGGCGAGGAGTGCCCCCGACCCCTTCCCTCATGCTGGTCGGCGAGAAACGGGAAGGGTCAGTCGGCGGGCGGCTGGGGCAGGACGTCGAAATGGATGCGGATCCGCTGGCGCCCGGTGGTGTCCCCGGCTTCGGCCTTCGCCTTGGCCCGGGCCACGTGGTCCTCGATCAGGGCCTGGGTGGCGTCCAGCATTTCCTTGGCTTCGGCGGGGGTCATGGGCGGGGCGTAACTGGCCAGCAGGGCGATGTCGGGGTCCACCGTGTTGCCTGCGACCAGGGCATCGGCGGTGTCCTGCAGGGCCCGCACCCGTTCTCCGATCATCAGCTCGAACATCCGTCGGACGGACGGGGTGGCTCCCGGGTCGGCCAGGACGGCAGGGTCGTCGATGCTGAAGCTCGCCGTGCGCCACCACCGCTCCCGTCCGCCGCTGTGGCCCGGATCGTCCTCGACGAAGCCGTGCCGGGCCAACTGGCGCAGGTGGTAGCTGGTCTGTCCGGTGCTCTCGCCGAGGCGCTCGGCAAGCTGGGTAGCGGTTGCCGGGCCGTCCTCGGTCAATGCCGTGTACAACGCCATCCGGAGCGGGTGGGCAAAGGCCTTGAGCGCCTCGGCGCCGATCGGGTCCTTCTGCAGTGGGCGGACGGACGGGGACGAGGAGTCGCTTCCGGTCTTGACGTCGGCCATATCCAGAACTACCTTTGCAGAGAAATCTTTGCAAGGGTTTCCTTGCATCGTCGGCACCAGAGTAGCGGGAGGCGCAGGGGTGGGCGACAATCCGAGCGGGACGGGTGCCACGGTGGCGGGCCGCGGCCCGGCACGGCGGCCGCCGTCCGCCGTACCGGCACCGAACGGCGGGGCCTTCCGTCCGCACCCTCTTGGCGGACGGTTCAACGCCCTGCTGGCCTCGACTGGTCTGGCCAACGTGGGCGACGGCATCCTGCAGGTCGGCGCGCCGCTGGTCGCCGTCACCCTGACCCGGTCCCCGGCGGAGGTGTCGCTGCTCACGGCTGCGGCCTGGCTGCCGTGGCTGGTGCTCGGCATCCCCAGCGGTGCCCTGGTCGATCGGATCGACCGCCGTCACGCCCAGGTCGCTGCGCTGGCCACCCGAGCGGTCATCCTGGCTGCGGGTGCCGTGGTCGCGGCCTCCGGGCGGCTCAGCATCCCGGTCATCCTGCTGGTTGTGCTGCTCTACGGCGTCACCGACGTCGTCTCCGACCTGGGACAGACCTCGATCGTCCCCGACCTGGTAGCCCGCGACCGGCTCTCCGCAGCCAACGGACGGGTGCTCGCCGTCCAGCAGGTTGCCGGCTCCTTCCTGGGCGCTCCGGTGGCGGGCTTCCTCGTCGCGCTCGGCACCTGGAGCATCTTCGGAGTACCCGCCGCCCTCGGCGCGCTGGCGGCCGTTGCGCTGCTGACCGGTGTCCGAGGTCACTTCCGGCACGCACCGGCCGACGGTCCCCGTCCGGGTGTGCTGACCGAGGTATGGGAGGGGCTGGCCATGCTGGTCCGGCACCCGGTGCTGCGGCCCACCCTGATTGCCGGGACCCTGTTCAACATGGGCAGCACGGCCTTCATGGCGGTTCTGGTGCTGTGGGCGGTCGGCCCGGGTTCCGCGATGGGGCTGAGCTCACCGCAGTACGCGCTGTTGATGACGGCTTTCGCGCTCGGCGCAGTCGGCGGGTCGGTGGTGGCCGAGCAGGTGATCTCCCGGGTCGGCGAGGTGCGGGTGCTGGTCTGGTCCTTCCTGCTGGGCTCGGTGCTGTTCGGGCTGCCGCTGCTGGTGCCGCGGTTCTGGCCGGTGGCGGTCGGCCTGGTGGTGATGGGCGCGGGCAACAACGTCGGCAATGTGGTCAGCCAGTCGCTCCGGCAGCGCCTGGTGCCCCGCCACATGCTCGGACGGATCGCCGGCGCCGGACGGGCGGTCTCCTACGGACTGATGCCCGTCGGGGCGCTGCTGGGCGGCGCCGTGGGCGAATTGTGGGGACTCCCGGCGTCCCTGCTCGCCGGGACGGCGTTCTGCCTGGCGTCCACCCTCGTCCTGGCGCTGTTCCTGCGACAGCGCGACGTCGACGCCCACGAACCCCCGGTGGGCACTCCGATAGAGTGAGGACGCAAGTGCCCGGCAGGTGTGCCGGGCATCCTCATGACAAAGGGGCACAGCATGCCAGGCATCGTGGTTGTCGGCGCGCAATGGGGCGACGAGGGCAAGGGCAAGGCGACCGATCAACTGGGCGATCGGGTCGACTACACGGTCCGCTACTCCGGTGGCAACAACGCCGGCCACACGATCGTGGTGGACGGTGAGAAGTACGCTCTCCATCTGCTGCCCTCGGGCATCCTCAACCCCAACTCGACGCCGGTGATCGGCAATGGCGTGGTGATCGACCTCGACGTGCTGTGCGAGGAAATCGACGGCCTCACTGCCCGCGGGGTGGACGTCTCCAGGCTGCTGATCTCGGCCAACGCCCACCTCATCGCCGAGTACCACAAGGTGCTCGACAAGGTCACCGAGCGTTTTCTGGGCAACCGCAGGATCGGCACCACCGGACGCGGCATCGGTCCGGCCTACTCCGACAAGATCAACCGGCTGGGGATCCGCGTCCAGGATCTCTTCGACCCGTCCATCCTGGAACAGAAGGTCGAAGCCGCGCTGGAGCAGAAGAACCACCTGCTGGTGAAGGTCTACAACCGGCGGGCGATCGATCCGGCCGAGGTGGCCGAGAGCCTGCTCGCCCACGCCGACCGGATCCGTCCGATGGTCACCGACGTGGCCCGGGTGCTCAACGACGCGCTGGACGAGGGCAAGGTGGTGCTCTTCGAGGGCGCCCAGGCCCATCACCTCGATGTCGACCACGGCACCTATCCGTATGTGACCAGCTCCAACCCGATCGCCGCCGGGGCCTGCATCGGCTCCGGCGTGGGCCCGACCCGGATCGACCGGACGGTGGGCATCATGAAGGCCTACACCACCCGGGTGGGCGAGGGCCCGTTCCCGACCGAGTTGCTCGACGCCGACGGCGACAAGCTGCGCGCAGACGGCGCCGAGTTCGGCACCACCACCGGACGCCCGCGCCGGTGTGGCTGGTTCGACGCCCCGGTGGTCGAAGCGGCGGTGACCGCGAACGCCTTCACCGACATGTTCCTCACCAAGCTCGACACCCTCACCGGCTGGGAGAAGATCCCGGTGTGTGTGGCCTACCAGGTGGGCGGCGAACGAGTCGACCACGTCCCGATGTCCCAGACCGACTTCCACCACGCGGTGCCGGTCTATGAGTACCTCGACGGCTGGAGCGAGGACATTTCCGGCTGTCGCTCCTTCGAGGAGTTCCCGGCTGCCACCCAGGCCTACGTCCG
>NZ_JAYFPT010000115.1:0-28593 GCF_034927565.1 Propionicimonas sp.
CTGGTCGGGGTGACAGGATTTGAACCTGCGACCTCATCGTCCCGAACGATGCGCGCTACCAAGCTGCGCCACACCCCGATCAGCCCCGATGGTGCCAGGGCCGAGTGGCAGTTTAGCCGAAGCTCTGCCGATCAGCGAAACGTGCCCGGTGTGAGGGTCAGCAGGGTCGCCTCGGGCGGGCAGGCGAACCGGTAGGGGGCCATCGGCGACATGCCGAGACCGGCGGAGACGTGCAGCCAGGACGACTTGTCGTCCGCCTGGTGGTGGGAGAGGCCTTTGACCTGGTCGGTGGGCAGGTCGCAATTCGTGGTCAGCGCGCCGTAGCCGGGGACGCAGACCTGGCCGCCGTGGGTGTGGCCGGCGAAGATGAGCTGCACGCCGTCCCTGGTCATCGCGTCGAGCACCCGGCGGTAGGGGGCGTGGGTGACGCCGATCGCCAGATCGGAGCCGGCCTCGGGCGGTCCGGAGACCAGGGCGTAGTGGTCGAGGCCGAGGTGGGCGTCGTCGGTCCCGCGCAGGTCGAGGCTGACGCCCTGCAGCCTCAGCGAGGCACGCGCCTGGGTCAGGTCGATCCAGCCGCCGCGGGACAGGGCGGTCCGCAGCCGCTGGGTGGGGATCGGGTTCGCATCGGTCACCCCGTCGCGCGTGGTGGGACGCACCACGTAGCGCAGCGGGTTGGAGAATCGCGGCCCGGAGTAGTCATTGGAGCCCATCACGAACACACCGGGGACATCCAGCAGCCGTCCCAGCGCCTCGGCGAGAGTGTCGATCGCCCCGGCCTCGGCGACATTGTCCCCGGTGTTGACCACCAGGTCGGGCTCCAGTGCAGCCAGGGTGGAGATGAACCTGGCCCGGGCCCGGTTGCGCACCAGCAGGTGGGCGTCGGAGATGTGCAGCACCCGTAGTTGGGGTGCCCCGGCGGGCAGGACGGGGACACTCACCCGACGCAGCCGGAAGCTGCGCGACTCCACGAACGTGCCGTACGCGACGCAGCCGGCAGCGAGCAGCGCGGCCCGTCCGGCGAGCTTCCCGATCACAACTGTCCCACTGTCAGCGGCCCCGTTTGCCACCGTCGCCCTGTCCGCCGGGCTGGGTGGGCTCGGTCGGCTGGGTGGTCACCGGCACGCACACCCCGGGCGCCGGAGTGGGCTGGAGGACCTCGCCCTCCCCGCAGGTCGGGGGTGGCAGGTACTTCGCGCACTCCGACTTGTCCATCCGTCCGGCGTTGCACCAGGCCTCGGAGCCCTTCTTCGGCCCGTTCGAGACCAGGATGCTGATGGCAGAGCGCTTCGGGGCCGAGCCGCTGGGGCTGAGGCCGACCAGTGTGCCCTTGTCGGCGTCGGAGTCGACCTTGGAGACGTACCAGCTGAACCCGGCCTTCTCCAGCGCCTTCTGGCAACTGGAGAGACTGCGTCCGCTGCAGCTGGGGACGCTGACCCGTTCACCGCGCAGCACCGACTGGGACGGCGACTTGAACTTGACCGAGGTGTCGTAGTCCTTGATCACCGCGCTCAGTGCTGGCTTGAGGAGGTGGCCACCGGCCTCGGAGCCGGACGCACCCTGCAGACCGTGCCCGGAATGCTTCAGCCAGGCACCTCTGATGTAGGTGTTCTTGCGGTGCGAGTAGTAGTCGGCGAACCGCTGGCCACTGTCGTAGGAGATCACCGCACCGGCCGCGATCTCCGGGGTGTAGCCCATCGTCCAGATCGCCTTGTTCTTCGAGACGGTACCGGTCTTGCCCGCCATCTGAACGCCCCACAGCTTCGCCGGCGTCGCCGTCCCGCCGTTCATCGGGCCCTGGAAGATGTAGTTCAGGGAGTCGGCGACATCCTTGTCGAGTACCCGCCGGCAGTTGGCGTCCGGTACCGGCAGTTCGGCGCCCTGCTTGGTCTTGATCGAGTCCAGCAGGATCGGGTCGCAGTGCACGCCGCGGTTGGCCACCGTCGCGTAGGCCGAGACCAGCGAGAGCGGTGAGACCTCGATGGCGCCCAGCGTGAAGGACGGGGTGCTGTCGTAGGCCATGATGCTGGGGTAGGTCTTGGTGGGCATGCCCATCTTCAGGCCCAGTTTGGTGGCCATCGTGACCGACTCGCACACCCCAGCGCCCTGTTCGAGCTGGGCGAAATAGGTGTTCACCGATTTCTTGACGCCGGTGAACATGTCGATCGCACCGCCGTACCCGCCGGTCACTGGCCACTTCGTGGCGGCGAAGTTGCCCTTGCAGCTCCGGTAGATCTTGCCGGTGAAGTCCATGTGCTGTTTGGCCTGGTACTTGCCGTAGGCGCCCATCCCCTGGTCGAGAGCCGCCGCAGCGACGAACATCTTGAAGGTTGATCCGCCCTGGAAGCCTTCAGCGCCCCCCTCGGCCTTGGTGACCGCGTAGTTGTAGTAGGTCTCGCCCTTCCACTGGTCCTTCTTGCCGTCGGCGGCCTTGTTGTCGCCCATCTTCGGACGGCTCTGCGCCATGGTGACGATCCGTCCGGTGCTGGGCTCGATCATCGTGACCACGCCGATCACCTGGTCACGCGCGTCGATGTAGTTGGAGATCGCCTTCTGCACCTTGCGCTGGTTCGACGGCTTGATGGTGGTCTTGATCGTCAGACCGTCGTTGTAGAGCCGGTCCTTGCGCTCGTCATAGGTGGAGCCGAGCGGGCTCTGGTCCGACTCGAGCAGGAAGTACTCGGCGTACTGGCAGATGAACGGGAACTCGGCGCTCTTGCACCCCATCTTGTTGTCGGTGACCTTCGACTGGTCGAAGTCCTCCGCCTTGGCTGCGGCAGCCTCCTCGGGGGTGATGTCGCCGATCTCGAGCATCCGGTCGATCACGTTGTTGCGGCGCTCGATGGCCAGGGCAGGGTTCTTGACCGGGTTGGTCAGCAGCGGGTTGCGGACCGAACCGGCCAGCATCGCGGCCTGGGCCAGGTTGAGCTTGCTGGCCGAGACCCCGAAGAAGTGCTTGGCGGCGGCCTCGACACCGTAGGCGCCGTCGCCGTAGTAGCTGATGTTGAGGTACCGCTCGATGATCTCGTCCTTGGAGAGCTTCTGCTCCAGGCCGATCGCATACCGCATCTCCCGGATCTTGCGGGCGACGGTGTTCTCGGTGGCCTTGTCATAGGCCTGCTTGTCGTTGGCGTCGAGAGCGTCCTGGACCAGCCGGAGGCGGACGTACTGCTGGGTGATGGTCGAACCGCCCTGGGTGACGCCGGACGCGGTGCTGGCCAGCGCCCGCAGGGTGCCGGTGAGGTCAATTGCGCCGTGCTCGCGGAACCGATGGTCCTCGATGGCGATCTGGGCCTTGACCATGATCGGAGCGATCTTGTCCAACCCGACGACCACCCGGTTCTGGTCGTAGAAGGTCGCCAGCAGCGATCCGTCGGCGTTCAGCAGCCGCGAACGCTCTGCTTCCGGCTGGACGTCGAGGTCGGTCGGCAGGTCCGCCAACCCGTTCATCATGTCCTTGCCGCCGCTGGTCAGCATGCTCGTCGCGGGCACGCCGAGGCCGGCGACCAACAGGCCGCCGAGCACGGAAACCCCGAGGAACATCAGGAGCGAATAGAGGCGTTTGCCCAGATGCATGCATTCCAGAGTACGTGATGGGCCTGCGTGCTGCCGAACGGCACCCGGTGTTGGTTTCGCGGTTTCGGCAGCGTGGACGGTGGGGTCGTGAGACGCTGGTCTCCGACAGAACCGGGACGGGCTGGCGTCCCTTCTGGCCGGCTTCGTGGCTGCCGTCTCAAGGGGTGAGCCGTGGGAGTCCAGCAGCTGATATCTGGGGGCCTGGTGCGGCATCGCTCCTAGCCGGAGGCCCGGGCAATGGTCTAACCTTTTGATCACGCCCGCAACCAGAGTGTCCTCCCGCAGGGCCACGTGAGAGGTGTAGCGCGTTGAAGCTCGCACATACTGAAGACTGGACCCTTCAAGCCAAGTGCCGTGGAATGCAGGACGACCTGTTTCCCGAAGGGGCAGAGCAGAAACGCGTGCGCGTGCTGTGCTACGCCTGCGAGGTGCGCAACCACTGCCTGGCCGAGGCTCTCGACAACCGCATCGAATGGGGCGTGTGGGGCGGCATGACCGAGCGGGAGCGCCGTCAGCTGCTCCGCCAGCGCACCGACATCACCTCCTGGACCGCCATCCTGTGCCCGCAGGAGCGCGGTTCCCACTGATCCGGGAAGCCGTCATCCGGGAAGCCGTCCAGCGAACGCGGGACGATGGCCCTCGGCAGCGCCGCTGAGTACGGTGTGCGCATGACCACATGGGAGTACGTGACCGTCCCGATCCTGATTCACGCGACCAAGCAGATTCTCGACACCTGGGGAGCCGACGGGTGGGAGCTCGTCCAGGTGGTCCCCGGCCCGAATGAGCAGAACCTGGTCGCCTACCTGAAACGCCCGGTGGAGAAGTGATGTCCGGCGACCTCACCGACATCCCGGCCTCCGCCCGGCTCGCCGAGCTGGGACTGGAGCTCCCACCGGTCGCCGCGCCGGTGGCGGCCTACGTCCCGGCGCTGGTGTCGGCCGGCCAGGTGTTCACCTCCGGCCAGTTGCCGTTCGTGGCCGGCACGCTCGCCGCGACCGGTGTCGTGGGCGACGAGATCACCCCCGAACAGGGCTACGACCTCGCCCGGACGGCGGCACTGAACGCGATTGCCGCCGCTGCCAGCGTGGTGGGCGGCGTCGACGGTATTCGCCGAGTGGTGAAGGTGACCGTCTTCGTCGCGAGCACGCCGGGGTTCGGTGGCCAGCCGCAGGTGGCCAACGGTGCCTCCGATCTGCTCACGGCGGTCTTCGGTGCCGGCGGCAACCACGTCCGCAGCGCCGTCGGTGTCGCCGCCCTGCCCCTCAACTCACCGGTCGAGGTGGAACTCGTTGCCGAAACCAGCTTCGACCCCTTCTGAGGCGTCGTCGTCCACGGGTGGCCGGCGGGCGACGGGGACCCAGACCCGGCCGGCGCTGGTCCGGCGGGCCCGGGCGATCTACCGCACCCTGGGCGAGGTCTACCCGGACGCGCACTGTGAGCTTGACTTCGCCACCCCGCTGCAGCTGCTGGTGGCGACAGTGCTGTCCGCACAGTCCACCGACAAGCGGGTCAACACCGTCACCCCCGCGCTGTTCCGGCGCTACCCGGACGCGGCAGCGCTCGCGTCCGCCGATCGGGCCGAACTGGAAGACCTGATCCGACCGACCGGCTTCTTCCGAGCCAAGACCGACTCGCTGATCAAGCTCGGGCTCGCCCTGGAACGCGACTTCGGCGGCGAGGTACCCGGCACGCTGGCGCAGCTGGTCACCCTGCCCGGGGTGGGACGCAAGACCGCCAATGTGGTGCTGGGCGACGCCTTCGGCGTGCCCGGGATCACCACCGACACCCACGTCATCCGGCTCGCCCGGCGGTTCGGCTGGACGACGTCCGACAAGCCCGAGGTGATCGAGCGCGAGATCGGCGAACTGTTCGAGAAGCGCGACTGGGTGCTGCTGAACCACCGGGTGATCTGGCACGGACGGCGGTGCTGCCACGCCCGGCGCCCGGCCTGCGGGGCCTGCGCGGTCGCCGGACTGTGCCCGTCCTACGGGGAGGGGCCGACCGACCCGAAGGTCGCCGCCGGCCTCCTCCGGGAGCCGCGGGGATGATCCGGCGGTGGGGCCTGGTCGCCGCGGCGATCCTGCTGGCCGGCTGCTCGGCAGTACCGGTACCGTCGCCGAGCCCGTCGGTCGACCTGGTGGCGGCCCGCCGGGCTGCCGGGATCGCCGACTGCCCGGCGGTCACCGCGCCGGCCGTCCCGGGCGGACTCCCGGAGATCGAACTCGACTGTCTGGGGAGTGACAGCACGGTGAAGCTCAGCAGCCTGCGCGGACCGCTGGTGCTGAACCTGTGGGCACAGTGGTGCCCGCCGTGCCGGAAGGAGGCTCCGGTACTGGCGCAGTTCCAGTCGGCGCGGCCGGACGTCGCCCTGATCGGGCTCGACTACGACGACCCGCAGCCGGACTGGGCGATCGAGTTCGCCCAGTTGTCCGGCTGGACCTACCCTCACCTGGTTGACCCCGACAAGACCACGACGGACCCGCTGGCCGTGCTGGGGATTCCGTTCTCGATCCTGGTCGACGCCGAGGGCAGGGTGGTGGCGAGGCAGGCTGGCGGATTCACGTCGCTGGCCGAGCTCGAGGAGTGGGTCGATCAGGGGCTGGCCTCATGAGCGGGCTCCCCGCAGAACTGGGGGACCTGCGTCCCCGGTTCACCGCTGCGGACGCACTGGCGCACCTGCGGGGTGCCCGGCTGCCGACCGGAGCCCGGCCCGCCGCCGTTCTGATCCTGCTCGGCCGCCCGGCCGACGACTACGAGATCGTCTTTGTGGAGAAGACCGCCACGCTGCGCAACCACGCCGGCCAGATCGCCTTCCCGGGCGGCTCGCTGGAACCGGACGAGACCGATCCGGTTACTGCCGCGCTGCGTGAGGCCGAGGAGGAGGCGGGGATCGACCCGGCCACGGTGGAGGTGCTCGGCGTGCTGCCGACCGCGCACATCGTCCGCAGCGACTTCGACGTGACCTCCGTGGTGGGCTGGTGGCGCGATCCGGTGGAGCTGGTGCCGGTGGACACCGTCGAGATCGCCGCCGTCCACCGGATCGGGGTCCCTGCCCTGCTCGACCCGGCCAACCGGCTGACCTGGATGCTGCCCAACGGCTACGCCGGGCCGGCGTTCGTGATCGGCGACCTGTTCATCTGGGGGTTCACCGCCTTCCTGCTGGACGGGCTGTTCGACCTGCTGGGCTGGACCACGCCCTGGGACGCGTCCCGCACCTCCGCGATCCCGCCGCGGTTCTTCAGCGAGCGGCTGTAGCGGCACCGCCGCCCCGCTGGACGGGCGTGCCGGTGTGGGTGCAGGCAGGATGACGGGCTCGGGCGAGCGGACGGGGTTGGCCCCGGACGGAAGCGCCCGGGCGGCGGGTATACGTTGTTGTCGTGCACAGAATCCCCGACCCCAGGCGCAGGGGTCGGGAGGAACTGTCGGCACGCTCAGCCCGGGAACGGCTCCCGCTGGCGGTCTGGATCGTCGCCGTCGTCGGTTTCTTCATCGCGATCGGGTTCGGGGTGATGTCGCCGGTGCTGCCGGTGTACGCCCGGGCCTTCGGCGTCTCCACCTTTCTGGTCGGCCTGGTGGTCAGTTCACTGTCCATCGTGCGGCTCGCCTCCATGCCACTGGCGGGCTCCCTGCTCACCCGCGTCGGTCCCCGCGAACTGGCGATCGCCGGCAACCTGCTGCTCGCGCTGACGACGGCCCTGATCGGGTTCTCCAACTCCTACGCCGGCGTGCTGGTCTGGCGCGGGCTGGGTGGCTTCGGCTCGGCGCTGTACGGGGTGTCGTCGATGGCGCTGGTGTTCAAGGTGGTGCCGCCGCACCTGCGCGGCCGCGCCAACGCGCTCACCGGTGGTGGCTTCGTGCTGGGCGGCATGGCCGGCCCCGCCCTGGGTGGACTGCTCAGCGGGGTGAGCATCCACTTCCCGTTCTTCTTCTACGCGGTCACCCTGATCTGCGCCGCGGCGGTCATGCTGGTCTTCCTGCCGGCGACCCGGCCGCCCACCCGGGAGCAGCGCTCGGCGTCCCAGCTGACACTGCGCGCCTTCGTCCGCGACCCGCGCTTCCGGGCTTCGCTGGCGATGAACTTCGCCAATGGCTGGCAGTCGAACGGGGTCCGCGCGCTGGTCGTCCCGCTGTTCGTGATCGAGGTGCTGGGACAGACCACCGCGATGACCGGCGTCGCCTTCGCCGTGGCAGCACTCGCCCAGGCCTGTTGCCTGCCGCTGACCGGCTGGGCGGTTGACCACCTGGGACGCCGGACGATGCTGCTGGCCGGAGCTTCGGTCACAACGGTGATCGGGGCGCTGGTCGCCCTGGCCCCGTCCTTCCCGGCGCTGGTCGTGCTGCTGTGCGTCTATGCGGTGGGCGCCTCGGCTGCCGGGTCGGCTGCCCAGGCGCTGCTGGCCGACACCGTTCCGGCCACGGCCGGATCGGCGCTGTCGGCCTACCAGATGGCGGGGGACTCGGGGATGATCGTCGGTCCGCTGGTCGCCGGGGCGATCATCGACGTCGCCTCGATGCCGGTGGCGATGGGACTCGGGTCGGTGTTGTTCGTGGCGGCGGGGTGGCTGGCCTGGCGGGTGCCGGGCCGGACGCTGCCCCCGGTCGGCTCGGACGCCCTCGAACCAGCGCCCGCCCACGGTCACACCTGAACGCGCGCTGGCGCCGAGGCTCCCGGCCGGGCTACTTCTCGAGCTCGGGTTCGAGCTCTGGTCCGGAGCGGCGGCCGCTCAGGGAGAGTCCCTTGACCTCCTGCAAGCCGTCGCTGACCGCCTTGCGGACCTCGGCCACCGACTCCTCGGCCTGGCTGATCGCGGCCTTCGGCTTGCTGAAGTTCATCCGGGAGCGTCCGATCAGCACCAGCAGCCCGGCGACCACCAGCAGCAGCACGGCCATGATCGAGAAGCCCCAGGCGGCAGCCCCGAATGCCGACAGCGAGAACCAGGTGGCGAAGCCGAGGGAGAGCAGGAAGGACAGGCCGAAGAACAGCAGTGTGACGGCCGTGATCGCGACGTAGGCAGCCGCGCCGAACAGCCCGGCACCGACGGCGCCCGACTTGGCCTGCGGCACCAGTTCGGCCTTGACGAGTTCGATCTCGCCCCTCACGATCGCCGTCACATCCGCCTGGATGTTGGCGATGATGCCGGCGAGATCCTGCTGCTCAGCCATGTCAGGCTCCTTCACGGTGCGTTAGGCCACAGCGTAGACGAGCGGCACGGGGCTCACAGCGTGATGCGCAGACCGATGTCGGAGGACTCCAGCGACGCGGTCAGTTCGGAGTGGTCGACCACCGCACGCCAGCAGGCGACCGTGTAGGGCAGCAGCAGCGGGTCGGGCACGCGGGCGGCGGAGTCGTAGAGCTCGCCGACCTCGGCCAGCACGCGGTCGCGTTCGTCCGGCGGGGCGGCGGCGATGCCGGGGGAGGCCTGGACCATGGCCAGCAGCTCGGGCTTGCCGACCGGTACCCAGCGGCGGAAACTGCGCTGTTCGACCTCCCGGAAGTACTGGTTGTGGGCCATGGCTGCCTCGGTTCCGAGGTAGCCCGAGTCGGTCATCGCCCGTGGGTCGAGACTGCGCAGGATGCCGCCGAGCCGGCGTACCCAGGGGACGGAGTCGTCCCGTCCGGTGTGGACGACGGCCAGTGTGCCGCCCGGGCGGAGCACCCGGGCGAACTCGGCCAGGGTGAGTCGTGGTGCCAGGGTGTGCAGCAGGTCGGCGATCACCACCTGGTCGAACAGGCAGGGCGCGAACGGGATCGCGTCGGGCGAGCCGGCAACCACGGTCAGGTCGGGACGGTGGGCCGCCGCGGCGGCGGCCCTGGTGACGTCCCGGTCGACCGCGGCGATCCGAGCCTCCGGGGTGGCGAGCCGGCGGGCGATGCCGACCGAGCCGGCGCCGACCGCGAGGACGGAGGTGGCCCCGGGAAGCGCGAGCCAGTCCAGGGCGGCGACCGGGAAGCCGCTGGGGTTTGGGCTGGTCATGGCCGCATCGTACGGCGCGATCGGTCGTTGGGCGTCGAGGCGGGGCTGTGGACAACCGAGAGTTTTCCACAGCTGGGCGATTCGGTTGAACCGTTGTGGGCCGGGTTGCCGATAGTGCACGACGTGGACGAACGGGACGTACTGGTGGTGGCAGGCCCGGGCGACGTGCAGGATGTCGTCCTCTCGGCGGCGGCCGCGCAGGAGGTGGCTGCCGCGGTGGTGACGGCGGCGGACGAGGTGGCCGTCCGCTGGCGGGCGGCGGAGGCGGTCTTCATCGCCGGTGACCTGGCGGAGTCGGTGGCGTTGCGGGCGCTGCCGCACCGGGACGGGGTGTTCCTGGTGGGGGAGGATCCGGCAGTGCTGGCGCTGTGGTCGGCACCGCTGGGCGCGCGGGTGATCAGTCTGCCGGAGGGGGCGGGCTGGTTGGGGGCGGTGATGACCGACCCGGGGCAGGGCGGGGGGCGCGCACCGGTGGTGGCGGTGCTGGGCGGCTCGGGCGGGGTGGGGGCCTCGACCCTGGCCGCCACCCTGGCCTGCCTGGCGTCCGTCCGGTCGGGGGCGTCGGCGCTGGTCGACACCGACCTGGTCGGCGGCGGTATCGACCTGCTGCTGGGGGCCGAGCAGGCCGGTGGCTGGCGCTGGCCGCGGCTGAGCGGTGCCGACGGCCACGTCGGTGACCTGCGGGCCTACCTGCCCGCCGTGGCAGGCGTCTCGGTGGTGTCGATGGCCCGTGGGCCGGCGATCGACCTGGCGCGAGAGCCGCTGGCGGCGATCGTCGGCTCGTTGCGGCGCAGCCACGGGCTGGTGGTGGTCGACCCGGGTCGTGGCCTGACCCTGGCGGCGCGCGAGTCGTTGCGGCTGGCGACCCGGGTGGTACTGGTCGTGCAGGGCGGTGTGCGCGGGGTGGCCGCCGCCCGCGAGGTGGTGCGGGCCCACCAGCTGGAGGAGGCCGCCCTCGTCGTGCGGCGGGTCAGGCAGGGGGTCGCACCGGCGGTGGTGGGCGAGGCCCTCGACCTGCCGGTGGTCGCTGAACTGCCCGCCGACAAGGTGCTGGCGTCTGCTGCCGAGCGCGGCGAGCCGCCGACCAGGGCCGGTCGTCGCTACCTGGCGGCGTGCCGGAGGCTGCTGGCCGCGTTGCTGGAGGACGATCATGGCTGAACTGCCGGTGGAAGCCGTCCGGGGCTACCTCGGACGGCGCGGGCTGGCCGCCGGGCCGGTCGAGGTCGGCCTGGCGCTGCGCAACCTGGGACATCTGGTGAGCGACTCCACCGTTCGGGCGACGGTGGCGGCGCTGCGCCGGGACAGCGTCGGCGCCGGACCGCTGGATGACCTGCTCGGCCTGCCGGGGGTGACCGACGTCCTGGTCAATGGCCCCGACGCTGTCTACCTCGATCGTGGCCAAGGGCTGGAGCCGGCCGGGGTGAGTTTCGCCGATGATGCCGAGGTGCGGCGGCTCGCCGTCCGGCTGGCGGCGTCGGTCGGGCGGCGGCTGGATGACAGCTCGCCGTTCGTTGACGCCCGGCTGGCTTCCGGCGTGCGGGTGCACGCCGTGCTGGGGGTGGTTGCCGACGCCGGCACCTGCCTGTCGCTGCGGATACCGCGGGCCGGACGGATGACCCTGGACGACTGGGTGGCCGGCAGCACCATGGCTCCCGAGGCAGCGCAGGTGCTGCACCAGGTGGTCGCGAGCCGCCGGGCCTTTCTGGTCTCCGGCGGCACCGGATCGGGGAAGACCACGCTGCTGGCCACCCTGCTGGGCCTGGTGCCGACGGCCGAGCGGATCGTCGTGGCGGAGGACTCGCGCGAGCTGGCCCCCGACCATCCGCACTGCCTGCGGCTGGAGGGCAGGCCTGCCAATGCCGAGGGCGTCGGCGCGGTCACCCTTACCGACCTGGTGCGCCAGGCGCTGCGGATGCGTCCGGACCGGTTGGTGGTCGGCGAGGTGCGGGGGGCCGAACTGGCCGATCTGCTGATGGCGCTCAACACCGGCCACGAGGGAGGCTGCGGCACGATCCATGCCAACTCGGCTGTTGACGTGCCGGCCCGGCTGGAAGCACTGGGTGCCCTCGGAGGCCTGGGACGGGCCGCGCTGCATGCGCAGGTAGCGGCGGCCCTCGACCTGGTCGTGCACATCCGCCGGCTACCCGACGGGCGGCGGTGGGTGGACGAGTTCCGGGTGATCGCCCAGGATCCTGCCACCGGGCTGTGCCGGGCCGAACCCGCGCTGCGCTTCCCACTGGCCGGTGGGGTGGTGCGGCTTGCCGGCGCTGCCGGGTTGGCAGAGGCAGTGGCCCCGTGATCGGCTGGGCCGGGTTGGCGGCCTTCGCCGCGGCCTGGCTGTGGCAGCGTCCGGCGGCCGGGCTGCGACGGCTGGCTGTCGAACCACGGGCAGCGCCGGTTCCGGCCGGGCATCCGCTCCGGCTGGCGGTGGCTGCGTTGGTGTCGGTCGGGCTGGCGGGGGTTGCGTGGGGTGGCTGGGCCGTCGGGGTATCACTCGCCCTGGTGGTGGCCTGTGCAGTCTGGGTGGTGCGGCGGCAGCGGGGGCGGACGGTCTCCCAGCGGGCTGCGTCCGAGGTCGTGCACGGGTGCCAGTTGCTCGCCGGACTACTGCGGGTGGGGTTGGTGCCGGCGGCTGCGCTCCGCGCGGCGGCGGAGGAGTCGCCCCTGCTGGCCGAGGCGGCAGCGGTCGCTGCGCTGGGAGGCGAGGTGGCCCCTGCGCTGCGCCGGGCGGCCGAGACGCCGGGCTGTGCCGGGCTGCAGGAGGCGGCGAACGCCTGGGAGGTCGCCGAGCGGACCGGTGCATCGATGACGGTGAGCCTGGATGCAGTTGCCGACCGGCTGGCCGCCGACACCGAGCTTCGCCGGACGGTGGCCACCGAGCTGGCGGCATCCCGGGCCACCGGGAGACTGCTGGCCGTCCTGCCTCTCGCCGGGCTGGGGATCGGCTACGCCCTGGGTGGAGACCCGGCTGCCTTCCTGCTCGGGACACCGGTTGGTGAGCTCTGCCTGGTGGCTGGCGTGGCGCTGGGATGCGCCGGTCTGGTGTGGACCGACCTGCTCGCCGAACGGCACGGGGGGTGACCACGGTGGTGTGGGTGGTACTGGCCAGCCTGGCGATGGCAGCGGTGGTGCTGGCCCTGGTACGGCCGCCGGGGGAGCGGCGGCTCGCCGAGCCGGGTCCGGCCCGCGGCGTTCCTGCCTGGCTGGCTCCGTTGCCGGACGCGCTCGGGGTACGGCAACGAGCCCTTGCCGCGGCGCTGGCCGCGGCCGGGGTGGCGATCTGGACAAGTGGCTGGGGCTGGGCCACCCTCGTCTGCGCGGCGCTGGTCGGCGGGGTGGGGTTCGTGGTGCTGGGCAGGTTCGAACCCTCATCCCGGGCCCGCCGACGGCAGCAGGTGGTGTCCGGGCTTCCCCAGGCATGCGACCTGCTGGCGGTAGCGGTCGAGGCCGGGTTGCCGTTGCGGGTCGCCGCCGAACGTGTGGCCGAGGTGGTGGGTGGGCCGGTCTCGGAGGCAATCGACGGCGTGGTCGCCCGCGTGCGGCTGGGCATCCCGGACCGTCAGGCCTGGGCTGAACTGCGCACGGAGCCGGGGCTGGAGGTACTCGGACGGGAACTGGCGCGGGTGGCGTCCTCAGGAATGGGGGTGGCCGGTCTGCTACGAGAACTCGCCCGGGACGCGCGGAAGAGTGCGGCGGCCGATGCCCAGGTGCGGGCCCGGAAGTCCGGGGTGTCCAGCGTGCTGCCCTTGATGCTCTGCTTCCTGCCCGCGTTCGTGCTGCTGGGCATCGTCCCGATCTTCGGCGGCATCATCTCGACGGTGTTCCCCTGAGCCAATGCTGATCGGCCTGCCCCGGCGCAGATCCATCCGCTCGTGGCGATGAGCGAGTGTTCTACAGAAACCGGTTCAGGATGGCGAGACGAGGGAGCATTCCCCTCGAACGGCCTCGGGGAACCGGATTGTGCGACCGGCCGATACACGTAGCCGCCGCAATCAGGATGTGGTGTCAGGTTTCGAGGAGGGCGATGTCGAGGTCGTAGGCGAGGACAACAGCTCTGGCCAGAACCGTCTCCTGTTCGGAGGTCAGGAAGCCCACGGTCCGTCCGAGCAGACTGGACGGGATGGTCACAACGTTGTCCAGAGAAATCACGCTCTGCTGCCCAAGGCCGTTGGCCGGCCCTACCGGGACCTCACTACTGAGGCCCTTGGCGGTCGATGTGATCGGCGCGACGGTGACCTTCGTCATGGCGGCACGGGCCGCCTCGCGGGTGAGCACGACCACCGGGCGGATCTTGTCCAGCCGAGCGAGGCAGATCTCCCGCACGCTAGTCGGCGGTCTCCAGGCGGCCGGCTGTCCAGTCCACCAGCGGATCCAGGTCATCCTCGACGACCTGCCGGCGGAGGACCTCGGCGTCCCCTTCAGCGGCTTGGCGCCGCATCTCGCGCTCCAGCGCGGCACTGACCAACGCGGCGCGGCTGGTTGCCTTGCCCCGGGCTACAGCTTGGTCGAGGAAGGCCACCATCTCATCGGGCAGCCGGACTGCGATCTGGGTGCTCACAGACGCAACCGTGCCAGAGATGCATCCCAAATCGGGATTCAGCCTCATGCCTCGATTGGGGCGACTTCCCGACGCCGTCTCGCCGACCAGCACGGTCAACTCGGCGAGTTCGAGCCCGTCCTGCAACAGCTGTGCGACCGGGGCCATGGTGAACGGCCACCGATCGTTGCTGGGGCCCAGTTCACCGACCACCTCGCGGATGGGCGAGGTACTGAACGCGGTCATGGCCGAAGCGTAGGACGGGTGTCCGACATCGCAGCCGGGCGGTGACGACGACGCGTGGTCGCCCCGCCATTGCTTCCCCAAGAGGCGGCCTCGCCGAGCGAGTCAGTTATCCACAGCCGGGCGCCCGAAGGGCCGGTCATCCACAGCTTCGCAGATTGGGTGAACCGAACCATCCCCGGTTGCCAATGCTGTGGGCACGCCCTATCCGGGGCGCTGTTCGACAAGGAGGAAGACATGACGGCTGTGATGGCCAAGCGCAAGCGGGACGAGCGTGGCATGACGACGGCGGAGTACGCGGTGGGCACGGTGGCGACCGTGAGCATCGTCGGGGCACTGATCGGTTTCGTCAACAACGAGGCGTTCCGGAAGATCCTGGAGGGAATCATCCGGGCCATCGTCGACGTGATCATCGCCCTGATCACCGGCGCGGGCTGATGGCGACGACGCGGGGCGGGCGGCAGGAGGGGGCCGCCCGCCCCGGCCGGTCAGGCAGGGGCGGTGAGCGCGGCATGGTGACTGCCGAACTGGCGCTGGCCAGCTTGGCGCTGGCACCGGTGGTGGCCGCGCTGGGCTGGGTGTTCGGCGTGCTGGGACTGGCGTTCCAGTGCCAGGGCACCGCCAGCGAGGTTGCCCGGCAGCTTGCCCGGGGCGACCAGGCGGCGGCCGCCCGCGCCGAGGCGGCAGCGCCGACGGGTGCTGTCGTACGGGCGAGCCGGTCCGGTGACGAGGTGCGAGTGGTGGTGACCCTGCAGGCCAGGCCGTGGGTGGCCTGGCTGCCGGCGGTTCCGCTGGAGCTGGGCGCCACCATGCTCGCTGAACCTGAGGAGCGACGGTGACTGGTCGAGGCGAGCAGGGCTCTGGCTCGATGCTCGCGGTGGCGGGGTTGTTGCTGACTTCCCTGATCGTCGTCGGCATGCTGCTCGCCGGCACTGCCGTGGTGGCCCAGGGCCAGGTGCGGGACGCCGCCGATCTGGTGGCCGTGTCGGCAGCCACCGCCCGGGCCGGGGGCGACGACCCCTGCCGGGCCGCCGCCGAGTTCGCGGCTGCCAACCAGGTGGAACTCGCCCGGTGCTCCGTGGCCGGTGATGACCTCGACCTGGTGGTGAGCGTGGTGGTGGCCAGGCGGCTGACGTTGCCGAACTCAGGTCTGGGGTTCGACCTCCGGGCCGCGGCGAATGCCGGCTGGCTGGCAACGGCAGAACTCGGATGAGCTGGAGGCGTCCTCGGTTCCGCTGTGCACGGGCCGGTTCCGTCCTATGGTGATGGTGGAGGTGATCAACGATGCAAGCCTTCATTGGTGACCAGGTCGTTCTTCACGGCAACAAGGTCGGCGCTGCCGATCGCCGCGGGGTGGTCACGGAGGTCCGCGGCCAGAACGGCGGCCCGCCCTATGTGGTCCGGTTCGAGGACGGCCACACGACGGTGGTGTTTCCCGGAACGGACTGCGAGATCAAGCACAGCTGAAGTGCCCGGTGGACCGGTCGCACGGCAGGGCTCGGCCGGCGAGGTGGCTGGAGCGTGTCTTCCTATCCCCACGGTGGCCTGCTGCGTGGTGCCCCGTGGGCGTCTCGCGGCGTTGTTGTCGGTCGGCGATGCGCCACATCGCCTCCGTCCTGGGCCTTGCGAGCCACTCCGCGGGACCCCGCTCGCGACGGCCAGGGATGGGCAGACATGCTCTAGGCCGCGGTGGTGGCGGGCTGTGCCACGCCGAGGGCGACCGCCAGCAGGGTGATCGCGGCTTGTTTGTCGAGCGGTTGATTTCCGTTGCCGCATTTGGGGGAGACGACGCAGCGGGGGCAGCCGGCCTCGCAGGGGCAGTCCCGCAGCTGGTCGAGAGTGGCCGCCAACCAGTCGCTGATCGCGTCGAAGGCGCGTTCGGAGAACCCGGCGCCCCCCGGCTGGCCCTCGTGGACGAAGATCGTTGGTCGCCCGGTGTCCGGGTGCAGCGCGGTCGACAGCCCGCCGATGTCCCAGCGGTCGCACGGGGCGAAGGCCGGCAGCAGGCCGATGGCCGCGTGCTCGGCGGCGTGGGCCGCTCCCGGCAGGGCCTTGGGGTCGATGCCGGTGGCCGTGAGCGCGCTGTCGTCCAGCGTCCACCAGACGGCGCGGGTCTGCAGGCTGCGGACCGGTGACTCCAGCGGCGTCGAGTCCCAGACCTTGCCGGTCACCTCGTCGCGGCGCAGATAGCCGGTGACTTGGCTGCTGAGTTCGACCGCGCCCAGGTGCACGACTGCCCCGGGCAGCCGCCACTGCCGTTCGTCGGTGAGCACCCGCAGGTCGGAGACTCCTACCGCCTGGGTGAAGAAGGGGTCGCTGCACGGTGTGACCAGGGCGCTGCGCGCCTCACTGTCGTAGTCGGTCACCAGCCACTGCTCGCCCTGATGCAGGTAGATCGCACCGGTGTGCACCGTCCGGTCAGCAGCGTTCGGGTCGACCTGCCCGATCACCCGTCCGGTGCCGGCGTCCACGATGTCGACGCTGCCGGCGCCGAGGCTGCGCAGGTCGATGGCGTCCACCGCCCGCTCGGGACGGGTCCAGTACCAGCCGGCAGCCCGCCGCCGCAGCACACCGTCGGCGGCGAGCCGCTCGGCCAGCCTCACGGTGGTCGGGCCGAACCAGACGGTGTCGGCTTCGGTGAGCGGGAGCTCCTGGGCGGCGGCCGCCAGGTGCGGGCCGAGGACGGCGGGCAGCCAGGGGTGCAGCACCGTCCGCTCGACCGGCCGGTCGAAGACCAACTCGGGATGCGTGCACAGGTAGGCGTCCAGCGGCTCCGGCTTGGCGACCAGGACGGCGAGCGCGTCCCGCCCGTCCCGTCCGGCCCGGCCGGCCTGCTGCCACAGCGAAGCAAGCGTGCCGGGGAAGCCGCAGCTGATTACTGCGTCCATGCCGGCGATGTCCACGCCGAGTTCGAGGGCGTCGGTGCTGGCTACGCCGCGCAGACTGCCGTCGGCCAGCGCGCGTTCCAGCGCCCGGCGGTCACCGGCCAGGTAGCCGGCCCGATAGGACGCCACCGAACCGGGGTCGGTGACCAGCTTCTGCGCCCGCAGTGCCACCAGTTCGGCCTGCACCCGCGAGGTGGTGAAGGTCAGCGTCTGGCGGCCGTCCCCGATCAGCCGGGCCATCAACTCGGCCGCCTCGGCGTGGGCATCCTCGGCCGGTTGCCAGAGGCAGAAGTCAAGCGCCGGGCGACGCGAGCCGTCCGTCTCGACCGCCACCGCCTGGTCGACGCCGGTGAGGGCAATCAGGTGGCCGGCGGGATCGGCCATGGTCGCCGAACTGGTGATGAACACCGGGTCGGCGCCGTAGTGCCGGGCCAGGCGGCGTAGCCGGCGCAGCACCGCCGAGACCTGGGCGCCGAAAATGCCGCGGTAGCGGTGCGCCTCGTCCACCACGACATAGCGCAGATTGCCCAGCAGCCGGGCGAACCGAGCATGGTTCGGGAGCACCGAACGGTGCAGCATGTCGGGGTTGGTGAGCACATAGCAGGCGAAGTCGCGCGCGAACCGGCGCTCGGGCTCGTCGGAGTCGCCGTCCAGCGTGCTCACCCGGAAACCGGGCAGTTCCAGTTCGCGGCAACTGCGCCACTGGTCGTGGGCCAGTGCCTTGGTGGGCGCCAGGTAGAGGGCGGTGTGCGGGGCCTCATCGAGGAAGACGCGCTGGTTGCCTGCCGGTGCGAGCCGACTCCTGCCGGGATCGGCGCGGAGCGGCCCGGGTACAGGAAGATGCTGATGTGCCAGCCGTCCCTCCAGCGTCGCGGCGAGCACCGGGAGCAGATAGGCCAGCGTCTTGCCCGAGGCTGTCGGTGTGGCCAGTGCCACGTGCGACCCGGCGAAGGCCGCCTCGGCGGCAGCAACCTGGTGGGACCACGGCCGCTCGATCCCGAGCCGTGCCGCCGCCTCCCGCAATTGCGGGCCGACCCATTCCGGCCAGTCGGCCGGCACCCCGTCGCAGGCCGGGCGGTGATGGACATGGCACAGCCGGGGATCGTCCTGCATCCACTCCGGCAACGCCATGCGCCCCAGCCTGCCACGCCGGCCCGACAGGGTGGCCACGCCGCCCCGGGGCCGGGGGAAACCTGCTGACCCTGGCGCCTCCTGCCCGGCTGGGTGGTGAGCCGAGCGGGGTGAACCGATGCCTTGGCTGAGCTCGAGCCTCGGGCATGGATGGTTGACGAGGCAGGCACCGGTGAGCGCATCCCAACCCGAAGGATGCCGCACCGGGGCGGGGCCCGCCTGGCAGTGAAGCAGTCGCTGGGCTCGATGGACGGCGGACGGAGCGGCCCCGGGTGGCGGGTTCGACCCGGGACCTCCAGACCGGCCTCGGGAGGCCACCGGGTGACAGGCCCGACCTCCAGAATCGCGGCACTGGTCGTGGGCGGCCCGGGGCGTCCGGCTGCGGTGTGGAAGGCTGTCGGCATGCTCACTCCCGATGCCCTCGCGACGAGCTGACCCGGCTGCGGCAGGCGGGCATGTGGAAGGCTGTCGGCATGTTCACTCCCGGTGCCCTCGACCAGGTGCGCGACCAGCTGCTGGCCATCGGCTACACCCTCGACGGCGTCGAACGCCGGCTCGGCCCGCAGGCGCTGGCGGGCCTGGCGCGCAACAGCAGCGTCGCGGCGAGTGAGGCACTCGGTGACGCCGATGACCCGCAGGCCTGCGCGATCCGGCTCTGGCTGCTGCAGCAGCCCGTCGCCGTCCGTGGCCTCGGCGGGCTGCCGATCGAGGCGCTGGTCGAAGCGGGGCTGCTGGCCGGTACCGACGAACTCCGCGCCGCCGTCGAACTCAAGCCCTACGGCTCCGAGACTCGTTCCGGCTGGCTCTGCTCCGACCAGACTCCGCTCGACGGACGGGTGGGACGGCCGCGGCCGGACTTCGTCCTCGGCGCCTCGCCCGCCTCGACAACCCTCGCCCAACTCGTGCCCAGGCAGTCGGTGGACTCAGCCCTCGACCTCGGCACCGGCTGCGGCATCCAGACCCTGCACCTGGCCGACCACTGTGGAAGCGTCGTCGCCACCGACCTCAACCCGCGTGCCCTCGACCTGGCCCGGATCACCCTCGGCCTCAGTGGCGTCGAGGCGGATCTCCGGCTCGGATCGCTCTACCAGCCGGTGGCGGGCGAAGGCTTCGATCTGGTCGTCACCAACCCGCCGTACGTGATGTCGCCTCCTGGCGGCGAGCTGATCTATCGCGAGGGCGGGTTCGAGGCCGACGGGCTGATGCGGGAGGTGGTCGGGTCCGTCCCGCTGAACCCGGGTGGCACGCTGGTGGTCCTGGGCAACTGGGCCGAGACCGCCGACCGTCCCTGGCAGGAGCGGGTGGCGGAGTGGCTTCCGCCGGGTTGCGACGCGCTCGCGCTGCAGCGCGAGGCGCTCGACCCCTACGAGTACATCGAGATCTGGCTGGCGGACGCCGGGCTGCTCGGCACACCGGCGTACCTGCCCGAATACCGCCGCTGGCTCCGGTACTTCGAGGCCAGCCGGATCACCGGGGTGGGGATGGGCTGGATTTTCGTCCGCCGCACCGGTTCGGTCAGTCCCGACATCCGGCTTGAGGAATGGCCACACTCGGTCGCCCAGCCGGTGGGGGACGCGATCGCTGCCCACTTCGAGGCGATCGATCCTGCCACCTGGCCGGACGTGCGGCTGCTGGCAGCCGCCTGGCGCTGTTCGCCGGCCGTGGCGCAGGAGACCATTGGCCGCCCGGGAGCGGACGACCCCGAGCACATCGCGCTGCGGCAGTCGAGCGGACTGTGTCGCGCGGTCGCGGTTGACACCGCCCTGGCCGCGGTGGTCGGCGCCTGCGATGGCGACCTGCCGCTCGGGGTGCTGCTGGCCGCGACCGCCTCCGTCCTGGAGGTCGACCCGGACGCCCTCACCGCGGATGTCCTGCGGCGGCTCCGTCCGCTGATTGCCGACGGCTTCCTGATCCCCGAGCCGGATTGCTCTCAGCCGGGCCGCGTGGCAGGCACGCCGGACCGTTTCTCCTGACCCTTGGGCGTCGGGCGACACGCAGCAGACCGCCTCGGGAATGGAAGACACTAGCCAGCGGTTGCCTGCGCCAGAGACACTTGGGGCGAGGGAAGCCAGACGATGACGAATCCAGACGAGCCCACCCGGCCGATCGCCGGGGGCCCGAGCGCGCCCGAACCCACCCGTGCCCTGCCGCGTCAGCAGGACGGCTGGGGCGCCGGGGTGCCCGACGATGGCGAACCGTACTCGGCCCTCCCGGCGCACCAGGACGGCTGGGGCGTGCCACCGTCCGGCAGTCCCGAGCCGACGCGGGCGCTTCCCCCGGACGGTGATCCGTGGCTGGCCGAGCCGTCCGCGGACCCGGTCTGGCCCGAGCCGTCCGCGGACCCGGCCTGGCCCCAGCTGAGCGGGGAGGCGCCGGCCTATCAGCCCCGCTACGGGGCGGCGCCGGCCGGAACCACGGCACCCTACGACCCCTACGACCAGACGCAAGCCCCGCAGCCGCCGGCGGGCCGGCCCTATCCGCAGCAGCCGTACCCGCAGCAGCCCTATCCGCAGCAGCCCTACCTGCAGCAGCCGTACCCGCAGCAGCCCTACGCCCCGCAGCCGCCGGCGGCCCCGCCGTACCTGCAGCAGCCCGATGCCGGGCAGCCCTCTGCCGCCGGGCAGCCCTACGCCCCGCAGCCGTACGGATCCCAGCCCTGGGCTGGCCAGCAGCCCTCGCCGTGGGCGCCGCAGCAGTACGGCTACCAGCCGCCGTCCTGGGAGGTCCCGCCGTCGTACCCGGGCCAGCCTCCCGGACAGCCGCCGTACGACCCCACCCTGCCGTGGTGGCATCCCGCCCACCAGCCGGTGCAGCCGCCCTCCGACTACCAACCCGCGCCGCCACCTCGGCGGCGCACCACCCTCCAACGGGTGTCGGTCGTGCTGTCGGTGGCCCTGGCACTCTCGCTGGCCCTCGGCGGTCTGTCCTATCTCTTCCCCCGCACCACCGAGCGCGCGGGCGAGCCGGTCCAGACCCTGCCGCCGAGCCAGCCCCAGGCAGCACCCTCGCAGGACGATGCTGCCGACCGTCCCCGCGCCCAGGCCGCCCGGGGAGTCACCGCCGCCGAGTCGGCTGGCGTGGTCCTGATCGAGGCGGGGACGACCGGCGGGCTCGCGTCCGGCACCGGCATGGTGGTCACCTCGGACGGCAAGGTGCTGACCAACTATCACGTCGTGGCCGGCTCGGACTCGATCGACGCCACCCTCGCCGACACCGGACGGAGTTACGACGCCACGATGCTCGGCTTCGACCAGAGCCGCGACATCGCGCTGCTGCAATTGCAGGACGCGGGCGGCCTGGTGACGGTCACGCTCGACGACGACCCGGTCCGGATCGGCGACCCCGCCTACGCGGTGGGCAATGCCGACGGCGGTGGGGCACTGGTTCGCGCAGCTGGACGGGTGACCGATCTCAACGAGAACCTCACCGTCACCTCCGACTCGCCCTGGGGCTCGGAGGAGAACCTCGAGGGCCTGATCGAGACCTCCGCCGGCGCGGTACCCGGGCATTCGGGTGGTCCGATGTTCGACGCCGAGGCCGAGGTGATGGGGATCACCACCGCCGGCTCGGTGGAGCGCGGCAGCAGCTATGCGATCCCGATCGCCGAGGCGATGAGCGTGGTCGAGATCATCCAGGCCGGCCAGGACGCCGGCACCGTCCGGGTGGGCCCTGCCGGCTACCTCGGGGTGAAGATCGGGGAGAGCAACCGGCTGGGTGCCACGGTCACCGAGGTGGTGGCGGACAGCCCCGCCGAAGCGGCAGGGATCCAGGCCGGCGCGATCCTCACCCGGATCGGTGACAGCCGGATCACCGCGGACACCGATCTGGCCGGCGTCGTCCGCTCGCTGGAGCCGGGGCAGCAGGTGCAGGTCGAGTGGGTGGCCGCCAACGGCACCCGCGATGAGGCCACGGTCACCCTGGGAGCCAGCCCGGTCAACTGAGCTGATCGAAGCTGCACGTCGGCTGGTGAGCCAGTTGCCGTCTGCTGTGTAGGGTGTCGGCGGAGGCTAGAGTGAGCCGCCGTACCCATCCAGCGTCGACAGGAATTACCGCCGTGGCCACAGCGACAAAGCGTCGGCTCGTGATCGTCGAGTCGCCCACCAAGGCTGTCAGCCTCACCAAATTCCTCGGCCCGGGGTATGTGGTGGAGTCCAGCCGCGGTCACGTCCGTGACCTGCCCGAGAAGGCGGCCGACATCCCGGCGAAGTACAAGGGCGAGAAGTGGGCAAGGACGGGCGTGAACGTGGACGCTGACTTCGCCCCGATCTACGTCGTGGACTCCGACAAGAAGGCGACCATCCGTGACCTCAAGGCAAAACTCAAGGACGCCGACGAACTCTTCCTGGCCACTGATGAGGACCGCGAGGGCGAGGCCATCGCCTGGCACCTGCTGGATGAGCTGAAGCCGAAGATCCCGGTCAAGCGGATGGTCTTCCACGAGATCACCCCGGAGGCGATCCAGGCCGCCGTCGAGGCAACCCGTGAGCTCGACACCGATCTGGTGGACGCCCAGGAGACCCGCCGCATCCTCGACCGGCTGTACGGCTACGAGGTCTCGCCGGTGCTGTGGAAGAAGGTCATGCCGAAGCTCTCGGCGGGGCGGGTGCAGTCGGTGGCCACCCGGCTGGTGGTCGACCGGGAGTGGGAGCGGATCCGGTTCACCGCCGTCGACTACGCGGACGTGGAGGTCACCCTCGACGCCGGCGAGAACGCCGACCCGCGCACCTTCACCGCCGGGCTGGTGCAGGTCGGCAGCCAGCGGATCGCCACCGGCAAGGACTTCAACGCTGACGGCTTGCTCACCCGAGCCGACGCCTTCCACCTGGGGATCGACGCCGCCGGCGTCCTCGCCGAGGCGCTGAAGTCCGCGAGCTACGCGGTCGCAGGGGTGGAGGCCAAGCCCTACCGCGCTCGTCCCTACGAGCCCTTCCGTACTACCACCCTGCAGCGGGAGGCCGGCAACAAGCTGCACTTCACCGCGCAGCGCACCATGTCGATCGCGCAGGAACTCTACGAACGCGGCTTCATCACCTACATGCGAACCGACTCGGTCACGCTCTCGCAGACCGCGATCGCGGCGGCCCGGGCGCAGATCAAGCAGCTCTACGGCGGCGCCTACCTGCCGGACGCGCCGCGGCTCTACGCCTCGAAGGTGAAGAGCGCGCAGGAGGCGCACGAGGCCATCCGTCCGGCTGGCGAGCAGTTCCAGACCCCGGCCGAGACCGGCCTGCACGGCGACCAGTACCGGCTCTACGAGCTGATCTGGAAGCGCACCCTGGCCTCCCAGATGAAGGACGCCGAGGGCAGCACTGTGAGCGTCCGGATCGGTGCCACCCTGCCTGATCGGGTGCCGCTGACCGATGCCTCCACCGGCGAGGTGGTCGAGACCGGACGGGCGGGTTTCACTGCGTCGGGGCGGACGATCACCTTCCCCGGCTTCCTGAAGGTCTACGTCGCCACCGCCGAGTCCGACCAGGCCGCCGACGACGCCCAGGCGCCGCTGCCGCAGCTCGAGGCCGGCCAGCAGCTGGCCGCCGAACAGGTCACCCCCAAGCCGCACCGCACCTCGCCGCCGGCGCGCTACACCGAGCCGTCGCTGGTTGCCGAGCTGGAGCGCCGCGACATCGGACGGCCGTCCACCTACGCCTCCATCATCCGGGTGATCACGTCCCGCGACTACGTCTTCAAGAAGGGGTCGGCGTTGGTGCCGACCTGGCTGGCCTTCGCCGTCACCCGGCTGCTGGAGGAGCACTTCCCGAAGCTGGTCGACTATGACTTCACTGCCCGGATGGAGGACACCCTCGACGAGATTGCCAACGGCAACGCCGCCCGGGTGGCCGTGCTGCGCGACTTCTACTTCGGGCCGGACGGAGCCACCAACGAGGGGCTGCACGCGCTGGTGAACGAGCTCGGCGACATCGACGCCCGGGCACTGTCGACCTTCCCGCTGGGCGACTCCGGGATCAACGTCCGGGTGGGCCGCTATGGCACCTACATCGAGGACGCGGAGGGCCGGCGGGCCAACGTCGACGCCGACCTGCCACCGGCCGAGCTGACCGTCGAGCACGCCCGCGAACTGCTGGAGCGGCCGACCACCGAGGAGCGCCAGATCGGCGTCGACCCGGACACCGGACGGGCGATCGTCGCCAAGTCCGGACGATTCGGGCCCTATGTCACCGAGGTGCTGCCGGAGGATGCCCCGAAGGGCGCCAAGCCGCGCACCGGGTCGCTGTTCCCGTCCATGTCGGTGGACACGATCACGCTCAAGCAGGCGCTGAAGCTGCTCAGCCTGCCGCGAGTGGTGGGCACGTCCGCCGACGGCGAGGAGATCACCGCCCAGAACGGCCGCTACGGTCCGTACCTGAAGAAGGGCACCGATTCTCGCTCGCTGACCAGCGAGGAGCAGATCTTCGACATCACCCTGGCCGAGGCGGAGGCGATCTACGCCCAGCCCAAGACCCGGGGCGGACGGGCGACTGCCGGCCCACTGCGGGAACTCGGCACCGACCCGAACTCGGGCAAGCCGGTGGTGGTCAAGGACGGCAGGTTCGGCCCCTACGTCACCGACGGGGAGACCAACGCCACGCTGCGCCGCACCGACTCGGTCGAGGCCATTACCCTGGACCGGGCCGCCGAGCTGCTGGCCGAGAAGCGTGCCAAGGGCCCGGCGCCCAAGCGCACCCGCACCACCCGCAAGGCAGCGCCGAAGGCGTCGGCTGCGAAGCCTGCCGCGAAGCGGACGGCGACCAGCCGGGCCCGCAAGACCAGCTGAGGCCGGTCGGCTTCCCGGGATGCGACTGGCCGGGGCGTGGCTGCCGGTCCCCTGACGCTGTCTCGCGGGGTGCCCGCCAGAAACCGGGTGAATCCGGCAGGGCGAGGGGATTATCCACGCGAGTGGCCATATCCGCCCGGTTTCTGCGGGTGACGGCCGGGTGGCCGCGCGACGATGCCGGTGCCGGGATCTGGGTAGGCTTCGGGCCATGGTAGGGGTGTTCATCGTCCTCGAAGGTGGCGACGGGGTCGGCAAGTCCACACAGGCGAAGCTGCTCGCACAGTGGCTCACCGGCCGCGGCCATGAGGTGGTGCTCACCTTCGAACCGGGCGACACCCCGGCGGGCGCGGTGATGCGCCGGATCGTGCTCGACCCGGCCACCCGTGACCTGGCCGAACGCACCGAGACCCTGCTCTACCTGGCCGACAAGGCTCAGCATGTCGCCCAGGTCGTCCGGCCGGCGCTGGAGCGGGGCGCGGTCGTGGTCTGCGACCGGTATGTCGACTCGGTGCTGGCCTACCAGGGTGCCGGACGGGGGCTGGACATCGACCGGATCGAGCAGATCGCCCGCTGGGCGACCGCCGACCTCCTGCCCGACCTGACCATCCTGCTCGACCTCGACCCGTCGGTCGGAGTGGGCGGCATCGCCGAGCCCGACCGGCTGGAGGGCGCCGGCCTGGACCTGCACGTGCGTGCCCGGAAGTCGTTCCTCGATCTCGCCGCGCGTGATCCGGAGCACTACCTCGTGCTCCCCGCCCGTACCGACAAGCAGGGCATCGCGCGGACCATCCGCGACCGTGTGGCGCCGCTATTGTCAGCTCCGGCTGGCACGCTGGAACCGTGACCACCGCAGCAGCCCTCGCGAGCGGGGTGTGGAGCGACCTGATCGGCCAGGAGCGCGTGATCTCCACCCTGCGCCGGGCGGTGACCGGCGAGCGTCACGCGATGACCCATGCCTGGCTGTTCACCGGGCCGCCGGGTTCCGGCCGCTCCAATGCCGCCCGGGCCTTCGCCGCCGCCCTGCAGTGTGAGGACGGCGGGTGCGGTCACTGCAGAGCCTGCCGTACTGCCTTGTCGGGGGCGCATCCCGACGTCACCCTGGTACGCACCGAGCAGTTGTCGATCGGGGTGGACGAGATCCGTGACCTGGTCCGCCGGGCAGCGATGACCCCCACCCTGGGCAGATTCCAGGTGCTCGTGGTGGAGGACGCCGACCGGGTCACCGAACGGGGCGCCGACGCCCTGCTGAAGAGCATCGAGGAGCCGGCCGCCCGCACTGTCTGGCTGCTCTGCGCGCCGACCGCGGACGACGTGGTGGCGACCATTCGCTCCCGGTGCCGCAGAATCGAGTTGAGTACGCCGAGCGAGCCGGCGATCGCCGAACTGTTGCAGCGCCGGGACGGAGTCGAGCCGGACCTGGCCGCATTCGCCGCCCACGTCTCCCAGGGCCACATCGGACGGGCACGAGCACTGGCTCGTAGCGAGTCGGCGCGCGGCCGGCGGCGGGAGATCCTCGGCCTGCCGGAGAAGCTGACCTCGTTGGGCGCCTGCCTGAGTGCCGCCGCGAGCGTCGTCCAGTCGGCGGCGGACGAGGCCTCCTCGATCACCACCGATCTGGACGCCCGTGAGAAGGCAGAGCTCTCCGAGGCGCTCGGGATGGGCACCAAGGGAGCCAAACCGCGCAACGCCAACGCCGCCCTGCGCGAACTGGAGGACCAGCAGAAGGCCAGGGCGAAGCGGCTGCAGCGTGACGCCCTCGACCGGGTGCTGACCGAGTTCACCTCCTACTACCGCGATGTGCTGGTGTTGCAGACCGCTGCCGGTGCCGGGCTGATCAACACCGAGTTCGCCGACCCGATCAGACGGCTTGCCGGGCGCAGCCCGGCCTCGGCCACCGTCCGGCGACTGGACGCGATCCTGGAATGCCGCACGGCGCTGGAGACCAATGTGGCACCGCTGCTGGCGATGGAATCGTTGATGATCGGCCTGGGCGAGGGCCTGGAGTAGAGCGTCTCTGGGGCTTGGGCCGTCGCGAGCGGTATTCGGCGGAGCGCCTCGCACGATGGCGGAGGGAGGCGTCGGCGCAGCACCGGCCAGTGGCAACACAGCCAGCCGCCCGTCGGAGGCGACGCGCAGCAGGTCAGGTCGGGACGGGGAGCCGCTCACCAGCAGGCCTGGCGATCGGGAGGCTGCCCTGGGAAACCTGCCGCCGAGACCGGTCTGCCAGTGATCAAGCGGTGTGCGTCGGTGTTCGGCCGGGCGGACTTGGGCGTGAGCCGTGTCGCTGGTCGAGGTTGGCTGCGCGGAGTGTTTTGATAGGGGCGTCAGAGTCTGCAGGAAGGACCCTCCGGTGACCGAGCGGAACGACCCCGAACCACCCGTGCCCACCCCCGAGCCCGGTCCCCATCCGGACGCCGCCTGGGCGCCAGAAACGAAGCCTGTCGAAGCCGTCCAGCCGGCCGACGAGGCCGAGTCGCAGCACGTCCTGCCCGATGCCGGCCCCACCGAGGGCGATCCGGTGGAGGACGCCGTCGAGGAAGGCATGCCGTCGATCACTCCGGACGAGCCTGAGCCGATCGCCGAGACCGTGGATGCCCCGGCCGAGCCGGCCGCATCCGCGCCCGAACCGGTGGCGGACGTGTCGCCTGCCGAGCCCCAGGGCACTCCGGTCCCGCCGCCGGCGGTGGCTGAGCCGCCCGCCGGTGAACCCGCGTCCGAGTCTGCGCAACCAGCCGAAGCCACTGCCGCCACCGCGCCACTGTTCGCTCCGGCCCCGGCCGCGTGGGGCATGCCCGTCCCGGATGTCCCGGTGACGCCGTCGCCCAACCTGCCGTCCGGGCCGACCACGCCGACGGCACCGACCGACACCATCTTCCGTGACGCGGTGGTGGCAGAGCCGACCGAACTCGACCCGCTGTCGGCCGAGGCCGAGAAGCTGGCTGCCGAGCGGGCAGCCCGGCGCGAGGCGCGCGAGGCTGCGCTGACCGCCACCGCGCCGATTCCGGTGACCGCGCCCGAGCCGGTGGTGGTCTACAAGCGCACCAACGACAGGTTCTTCGGTTCCCTGGGCCTGTTCCTGCTGCGCCTGGTGACGGCGGCGATCTTCCTGGTCCGCGGTCTGAACCTGGTCACCGACATCCCGGCGGCCCAGGCCCAGTTCGCGACCACGATCATCCCGTACCCGCAGGTGATGGCGATCGTGACCGGTGTGGCCTGCCTGCTGATCGCGTTGTCGCTGGTGCTCGGCCTGCTCACCCGCGTGGCCGGGTTGGGTGTGCTGCTGATCGCCGGCGGTGCGCTGGCCTTCGTGTTGTGGGGCCCGTGGAGTCCGTTCGTCGCCGGACAGCCGGGCTTCCTGGGCGAATACGAACTGCTGCTGGCCGCGGTCGGGCTGCTGTTCCTGCTGCTCGGAGGCGGAGGTTGGAGCGTCGACCGCAGCTTCCGGGCCGGACGGGAGCGCGACAAGGCCGAACA
>NZ_JAYFPT010000127.1:0-8157 GCF_034927565.1 Propionicimonas sp.
TTCTCAAAGCAAGCTCACAGGAAAGCCCTCTACCATGGATGCATGACGGTGTGAGTCACCGCTCCGCGACCAGAAGGACGTACACACGATGCGCAGCAACAACCCGGTTCTGTCCAAGACCGAGTGGAGCCAGCCACCGCAGACCCAGCAGCAGTACCCCGGCCAGTACGGCCCGGCCGGTTACGACCCCTACTCCCAGCAGGCCGGGCAGGAGCCCTACGGCCAGCCCTACCCGCCGCAGCCCGTCCAGGCCACCCAGCAGGGCGTGATGACCATCGACGATGTGATCACCAAGTCGGCGATCACCCTCGGCACGGTCATCCTGACGGCCGCGCTGACCTTCTTCGGGTTCGCCTACGGCTACCTGCCGGTCACCCTGTTGCAGCCCGCGATGATCATCGGTGCCCTGGTCGCCTTCGGCGTCGTGCTGCTGGTCAGCTTCCGCCGCCAGGTCAAGCCCGGTTTCGTGCTGGCCTACGCCGCCATCGAGGGCGTCTTCCTCGGCGCCATCAGCCTGGTCTTCGAGTTCAGCTACCCCGGGATCGTCGTCCCGGCGGTGTTCGGCACCTTCGTCGCGGCGGCGGCAACCCTGGCCGCCTACAAGTTCTTCCGGATCAAGGTCACCAGCAAGTTCCGCCAGATGGTGGTGATCGGCACCTTCGCCTACGCCGGCGTGCTGCTGGTGAACCTGCTGCTCTCGCTGTTCGGGATCAACCTCGGCATCATCTCGGTCACCGGTTCGGTGAGCTGGATCGCCCTGCTGGCCTCCGCGGTGGGCGTCGGCCTGGCCGTGTTCAACCTGATCCTCGACTTCGACTACATCGAGCAGGGGGTCGCCCTGCGGGCGCCTGCCAGCGAGTCCTGGCGGGCCGCCTTCGGCTTGACCGTGACCCTGGTGTGGCTCTACACCGAGATCCTGCGGATCCTGTCGTACTTCCGCCGCTGACCCACACGCGCGAAGGCCGCCCTCGGGAGCTTCCCCGGGGCGGCCTTCGGGTGTACCCGCTCTAACCCGCGCGGCGCCAGGCGCTCGCCAAGCCGGGCAGGTGGCGCTCCAGCAGTACCCGGGTGCTGGCTGCCCAGGGCGTGGTCTGCCACTGTGACAGCGGTACCCAGGTGGCCGAGGCCGTGGTGCCGCCGAGATCGTGGACCACCGGGGCGCTCGGGTCGGGGCAACGGCCGGCGAAGATGATCCGGACGGCGTGGAAGTCCTCGATGACGCCGGTGGGGGAGCGTCCGATCCAGTGGTCGGTCTGCAGGTCGAGCAGGTGGTCGATCTCCAGGCTCTGCCCGGTCTCCTCAGCTACCTCGCGTGCCACCGCCTGGGCGGCGGTCTCGCCGTCCTGGATGCCGCCGCCGGGGAGTCCCCACAGCCCGGGCACCGCCGTCTTGTCGGAGAACTCGGTGGCCAGGATGCCGAAGGAGGACAGGGTGATCGCGTAGGCCGCCAGCCGTTGCCGCAGAACTGGGACGGTGTCCTCGGTCAGCACCAGGCCCGGATCCATCGCGCGGGTGCGGCGGGAGCTGTGCCGGTTCACCCGCCTGCCGTGCCGGGCCAGTTGGACGGTGGCCGTCAGGGCGGGAGACGTCCCGGTGACCGAGAGCGGACGGATGATCCGGTAGCCACGCTCCCAGGCCAGCCGGTGCGGATCGGCACCATGGGCCAGGACGCGGTTGAAGACCGGCATACCGCCGGCGACCTCGACCCCGATGATCCGCATCGTTTCATCATGACCGAGGCGCAGAGGGATTCCAAACGCCACGACGGGAACCCGTCGACGAATCCGCAGTCGGCAGCGTCCGACCAGGCGGCACCGTCCAGGCTGGAGCGGGAATTCGACCCGCCGGTATGCTCTGTCGCAGCCAGACCGCAGGGGGACGTCCATGCAGTACCGCAAGGGAGCCAAGCTCGACAGCTCGCAGATGGGCTACGGCGGCGGTGGCGCCGGAGGGAAGATCGCCCTCGGCGGTGGTGCGGGCATCCTCGTGCTGATCCTGGCGCTGGTCTTCGGGCTGGACCCCAGTGCCCTGCTCGGCGCCGCCGACCAGACCCAGCAGAGCCAGCAGAACCAACCCACCCAGACCGGCAACCCGTGGGACGCCTGCGAGAACGCGGAAGACATCGAGACCAACCGCGACTGCCGGTTCGTCGCCTACACCAATTCGATCCAGGCCTTCTGGGCCACCCAGCTTGGCGACCAGTACGTGATGACCACGACCACACCGTTCACCGGGCAGACCGCCACCGCCTGCGGCACCGCCACCTCGGACGTCGGCCCGTTCTACTGCCCGGCCGACAAGATCGTCTACCTCGACACCAGCTTCTTCGACCAGATGCTCACCGGGCAGCTCGGCGCCCGCGGTGGCGACGCCGCCGAGGCCTACGTGATCGCCCACGAGTACGGCCACCACATCTCCAACCTGATCGGCACCCTCGGCAAGGCCCAGGCCGCCGGCAACCAGACCGGGCCGAACTCGCCACAGGTCAAGCTCGAACTCCAGGCCGACTGTTTCGCCGGGGTATGGCTGGCGAACGCCACCAACGACCCGGCGTCGCCGATCGAAGCCATCACCCAGGACGATCTCAATCGCGCCGTCGATGCGGCGATCGCCGTCGGCGACGACCGCATCCAGCAGATGTCGACCGGCGGCATCTCGCCGGAGTCGTGGACCCACGGCTCCTCCGAGCAGCGCAAGACCTGGATGGCACGGGGCTACACCACCGGCGACCCCAACCAGTGCGACACCTTCGCCCCGGGGGCGCTGACCAAGGCTTGATCAAGTACCTGGGGTCCAAGCGGAGGCTGGTGGCCGAACTCGGCGACCTGCTGACCCGCAGCGGTGCGACCACGGCACTGGACCTGTTCACCGGCACCACCCGGGTGGCCCAGGAGTTCTGCCGTCGCGGGGCGTTCACCACCACCGTCGACACCGCCTCCTACTCCGAGGTGCTCGCCCAGTGCTACGTGGTCACCGATGCGGCCACGGTCGACCCCGCCGAGGTGGACGAGGCGCTGGCCAGGCTGGCGTCACTCCCGGACAAGCGGGGGTACGTGACCGAGGTATTCGCCGAGCGCGCCCGCTACTTCCACCCGGCCAATGCGCAACGCATCGACGCCATCCGCGACGGCATCGACGACCTGTTCCCCGACGGTCCGCTGCGGCCGATCCTGCTGGTGGCGCTGTTGGAGGCCGCCGACGCCGTGGACTCCACCGTCGGGTTGCAGATGGCCTTTCTGAAGCAGTGGGCCCCGCGGGCGCTGCGGCCATTGACGCTGCGGGCCCCCGTCCTCACCCCGGGAACCGGACGGGCGCTGCGGCAGGACGCCCGCCAGGCCGTCCACGACCTGCCCGAGGTGGGCCTGGCCTACCTCGACCCGCCGTACAACCAGCACCGCTACTTCACCAACTACCACGTCTGGGAGACCCTGGTGCGCTGGGACGCCCCGGCGTACTACGGCCTGGCCTGCAAGCGAGTGGACGCCCGCTCGGAGGCCACCAAGAGCGACTTCAACTCCCGGCGGCGAATGCCCGAGGCGCTCGCGGGGGTGATCGCCCGGGTGCGGGCCGAGGTGGTGGTGCTGTCCTTCAGCGACGAGGGCTTCCTGCCGGTCGAAGCGCTGCAGGAGATGCTCGCGGTACGGGGGAATCCGGTGGCCGTGCTCGCCTACGACACCCGGCGTTACATCGGGTCGAAGATCGGCGTCTACTCGCCCGACGGCCAGAAAGTAGGGACGCCCGCGCACAGCCGCAACACCGAGTACCTGCTGGTCAGCGCACCGGCCGATCGTCCGGTGGTCGAAGCCGGGCCGCTCCGAGACTGATCGATCGCTCAGGAACTGATCACCTCGGTGCCGGCAAGATCGGTGGTCACCGCGGTCGATCCGACCGTGAAGTAGAGCCGGGGAACGCCGGTGCCGCCCCGGTCGTCCACCGTGACCTGCCACCGGGTGTCCGGTTCGAGCCCGGCCTGCCTGATGATCCGGCTGACCACCTGCCAGATCACCGCCGGGTCGACCAGGTCGACCGCGAACGGGGGCAGGGACAGCACCTCGTCCCGGCTGATCCGGGTGACCGGAACCTTCGCGGTGCGCTGCAGCCGGACGGTGGTGTCGTCCAGGCCGGCGTAGTCGACCCACGCCCCGGTCTCCGAATCGACGCCGAGCATCTGGACGGTGACCCGGTCCCGGGTCACCTCCGACAGCCCGTCCGCCACACCGGCGGCGGTGTGGTAGTCGAGTTCGGGCAGCGGGATCCCGTCCGGTTGGAAGAAGACGGTGCGCGACTCGGGGTTGGTGGTCACCGTCATCGCCACCCGTCCGCCGGAGAAGTCGACGATGTGCAGGGTCTGGTTCGCCGTCGAGCCGCTGATCCTGGCGGCGGTGCGGAACAGGCTGCCAACGTCGGAGAGGTCGAAGTCGTCGAGGTTGAACACCGCCTGGTCGACGTACTCCAGATCGCTGGTCACCTGCTGGGCCTGACCGTCGCGGTAGGCCCAGGTGACCGGCTTCCCGCCGGCTTCCGGCAGGACGGTGACGGTCACCGAGTCGGTGGTGACCTCGGCCATCACGACCAGGTCGGAGCCGACGGTCGCCAGCAGCCGCTTGAGCCACGCCTCGGCGAGGCCCGGACGGGTGAAGTCCAGCGGTGTCGGTGTCGGTGTGGGACTGGGACTGGGACTTGCGGTGGACCTCGAAGGACTGGGGGTGAATGGGGCAGGGGTGGCGGTCTGGCAGGCGGCCAGCAGGCCGACCGCGGTCACCACTGCCACAGCGGCCTTCCTGATCCGACGCGGCAGCCCCATGGCAGCGAGGTTAGCGCGCCCGGCACACTGGGGTGCGTGATCGATCTCGACGCGCCCTCGCTGGACGTGGCCCCGTGCCTGCTCGGCTGTCTGCTGAGCCACAACGGGGTGACGCTACGGATCACCGAGGTCGAGGCCTACGGCGGGACGACCGACCCCGCCGCCCATGCCTTCATCGGCCCCCGGCCACGGACCCGTGACCTGTTCGGCCCGCCCGGCACGCTCTACTGCTACCTGTCGCACGGGCTCCACATCTGCGGGAACATCGTCTGCGGCCGGACGGGGGAGGGTGAGGCGGTGCTGCTGCGTGCGGCCGAGGTGGTCCACGGTCGGGAACGTGCTCGCAGCCTGCGTCCAGGGGTGGCCGATGTCGCACTCGCCCGTGGTCCGGGGAACCTCGGCCGGGCGATCGGCTGGACGCTGGCCGACTCCGGTGGCCGGCTGGGTGCTGGTGGACTCGACCTTGCCTCACCGGCCGAGCCGGTTGCTCCCGACCGGGTGGCGAGCGGCCCACGGGTGGGGGTGTCGGTGGCCTGGCAGCGACCGTGGCGGTTCTGGATCGCCGCCGACCCGAGTGTGTCGGCCTACCGCCGCAGCCCGCGGGCGGTATCCGGGGACCGCGCCTGGTAGCTCAGGAATCCTGGGGCGTGGACGGCGGCACACGGTGCGACGGTGGCGCAGATTGCGGCGGCGACGTCTCGGCAGCTGGACGGTGATCGGGGACGGCTTTCCGGCGCATGAGAATTCGCTTGTCACAGCACAGGCGAAGGCCGGACCAAGTATGAGTTGGTCCGGCCTTCTGGTTGCTCGGAGTGGACGCCGTCCGAACCCGGTCAGCCCGCCTGGTCCGTCCCGCCCGTCCCGGCGAGACACCCGCGGATCGCTCCGCTGGCTGTGGACCTCGATTGCCAACCAGCCGCCGTCCTGACGACCTCCCTTGCGGGTGGCTGCCCTGATCGGCGTAGGACTTTTCTACTCCTGCGCGAAGGGCTGTGCAAGGGGTTCTGGCGAAGATTTCAGGCCAATTTCGGGCGATCCCGATGGGGCTCGTCACACCCGTCACAACAGTCACTCGGGCCACATCCGTCACAGGCTGGGGGCTGGCTGCGAGACCATACACGGACCGGACCAACTCATACTTGGTCCGGTCAAGACTTTTCTAGTGGCAGCCGCGCGCGATCCCCGGGAGCGACACGCCAGACAGGCAAGAAAAGTGTTCGTCAAGATCGCTGGACAGACCTGACAATCGACCCTTCCGCTGTCACCGATCACGGGTAGTGTGGCGGTACGGGTCGGCCAAGGGAGGCCGACGCTTCAGACGGATCGAGGTAGGTCATGACTGAGCAGGTGGCGGGCGACACGCTCGCGAACGCAATGGGCACCACCGTCACGGTGGGACGCGTGGTGTCCCTATCCCCCAAAGAGGTCTGGCGTTTCCTGGTGACGCGGGATGGTGCTGAAGCCCTGCTGGGCGACGGTGCTGTGCTCGGCGACAAGGGAGACAGCTGGCGCGCTGCCAACGGCACGTACGGCGTCGTCCGCTCGTACCACCCGCTGGAACAGATCCGGTTCAGTTGGCACGCCGCCGACGACACCCCGAAGACTCTGGTCGACGTCCATCTGATCCCCGAGGACGGCGGCACGCGGATCGAGATCCGCCACGAGCAGATCCCGCACTACTTCGATGTGGTGGCGATCACCAAGCGCTGGGAGGCGGCGCTGGCGAAGGTGGATGACGCCTCCGCCCTGGCGGGGGCCACGAACTGACAACGCGAGGGCGGTCGGCATCAGCCGGCCGCCCTTGATGGTTGTCGGGTCAGCGACCGGGGGTGCAAGCCACGCCGGTGGCGTGCACCGGGCAGTAGCCGTTCGGGTTCTTCACCAGGTACTGCTGGTGATAGTTCTCTGCCAGGTAGCAGGGGCCCGCCGGAGCGATCTCGGTGGTGATCGCGCCGTAGCCGGCCTCCGCGAGCGAACGCTGGAAGTCGGCTGCCGTGGCTCTGGCCAGCGCGGCCTGCTCCTGGTCGGTGGTGTAGATCGCCGAGCGGTACTGGGTGCCGATGTCGTTGCCCTGCCGCATCCCCTGGGTCGGGTCGTGGTTCTCGAAGAACACCGCCAGCAACTGGGCGTAGGACACCGCGGCGGGGTCGAAGGCGACCATCACCGTCTCGGCGTGGCCGGTCAGCCCCGAGCAGACCTCCTCATAGGTGGGGTTCGGGGTGGTACCGCCGGCGTAGCCCACGGCGGTCGAGGTGACTCCCGGGATGCTCCAGAACAGCTTCTCCGCTCCCCAGAAGCAGCCCAGTGCGAAGTAGGCCACCGTCGAACCGTCCGGCACCGTACCTACCCGGTGGCCGAAGACCTCGTGCCAGCAGGGCTGCTGGAGGACGGGAGTGTCCCGTCCGGGCAGTGGGGATGTGTTCTGGGAAAACTTCATGGGGACAGACCTCCGGACGCCGGCGAAGCGGCTGGTGCGGGCCCAGAATACGCGTGGCCGGCAAGCTGGCCGACGGGTTGGGCTTGATCTCGACGGTCAGCCGCAGCTGCGGCGAGGTTGAGTACTCTGCTGCGGGCTCCGGCGGTGGAGCGAGTCGTGGTCTGTCGCAGAGTCTGCTGGCGGGCTGGGCGGTCGTCAGTCGCGGGCGGGTTCCAGCCGCCAGTCAACCGGAGCGCCACCTTGTTCGGCCAGCGCCGCGTTCACCCGACTGAACGGCCGCGAACCGAAGAACCCGGCGTGCGCCGACAGCGGGGACGGGTGCGCCGAGGTGATGCACGGTATGCCCTGGCCCGCGAGCCGGGGCTGGAGGGTCTGGGCGTCGCGTCCCCACAAGATGGCCACCAACGGGCCACCGCGCCGGGCGAGCGCGTCGATCGCGCACTCGGTGACCTGCTCCCAGCCCTTGCCACGGTGCGAGCCCGGGCTGCCCGGGCGGACGGTGAGCACTCTGTTGAGCAGCAGCACGCCCTGCTCGAACCACGGGGTGAGGTCGCCGGAGGCGGCCGGCGGAATGCCAAGGTCGGCCTCGAGTTCGGCGTAGATGTTGACCAGGCTCCGCGGCAACGGGCGCACCTGCGGAGCGACCGAGAAGCACAGTCCGACCGCATGGCCCGGGGTGGGATAGGGATCCTGTCCCACCAGCAGCACCTTCACCTGTGCCAGCGGCCGGGAGAAGGCCCGCAGCACATTGCTTCCCGAGGGCAGATAGTTCCGGCCGGCCGCAAGTTCGGCCCGCAGGAAGTCACCCAGTTCGGCAACCAGTCCGGCGACCGGGGCCAGCGCTTCGGCCCAGTCCGGGGCCACCAACTCCGACAGAGGACGAGGAGTGCTCACCCGGTCAGCGTAGTGTCCCGCC
>NZ_JAYFPT010000113.1:0-7965 GCF_034927565.1 Propionicimonas sp.
CCGAGTGGGCCCAGCCAGCTGCGCTGTCGCGGCCGGGACGCGGACGATGCCCGCGTCCCGGCCGTTGCGCTCACAGTAGGAGACGACACGATGGACAACCTAGGCGATCGCGGCTGCCCACTTCTCGCCGAGCAGCTTGCCGGCAGCAGTGCTCTGGTCGGCCGTCGGGACGAAGCTCTCGTCCGGGGCTTGTGGCAGGGCGGCGGCCAGCGCGGCGTCAATCGTCCCGGCCTTGGTCATGGCCTCCATCCGGGTCGGACGGGCGCCACCGGCCAGCCAGAGGTTCTGCACCTGGTCGGAGTACAGGAACTCCTGCCACAGCCGAGCGGCCGCCGGGTGCGGGGCGTCGGCGTTGATCGCCTGGTAGTAGTAGCCGGCGTAGCCCTTGCCGCTGAAGACGACCACCTTCCAGGCCGGGTTGCTCGTGGTGGCAGTGGCGTTCAGGTAGTCCCAGTCGAAAACGATCGGGGTGGCGCCGCTGGCGATGGTGCCGGAGTCGGGGTCGACCTTGAGGAAGTTGCCGGCCTTGTTCAGCTGGCTGAAGTAGTCGATCCCCGGAGTGAAGTCGTCCAGCGTGCCACCGTTCTGCAGGGTAGCCAGACCGATCGCCGCGAAGGCCGAACCGGCCTGGGTCGGATCGCCGTTGATTGCCACCGCGCCCTTGTACTCCGGCTTCAACAGATCGGCCAGGGAGGTCGGGACGGTGAACTTCGAGGAGTCGATGCCCACTGACATGTAGCCGCCGTAGTCGCCGACGTAGAGGCCACTGGGCTCCTTGAGGGTGTCAGGGATGTCGTCCCAGGTCTGCACCTTGTAGGCGGCGAACTGGTCGGTGCTGGACAGTGCGACGGCCAGGCCGAGGTCGAAGGTGTCGGGAGCGTTGTCCAGACCCTTGTTGTCCTTGGCTGCCTTGATCTCCTCGGCGCTGGAGACGTCCGGCGACTGCTCGTCGACGGTGATCTCGGGGTACTTGGCCTTGAACGCGTCCAGGATCGCGCCGTAGTTGGCCCAGTCGCGGGGCAGCGCGATCACGTTGAGCTTGCCCTCGGCCTTGGCGGCTGCCTCCAGATCGGCGAAGCTGCCGAAGTCGGCGACGCTGGTGGCTGAAGCGGCTTTGCTGTCGGCGGGGGCCGAGCCGCTGCAGGCGCTCAGTCCGAGCGTCGCGGCCAGGCTGACGGCGACCAGGCCGCCGAGCCGCCGAAGAACGGGAGTACGGGTCATTGAGTCCTCCAAGTCGTACGTGGATACCACCAACGGGCGGTCGCAGTGGACGCTAGGGGTACCGCCTTAACGCACGGGAACCACCCGGTTAACGGCAGGCCTGGGGGCGTGTTCCCACGATCACTGTGGGCACGATGCCACCAGGGCGCCTGACGGTCACGCTAGTACGCCGGGCGAGGTTGTGCACGCGTCCGGCGAAAGCTGCAGTTGCTGCGGGGTTGCGAACCGGGGGTGCGCTGGCTGTGCGCCCGGCGCGTCCGTGGGACGGGTGACGAGGCCGGCGAACCGGGCCTGGCCAGCCATGACGCCACCAGCGATGTCACCAGCCGCGGGAATTGGCCGGGTTTCTTTGGCAAAGGGTTGCGCGGTCGTGTAGTCTCTCGACTGAGAGTGACGCAGGGTCGATGATGTCTCCTGGGGGTGGGTAGACGGCTTTTAGCCCTTCGACCGGCGTCACTCTCGTTTTCTGTTTCCAGGCCGCTGTGGGCCGGCATTCGCGTGACGAAGGCCGCTGTGGGCAATGTCTGTGTCCGGTCCGGCCCGGTCTCGTACCATCAGCACCATGAGCGATCGTGGCCTCACCCTGAGCACCGACAAGATGCGCGCCTCCGGCGTCGACCCGGTGGCCGTCGACGTCTTCGCGCACTATTACCGGCAGGCCGAGTCCGGCGCCACCGGGATCATCGCCGAGGACTCCATCGAGCCGCTGCTCGATCCGCCCCGGCTCGACGAGGTGGAGGTCTGTGAGGCGGACCAGGTGGCGGCCCTGGCGCAGACGGTGGTGATCAAGCTCAACGGCGGCCTCGGCACCTCGATGGGCCTCGACCAGGCCAAGTCGCTGCTGCCGGTGCGGGACGGGAAGAACTTCCTGGATCTGATCGTCGCCCAGGTGATGCACGCCCGGCAGGCCTATGGGGTGCGGTTGCCGCTGCTGTTCATGAACAGCTTCCGCACCCGTTCCGACACCCTGGCTCAGTTGGCCCGCTACCCGGAGTTGGCGGTGGACGGACTGCCGCTGGACTTCCTGCAGAGTGCCGAACCCAAGATCCGGCTCGACGACCTCACCCCGGTGGAGTGGCCGGCGGATCCGGCTCTGGAGTGGTGCCCCCCCGGGCACGGCGACCTCTATCCGGCGCTGTGGGGATCGGGTGTGCTGGACGCCCTGCTGGACGCCGGTTTCCGCTACGTCACCGTCGCCAACGGCGACAACCTGGGGGCGGCGCCGAACCCGAGGCTGGCCGGTTGGTTCGCCTCGACGGGGGCGCCGTATGCCGCCGAGGTGTGCCTGCGCACGGTCAACGACCGCAAGGGCGGTCACCTCGCCGTCCGCAAGGCCGACGGGCAGCTGATCCTGCGTGACACCGCGCAGACCGCGCCCGAGGAGATGCACTGGTTCACCGACGAGCACCGTCACCCCTACTTCCACGCCAACAACCTCTGGCTGGATCTGGTGCAGTTGCGCCAGACGCTGACCGAGCGCGGCGGCGTGCTCGGACTGCCGCTGATCCGCAACGAGAAGACGGTCGATCCGACCGACCCGGCCTCGCCGAAGGTGATTCAGTTGGAGTGTGCGATGGGGGCTGCCATCGAGGTCTTCAGGGGAGCGCGGGCGATCGCTGTCGGGCGGGACCGGTTCCTGCCGGTGAAGACCACCAATGAGTTGCTGCTGCTGCGCTCGGACGTCTTCGAACTCGGCCAGGATGCCCAGCTGCGAGCCGTGGTGGAGATTCCCGGTGTCGACCTGGACGGGAAGTACTACAAGCTGGTGGACGACTTCGACGCCCGGGTGCAGGTGGTGCCTTCGCTACGGCGGGCCACCGCGCTCACCGTGCGTGGCGACTGGGTGTTCGACGTCCGGTCGCAGGTGGTCGGCGAGGTGTCGCTGGCCGACGAGGGCGGCACCAGGCACTACCGCAGCGAGCCGGATGCCTGAGCCGGGGGCGGCCGAGCCCGCAGGCCGGGATCCGGACGCCCGGCAGCCCCGGAACGAACCCGGCCGGCTGGCGCGCTGGCAGGCATCCCTGGCCTATGCCCTGACCGGAGCCGATCTCGAACTTCCCGAGCCAGGAAGGCCCGACCCGCCCGCGCTGATCGCAGGGCTCGCGGCGCAGGGCTGGACGCCGGCGCGGCTGCGTGCGCATGCCGAGGCCTGCGTCCGAGACGGGCAGTCCTGGCCGCACCTGATCCCGCCGGACCTGCGGGCCGGGTGTGGGGCAGCTCAGCTTGCTGCAGTGCTGGGCAGTGCGCGCGCACTGCTGGGCCTGGTGACGCTGGAGACCCGACCACCGTCGGCCCGGACGACCTTCACCGCCGACGAACTTCGCCTGCTGCGGGAGGTGCCGCCGCACCACGGAAGCTAGAGCGTGTCTCCCTATCCCCCACGGTGGCCTGCTGCACGGTGCCCCGCGGGCGTCTCGCAGCGTTGTCGTCGGTCGGCGATGCGCCACATCGCTTCCCTCCTGTGCCTTGCGAGCCACTCCGCGGAACCCCGCTCGCGGCGGCCAGGGATAGGCAGAACACGCTCCAGCGCGTGTCTCTTCTCCCCAGGTCGTGGCGCAGCAGGGTGACGATGCACCCGGCCGAGCGTCGACGACGGGGTGCGCCTCCGGAGCTGCTACTTCGCCTGCTCCTTCAGCAGGTCGCGGATCTCGGTCAGCAGATCCTCGGTGGTCGGCGCCGCCTCGGCTTCCGGCTCGGGCGCCTTGCCGGCCAGCTTGTCGCTGCCGGCCTTGATCGCCTCGATCGGCTTGATGATCAGGAAGTAGACGATCGCCGCGATGATCAGGAACGACACCAGCGCCGTGATGAACGGTCCGACAACCACCCCGCCGATGGCAACGGAGTCGAAGTTGGGGTTGCCGCCGAACAGGCTGATGATGCTCAGGATCACGTCGGTGAAGGTGGTCACCACCGCTCCGAAGGCGCCACCGATGATGACGGCGACCGCCAGATCGATCAGGTTGCCGCGCATCAGAAAGTCCTTGAAGCCCTTCATGGGTGTCTCCTCGCTGTGGGTGTCAGTGCCCCTCACCTTACGGAGTGCTCGCCGCCCGGTCGCCGCCATCTCGACACCGGCGCAGGCTGTCAGTGCAGGGCGAAGGCGAGCGTGGAGGCCGCTGCCGAAGCGGTGACGCGGGCGGCTTCCTCGGGGCTCAGATCGAGCAGGACGGGCGGGGCGTGGCGACTGCCCAGAAAACCACCGTCGTCTGCCGCCGGGAGCGCGGCGACCCGGACGTTCGCGGCGACGGCCGCCGTCTCACCCGTCTTGTCGGCGCCCAGTACGTCGATCCGGTCACCGACCCGCAGCAATTCCAGCGGAGCAGCGTCGCCGAAGCTGACCGGCAGCGCCACCCGTCCGGCGGCGACCACCGAGCCGGCGGTGACCAGATCCCGCGGGGTGAGCACCGCCCGGGCCGGTACCAGGGTGACCACCGTCCGTCCCACCGCCTGGTCGGGGTCGGTCAAGGCACCGGCGGGCACCGCCTCGGCCGGAAGCCGCAGCTTGGTCAGATCGCCGGCGGCAAGGGTGTGGCCGGCGTCGATGTCGTGACCGGCGGCGAGCACGACGCTGCCCCGATCGCTGTCAGTCAGGGCGGTGAGGCCGGCGTACACCGCGACGGCAGCGCAGGCCGCTGCCACCACCCGCCGGTGCCAGCGCACGGCGCGGGCAAGAGAGGTCAGAAAGGCTCGCATACCCCAGTCTTGGCCGATCCGGCAGGCTCGGGTCAGTTCTCCACAGGGTCAGGCAGCTGAACTTGAGGTTGTGGACGACGCTGCCGAGGAGTTGGTCGCACTGGCGGCGGGTTTGGCCTCGGCGGGTTTGGCCTCGGCGGACTTGCTCGCCGCGGGCGTGGCCGCGTTGGCCTTGCCCTGGCTGCGGCTGTCGGTGGCGTAGAACCCGGAGCCCTTGAAGACCACCCCGACCGCGCTGTAGACCTTGCGCAGCGTGCCCTCGCACTCGGGACACTCGGTCAGCGGGGCATCGGTGAACCTCTGCACCACGTCCAGTTCGGAACCGCACTGCGTGCATCGGTACTGATAGGTGGGCATGGGCTACTTTCCTGGGACGGGGTCGTTGTCGGGCCAATGGTACTTTCCGCCAGGAAGAACCCGGCAATCGCCGTCGCTATTCCGCTCGCCAGACGGTTGCCGAGGCCGTCAGGATGACGTCGACCCGGCGGTCCCAGGGGTCGGTCGGGAGTGCGTCGAGCAGTTCGCCGTCGTGCAGCAGCAGCCCGATCCGGGTGTCCGCCGACGCGTGGCCGAGCGCCCGGTCGTACCAGCCCCCGCCCGTGCCGAGCCGGTCGCCGGCCGGTGTTCCGGCCAGGCCTGGCACCCAGATCCAGGCCGCCTGGGCCAGCGCTTCTGGGCCCAGCCGGTCCGATGTCGGCTCCGGGATCCCACGCCACCCGGGGGTCAGGTCGTCCGGGCCGGTGTACCAGGCCCAGTCCGGTTCGCGACGGAGCACCGGCAGCAGGATGCGGGTGCCGCCGGCGGCCAGGGTCTCGATCAGGGAACGGGTGTCGGGCTCCTCGGGCAGCGAGACGTAGCAGGCCACCGCTGGTGCGGCCGCCGACAGTGCCAGGGCACGCGCGGTGCGGTCGCCGGCGGGAAGCGGGACCGCAGTCCGCCGGGCGCGGAGCCGGGAGCGCAGCACGTCCTTGGTGGCAGTCTGGCTGCCTCGGGCGCGGGCTCCGCGGGCCGGGTCGGTCATTGACTTATGGTAGGCGCATGGCCCTGTTCGGACGGACGAAGACTGACCTGGCACCTGCCCAGCCGGTGCCACCCACCCCGGTACCCGAGCCCAGGAGGCTGGGCGACGCGCCGTCGGGCGACGAGAACGGCGTGCGCTCGGTGGCAGAGCACCGTGACTACCTGCTCTCACAGGTGCAGGGGCTGCGCCCGTTCGGCATCGGGCTGCTCGAGGCCAGCGGCCTGACCCTGTGCGAGTCGATCTCCGCCGACATCGACATTCCGGTTGTCACCACCGCCGCGGTGACCGGCTGGGCGGTCCGCGGATCGAACCTGGTCGGTGCCGCACCTGCCCGTCCGGTCCGGCTGCCGCTGGTCGGCGAGATCGATCCGGGCGGCTTCCGTGGCGCCCCGCTGATGGGCGGCACCACCGTCAAGGTGGCCGAGGGCGCCCCGGTTCCCGAGGGCTGCGATGCCGTGGTGGTGCTGGACGCCGGCGTGGAGTTCGGCGAGGACGTCGAGTTCACCGCCGAGGCGAGCTTCCACGAGAACCTGGTGGTCGCCGGCTCCCGGATCGCCGACGGCGACCGGCTGGTCGAGGCCGGTACCGTGCTGCAGGCCCGTGAACTCGGGCTGCTGGCCGAGGTCGGGCTGGACAAGGTGCTGGCGCGTCCGAAGCCGCGGGTGGTGGTTGCCAGCCTGGGTGCGAACCTGGTCGATCCCGGGCTGCCGCTGGAACGGATCGGTCAGGTCTATGACGCCACCACCCCGCTGATCGCCGCCACCGCACGTGGCGACGGCGCTCAGGTCTACCCGGTTGGCATCCTGCCCGGCGACGCCGGCGAACTGCGACAGCGGCTCTCCGACCAGCTGCTGCGGGCCGACCTGGTGCTGATCGCGGCCGACTCCAGCCCGGTGCTGGCCGGTGTTCTGGGTGAGTTGGGCGCGATCGACGAGGCGAGGATCGCGATCGAGCCGGAGGTCCCGGGCCTGTTCGCGGTCATCGGCGAGGAGCAGGTGCCCGTGGTGGTGCTGCCCCGCGAGGCGTACCCCGCCTACCTCGCCTATCAGGCGTTCGGACGGCCGGTACTCCACAAACTGGCCGGGATCGACCCGGCCGAGCGTGAGGAGATCACGCTGCCCACCCTCCAGCCGCTCACCGCTGACCCGTCCCGGACCACGTTCCTGCTGGCCGGAATCTCCGAGCGCGGCGCGGTGCCGGTGCCGGTGGAACACCCCGGCGTCCTCGAACTGGCAGCGGCCGACGCCGTGATCGTGGTCGGCCCTGGAACCGGTGAGGTGGACGCCCATGGCGACGTCACCTGCTGGCCCCTCAAGGGCTGACGGCGCGAGCCCACGGAAAGCCTCGGTGAACGACGCCCCGTCCCGCTGGCCGGTCACCCTGGGTCGTGGACCGGTGACCCTTCGTCCGCTCAAGCCCTCCGACGAGCGCGCGTGGTCCCAGATCCGGGAACACGGAGAGGCGTGGTTCAAGCCCTGGGACTCCACCCGTCCCCCCGGCGCCCTCGACCAGTCGGTCGGCTTCGCCACCCTGGTGAGGCGGTTTCGCCACCGGGCACGGCGCGGCACCATGTTGCCTTGGGCAGTGGACTACACCCCGGACGGCCGCACCCCCCGGTTCGTCGGTCAGGTCACCGTCAGCGGGATCACCTACGGCTCGGCCTCCTGGGCGCAGATCGGCTACTGGGTTGATCCCCGCTGGGCCGGCCGGGGCATCATTCCGACCGCCGTGGCGCTGGCTTGCGACTACTGCTTCACCACGCTCAAGCTGCACCGGATCGAGGTGGCGATCCGTCCGGAGAACGCCAAGAGTCTGGCGGTGGTGCGCAAACTCGGCTTCCGGTTCGAGGCACTGGTGCCGCGCTACATGCACGTGGACGGGGACTGGCGCGACCACTACCTGTTCGCCCTGCACGCCGAGGAGGTGCCCGAGGGCATGCTGGCACGGCTGGAGCAGTTCGGCGCGGTGGCGCCGCTGACCCCACCGGAGGGGCTGTGACGCCGTCCGGCCCGTGACGAGCCGGGGACTCA
>NZ_JAYFPT010000008.1:0-167965 GCF_034927565.1 Propionicimonas sp.
ACCCGGGGATCGACATAGAAGCTCGGGTTGAACATGTTCGCGATGGCCACGCTCAGCGCCTGGACATTCTCACCGGTCACCAGCGACGGCCACAGGAACGCACCCCATGCCGACAGGAAGAGCAGGATCGTCGCCGTGATCATCCCGTTCCGCACCAGCGGCACCACGATGAAGAAGAAGATGCGGAAGTGGCCCGCCCCGTCTACCTGCGCCGACTCGATGAAGGACCGTGGAAGATCCTCCATGAACTGCATCAGGATGAACACCGAGAGCGGTGAGACCATCAGCGGCAGCGCGACGCCCAGATACGAGTCCGCCAGTCCAAGTTCGAAGACGAACCGATAGAGGGGCACGACGTAGAGCACCAGGGGCAGCATCATCGAGCCCATCAGGACGCTGAACAGCAGACCCTTCCCTGGAAACTGGAAGAAGCTGAACTCGTAGGCCGCGAGCGTGCAGCAGAACAGCATCCCCACCACGGCAAGCAGGGTGAACCAGAAGGTGTCCAGCAGTGCACTGCCGATGTCGATCGTCGTGACCGCGTAGACCACCTTCGACCAGCCGTTCGCGAAATCGTTCGGGAGGAAGGCACTGGTCATGTCGGTCGAGTCCGACGAGAAGGTCGCGCTGAAGATCAACCAGACCGGCACCAGGCTCGCGACCAGCCAGATCAGGCCCAGCGTGACCATCACGACGAGCCCGACTCGGCTGGCCGGCTTCGATGTCTCGTGCTTCACTGTTCACACCCTCTTTCGGCGAAGTCGGAACAGAACGAAGGTGACCGTCATGATGATCACCATCAGGATCGTTCCCTCGGCAGCTGCTCGTGCCAGGCCCGCCTCGGAACCGGTCTTGACGTTCCTCACCATCTCCATGACCGGGAAGAGCATGACCTGATCTGGCCCACCCACCTCGTTGGGCTGAGAACCAGAGGTCAGGATCTGCGGAATGTCGTAGACCTGCAGAGCACTGATGAACGAGTACGTGATGACGAAGAAGATGATCGGTTCGATCATCGGGATCGTGATGCGCGTCATCTTCTGGAAGACGTTCGCGCCGTCGATGTCAGCCGCGTCGTACAGATCCTGCGAGATGTCCTGCATGCCGGTGCTGAAGATGATGAAGTTGAAGCCGACGGAGTGCCAGATGTCGATGATGACAACCATGGCTATCGCATAGCCGGCGGTGTACACCCAGTTGATACCGGTGCCGATGCCGAACTTCGCCAAGAACGCCGCTACCAGACCGGTGTCGGGGTTCATCAGCCACAGCCAAACCCCGACAGCCAGGAAGAGCGGCATCACGGTGGGCACGAAGTACCCGGCTCGCAACACGCGATACAGCCGCGCGGGCAGGTTGTTGAGGATCAGCGCGAGCGCCAGCGAGATCGCCAGCCCGACCACAACGGTGATGGGGACGTAGATCGCCAGGTTCACCAGCGACTTCAGGAAACGAGTGGACGTCCGGCCCTCTCCGCTGAGGATGTAGGCGTAGTTCTCCAGGCCGACGAACCGGATGCGGCCACGGCTGGAGATCGACCAGTCTGTGAAGCTCATGGCAATGCCGTAGACCATCGGAACAACGACGAAGACGATCAACAGACCGAAGAAGGGCAGCAGCCCGAGGTAGACGGGAAGGTAGGACTTCCAGCGACGGGCGGGCTTCGCTCGCGCCCCGCCCTGGTTCTTGCGTTGCGAGTGCATAGCGGACCTCCTTGGGGCTGCGGCCGCCGAAGCGGCCGCAGCCCGACCGTCTATTCGCCAGCCTCGGCGTAGAGATCGTTGATGGCGTCAACGAACTGCTGGGAAGCCTGCTCGGGGCTGGTCGCACCCTTGCCGAGACGCGAGGCGGGATCCACGATGGCACTGGGCCAGAAGACGCTGGAATGCATGAACTCCATCTGGCGCATGCCCATCGTGAGGCCCTTGGACGAGAGCTCGAGCATGCCGCCAGCGGCAAGCACGTCAGGATCGTTCATCACGTCCTGGCGCAGGGTCGAGCGCCCGACGTTGATGCTCCAGGCCTTTTCCGACTCGAAGGAGCCGAGCTTCTTCAGGTACGCCGCGATCAGTTCGTTGCGGGCAGAGTCATCGCTCTTGACCCCGTAGAAGAAGTCCCAACCCTGCAGACCACCGGTCCAGCCGTCCTTCTCGTACGGCGGGACGAGGACGAAGTCATAGTCCACCCCACTCTGCTGGATACCCGGCTCCTGCCACGGTCCAGCCAGCAGGTAGGCGAGCTTGTTGGTCTTGAAGGCCTCCATGGTCGCGTCGGCATCGTAGACCAGGGACGAGTTGGCCTGCGCCTCCAGAGCGGAGAGCGTGCTGAAGGTCCGCTGCAACTGCTCGGGCTTGATCGTCGTCTTGCCGTCGCTGACCCCCACCGTGATGTTCTGGGCGTCCGATCCCATCACGGCACCGGGGGCGAAGTACCCACCTTCGGTCCAGGAGTGGGTGGCATCGAACCCGGCCTTCTTGACCTGAGCCATCTGCTCAAGGAACCGATCGTAGGTCGGAATACCCTCGGCCGGGTCGATGCCGGCCTCCTTCAGCACCGTGAGGTTGCGGAAGATCACCGGGATGTAGCTGATGAACGGAATCGCCCATACCCCATCGTCGACGGTCACGGCGTCGAGCGCCTCCGGGTAGAAGCCTCCGGAGAACTCCTGGTCAGCGAACACCTCGGAGAGATCCAGGAGGTCGATCACCCGCTTGTAGTTCTTGGCATCGCGGGCGCTTGCGCTGAAGACGTCGGGCAGCCCAACTCCTGCCATCAGGCTGGAGAGCAGCTCGGCGTCGTTCTTGGGGACCAGCGTGATCGATTTCACTTCTGGATGCTCGGTCTTGAACTCGTCCACCCATTGGTCCATGAGCTTGCCCTGCTCGTTCTGGACCATGTCCGAGTACACCCACACCGTGAGGTCGTATCCGTCAGCCTTCGGCTCCTGGCTGGTGCCGGAACCACAGCCGGTCAGCAAGGTGCTAGCCAGCCCGAGTGCAGCGATCGCTGCTACGTATTTCTTCATCAGGAATCTCCTTCGCTCAACTGCCTTGTTGTCAGCGGACTGCGGGATTGCTTGACCGACGCGGCGGCGCTGGGAACGTCGCCACGTCCGACCTGTCGTGTTTGCGCTACGCCGAGGCCCGCCCGTCCGGGTCACTGAGTTCAGCCGCGGCGCCGCGGGTGAGGTACAGCCATGCATTCGAGAACCGCTGCATGAACGAGGCGGGCATCATCACCGAGACGGGTTCCTCGGTCACCCGGTGCACCAGATGAGCCTTGGCGGGGCTGGTCACCAACGCCAGCACAGTCGCCGGACGCAGCAGCGCCGGCATCGTCAAGGTGAGGCCGTACCGTGGGGTCTCCTCCGCCGAGGCGAACAACCCCGCCCGGGCAATCTGCACCCGGGTCTCATCAGCCAGCGGCACCACCTGGACGAGATCGGGCGTGGTGAAGTCCGCAGGCGGATCGTTGAAGGCCAGGTGGCCGGTGTCGCCAATGCCGACCAAGCACACCTGGGGGTCGTGCTGCTCGAGCAGTTGGCTGTACCTGGTCAGCTCGTCCTCCACCGGCAGACGATCGCCCTCAAGCGGGTAGAACGCCTTCGGGTGCACGTCGTCGAGCAGTTGCCGGCGGAGCCGCGAGGCGCCGCTGTGCGGTACGTCGGACGACACGCCCAGATAGGTGTCGACATGGAACACCGTGATACGGGACCAGTCGATGTCGGAGCGCTCCTTCAGTGCCGCGAAGAACGGCAGTTGAGAAGCGCCCAGTGCCAGGATGACCGCCATCTCCGGCTTCGTGCCGAGTTCGGCGTTCACCGCGGCAGCGAAGTGCTCCGCCGCGGCCGTGCCCAACTCCTGATCGTCTTCGACAATGATCGTGTTGAGCTTTCCGTAGGTTCTCTTCTCCATCATCTTCCTCTCATCGTTGATGTCGCGTGGTCGTACTGATCGGGTCACTGGCTGACCGGTTGTGCCCGGTTCAGGCGCGCTTGTTCGAGGGCGAGCATCAGCGCGCCGTTGAGGGGTGCCTTGTTGATGTGGAGCGCTGGTCGGAGTTCCACCGACCGGCGGTCGACCATCGGACCCACGAAGGCGTCATGCAACGCGTCCCAGAACACGGGGCCGGAGTTGGCCACTCCCCCACCGACGACGATGGCCTGGGGATCAAGCGCCGCGACCAGTTCGGCCAGCACGTATCCCACCGCGGCGCCGGCGGTTGTCATGACCTTCAGTGCCAGAGCGTCGCCCGCCCTGGCGTGTTCGGCAACGAGGCGTGCGGTGATCGGCTCTGTGGCGGCCGCCAGTGTGCTCGGCTCGCCGGCACGAAGGTGGCCGACGACGGACGCCGCGATGGCCGGCCCGGCCGCGATCGCTTCGATGCAGCCGGTGTACCCACATCGGCACGGGGTTGGATCGCCCGCCACCCGCATGTGACCGAACTCCCCGGCCTGCCCGCTGCCACCGCCGCACGGACGTCCGTCCATGACGATCCCGCCGCCGATGCCGGTGCTCACGGTCAGGTAGACGAAGTCGGTCAGCCCGGCGGCAGCACCGAAGCGGCCTTCGCCGAGCGCTCCCGCCAGCCCGTCGTTGACCACCTTGACCGGTGCGCCGAAGCGCTGGGAGAACTCCTGCGCCAAGGGCAGGTCGTCCCAGCCTGCCACCAGGGATGAGCGAAGCACCCGCCCCGAGTGGCTGTCGACATTGCCGCCGAAGCTGACGCCGATTCCGGCGATCTGAGCATCGGTCCGGGCTATCAGCCGATCGGTGAGCCGCTCCACCGACCGCAGGCTCTCCCGGGCGTTCTCCAGCGTCGGAACCTTGCCGGTCGCGAGCCAACCCGAGGAGTCAGCGTCAGCCACACCGACTGCGATCTTCGTGCCGCCGAAGTCAAAGGCGAGCACCGCCTGGTCTGCCACCACACCTCCAGGTGTCCGTCGTCATCATTAGTTAAATAATCTGCCTTACTAAGTCTGGTGTCAATGCCCCGACCTCGATCAGTTCGGGTCTTCACCAAGCAGCAACCGGGTGACTGCGCCGCCGGCTCCCACCAGCCGCCGCTGGCGGGTGGTTCCCAGGGCCTCGGATCAGAGCTGGACGACGCCTTGGTGGAGGTTGCGCTCGTAGCGTTGCCCCACGAGGCTGGCGATCGCGTGGTCGTGCGCGATCGCCGCCGCGCCCGTCACCGTCGCGGCCTCCCCCAGGGAACCGACCTGGACCGACAGCACGCCGAGGCCCTCGCGTTCCTCGGCCACTACGTCCTGGACGCTGTGCACGATGAGGGCACGCCGACCGATATCGCCATCGAGCACGATGAGGGCGGGATCGACCACAGCTGCGATCGCCAGTGCGGCGCGTGCGATGCCCTCAGCTTCGTTGACGAGGCCGGCAAGAGCGCCACGATGGCCGTCTTCGGCCCGGGAGAACAGCTCATCGATGGAGGCTGGCGGCGTCCCGTCCGCCATCGTCCACGTTCTGGTGACCCTGGCCAGGACCTCAACACTGCCCAGATACCGCTCCAGGTCGTGGTGTGGCGGTTTCTCCGCCGACAGCACGCTCACCGGCAGGAACGAGATCTCGCCGGCACCTCCGTTCGCCCCGCGCAACACCCTTCGTCCGGTGACGATGCCGGCGCCGATCTTGGCGCCGACATGCAGGTACACGAAGTCATCGACATCTGCCGCACCCAACTCCAACTCGGCAATGGCCGCACAGTTGGTCGCGTTCTCCACCAGAACCGGGATCTCCGGCGGCAGTCCGAGGGAGTCGATCAACTCGAAGCGATTGATGAACCCGGGACGGGTGGAACTGAGTTGGGTGAGAAAGCGCGGAATGACGCGCTCCAAGGCGACCCCGACCGCGCAAAGGTTGCCTGCGGTCGCGCCGATCCTGTTCTGGACCTCGCTGACTTCCGCCCGGATGGCGTGCTTGACGACTGCGGGATCCGACCCGTCGATCACCTGATGGGCCTGCAGCAGAAGGTCGCCCCGAAGGGACACTGCGGCCAGCCAGATGGCTTCCGCCTCAACGCTGACACCCAGAACCCAACCTGCCGTCGCCGAGATCGCGTAGACGGCTGCCGCGCGTCCGAGTGACCCCTGGTGAGAACGCACCACGCTCACCAGGTTCGCGTTCTCCAGTGCCGCTATCGAGGTACCTACTGTCGGCTTGGAGACACCGACCAGGCGGCCGATCTCGGCCCGGGTGCTCTCGCGCGCATGATTCACCGCCCAGAGCACTGCCCGATCGGTCTCGGTCAACTCAGTTCGGATCAGTTCTGTCGCCATCGCTCAAACAAACTCGTCGCACAGGCAGACCGGCTGGGAGCTCGCACAGGGGTCTGCCGGACACCGGTGGCCCGCGTGTCGGGGACAGCGTAGCGGCGGCATGCAGCGCATGCACGCCTGCAGCCCCGGACGATCGCGGCAGCTCTCGCCAGCCGCCAGGCGTTCCGGCCGTGGCCGGCGCGAGGCTGCCCATCGGATCCCGCGAACCCACCGGTTCAGGGTTCTCTCAGGGGATTCCTCGTTGTGCTGACGCGATCGGTGCCTAGGCTTGATGTATGGGTTTCATCGCATGGATCATCATGGGCCTGATCGCAGGTGCCATCGCGAAGTCGATCATGAAGCAGGACGGCAACTGGGTCTCGTCACTGGTCTTCGGCCTCCTCGGCGGTGTCGTGGGCGGCTGGATCGGTGATCTGCTGCCCTTCGGCAGCGGCGGCAGGCTGGAGTTCTTCAGCCTCGGATCCTGGATTCTCGCCATCGTGGGTGCCACCGTGGTGTTGTGGGTCTACCGCCTCATCACCGGCAAGAGCGCGAAGGCCTGACCACCTCACCTGTCTCCCCTCAAGCCAGCAGGCCCGGTCCCCCCGCCGGGCTTGCTGCCTGTCCGGGTTCGTTCCTGCCGTGACGAGACGACCCTCGGCCCCGGCCAGCGCGCCTGCCGGCAGGTCAGGGTTCGGCCTGCTCCAGCGCGGCCAGCACTGCCTCCACCCGCCCGTCGTCCCAGATCACCGAAGGATCGGGCTCCAGGAAGCCGACGGCGAGCATTGCGCAGTCGAGCGCAGCCAGTGACCAGGACGCATTGCCGGTCCCGAAGGGGTCGGCGTCCACCCGGTCTTCGGCAATCCCGGGGTTCGCCAGCGCCATCAGGATCAGCCCTCGCATCGTGCCCTGCAGCAGTGCCGCGAGGCTGGTGAAGCCGGGCAGCCCCGGTCGCAGCCGATAGCCCAGGACAGCCGCCAGCCCCTGCCAGGAGTTCGCGAGTCGGTCGATGAAGCCCTGCTGGGTCGCTGTCAGCGCCGCCTGCACCTCGCCGCGCAGTCCGTCGTCCTCCAGGCCGAGGAAGGTTGCCGTCAGGGCGAGGTAGGTACGCCACTGCGTCGAGGTGTACATCGTGGTGAAGTCATGGGTGGCCGCCCGCCGCACGACGTCCACCACGGTTGCCCAGCGCTGCGCCGGATCGGCCAGTTGCGGGAGTACCGGGCGGACCAGTTCGCGGATCAGGACGGTAGCGGAGGCCATCCCGACGGCTGCCGGTTCGGCCGCCCTGGCGAGTTCGCGGATCAGGTCGTGCAGGAACGACTCCTTGGTCGGCCAGCGGCGATAGGCGGCCGTTCGCGAGACCTTAGCCGAGGCGATGACCGCCTCGAAACTCAGGTGTTCGAGACTGACTGTCAGGCCGGTCGCGTTGACCACACCGATCGCCGCAGCGAGCACCCGGCGCTCGGTTTCCGCCTGGCTCAACCGCGGCCTCCGGATCTTCTCGGGGCCCATCCCACTCCCACCTTGGGACACAATGTCCCAACTCTTTGGTACTTTATGTTCCAAACCTAGTGCAGGATGCCGCGAGCGCAGAACCCGGTCGCGCAACGCCCTCGGGCCCAGCACCGGTGTCGGCCGCCGCCACGTGGCCCGGACCGGGCGAGGTCCGGCACTCCAACCCGAAGGGAAGTCCCATGTCCGTCCTGATCGTGGTCGAGTCCGAGTTCGGTAACACCCGCAGCGTCGCGCAGGCCATCGCGGACGGTGTCGCAGCCCAGCGCGGCGCAGATTCCGTGCACCTGCTGTCCGCCGGCGAGGCGCCGCTGCGCATCCCCGCCGAGGTGTCACTCGTCGTGGCAGGAGCACCGACCCACAATCTCGGCCTGCCCACCCAGGCCAGCCGCGCGAAGGCGGCCGCGGCGGGCGCCACCGGCGGCGACTCCACCGGCCTGGCCGAATGGATCGCCGGCTTCGCCGGTCATCCGGGCCTGACGGTGACAACCTTCGACACCAGGGTGGCCTCGGGCTTCGCAGGATCCGCGGCCAAAGCGGCCTACCGAGCGCTCCGCCGCCGGATCGGCCAGGCCGCCGAGCGCGGCCCCAGCTTCATCGTGAAGGGGACGGAAGGCCCGCTGGCCGACGGCGAACTCGAGCACGCGGCTGCCTGGGGTGCTGAACTCGCCCGGCGGCTTCCGCCCGCAGCCTGAGCCGATTCAGACCAGCTTGCGATCGGTCGCCCAACGGGTGAGCTGATGGCGGTTGGACAGCTGCAGCTTGCGCAGCACCGAGGAGACGTGGGTTTCGACGGTCTTGATTGAGATGAACAGCTCGCGAGCGATCTCCTTGTAGGCGTAGCCCCGGGCGATCAGCCGCAGCACTTCGCGTTCGCGCTGGGACAGCCGGTCCAGATCCTCATCGATGCTGGCCACGTCGATCGAGCCGGAGAAGGCGTCCAGGACAAAACCGGCCAGCCGCGGCGAGAACACCGCGTCGCCGGTGGCCACCCGTCCGATCGCCTCGATCAACTCGTCGGCGGAGATCGACTTGGTCACGTAACCGCGGGCGCCAGCCCGGATCACCCCGATCACGTCCTCGGCCGCGTCCGAGACCGACAGCGCCAGGAAGCGCACCTCGGGTTCGGTCGCCAACACCTGTTTGAGCACCTCGACTCCCCCGCCACCAGGCAGGTGCACGTCGAGCAGCACCACATCCGGCCGGGTGGCCAGGATCGCCGCGACCGCCGTCGGGACGTCCTCGCCCTCGCCGACGATCTGTACCCGGTTGCCGATGTCGTGCCGCACGCCGCTGCGGAACATCGCGTGGTCGTCGACCACCACCACTCGCCAGGCGGCCGGGGTGGGGTTCTCGGGGGTTTCGGTCATCGCGGCATCACTCGCTTCGCTCGTCGGAACCCTCAATCGGCTCGGGGAAGCGAGCTTGCTCGCTCCCTGCTCGCCTCACGCGGGTTTCCAGTCTCACTTCGGTTCCCTCGCCGGGACTTGATCGAATTATGGCCCGTCCCCCCGCCCGTCTGACCCGCTCGACGATCGATCCCCGCACGCCCATCCGGTCGGGATCGATCGCTGTCGGGTCGAAACCGGCGCCGCGGTCGCGCACGAACACGCTCACCAGGTCGTCGTCCGCCTCGGCGTAGACGTCCACCCGTTCGACGCCCGAGTGCCGGGCCGCATTGACCATCGCCTCCCGGGCGGCCTGGACGACGGAGGTGACCTCGGGGGTCAGGTCGCAGTCGCCAACGGTGACCAGGTCGACGTCCACGCCGTGGTCGGTCTCGACGTCCGCGGCGATCGCCTGCAGGGTCTGGCCGAGGGTGGATGCCGGCGCGGTCTCGCCGTAGAGCCACTGTCGCAACTCTCGTTCCTGCCGCCGGGCGAGCGCCACCACCGCGCGCGGATCCTTCGCTTGCCGCTGGATCAGCGCCAGGGTCTGCAGGACGGAGTCGTGCAGGTGGGCGGCCATGTCGGCCCGGGCATCGGCGACCAGTTTGTCGTCGCGGGCCTGCGCCAGGGTCGCCCGCATCCGCAGCACCCAGGGCAGCAGTGCCAGACCGAGCGCGCCGATCGAGAGCCCGAGCAGGGCGAACGTCCCGCCGACCTGGCCCAGCCTGCCCAGCGAGCCGACCAGCAGGAAGATCGCCACCCCGATCGCCACCAGTCCGAACAGAATGGTGACGATCGTGCTCCAGTGTGCGAGCAGCGGGGCCACCCAACGGCGCAGGCCGGGGCCGCTGCGGTCCCGGGTGGAGGCGTGGTCGGCCTGCCACCAGATCGCACCCAGGCCGACCGCGCCGAGCAGCCCGACGGCCAGCATCACCGGGTCCATCGCCCACGGGCTGAGCTGCACCAGCCAGACCAGCCCCAGACCGAGCAGGCCCAGCGCGCCCGCAACGCCGTAGTCCACCGGACGCAGGTCCAGGCCGGACACCTGGCGCATCCCGGTACGGGTGGCCGCCTCGATGCCGGGGGCGGCGTGCTGGACGCTGGAGCGGGGCATCACCAGCCACAACACCAGATAGAGCACCACCCCGGCCAGGCGGGTGGCGGTCAGGACAACGAAGAGCACCCGCACCACCAGCACCGACCAGCCCAGGTGATCGGCCAGACCGGCGCACACCCCACCCACCCAGGCGGCGTTCAGCGGCCGGGTCGAGCGGGGCGAGATCTCGGACATGGATACCAGTGTCGCCGTTCCTGGGCTCAACCGCGACCAGTCCTGGCTGGGGCGCGACGGGAGCGAGAGGCTACAGGTAGCGGCGGCCAGTGCTGGCGGGCCCTAAGCCGACCCGCGGACGATCAGCTCGCTGGTCAGCAGTACCGGGCTCTCGATGTCGGCTCCGGAGAACAGCCCGAGCAACATCCCGCCGGCAATCCGGGCCAGTTCGATGGCCGGGTTCGTCATCGTGGTGAGCAGCGGGTGGGTCTGCAGTGCGGCCGGCGAGTTGTCGAACCCGATCACCCTGACATCGTCGGGAACCCGGACTCGGGCCCGCCGCAGCGCCTGCATCGCTCCCAGCGCCATCAGATCGGAGGCGACGAACAGTCCGTCCATCCCGGTTCGCTGGTCCAACAGAGCAGCCATGGCCCGCTCGCCACCCCGTGCCGTGAAGTCTCCGGCCAGTTGGCCGACGGGCTCCAGGCCCGCCTCGGCCAGCGCGGCCGTGAACCCGCGCAACCGCTCGGTGGCGGCATTCATGTCCAGCGGTCCGGTGATGGTTGCGATCCTGGTCGCCCCCGCCTCCACCAGGTGCCGGGTCGCCGCCACCGCGGCGTTGAACTGGTCGAGTTCGACGTAGGGCAACCCGGCCACCCCTGGATCCCCGACGAAAACCGCCGGGCAGCCGCCGTCCAGCAGTGCCCTGGCCAGGTCGGGGCCGTGGTGGGAGACCACGATCGCGCCGTCCACGTGCCCACTCTCGAGGTAGCGCGCCATCCGCAGGCTGCTCTCGCCCGGCTGGGCCATCGCGAGCAGCACCTGGAAATCGACACCCGCGAAGGCGTTCAGCGCGCCGTGGTAGGCCTGGGTCAGGAAGGGGTCGGTGAACACCCGCTCGTCGGTCTCCGGGACGACCACCGCCACCGCACCGGCCCGCCGGGTGGCCAGGGCGCGCGCCACCCGGTTCGGGTGGTAGCCGAGTTCGCTGATCGCCCGTCCGACCGCCTCGGAGGTTGCCGAGGAGACCAGGTGGCCGCCGTTGACCACCCGTGACACGGTGGCCCGGGACACCCCCGCAACCCGCGCAACATCGTCAAGGGTGGGCGCCGCACGCCCGGTTCCGTTGTTCACCGTGCCGTTGTTCACCGCGCACCTCCCTGCGACATCGACGGCTCCTGGCAGCCGGCCTGCGAACCTGTCGCCACGGCTGCACTACAGGATAGTATGGAAGCGCTTCCATTCCCCGGCGGTCCGGGTATTCGCGAACGGAAAGGCAGTTGCCAACAATGCAGTTCGGCTTCTTTGACGACGCGGCTCGCGAGTACGTCATCACCACTCCCGACACCCCTATGCCGTGGCTCAACTACCTGGGCAATTCCGCGTTCTTCTCGCTGCTCTCCCACCGCGCCGGCGGTTACTGCTTCCACACCGACGCCAGGCTGCGCCGGCTCACCAGGTTCCGCTACAACGACATCCCGGCCGACTCCAATGGCAGGTACCTGTTCGTCAACGACGGCGGGGACGTCTGGAGCCCGTCCTTCGCGCCGGTCGGTGCCACCCTCGACTCCTACGAGTGCCGGCACGGGCTGGGCTACACCAGAATCACCGGCACCCGCGGCGGCGTGGAGGTCGCCACGCTGTTCCTCGTCCCGCTCGACGACCCGGCGGAACTCCACCAGGTCACCGTGACCAACCACAGCGACGCCGTCAAGGAGTTGACCCTCTTCTCCTACCTGGAGTTCTGCCTGTGGGACGCGCTCGACGACCAGACCAACTACCAGCGCAACCTCTCGCTGGCTGAGGTCGAGGTCGAGGGCTCGACGATCTACCACACCACCGAGTACCGGGAGCGTCGCAACCACCTCGCGTTCTACTCGGTGAACTGCCCGATCGCCGGCTTCGACACCGACCGGGACACCTTCGTGGGCCGCTGGCGGCCGCTGGCACAGGCCGAGGTGCCGCACTCCGGGGCGCCGCGAAATTCGCTCGTCTCGGGCTGGTACCCGATCGGCTCGCATGCGATCACCCTGCGGCTGGAACCCGGTGAGTCCCGTGACCTGGTGTTCATCCTCGGTTACGCCGAGAACCCGCCCGAGGCCAAGTTCGTGGCTCCCGGGGTGGTCCGCAAGGATCCGGCCCGGGCGCTGCTCGCCCGCTATCAGACCGTGGCGCAGGTGGACGCCGCCATGGCGGCCCTGCGCGGCTACTGGGACAGTCTGCTCGACGGCTTCCAGCTGCGGTCGGCGGACCCGCTGCTCGACCGCAGCGTCAACACCTGGAACCCCTACCAGTGCATGACCACGTTCAACCTGTCGCGCTCGGCCTCCGGTTTCGAGACCGGGATCGGCCGCGGCATGGGTTTCCGCGACTCCAACCAGGATCTGCTCGGGATCGTCTGGATGCTGCCCGAGCGTTCCCGGCAGCGGATCCTCGACCTGGCCGCCACCCAGTTCCCGGACGGCTCGGCCTACCACCAGTACCAACCGCTCACCAAGCGGGGGAACCACGCGCTCGGTTCCGGCTTCAATGACGATCCCCTGTGGCTGATCGTCGGGGTGTGCCACTACCTGAAGGAGACCGGTGACTGGTCGATCCTGGACGAGCAGGTGCCGTTCGACAACGATCCGGCCCTGGCCAAGCCCCTGCTCGATCACCTGATCGCCAGCTACCAGTACGTGGTGACCAATCTCGGCCCGCACGGACTGCCGCTGATCGGCCGGGCAGACTGGAACGACTGCCTCAACCTCAACTGTTTCTCCGACCTCCCCGGCGAGTCCTTCCAGACCACCGCCAACCGAGGGGACGGACGGGTGGCGGAGTCGGTCTTCATCGCCGGCCTGTTCTGCTATGCCCTGCCCGACCTGATCGCAGTGCTGCGCAACCGTCCGGCAGGCGCCGGGACGGACGAGCTCGCACTCGCCGCCGAACTGGAACAGGCGCTGGCGGCCATGACCGCCGCCGTTGACGTGGCCGGCTGGGACGGCGGCTGGTTCCGCCGCGCCTGGGACGCCTTCGGCGAGCCGGTCGGCTCGGCCGCCAACGCCGAGGGCCAGCTCTACATCGAGCCCCAGGGCATGTGTGTAATGGCTGGCCTGGGGGTGTCGGACGGACGCGCCCGCCGGGCACTCGACGCGGTCGAGGCCCGGCTGGCCAGCGAGCACGGCATCGCCCTGCTCGCCCCTGCCTACACCAGCTACCACCTCGAACTCGGGGAGATCTCCAGCTACCCGCCGGGGTACAAGGAGAACGGCGGGATCTTCTGCCACAACAACCCGTGGGTGATCATCGCCGAGACGATCGCGGGCAGCCCTGAACGTGCTTTCGACTACTACCGGCGGATCACCCCCGCCTACCGTGAGGCGATCAGCGAGGTGCACGGCCAGGAGCCCTATGTGTACTCCCAGATGATCGCCGGCCCCGAGGCTCCCCGGCACGGCCAGGCCAAGAACTCCTGGCTCACCGGGACCGCCGCCTGGGCCTACCACGCCGTCACCAGCTGGTTGCTCGGGGTTCGTCCGGGTCTGGACGGTCTGGTGATCTGCCCACGGATGCCCTCCTCGGCCGGCGACTACGAGGTCACTCGCCGCTACCGTGGCGCCACCTACCACATCCGGGTGATCGGCTCGGGCACCTCTGCCGCTGGCCGGCTCACCGTGGACGGCCAGCCGGTGGACGGCGAGGTAGTCCCGGTCGCCGCCCCGGGCGAGGTCATCGAGGTGGTCTGGTCCGCGCTGCGCTCGCCGAAGTCCTCGGTCTCGCAGGAGTAGCCAGACTTCCGCCTCGGTGGAGTCTGATCCACGCTGCACGCGTTGTGCCAGGCGACCTGAGCGCCGACTCGGCTCTGGTTCGCCGGGGCGGGAGCCACGGGAATCGGCTGTCGAACCCGTCCCGGAATCAGGCCGGCCACCAGTCCTCCCCGCCATGGCCCGGCTACCCGTCAGACGACTGCCCGGCGATCAGAGCCTGATACCAGCGGGCGGAATCCTTCGGGGTGCGGACGAGCGTGTCGTAGTCCACGTGGACGATGCCGAACCGCTTGGCGCACCCTTCGGCCCACTCGAAGTTGTCCAGCAGCGACCAGGCGAAATAGCCCGTGACCGGTGCCCCCGCCTCGATGGCGGCACGCACCGCCGCGATGTGGCTGTCGTAGTACGCCACCCGCGCCGCATCATGGAAGACACCGTCGGCGCCGGCAACATCGTCGAAGGCGGCACCGTTCTCGGTCACCATCAAGGGGATCGCGGGAGCCCGCCGCGCCGTTCCCAGCAGGAGATCGGTCAGCCCCTGCGGGTCGATGTTCCAGTCCATCGCCGTGCGCGGACCCGGATCGGTGACATGCCGGGCGTCCTCCGCACCGGGCCAGGGGTTCGGCGAACCGTCGGCGACACCGGCGCCCACCTTGTGGGTCGCGTAGTAGTTGATCCCGAGCATGCTGAGCGGCTGGTGGATCGTCGTGAGGTCGCCGTCTCGCACGAAGCTCCAGTCCGTCAACTCCGCGGTCGCCGAAACCGTCAGGTCGGTGTAGCGGCCTTCCAGCACGGGGGTCAGGAAGATGTCGTTGCCGACCGCGTTGACCCGTCCGAACGCATCCAGATCGGCCGGCTCATCGCTGAGCGGGTAGAGCTGGTGGAGGTTCAGCACCTCCCCCACCGGGGTCGCATCCCCCAGCACACCACGGATCGCCTGCGTGCCGAGTCCGTGGGCCAGGTTGAGATGGTGGGCGGCAGCCAGCGAGGCGGCCGGCTCGGTGCGGCCCGGTGCGTGGATGCCCGCGGCGTAGCCCAGGAAGGCTGCGCACCACGGTTCGTTGATCGTGGTCCACAATCGGATCCGGTCGCCCAACGCCGCGGCCATGATCTGCGCATACTCGGCGAAGCGGTAGGCGGTGTCGCGGTTGGGCCAGCCGCCGGCGTCCTCCAGCGCCTGCGGCAGATCCCAGTGATACAAGGTGACAACCGGGGCGATACCGGCGTCGAGCAGTTCATCGACCAGCCGGGAGTAGAAGTCCAGCCCGGCAGCCCGCGGGGCACCGGTGCCGTCCGGCTGAATCCGCGGCCAGGCGACGGAGAACCGGTAGCCGCTCAGCCCGAGGTCGCGCATCAGGGCGACGTCCTCGCGGTAGCGGTGGTAGTGGTCGGCGGCGATCCGTCCGTCCGAGCCGTCGATGATCGCTCCGGGACGTTCACAGAAGCTGTCCCAGACCGAGCGCCCGCGCCCGTCGGTGTCGACTGCGCCCTCGATCTGGTAGGCCGAGGTGGCAGCACCCCACAGAAAGCCCTGGGGAAATCCCGGAACGGTGGTCATCCCTTGACAGCTCCTTGCATGATGCCGGAGACCAGGTGTCGTCCGGCGACGGCAAACAGGATCAGCAGCGGGATCGTGGCCAGCGAGACTCCCGCCATGATCAGCGACATGTCCTTGAAGTAGGAGGCCTGCAGCAGTTGCAGGGCCACCGGCAGGGTGGGGTTGGTCGAGCCCAGCACGACGAACGGCCAGAAGAAGTTCGTCCAACTGGCCACGAAGGTGAACAGCGCCAGCATCGCCGCTGCCGGACGCGCGGCCGGCAGGGCGACGTGCCAGAAGGTGCGGATCATCGAGCAGCCATCCACCCGCGCGGCCTCGATCAACTCATAGGGCAGCGCCTCGGCGAGGTACTGGGTCATCCAGAACACGCCGAAGGCGGTCACCATGCCGGGGACGATCACCGCCTGCAGTTTGCCGATCCAGTCGAGGTTCCGCATCACGATGAACAGCGGGACGATGCCGAGTTGGGTGGGGACGGCCATCGTCCCGATCACGAAGGCCAGCAGGCCGTTGCGTCCCGGGTAGCGGAGCTTGGCGAAGGAGAAACCGGCCAGGGTGGAGAACAGGACCACCGAGAGCGCCGTGATCACCGAGACGATCAGCGAGTTGAGCACCGCCTGCCAGAACTTGATGTCCGAGGCGAGCACGCGACCCGCATTCTGGAGGAAGTGGCCCTGCGGGATCAGGGACGGGATCGGGTTCTGGGCGATGTCGGCTGCCGTGGAGGAGGCCAGCAGGAAGGCGTAGTAGAGCGGGTAGGCCGAGATCAGCAGGACCAGCGCCAACACGGTGTAGGTGACCCAGCCGGGGCGCCGCATGCCCTGGTCGTACCGGCCGCGGTGACGGCGGGCCGCTCTGGCGGCGCCCTTGCCGGCGACCTGCTCGATCATGCCGAGCGACATCTGGGGGGTACTCATCGGGCCACCGCCTTCCGGGAGCGAGCGGTTCGGTGCGCATCGCCCGAGGTCGAGATCCGGCTGGTGAGCCAGTAGTTCGCCAGCGCGAAGACGACGATCACGATGAACAACACCCAGGCGACCGCCGACGCGCGGCCGAAGTCGCGCTGGTTGCCCCAGCCCAGTTCGTAGAGGTACATGGTGACGGTCATCCACTGCCGGTCGGCGCCGCCCAGGCCGATCTGGTCGAACATCCGCGGCTCGTCGAAGATCTGCAACCCGCCGATGGTGGACGTGATCACCACGAAGATGATCGTCGGGCGGAGCATCGGCACAGTCACCGAGAAGAAGGCCCGCAACCGGCTGGCGCCGTCGACCACCGCGGCTTCCAGGATGTCCCGGGGGATGGCCTGCATCGCGGCCAGGAAGATCAGGGTGTTGTAGCCGGTCCACCGGAAGTTCACCATGACCGAGATGGCGATGTGGGCGAACAGCGGCTCCTTGTGCCAGCCGATCGGGTCGAGCCCGATCAGTTGCAGGGCGGCGTTCGCCAGCCCGGACTGGTCGGCGAAGACCTGGTTGAAGATCAGGCCCACCGCCACCGGCGCCACCACATAAGGCACCAGAACACCCATCCGCCAGAAGGTCTTCGCCCGCAGGTTGGCGTCCAGGACGGCGGCAATCGCGATCGCGGCGATCACCTGGGGCACAGAGGACAGCAGGAAGATGCTGAAGGTGTTGCCCAGCGCCTTCCAGAACCGCTCGGCGGTCAGGACATAGCCGTAGTTCTCCAGCCCCACGAAGCCGTTGTTGCCCAGCAGCAGGTCATAGTCGTGCAGCGAGACGAAAGCCGTGTAGATCAGCGGGAACAGCCCCACCAGCGCGAACAGCAGGAAGAAGGGCGCGATGTAGAGGTAGGGAGCGCTCTTGACGTCCCATCGGCTGAGCCTGGTTCGCCATGCCGGGGGTGGGGACGGCACCTGGGTCGCGGTCGCTGTCACGGGCTCGCTCCTTCACGTTCGGATGGGCGGCCGGTGGCCGGGAACTGTCGTGATCCCGGCCACCGGCTGCGACGGCGGGTCAGCCGAGAGCGGCGACCTCGGAAACCGCCTTGGCCCAGGAGGCCTCGCGGTCGTCGGTCTTGTCCACATCCACCCGGTTGATGGCGTCGGAGATAGCCTGCCGGATCGCGAAGTAGTGCGGGCCCTTGAACGGGTTCACCGTCACGGCGTTCGCACGGTCAGCGAGGATCTGGCCGGTGGGGGCGTCGTTGAAGAACGGGTTCGTCACGCTCAGCAGATCCGGGCTCTTCAGCGCCTCGACCTGGCTCGGGAAGGTGCCCTTGAGCTTGAAGGCCTCGATCTGCTGCTCGGGAGCGGTCAGCCAGGCAGCCAGTTCCTTGGCAGCCTCGACGTTCGGTCCCTGTGCGGGGACGACCAGGAACGATCCGCCCCAGTTGCCACCGCCGCCGGGGAACGCGTTGGCGATGTCCCAGCCCTCCAGGCCGGCAGCGTTGCCCTCGATGACGCCGAGCATCCAGCCCGGGCAGAGCATGGTCGCAAAGGTCGGCTTCTTGGCGGCGTCCGCGGCCTGCACCTGGAAGGCAGCCGTCCAGTCGGTGCTCCACTGAGCCAGGTGCGCGGACAGATCGTCATCCTGCGCCGCCTTGATGACCGTGTCGTACATCTGCCTCATGGCGGTGTTCTGGTCGAGCGGGATGATCGTCTCCTCCGGCGCGGTCGACGAGAAGGCGTTGTCGACCTGGTTCACCATGCCCTGGAAGATGGCGTCGGTGGAGTCGAACCAGGCGGCGTCCGACTTGGCCACGAACTTCTTGCCCAGTTCGAAGTAGTCGTCCCAGGTGCCCAGCAGTTTGGCCACCTCGTCACGATCGGTCGGCAGGCCGGCCGCGGCGAACAGATCGGAGCGGTAGCAGACTCCCTCCGGACCGATGTCGGTGCCGTAGCCGATCAGCTTGCCATCGGCGGTGGTGGCCTGCGCGGCCTTCCAGTCCAGCCAGCGTCCCTGGACGTCGGGCGAACTCAGGTCGGCCAGCTTGTCGGAGGCCTGCATGATCTCGGTCAGCCAGTCGACCTCGACGGCCTCAATGTCGGACAGCCCCGAGCCGGCACCGATCTTGGTCATGAAGTTCTCGCGGGCCTCGTTCGAGGTCGCCGCCTTCTTCTCCTTCACCGTCACATTCGGGTGGGTGTCGGTGTACTTGGCCAGCAGGTTGTCGTACCCGAACTCGTTGAAGGTGGCGACTGTCAGGGTGATCTGCTCGGCTGGAGCCTGCGAAGCCGAACCGTCGGCGGTGGGTTGACTCGCCGACGGCGAGGGGCTACCGGAGGAACAGCCGGCGGCGAGCATCGCTACGCAGGCGGCCGCCGCCGTCGCTCGTAGCAGGGTGTGAGAGTGCATCTGGACTCCTTCGTCTGGTGACTGCAACCGCTCCGGTGCCCGCTGTGGAGGGCACTCTGAGAGCGCTTCCATTCCACAATGGAAGCGCTCTCAGAGTCAAGCAGCTTGCACTGCCGGTTGATTGCAGTTCGATAACGGACACCGCGTCAGCGGACTGTGGCGGCCGGTAGGACGCGGCCTGCCCAGCTGTGCGGCACCGTGACGACGGCACGGGACTCAGTGATCCGGGCGGGGGTGTTCAGGGTTGTCCCCCATGGTGAGGGCGCAGCCGGCCATCAAGAATGGACGCATGGAGAATCTCCCGGTGCGCAGGGCAGGTGGCGACGCTGTGGTTGCCGGTGTCTGCGCCGGGTTGGCCCGACGCTGGAATGTCGACCCCAACCTGCTGCGGATCGCCGTGGTGGTGCTGTCTTTCGTCTCCGGACTGGGCGCCATCGCCTACGGCGCCTGCATCGCGCTGCTCCCCCGTGAGGGTGAGGCCGAGGCGCCCGTGCGGCGGCTGCTCCCCTTCACCCGTAGCTGGTCGACACCCGCCCTCGTGGTTGCCGTGATCGGTGCCGGAGTTGGAGCCTTCGCCCTGCTCGGCGGCTTCTCCGGCGGCGCAGTCTTCCCGATGCTGGTGGTTCTCGGCCTCTGGCTGCTGATCGCCCGCAAGCGCGGTCAGACCGCCCAGACCCGTACCGCCGAGCCCACCCCGTTCGAGCGGGCCGCCGAGGCCTGGCAGCACCGCCTGATCGAGCACCAGCAGCAGATCGGCGCACTGCCCGTCCCTGCCACCCCGGTGGCTCCCACGACCATGCACCTAGCCGCGGAAGGCCGGCCGGTCGCCGCCGGCGGCGAACTCGTCCCGGCGGCCCGGCGACGCGGGCCGGCACGGCTGTGGTGGCTGGCCCTCGGCCTGGCCGCCGTCGGCACCGGGTCGGTGGCCATGCTGGGGTTGAGCCCGGCCTTCCATTCGCCGGCGCTGCCCTATCTGGCTGCCGTCCTGCTCAGCCTCGGTATCACGCTGCTGGTCGCCACCTGGCGGGGCCGGCCCCGGCTGATGGGGACGGTGACCGTGGTGGTGATGCTGTCCACGCTGCTCACCATGGCCGGCCCGGCGCTCACCCGGTTCGGCCCGCCCGGGGACCGGGCGCTGACGATCAGCTCCGCCGCCGACCTGCCCGCGCAGGTCTCGAGCATCGCAGGCGACGTCACCCTCGACCTCACCGACCTCACCCTCACCGAGGACACCACCCTGCAGGTGAGCCTGGGCGCGGGCGATATCGACGTCAAGCTTCCGGTCGGCACGCGTTCCCAGGTTGACTGGACGGTCAACGCCGGCCAGGCCACCGTCGTCGGCACGGAGTACGACGGCCTGGCCCAGTCGGGCTCCCGGGAGATCGCGACCGGCAAGGCGGACGGCCCCACTCTCCGGCTCGAGATCAACGTGGGGGCAGGAAACCTGACGGTGCGCTCATGAAACCCGACATCACCGCCTTCGGGCTCGGCAGCCTGGCCTGCATCCTCGGGGCCATCGCCCTGTGGGCCTGTTTCGGCGGCATCAGCTGGGCCTGGATCGGCCGGGCCGCGCCGGTCACCCTCGTCGTGCTGGGGATCGTGATGCTGATCCTCTCACTCAAGAAGAACACCAGAACCTAAGAAAGGAAACAGACAATGAACACACCTCTGGTCCGTTCCGCATCGGACAAATTCATCGGCGGCGTCTGCGGCGGCCTGGCCCGCTCGCTGGGCGTCGACTCCGGAATCGTGCGCGTCGTCACTGTGCTGCTCGCGATCTTCACCCAGGTCGGCTGGGTCGCCTACCTCGTGCTGTGGGCGATACTCCCGCTCGAGCAGGGCGGCCCGACTGGGGTCGACGAGGCCAAGAAGCTGTTCAACAACGGCTCCGGCGGCTCATCCGGCGCCCCGCACAACGGCGACGACCTGCGCTGACCGCGCTGACCGCGCCGTCCCGGCGCTGACCAGCCGCACACGGTCTCCGCCCAGGGTCTCCGAGATGACCGTCCCTGCTCTGCAGAATCCGGGCAATCCGGCCGACTCGCGTGGATAATCCACTCAGGTCGCCAGGATCGCCCGGATTCTGCGTACCACCCGGGCGAGATCGTCGCTGGATAGACTCGCGGAGTGCCTGACACCGTCGATCGCATCGCGATCCTGATTGACGCCGACAACACCTCGCCGAAGCATGTCGCCGACATCCTCGACGAACTTGCCCAGTTCGGACGGGCAACCGTCAAGCGCGCCTACGGCGACTGGACGACCCCGCAGCTGGCCGGCTGGAAGCCGGAACTCAACCGGCACGCGATCGCTCCGGTGCAGCAGTTCGCGTACACGACCGGCAAGAATTCGACAGACTTCGCCCTGGTCATCGACGCCATGGACCTGCTCTACTCCGGCGAGGTGGACGCCTTCGCGCTGGTCTCCAGTGACTCCGACTTCACCCGTCTGGCCACCCGGCTGCGCGAATCCGGGAAGACCGTGTACGGCCTCGGCCTGCGCAAGACCCCGGAATCCCTGGTCGCCGCCGTCGACCGGTTCATCTACCTCGAACTGCTGGGCGCGAACCAGGCCGCCGAACCGGCCGAGCCGGAGCCCGCGGCGATCGAGGCCGGGCCGCCCCTCCCCAACCTGCAGAGCATCCTCACGAAGGCGGTCAACCGCGCTGCCGGTGACGACGGCTGGGCCCACCTCTCGACGGTCGGCAGCCAGTTGCGCGCGGCTGACGCCTCCTTCGACCCGCGGCTGTACGGCTTCGACCGGCTGGTCACGCTGGTCAACGCCCAGCCCTACCTCACCGTCGACACCAATGGTTCGGTGACCCGGGTGGGCGTCAAGGGAACCGTGCCGGTGCGGAAACCAGGTCAGAAGAAGGCCGCTGCCGCCGCCCAGCCGACCCCGGCAAAGAAGACCGCAGCCCCCAGACGGGCCGCGGCGAGCGAGCCGACAACTGCGGACTGAGGTACGCCAGGGCGGGATCGGGGACTCCGCACGGCGGGCGCAGGGCACGGGAGCGGCGACTCAGCGCGCCGGGTACCGGGCACGGGATCGGGGTTCCGGCCAGCGCCGGGATGGCAGGAAGGCAGACCGGTATGCCAGCCAGCAAGTCGGGACGAGAAGGGCCAGCCGCTTCCTCACGCGATCGTGGCGGGTGTGCCGGTGTCATTCCCACGCGATCGTGGCAGGTGTCTGATTTCGTGGTGGTGGCCCGCATCGACGGCTGTCGCTCCCACGCGATCGTGCTGGGCGTCGGGAACTCATCGGTGGCGGCGGTGGCTTTCTGATCACTCCCACGCGATCGTGGCGGGTGTGCTGGCGCTCACTCCCACTCGATGGTGGCTGGGGGCTTGCTCGTCACGTCCAGCACCACCCGGTTCACCTCGAGCACCTCGTTGGTGATCCGGGTACTCATCCGCTCCAGCACCTCGTACGGCAGGCGTCCCCAGTCGGCAGTCATCGCGTCCTCGCTGGTCACCGGCCGGAGCACCACCGGATGGCCGTAGCTGCGACCGTCGCCCTGCACCCCGACCGACCGGACGTCGGCCAGCAGCACCACCGGGAACTGCCAGATCGAGGAGTCCAGTCCGGCGGCGGTGGTCTCCTCGCGGACGATGGCGTCGGCCGCGCGCAGGATCCGCAACCGCTCGGCGTCCACCGCGCCGATGATCCGGATCGCCAGTCCCGGACCGGGGAAGGGATGTCGTCCGACGATCTTCTCCGGCAGGCCGAGTTGGCGGCCGACCTCGCGAACCTCGTCCTTGAACAGGGTGCGCAGCGGCTCGACCAGCTCGAACTGCAGGTCGTCCGGCAGGCCGCCGACGTTGTGGTGGCTCTTGATGTTGGCCGCCCCGTCGCCGCCACCGGACTCCACCACGTCGGGGTAGAGCGTGCCCTGCACCAGGAACCGGACCGGCGCGCCTTCAGGAGCCGCCGCGATCACCTCGCGCTCGGCGGCCTCGAAGACCCGGATGAACTCCCGTCCGATGATCTTCCGCTTGGTCTCCGGATCGGTGACGTCGGCCAGGAAACCGAGGAACTGGTCGGCGGCATCCACGGTGCGCAATGCGGCACCGGTGACCTCGACGAAGTCGTGCTCGACCTGCTCGCGTTCGCCGGCCCGCAACAGGCCGTGGTCGACGAAGACGCAGGTCAACTGTTCGCCCACCGCGCGCTGGACGAGAGCCGCCGCGACGGCGGAGTCCACCCCGCCGGAGAGCGCGCAGATCACCCGGTCACCGCCGACCTGGGCACGGATTCGTGCCACCTGCTCGTCGACGATGTTCGCGCTCGTCCAGGTCGGCCGGCAGCCAGCGATGTCGTAGAGGAAGTGCTCCAGCACCTGCTGGCCGTGCTCGGAGTGCAGCACCTCGGGATGCCACTGGACGCCGGCCAGCGGACGGTCGGTGCTCTCCATCGCCGCGACCGTGGCGCGGGGCGAGCGGGCGGTCACCCGGAAGCCCGCCGGGGCGCCGGTGACCTCGTCGCCGTGCGACATCCAGGAGGTGAGGGTGGCCGGCAGGCCGGCCAGCAGTCGTCCGGGTTCGAGCACCTCGACGGTGGTGCGGCCGTACTCCCGTTGCCCGGTGCGGGCGACCGTGCCGCCGAGCGCCTGGGCCATCGCCATGAAGCCGTAGCAGATCCCGAACACCGGCAGGTCGTGGGCGAGCAGGTCGCCGTCGAGCTGGGGAGCGCCGGGGTCGTAGACCGAACTGGGCCCGCCCGACAGGATGACCGCCCGGGGCCGCCTGGCAAGGATGTCGGCGACGCTCGTGGTGTGCGGCACGATCTCGGAGTAGACCTTGGCCTCGCGCACCCGGCGAGCGATGAGTTGGGCGTACTGGGCGCCGTAGTCGACGACCAGCACCAGGTCATGCTCAGGGGTCATGGGCGCAGTCTATTGGCCGGGTACCACCGGCCCGTCACCCGCCCAGCTGACCGGGACACCGTAACCGTCCCTCTGTCCCGGCACACCGGAACCGTCCCTTCCCGCCCGCCGGGACCGTGCCCACCCGAGCAATCCGAACGGCAACCAAGGACGTCCACTCCTCGATCCTCATTGACCACGCTTTGGACGGGTGGGTAGCATCGCAGGCATGTCGACCATGCGCACCACCTCCATGTGTTGTCGCTGCATGCCGTCGATGGTCTGCTGTCGCGTGCGCTGATTCCTGCCGCCCGGCCAACTCTCACCATCCGACGCCCGTCATCACAGGGCGCCCTTTTGCCTACCCATCCCCGCTTTCCTGCCGTACAAAACCAAGCAGTACAAGGAGATCCATCCATGTCGCTCAACCCCGACACCCTCGCCGTCCATGCCGGCCAGGAGGAGGCCGACCCGGCCACCAACTCCCGCGCCGTCCCGATCTACCAGACCACCTCCTATGTCTTCGACGACACCCAGCACGCCGCCGATCTGTTCGCGCTGCGGGTGCCGGGCAACATCTACACCCGGATCATGAACCCCACCCAGAACGTCTTCGAGACCCGGGTGAACGCTCTGGAGGGTGGCGTGGGCGCGCTGGCCACCGCGTCCGGCTCTGCCGCGATCAACTACGCTGTCCTCACCCTGGCCGGAGCCGGCGACAACATCGTCGCCCTCTCGACGCTCTACGGCGGCACCTACGCGCTGTTCGCCCACACCCTGCCCCAGTTCGGGATCGAGACCCGGTTCATCGATCCCGAGCACCCCGAGGACCTCGCCGCACACGTCGACGACCGCACCAGGCTGATCTTCGGCGAGACCGTCGGTAACCCGGCGATCAACGTCATCGACCTTGACGCCTGGGGTGAGGCCGCCCACGCCCTCGGCCTGCCCTTCATCGTCGACAACACCGTGCCGACCCCGATCCTGGCGAAGGTGTTCGACCACGGCGTAGACATTTCCGTCCATTCCGCGACCAAGTACATCGGCGGTCACGGCACCTCGATCGGCGGCATCATCGTCGATTCCGGCAAGTTCGACTGGGCCGCGCACGCCGACCGCTTCCCCAGCTTGACCGGGCCGGACGGTGCCTACCACGGCGTGATCTGGACAGAGGCCGCCGGCCCGGCCGCCTACATCATCCGGGCCCGCACCGTCCTGCTGCGCAACACCGGCGCCGCGATCTCTCCGTTCAATGCCTGGCAATTCCTGCAGGGACTGGAGACCCTGCACCTGAGGCTGGAGCGGCACTCGTCCAATGCCCTGGCTGTGGCTCGCTATCTGGAGCAGCACCCAGCTGTGGCCTGGGTGAACTACCCCGGCCTGGAGTCCTCGCCGTCCAAGGCGATCGCCGACCGGGTCTTCACCGGACGCGGCTATGGGGGCATTCTGTCCTTTGGGCTCAGGGCTGGGCGCGAGGGCGGTAGCCGGTTCGTCGAAGCCCTGCAGCTGTTCAGTCACCTGGCCAATATCGGCGACGCGAAGTCGCTGGCCATCCACAACGCAACCACCACCCACTCCCAGCTCACCGAGGACGAACTGGTCGCCGCGGGGGTCGCCCCCGAGATGGTGCGGCTCTCGCTGGGCATCGAGCACCCCGACGACCTGATCGCTGACCTCGAGCAGGCCCTCGCGAAGGCCGACCCGGCCTCCGCCACCACCCACTGAGTACCTCCGACAACCCACAAGGAAGAAGAAATGGCGTACTACGAAGACGCGACCCAGCTCATCGGTCGCACCCCACTGGTCAAGATCAACCGCCTCTACGGCGACGCCCCCGCCACTGTGCTGGCGAAGCTGGAGTACTACAACCCGGCCAACTCGGTGAAGGACCGGATCGGTGTCGCGATCATCGACGCCGCCGAGGCCGACGGCTCCCTGCAGCCCGGCGGAACCATCGTCGAGGCAACCTCCGGCAACACCGGCATCGCCCTGGCCTGGGTGGGCGCCGCCCGTGGCTACAGGGTGATCATCACGCTGCCTGAGACCTTCTCCAAGGAGCGGCGGGCAGTGCTGCGGGCGCTCGGCGCCGAGCTGGTCCTCACCCCCGGCCCCGACGGCATCGGCGGGGCGAAGGCCAAGGCCGAGGAGATCGCCGCCGCCACTCCCGGCGCGATCCTTGCCCGCCAGTTCGACAACCAGGCCAATGTGGAGATCCACCGCAAGACCACCGCGGAGGAGATCTGGGCCGACACCGACGGCGCGGTTGACATCGTCATCTCCGGTGTCGGGACGGGCGGCACTATCACCGGCATCGGCCAGGTGCTGAAGGAGCGCAAGCCGTCGGTGAAGCTCTACGCCGTCGAGTCCGCCGAGTCGGCGGTACTGTCGGGAGAGCCGAAGGGCCCGCACAAGATCCAGGGCATCTCCCCGGGATTCATCCCGTCCATCCTGGACTTCGGTGTCGTCGACGGCATCATCAAGGTCACCTCCGACGACGCCCTCGACTGGGCCCGCCGGGTCGCCAAGGAGGAGGGGCTGCTGCTGGGCATCTCCTCGGGTGCCGCGCTACGGGCTGCCAAGGAGCTTGCGGAAGACCCGGCCAACGCGGGCAAGACCATCGTGGTGATCGCTCCCGACTGGGGCGAACGCTACCTGAGCACCCCGCTGTACTCCGACCTGCTCGACTGACGCGGTTCCCGGCCAGGAAAGGCCGTCCATGACCTTCGGCCCGCCCCTTGGATCTCCGGGGCGGGCCGAAGCCATTCCCGCGGCTGGTGGCCACCGGCGTCCGCCACCAGCCGGACGTCTTCGTCCCGATGCGCGACAATGGGCCCACGATGATGGACGGAGCCGCATGCACCCACTGTTGAAGGCCGCCCGGAACCGGATCCGGGAGGATCTGGACGCCGCCATGCGCGAAGATCCTGCGGCAACCTCGAAGCTGCTGGTCGCGCTCAGCTACCCCGGGGTGCACGCCGTCTGGGTCTACCGGCTGGCACACCGACTGTGGCTGCGCGGGCCGGTGTTCAAGCCGCTGGCCCGGGTCCTCTCCCAGTTCGCCCGGTTCTTCACCGGCGTGGAGATCCACCCGGGGGCGACCATCGGACGCCGGTTCTTCATCGACCACGGGATGGGCGTGGTGATCGGTGAGACCGCCGAGGTGGGCGATGACGTCCTGATGTACCACCAGGTCACCCTCGGCGGCCGCTCCCGCGGACGGTTCAAGCGCCATCCCACGATCGGCAACAACGTCCTGCTGGGCGCCGGCGCGAAGATCATCGGCCCGATCACCGTCGGGGACGGGACGAAGGTGGGCGCCAACGCTCTGGTGGTGAAGGACGTCCCCGCGAACTCGGTGGTCACCGGTATCCCCGCCAACACCGCGCCCGGCGATATCGTCGCCTGACTCCCCCGTTGCCACGGTGCCGGCGACTCCCTCGTGCGGGAGCGACGGCACCCTGCGTCGGCGGCCTGGATCGTCCTGGTGCCGGGCCGGCGCATCCTGCGTGGGACGATTCCAGCGCTGGACTTGTCGCGCCCTGGCCGGGAGCGGGAAGGGCCTCGGCTAGGCTGGACGCGTGCAGAGCGACCCCGATCTCGAGCGGCTGCGTGGCTCGATAGACAATCTCGACACCGCGATCATCTGCCTGCTCGCGGAGCGCTTCAAGATCACCCAGCAAGTCGGCTACCTGAAGCGGGAACGGGGGCTCGCGGCTGCCGATCCGGAACGCGAGGTGCAGCAGATCGCACGGCTGCGGCAGTTGGCGCTGGAGAGCAATCTCGACCCCGAGTTCGCCGAGAAACTGCTGGGCTTCATCGTGGCCGAGGTGGTCCGCCATCACGAGGCCATCGCCGCTGACGCGCAGTGACGTCCGGCTGACCGGCGCGGGGCCGCTTCGCCGGCGGTGAGCCAGCCCCGGTGACAGCAGATGGGGCAGGACTCACCTGGGGACTGTTCCACCCTGGGTCATACCCCGATCGGTCAGGACAGCAGGGTGCGGTCGCTGACCGCCTTGATCTTCTCGAACTGGCGGAGCAGATCCTCCACCGTCGCCTGCTGCTTGGCAGCACCCGCGAGCTCGTGGATGATCCTGCCCTCGTGCATCATGATCAGCCGGTTGCCCATTGACAACGCCTGCTGCATGTTGTGGGTGACCATCAGGGTTGTCAGGCCGTGCCGCTCCACCAGTTCCCGGGTGAGCCGGATCACCAACGCGGCCCGGGCGGGGTCGAGGGCGGCGGTGTGCTCGTCCAGTAACAACAGGCGCGGCCCGGTGAACGCGGCCATCAGCAACGAGAGCGCCTGGCGCTGTCCGCCGGAGAGCAGCCCGGCGTCGGTGCGCATCCGGTCTTCCAGCCCGAGTTCGAGTCGGGCCAGTTCCGCGCGGAAGATCTCCCGCTTGGCCCGGGTGACCGCCCGCCGCAGGCCGCGCCGGCGGCCTCTGGCCCAGGCCATCGCCAGGTTCTGCTCGATGGTGCCGTGCGGCATGGTGCCGGCGGTCGGATCCTGAAACACCCGTCCGACATAGCGGGCCACCTTGTGTACCGGCAGCCGGGTGACGTTGCGGTCGTCGATCGACACCGTCCCCGACACCGGACGCTGCTCACCGGCGACCACGTTGAGCAGGGTCGACTTGCCCGCGCCGTTGGAGCCGATGACGGTGACGAAGTCGCCCTCGGTCAGGGTGAGGGAGAGCTTGTCGAGCGCCACCTTCTCGTTGGCGGTGTGCCGGAAGAAGATCTGGGTGACCTCATGGAGCTCAAGCACGGGCTTCCTCCTCCCGCGCGACCTTGGCGAGCAGGCGTTCGCGCCGCCGCGTCCGCCATCCCCGGAAGACGCCCAGCCGCGGCAGCAGCAGGGCGGCGATCACCAGGACGGCGGAGATCAACTTCATGTCGTTGGGGTCGAAGCCCCGCTCCAGCGCCAGCTGGATGATCAGCCGGTACACCACCGAACCGACCACCACGGCCAGAGTGGCGAAGACGAACCGGCGGCTGACCACCAGTGCCTGCCCGATGATCACCGACGCCAGCCCGGCAACGATCAGGCCGATACCCATGCCGATGTCGGCGAAGCCCTGGTACTGCGCGATCAGCGCTCCGGCCAGGCCGACCAGGGCGTTGGAGATGACCAGGCCGAGGATCTTGGTGAAGTCGGTCGAGACCCCCTGGGCGCGGATCATCCGCTCGTTGTCGCCGGTGGCCTGCAGCGCGATGCCGATCTCGGTGTTGAGGAACCAGTCCACCAGGATCAGGAAGGCCAGCGCCACGACCGCCAGGATCAGCACCGACACCCAGCTGCCCAGCAGTTGGGCATCCCGCAGCCCGGAGAACAGGGTGGTCTCCCGCAGCATCGGCAGGTTGGCCTTGCCCATGATCCGCAGGTTGATCGAGTACAGCGCGATCTGGGTGAGGATGCCGGCCAGCAGTGGGTTGATCCCGCCCTTGGTGTGCAGCAGGCCGGTCACCAGACCAGCCACCCCGCCCGCCGCCGCCCCGACCGCGGTGGCCAGCAGGGGTGCCTGGCCGGCAATGATGAGGGACGCCGCAACTGCCGCGCCCGTGGTGAAGCTGCCGTCGACCGTGAGGTCCGGGAAGTCCAGCACCCGGAAGGTGAGGTACACCCCGAGGGCCATCAGGCCGAAGATCAGCCCCAGGTCGAGCGCGCCCAGCATCGTCTCAGCCGACGACCTGGGCCTGGGCCAGCAGATCGGCGGGGAGCTCGACGCCCATCCGGGCTGCCGCGTCCTGGTTGACCACCAGGCTGACGTCCTTCAGGGTCTCCACCGGCATGGTGGCCGGGTCGGCGCCCTCGGTGAGGATGCGGATCGCCATCTGGCCGGTCTGGTAGCCCAGCTTGGTGTAGTCGATGCCGTAGGTGATCAACGCACCCTTGGCGACCGAGTCGCCCTCACCGGCGATCAGCGGGATCTTGCGGCTCTCGGCCACCTGGATCACTGCCTCCAGGCCCGCCACCACGTTGTTGTCGGTGGGGACGTAGATCGCATCGACGTCGAGAGAGGACGCCGCCTGCTGCACCTCACCGGTGGCGGTGATGGTCTTCTCGACCAGCTCCAGACCCTCGGCGGCCGCCGCCTCGCGGGCGAGCTTCACCTGCACCTCGGAGTTCACCTCGCCGGAGCTGTAGAGCACGCCGACCATCTTCGCGTTCGGCGCCACCTTCTTGACCAGCGCGATCTGCTCGGCGACCGGGTTCAGGTCCGAGGTGCCGGTGACGTTGCCGCCCGGGGCCTCGGCGCTGGCCACGAGCTGCGCCGCGACCGGATCGGTCACCGCGGTGAACAGCACCGGCGTCGTGGTGATCACCTGGGCACTCGCCTGGGCAGTGGGTGTGGCGATGGCCAGTACCAGGTCGAGCCCGGCGGAATTGAACTTGTTGGCGATGTTGGTGGCGGTCGCCTGGTCTCCCTGCGCGTTCTGCTCGTCGAAGGTCACCTCCAGGCCGGCATCGGCGAAGGCCTGTTTGAAGCCTTCGCGCGCTGCGTCCAAAGATGCGTGGGAGACGATCTGGGTGATCCCGATCTTGTACTCCTTCACCGGCGCCGATGAAGCCGGCGAGGACGATTCCGACGGCTGGCTGGAGGTCTGCCCGCTCGGCGCCGCGCCCGAGGCGCAGCCGGCGAACAGCAGGGACAGTGCGGTGACGGTGCCAGCGAGGACGACCGGGGAGCGCTTCATACCAGATCTTTCTCGGGTTCAAGGGGTAGGCATGCAGGATAGGGCGTTCGGAGTTCGAGACACCAATCTCACATGTGGAAATGCTAGCGGTCTCCGCAGCCGCTCAGTGCCGGAATGCGAACGATGGTCAGCAGCCCTCATCGCAGCAGCGGCCGGGGGTCTGGCTTGCGCACCGAGAGTGCGCGACGCAAGAACTTGCGTACACTTGCAGGCATGGCAGGTCGGCTTTCCATGGTGGCGGACAAGGTTGGCGTCAGCGAGGCGACGGTCTCCCGCGTGTTGAACGGACGTCCGGGGGTCTCCCAGGCCACCCGGGATGCGGTGCTGACCGCCCTGGATGTGCTGGGCTATGAGCGCCCGACCAAGCTGCGCGGCGACCGCAACCGTTTGGTCGGCCTGGCTCTGCCTGAGCTGGGCAACCCGATCTTCCCGGCCTTTGCCGAGGTGATCGGCGGAGCGCTGGCGCAGCAGCGGTTCACGCCGGTGCTCTGCACCCGTTCGGCAGGGGGTATCACCGAGGCCGAGTACGTCGACCTGCTGCTCGACCAGCACGTCTCGGGGGTGATCTTCGTCAGCGGGCTGTTCTCCGAGCGGGCGGCCGACCACAGCCACTATCGCCGACTGCACTCCCTCGGCCTGCCGGTGGTGCTGATCAACGCCGCGGTCGAGGCGATGCCCTTCGCCCGGGTCTCCTGCGATGACGGGCTGGCGATGGAGCAGGCCCTCGGGCACCTGCTCTCGCTCGGACACGAGCGGGTGGGGCTGCTGCTGGGCCCCGAGGACCACGTCCCCTCCGAGCTCAAGCTGGCCGGAGCCGAACGGCTCGCCCGCCGCCACGGCCGCAGCCTCGACCCCAGCCTGGTGGTGCACAGCCAGTACTCGCTGGAGGCCGGCCAGGCCTCCTGTGCCCAGTTGCTCGACGCCGGGGCCACCGGCATCGCGTGCGCTTCCGACATGCTCGCGCTGGGCGCGATCCGGGCGGTCCGGCGAGCCGGCCTGCAGGTGCCGCAGGACGTGTCGGTGGTCGGCTATGACGACTCCGCCCTGATGAACTCCACCGAGCCCGCGCTGACCACCGTCCGGCAGCCGATCGAACCGATGGGGCGGGCGGGGGTCGACCTGCTTGCCCGGATGATCGGCGGTGACCAGCCGCCCACCCAGGAGTTGCTGTTCGAGCCCGAACTGGTGGTCCGCGCCTCCACCGCCGCCCGGCGCTGACCGGGCCTGCCGGCAGAGCCGGTCAACACCCGTAGCCCCACGATCCGATCCCCGGAGCCCACCCGCACCTGGGGCCTTGCGGGCGGGTTGCAGAGTGCGCCCGTCCGCTGGCCTCGCGCAGCTGCTCTCCCCGCGAAGCGGAACAGCGCAACCATTCGTCGAGCCAGGCTCGGCTCCGATCAGATGGTCGCATTTTGATAACAAGTCAGTCGAGTTCTTGCGTTCTTTTAGTCGATCTCTTACGTTAGTGCCGTCACACACCAACCCGGTGTCGGTGTTTCGAGTCGGACGAGGGGGTCCCGTGGTCGCGTCGGCTGCGCAGGACTGGTGGCGGGATGCCGTCATCTACCAGATCTATCCCCGCAGTTTCGCGGACGGCAACGGCGACGGCACCGGTGACCTGGCGGGCGTCCGCTCCCGGCTCCCCTACCTCCGCGACCTCGGGGTGGACGCGGTCTGGTTCACCCCCTGGTACCTCTCCCCACTCGCCGACGGCGGCTACGACGTCGCCGACTACCGTCGGATCGACCCCGCCTTCGGCACCCTCGAGGAGGCCGAGGCGCTGATCCGCGAGGCCGCCGAGCTCGGCATCCGCACCATCATCGACATCGTCCCCAACCACATCTCCGACGTCCACCCGTGGTTCCAGGCAGCGCTCACCGCCGGGCCTGGTTCCCCCGAGCGCGCCCGATTCTGGTTCCACCCCGGCGCAGGCGAGGACGGCTCGCAGATCCCCACCCACTGGGTGTCCAGCTTCCAGGGCGCCACCTGGACCCGCACCACCAACCCCGACGGCACCCCCGGCGAGTGGTACCTGCACCTGTTCACCCCCGAACAGCCGGACGTGAACTGGACCCACCCCGAGGTGCGCGCCGAGCACGAGGCGGTACTGCGGTTCTGGTTCGATCGAGGGGTGGCCGGCATCCGGATCGATTCCGCCGCGGTGATCATCAAGGACCCGTCCTTCCCCGAGGCGCCGGCCGACGAGGCGTCCATCCCACCCGGCCAGCACCCGTTCATCGACCGTGATGAGATCCACGACGTCTACCGTTCCTGGCGTCGGATCGCCGACTCCTATCACCCGCCCCGGGTGCTGGTCGGCGAGATCTGGCTGCCTGACGTGCAGCGGTTCGCCGCCTACCTGCGTCCCGACGAGATGCACACCGCGTTCAACTTCGACTTCATGTCCCGGCCCTGGCAGGCCGCCGAACTGCGCGCCTCGATCGAGGCCACCCTGGCCGCCCACCGCGAGGTCGGAGCGCCGGCCACCTGGGTGCTCTCCAACCACGACGTCACCCGCCCGGTCACCCGCTACGGGCGGCAGGAAACCTCCTTCGCCTTCGCCGCCAAGCGATTCGGCACGCCCACCGACCTGGAACGGGGACGAGTCCGCGCCCGGGCAGCCTGCCTGCTCACCGCCGCGCTGCCGGGCTGCCTGTACCTCTACCAGGGTGACGAACTCGGCCTGCCCGAGGACGAGGAGCTCCCGCTGGACGTCATCCAGGATCCGATGCACTACCGCTCCGGCGGCACCGACCCGGGCCGGGACGGCTGTCGCGTCCCGTTGCCCTGGACCGCCGACCCAGCTGCCAATCACGGCTTCTCCACCCCCGTTCCCGGCCTACCCGCCGCCGCGGGGCGGGTGCTCGCCCCCACCCGGCCCTGGCTACCCCAGCCCACCTGGTGGGGCGAGTACGCCGTGGATGCCGAGGACGCCGACCCCGAGTCGATGCTGTGGCTCTACCGCCGCGCGCTGCGACTGCGCCGGCAAACCGCCGACCTGCGCACCGGCCGGTTCGCCTGGTGGGAACTCGGCCCCGATGTGCTCGCCTTCACCCGTGGCCGGTTCGGCTGCGTGGTGAACCTCGGCAGCGCCCCCGTCCGGCTGCCGGTCGACGCCGGGATACTCCTGGCCAGCCGGCCGCTGTCCGACCACCGCCTCGACACCGACAGCGCGGCCTGGCTGCGACTCCCCGATCCCGATCCCCAACCAGTTGACCACCGCGAGCCCACCAGGTAGCTACCGGGCGGGACCACGCCGAGAAAGGAAACCGACGAAGATGTCCGCAACAATCCGCAGGGCCATCGCAGGCCTTGGGGTGGTCGCCCTGGCGGCCTCCGCCGTCGCCTGCAGTGCCACCACACCGTCCCCGTCAGCGCCGGCACCGGGAACTTCTTCCGAACCGCCGGCCAACTCCGCCCCGGTCCACGTTGACCTCACCGTCGTCGGCCTGCTGCCCGGCGCCACCCCCGAGGCGCAGGAGAACCTCGCCAATCAGGTGAAGCTGTTCGAAGCAGCCAACCCGGACATCACGGTCACCACCAAGGAATATGAGTGGAAGGCGACCACCTTCGCCGCCGACCTCGCCGGTAGCACCCTGCCCGACGTCTTCGAGATCCCGTTCACCGACGCCAAGGCGCTGATCGCCAACGGCCAGATCTCCGACATGAACGACTACCTGACCGAATTCCCCTTCGGTGGCGCGTTCAATCCGAACGTGCTGCAGTACGGTCAGGGTGCGGACGGCCACGCCTACGCGATCCCGGCCAAGTCGGTCTACGGCATCGGCCTGCACTACAACCGCGAACTGTTCACCAAGGCCGGACTCGACCCGGACAAGCCCCCCACGACCTGGGACGAGGTGCGCAGCTACGCCAAGCAGATCGCCGACAAGACCGGTGCGGCGGGCTACTCCCAGATGGCCACCAACAACACCGGCGGCTGGCAACTGACCGTGGCCACCTACGCCCGCGGCGGCCGGATGGAGACGGTCGGGACGGACGGCAAGGCGACCGCCACCGTCGACAACGACGCCACCAAGGCAGCCCTGCAGTTCCTGAAGGACCTGCGCTGGGCCGACAACGCGATGGGCTCCAACTTCACCTACGACTGGGGCTCGATCAACCAGGCCTTCGCCGCCGGCCAGGTCGGCATGTACACCTCCGGGCAGGACGTCTACACCTCCCTGGTGCAGGCGAACGCGATCAACCCCGACATCTACGGGCTGACCATGATCCCGCTGGAAGGCACTGACGCCGGCATCCTCGGCGGCGGCACCATGGCAGCGGTCAAGGCCGGCGTCTCCGATGACGTGAAGCTGGCTGCCGCGAAGTGGATCTCGCACTGGTACCTCTCCCGCTACACCAGCGAAGAGGCCGCTCTGGCCTTCAACCAGCAGGCCTTCGACGACAAACAGCCGGTCGGCACCCCGGAGCTGCCGATCTTCTCCGACGAGAACCTCGCCCAGTACCGCGCCTGGATCAAGCCGCTGATCAACGTCCCACTCGACCAGATGACCGGTTTCACCGACAAGATCGGTTCGGCGACGATCCTCAACGAGCCCGCCGTGGCCACCCAGGACGTCTACGCCGCGCTCGACCCGGCGGTCCAGGCGGTGCTGACCGACAAGAACGCCGACATCAACGCCCTGCTGGCCGATGCCACCAAGACCGCGCAGCGCGCGATCAACAAGGCCCAGCGCTGAGGTGCCCGCAACGGTGGGCCGGATCAGCCAGAGTGGTCCGGCCCACCACGACTCCCACCAGGGTCACCACCGATCGAGGAGCAGGATGACAGTCGCACCGTCACCCACCCGTCGCCGGCCGAGCCTGACCGGCTGGGTTCGGCGTGGCGGCCTCACCACGCTCGGGTTCGCGCTGCCGATGATCCTCATCTTCGGGCTGTTCTCGCTGTGGCCGATCCTGCGGTCGATGGTGATGGCCTTCCAGGAGACCAACCTGACCGGTACCTCCACCTGGGTCGGCCTGGACAACTTCGTCTGGGTGCTGACCGACCCGGACCTGCCGATCGCGATCCGCAACACCGGCTACTTCGCTCTGCTGGCACTGCTGATCGGGTTCCCGCTGCCGCTGATCGGCGCCGTCCTGCTGAACGAGATGCGGCGGCTGAAGGGTTTCTACACCGCCCTGGCCTACCTGCCGGTCGTGGTGCCGCCGGTGGTCGCCGTGCTGCTGTGGCGATTCTTCTATGACGGCTCACCAACCGGAGTGTTCAACCAGCTGCTCGGGTGGGTGGGCCTGGGGCCGTTCCCCTGGCTGAACGACAGCGCCTGGGCGATGCCCTCGCTGGTTCTCGAAGCCACCTGGGCCGGAGCCGGTGGCACGTTGATCATCTATCTGGCCGCGCTGGTCGGCGTCCCGGGCGAACTGTACGAGGCCGCCGAACTGGACGGGGCCGGGGTCTGGCGCAAGATCTGGCACGTCACGCTGCCCCAGTTGCGCGGGGTGCTGTTCATCACGCTGATCCTGCAGCTGATCGCCACCGCGCAGGTCTTCCTGGAGCCCTACCTGTTCACCGGCGGCGGGCCGAACAAGGCCACCCTGACCGTCCTGCTGATGATCTACAACTACGCCTTCGGCGCCTCACTGGGCTCCGACTACGGTGCCGCCACCGCGCTCAGCATGATGCTGGCGGTCTTCCTGGCGATCTTCTCGCTGGTCTACTTCCGGCTCACCCGTTCCTGGAGTCAGTCATGAGTGCCGTCACCGATCCACAGCCGGCCGTGGCGGCGAGCGCCGCGTCATCGGGCGGGAGGCGCCGCCGGAGCCGGGCGGCGCTGGTCACCGGCGACCGCGGTGTGTTGTCGGAGTCCGACCGGCGCAGCCCCGCCGTAGCGGTGTCGCTGGGCGTGATCAACGTTGTGCTCTTCGTCCTGCTGGTGGTCGCCTGCCTGGGGCCCTTGCTGTTGCTGGTGAAGTTCGCGGTCACTCCCACCCAGGACATCCTGCGTACCCCGCTGGCGTTGTTCCCGAACGGCATCCGCTGGGAGAACCTCACCCGGGCGTGGAACGAGGTGCAGATCAACCGGTACTTCCTCAACACCGTGGTACTGGCGGCCGGGTCGTGGTTCTTCCAGCTGCTGGTGGCGACCACCGGCGGCTATGTCTTGTCGGTGCTGCGGCCGAAGTACGCCAAGCTGCTGAACGGCCTGGTGATCTCCACGCTGTTCGTCCCCGCAGTGGTGCTGCTGGTGCCGCTCTACCTCACGGTGCTGAACCCGCCGCTGATCGGGCACTCGCTGCTCAACACCTACTGGGCGGTCTGGCTGCCGTCCGCGGCCAGCGCCTTCAACGTGATGATCGTCGCCCGGTTCTTCGACTCACTGCCCCACGAGGTCTTCGAGGCCGCCCGGGTGGACGGCGCCGGGCCCTTCCGGCTGTTCACCGCGATCGTGCTGCCGATGTCGAAGCCGATCCTCGGCGTGGCCTCGGTGTTCGCGATCATCGCCAGCTGGAAGGACTTCCTGTGGCCGCTGCTGGTGCTCAAGCAGCCCGATCTGCAGCCGTTGTCGGTACGGCTGCCGAGCATCCAGGCGCAGACCGACCTGGGTGTCTTCCTGGCCGCGCTGGCGATCTCGACGGTGGTTCCGGTGATCATGTTCCTGGTCTTCCAGCGGGCATTCCTGCGCGGCGCCGGGATGAGCGGGGCGGTGAAGGGCTGAACCGCCCCGTCCCGGCTACGGAACCGCCCGCCGCAGCACCAAGAAGGCGGAGGACGCGAGCACCGCGGATAGCAGCAACATCCAGCCACCCAGCGAGAGCGGGGTCTGGACGACGAACCAACTGCCGAGGTGAGTCCACCAGTTCTGCCAGGCAACCAGTGCGAGCAGGCCGACCAGAACCAGCCCTAGGCCGACCAGCACCGTCGTCAGCACCGTGGCGCCCCAGCGCTTGTAGATCGTCGCCGCCCAGAGGCCGGCCTGGAAGAAGACCATCGTCAGGGCGAGGAAGAACACCCAGGCGTGATACCACGGGCCATCGGTGACCCAGACGACGTTGAACATGTCGGACTGGACTCCCCAGCCGTTGCTGGCCCGCTCGAGCGGCGCCAGGACGACGTAGAGCGTCGCCACGACCATCCCGGACGCGACCGCCACCAGCATCGTGCCCAGGAAGAAGGTCCGCCGGGTGACGCTCAGCGCCTGCGAGAAGGGAAAGGTGAGGGTGAGGCTCTGGACGCCGACGATGGCGAAGTACCACAGCGGCGCCTGGGCGGCACCGTTGAAACCGCTCGCGCCCGTCGGAAGCCGCAGGATCGCGAAGATCAGCCAGCTGATCACGAAGGCGCCGCCGATGATCATCAGCGGCACCCAGAGGAAGGTCTGCTTGTTGATCAGCTGCATCCGCGCAACCTTGAACACCCGGTTCACGCCGCCACCTCCTGCTTGGCGTTGCCATTGCTCCAGTCGTCACGCATGGTGAGCCGCACGACAAGTTGCTGCAGTGAGACCGGTGCGAGATCCAGCCCGGTCCCAGTGATCTGCTGACGTTCGGTCTCGGTCAGTTCGCCGAACACCGTGGCGCTGGTAACCCGACCCAGGCTCTCGCGATGGATCACCTCGCGACCGGCGACGAACCTCTCGACATCCTCAGCGTTGCCGACGATGGTCGCCGCGCGAGAGCGGATGGCGTCCGTCTCGTCGTCCAGCAGGATCCGGCCGCGTTCGACCACGATCACCCGTTCAAGCATGTCCGCGACCTCGTCGATCAGGTGTGAGGAGAGGATGATCGTCCGGGGGTGCTCGGAGTAGTCCTCCAGCAGTCGGTCGTAGAACAGTTGACGGGCGACCGCGTCCAGGCCCAGGTAGGGCTCGTCGAAGAAGGTGATCTCGGCCCGACATGCCAGTCCGATGATCACCCCCACTGCCGACTGCTGGCCGCGGGAGAGCTTCTTGATCGGCTTCTTCATGGGGAGCTGAAAGTCGTCAACCAGGCGCGCCGCCAACGCGGCATCCCAGTTCGCGAAGAACAGGCTGGCCATTTTCAGCGCGTGACGCGCAGTCGCGTCATCGGGGTACTTCTGGCTCTCTCGGACGAAACACATCCGGGGCAGCACCCGCTCGTTCTCGTACGGGTTCTCGCCGAACACCCGGGCGGTGCCCGAGGTGGCGAAGTTCTGCGCGGTCAGGATCGACATCGCGGTGGTCTTTCCAGCGCCATTGCGTCCCAGCAACCCGTAGATCGTGTTGGCTTCGATGGTGAAGCTGACGCCGTCCAGGGCGAGGGTGTCGCCGTACCGCTTGGTGAGGTGACTGGCCTGAATCACGGCAGTCATGAGAATGCTCCTTCGGTGGGGGTATCGGTTCGGATCAGGGCGGCGACCTCGTCGGGGCTCAGCCCGAGGCGGGCGGCCTCGGCGAGCAAGGGACGCAGGTAGCTCTCGGCAAAGGTGGCACGACGACGGGCGAGCAGCGCCTCCCGGGCGCCCGCTGCGACGAACATCCCCACCCCCCGACGTTTGGAGAGGACACCGGCTTCCACGAGCATGTTCACCCCCTTCGCCGCGGTGGCGGGGTTGATACGGTAGAAGGCGGCGAGCTCGTTGGTCGAGGGCGCCTGGGTCTCCTCCGGCAGACTGCCGTCCACGATCGAATCCTCGATCCGCTCGGCGATCTGCAGAAAGAGCGCCCGTCCTTCGTCCATCTCAAACCTCAGGTTCGATGGTTCATTACCCAACTAGGTAACCACCGAACCGGACGGACGTCAACCCTCGGCACTCACCGCCACCCCTACGCGCCGACCGCTCCCCTTCCAGAACCGAGCGCCTGCCTACGCGCCGACCGCCCCACCCTAAGGTCGAGCGCTCGGCGCGAACAGTGGCGCTCGATGAGGCGCCGGCCAGAGGGGCCCGGAGGAGGGAGCGGGCCTCAGCCGCTCCAGCCGTAGATCAGCAGGGAGTAGCCAGCAATGGTGAGTTCGGCGCTGGCGTCCAGCCCGTCATACTTCTCTCCCTCAGCGAGCAGATCGCCGCTGGGATGGTCGCCGAAGCTGTCGGAGTAGACCGCCGCGTCGCTGTTGAACAACAGCCGCCAGGTTCCAGCCGCGGGCAGGCCGATCCTGTAACCGGACCACGGCTCGCGGGACAGGTTTGCCACCACCACGACATCATCGCCCGGGCCGTGGTCGCGCCAGCGCTGAAAGGCCAGCACGTTGGCGTCGTCGTTGTTGTGGAAGATCGTCAGCCCCGACCCGGTCAGGCCGGCCGTCCGCCCGGCGGTGTTGCGCCGCAGCCGGATCAGGTCGCGATACAGCCGGACGATCCCGGAGAACTCCTGATCCTGGTCCCAGTCCAGCGGGACGTCGTCGCGGAACCAGCCGCCCTCCAGGAACTCCTGGCCCTGGAAGATCATCGGGATGCCGGGCGAGGTGAACACCAGCCCGGCGCCCAGGGTCGAGCGCTTGCGGGCGTACCAGCCGGTCGGATCGTCGGCGTCCACCTCCTGCGGCACCCGGGCCTGGCCGTTGGCCACCTCGTCATGGGACTCGGTGTAGATCACCCGGGCGAAGGCGTCGCCACCGTAGCGGTAGCCGATTGCCGTGGCCACCTCCGCGGTGGAGCGCCAGGCGTCGTCGGCGACGATGATCGCCTCCCGCACCGGATGGACGAACTGGGCGTCCCACTGGGCGTGGAAGCCGCCGCCGTCGTCATCGGTCGAGCTGACCGACGGATCGGAGTGCAGGTCCTCGGCGATCAGGATCTTGTCCGGGTACCGCTGCCGGATGTCGGTGTTGATCCAGCGGCACAGGCTCCAGCCCTCGGGGATGTCGGTGGTGGTGGCGTCCACGCTGCGCATGTAGGGGGTCATGTCGTAGCGCAGCCCGTCGGCGTGGAAGGCGGACAGCCACATCAGGGCGTTGTCGTGAATGAACTGCCGCACCTCGCCGCGTCCGTAGTCGGGACGGGTGTCGCCCCAGGGCGTGGCCGAGCGCCAGTCGTTGTAGAAGTAGATGCCACCCAAGCCGTCCTGGCTCCAGCCGTCGAACTGCCACAGGTTCAGGTCGGAGGGGCCGAAGTGGTTGTAGACCACGTCCTGGATCACCGCGATGCCGCGGCGGTGGGCCTGTTTCACCAGCGACTTCAGGGCTTCCGGGCCACCGTAGGCGCTCTCGACGGCGAAGATGTGGGCGGGGTTGTAGCCCCAGGAGTAGTCGCCGGCGAACTCGGCCACCGGCATGATCTGGATGGCGTTGGCGCCCAGCTTCACGATGTGGTCAAGCTTCTCGCCGACATCGTGCAGGTCGCCGACGCCGTCGGGGTTGTCGTCGGCGAAGGTGCCGACATGAAGCTCGTAGATCACCAGCTCGTTGTGGGGCGGGCAGCGGAAGTCGTCCCCCTCCCAGTCGAAGCTCGCGTGGTCGTAGATCACCCCGTTGCCCACCGAGTTGGTGACCTGCGCGGCGTAGGGGTCGATCTTGGAGAGCCGCTGCTCGCCGTTGACCAGCTCGAACCGGTACTCGTCGCCCACCTTCGCCCGGGCGTCGAAGCCGTACCAGTAGCCGTCGTCCTCGGCTTCCAGCGGCGTGGCGGCGGCGTCCCAGTCGTTGAAGGTGCCCACCGCCGCCACCGCTGTGGCGTGCGGCGCCCAGACCCGGAAGCCGATCCCGTCCGCGGCCACCAGTGCGCCCATCCCGGGCAGGCGATCAGTGCTCATGGCTCATGGTTGCGCACTCGATGGACGGATGAACAGACTCTCATCTCTGCTCATCGCTCTCCCACCCCCACCACCCCCGTTTGTGCGGAGTTCGGTCCAGAACTGGAGCACACTTTCCCGGCTGAACCCCGCACAAACGGGGGTGGGGCGAGGGGGCTGGATAGGCTGGTGGGGCCGGCCACCGAACCCCAAAGGAGCCATGGAACCGATCGCCAGTTCACTGCGGAATCCCTACGTCTGGCTCGGAGTGGCCGGCACCGGGCTGGTTGCCTGGGGCAGCGCGAACGGTGAGTACGCCTACGCTGCCACTGGTTGGCCCAACGCCGGGGTCGCCTTCTTCGGCGGCCTGGCACCGATGCCGCTGGACAAGATCTTCATCATCGTGGGGGTCGCGCTGCTCAGCTGGGCGTGGTGGCAGGTGCGTCCCCGCCGGGGCGTCCCGCCGATCCATGCCGGCACCGCGCTGGCGCTGTGGAGCCTCCCGCTGCTGTTCACCGCCCCGGTACTCAGCATGGATCCCGCGCTGTACGCCGACCTGGGCTGGATCCAGTTCCAGGGGCTCAACCCCTATGACGTCGGCCTCACCGGTGCCGGTGGACCGTTCGCCGGTCAGGTCGACTCGCTGTGGGCCGGACGGGGGGTCGCCTATCCCCCGCTCGCCCTGCTGGTGCACAAGGCGGTCGTCGCCCTGGCCGGCGCCCACCCCTGGTGGTCGATCATCGGCATGCGGCTGCCGGTGCTGCTGTCGGTCGCCGTGATGGGCTGGGCGATCCCCCGGATCGCCGACCTGCTCGGACGCGCCCGCCCGGAGCCCGCACCGGCCGGGAGCACGCAGCCGGTCGCGGCCCAGCCACCTCGCGTGGCCGTCCGTTCCTCGCGGCCGACCCCGCCCGTCAAGACCTCGCCCGTCGAAACCTCGCGCGTGAGCAGGACCCCCGCACCTCGCGTGGCCGTCTGGCTGGGCCTGCTGAACCCCCTACTGGTGATCCACTTCATCGGCGGCGCACACAACGATGCGCCGATGCTCGCCGTCACCCTGGTGGCACTCTGGCTCGTGCTGCGCTTCCCCCGCCCGGTGGTCAGCCTGGTCGCCGCACCGATCCTCGTCGGCGTCGCGATGGCGCTGAAGCAGCAGGGCGGGCTCGCGGTGGTGGCGGTGGCCGCGCTGCCGGTGGCCGCCCGCCTGGCTGCACTCCCGCTGCTTCCGCGGCTGAAATTGCTCGGCTGGCGGACGGCGATCGCCACCGCCGTCGCGCTGGTGACCTTCGCCGGGATCTGCGTCGTCTCCGGCCTCGGTTTCGGCTGGCTCGGCTGGCTCGACCTGATGGGAGCGGCACCAACCCCCGCCCCGCTGCCGACGGTGGTCAAGGGGATCGCCTGGGTGATCGAACTGGTCGGGCTCGACTCCACCGGCTTCCAGGTCGTCGCCGGGGCGGCCAGCACGCTGATCATGATCGCGGTGCTGGGCTGGGTGCTGGTGCGGTTCTCCGACCGTCCGCTCTCAGCCCTTGCCTGGGGCGCCCTGGTGGTCGTCGTCGGCGGCCAGGCCCTGCACCCCTGGTACCTGCCCTGGGCGCTGGCCCTGCTCGGCCTGGTACCGCTGACCCGCACCCAGCGCCGCTGGGTCTACGGGTTCGCCCTCGGCTTCGTGAACTGGAACGCGATCCAGACCGCCATCCTGCATCGCTGAGGCTCGACCGAACCTCGTCCGTCACGGCCGGCCACTTGCCGGGCATGGCAGGATCGGGGCATGCGGGTCGCTATCGCCGGGAGTTCGGGCATGCTCGGGACGGCGCTCGCCCGCGAGCTCACCGGTTCCGGCCACGAGGTGATCCGGCTGGTCCGGGGACGGCCGACCGCGGCCGCCCAGCGCCACTGGAACCCGGACGCCGGCCGGATCGATGCGCCGGGCCTGGCCGACGTGGACGCGGTGGTGAACCTCGCCGGCACCTCGATCGCCGGCGGTCGCTGGACGAAGGAGCGCAAGGCGGCGCTGCGGCGCTCCCGGATCGTCACCACGCTGACCATCGTCACCAGCCTGGAACCCGACGGCCGCTGTCAGCGGATGCTGAACGCCTCCGCTGTCGGCTACTACGGCAACACCGGGATCGAGATCGTCGACGAGCAGTTCCCGGGCGGCCGTGGCTTTCTGGCCGGGCTGTGCCACGACTGGGAGGCGGCCGCCGGACACTCGGCGGTGCCCACGGTGACGCTGCGCACCGGCCACGTCCTGGCCCCCGAGGGCGGCTTCCTGGCGATCCAGCGCCCGCTGTTCGCCCTCGGCCTGGGCGGCCGGATCGGCGACGGCCGGCAGTTCGTCAGCTGGATCAGCCTGCCCGACCACATCCGCGCGATGATCTTCCTGCTCGGCTCCGACCTCACCGGGCCGTTCAACCTGACCGCACCACATCCGGTCACCAACGCCGCCTTCACCCGCGCCTACGGACGCTTCCTCAACCGCCCGACCCTGGTACCCACCCCGCTGGTGGCGGTCAAAGCCCTGTTCGGCGGCGAGTTCGTCACCGACGCCCTGCTCTCCTCCACCCGGGCGATCCCCGCCAGACTGCTGGAGGCAGGGTTCAGTTTCCGGCACCCGCACATCTCACGTGCCTTCGCCGCGATGCCGGGCGGGAAGGCCACGGGCATAGAATGAGGGCCCGTCGCCGCCTATCGGATTGAGAGCGCTGTGCACGATCCCGCAGAACTGACCCCGTCCGGTGTTCCCGGCCCGTTCGCTGCCCTCGGTCTGACCTATGACGATGTGCTGCTGCTCCCCAACGAGTCGGACGTGATTCCGTCCGGCGTGAACACCACCACCCGGTTGAGCCGGCGGATCGAGGTGAAGCTGCCGCTGCTGAGCGCCGCGATGGACACCGTCACCGAGGCGCGGATGGCGATCGCGATGGCCCGCGAGGGCGGGATGGGCATCCTGCACCGCAACATGTCCGCCGACAAGCAGGCCCGCGAGGTCGACCGGGTGAAGCGCTCCGAGGCAGGCATGGTCGATGACCCGATCACCATCGGCCCGGACGCCACCATCGGCGAGGCCGACGACCTGTGCGCCCACTTCCGGATCTCCGGCATCCCGGTAGTCGATCCGGACGGCCACCTGCTCGGCATCGTGACCAACCGCGACATGCGGTTCGAGGACGACCCGACCCGGCTGGTCCGCGAGGTGATGACTCCGATGCCACTGGTCACCGGCGCCCCCGGGATCCCCGCCGACCAGGCGCTGAAGCTGCTCGCCCAGCACAAGATCGAGAAGTTGCCGCTGGTTGACGCCGACGGCCGGCTGACCGGCCTGATCACGCTGAAGGACTACGTGAAGTCCGACAAGTACCCGCTGGCCTCGAAGGATCCTCAGGGTCGGCTGCGGGTGGGCGCGGCGATCGGCTTCTTCGGTGACGCCTGGGAGCGGGCGATGGGCCTGATCGACGCCGGCGTGGACGCGATCGTGGTCGACACCGCCCACGGGCACTCCCGCGGGGTGATCGACATGATCGCCCGGCTGAAGGCCGAGCCGCGGGCCCGTGATATCGACATCATCGGCGGGAACATCGCCACCTACGCCGGAGCCAAGGCCCTGGTCGAGGCCGGTGTGGACGGCGTCAAGGTCGGCGTCGGGCCGGGGTCGATCTGCACCACCCGGGTGGTCGCCGGGGTCGGCGTGCCCCAGGTGACCGCGATCTACGACGCAGCCCGCGCCTGCCGCCCGGCGGGCGTCCCGGTGATCGGGGACGGCGGCCTGCAGTACTCCGGCGACATCGCCAAGGCCCTGGTCGCCGGTGCGGACGCGGTGATGCTGGGCTCGCTGCTGGCCGGCTGCGAGGAGAGCCCCGGCGAACTGGTGTTCATCAACGGCAAGCAGTACAAGTCGTACCGCGGGATGGGCTCGCTGGGCGCGATGGCCAAGCGCGGACGCAAGGCGTCCTACTCCCGCGACCGCTACTTCCAGGGCGACATCGACTCCGACGACAAGCTGATCCCCGAGGGCATCGAGGGCCAGGTGCCCTACCGCGGCCCGCTGGCGGCGGTCGCCTACCAGTTGGTCGGCGGGCTGCGGCAGTCGATGTTCTACACCGGCTCAGCCACCATCGACGAACTGCACGAGAAGGGCCGGTTCGTCCGGATCACCTCCGCCGGGCTGCGGGAATCGCACCCGCACGACATCCAGATGACCATCGAGGCACCCAACTACACCACCACCAGGCCCTGAGCAAGGAAGCTGAAGAGACCACCATGATCGATATCGGGCGTTCCAAGCGCGCCGTGCCCGTCTACGGGTTCGACGACATCGCCATCGTCCCCACTCGTCGCACTCGCGGGGTGGAGGAAGTCAACCTCTCCTGGCGGATCGACGCCCTGACCTTCGACTTCCCGATCGTCGCCGCCCCGATGGACTCGGTGATGTCGCCGGCGACCGCGATCGCCTTCGGCAGGCTGGGCGGGCTCGGGGTGCTCAACTTGGAGGGGCTGTGGACGCGCTACGCCGACCCGCAGCCGCTGCTGGACGAGCTGGCGGGCATCGAGGACAAGGTCGCCGCCACCAAGCGGATGCAGCAGCTCTACGCCGAGCCGATCAAGGCCGAGTTGATCACCGCCCGGATCGCGGAGATCCGCGAGGCCGGGGTGCCCTCGGCCGGTGCGCTGTCGCCGCAATCCTGCGTTGAATTCGCGCCGGTGGTGGAGAAGGCCGGAGTCGACTTCTTCGTGATCCGCGGCACCACGGTCTCCGCCGAGCACGTCGCCAAGGACGCCGAACCGCTGAACCTGAAGAAGTTCATCTACGAGCTGGACGTGCCGGTGATCGTGGGCGGCTGCGCGACCTACCAGTCGGCGCTGCACCTGATGCGTACCGGCGCGGCCGGCGTCCTGGTCGGTTTCGGCGGCGGTGCCACCAAGCGCACCCGCAATGTCCTGGGTGTCGAGGTGCCGATGGCCTCCGCGCTGGCGGACGTGGCCGAGGCCCGGCGCGACTACCTAGACGAGTCCGGCGGCCGCTACGTCCACGTGATCGCGGACGGCGCCCTGGGCAAGTCCGGCGACATCGCCAAAGCGATCGCCTGTGGTGCGGACGCCGTCATGGTCGGCTCGCCGCTGGCCCGTGCCACCGAGGCCCCCGGCAAGGGCTACCACTGGGGCCCGGAGGCCTGGCACCCCACCCTGCCGCGCGGCGAGCGGGTGAAGTTCGGCGCCATCGGAACACTGCAGGAGATCCTGAACGGCCCCTCGCACACCCCGGACGGCACGATGAACCTGGTGGGCGCGCTGCGCAAGGCGATGGCCACCACCGGCTACACCGAGGTCAAGGAGTTCCAGCGGGTGGAGATCGTCGTCCACTCCTGAGGTGGCAGAGGTTCGACGGTTCGGTCGCACCAGGATCGCCTTTCCACGCCGCGGTGGCCGCATGGCCGGCGCGCTGACACGGCGGGCGGTCGGCAGCCAGCGACCAACTATGCTGGCGCCGCTCCAGCAACCGGGTGAGAGGGACCGACATGATCGAATGGTGGCAGGCGATTCTTCTGGGGATCGTCGAGGGCGTCACCGAGTTCCTGCCGATCTCGAGCACGGGGCATCTCACCCTGGTGGAGAAATTGCTCGGCTTCAGCATCGCCGACCCGAGTGTGACCGCCTTCACCGCGATCATCCAGGTCGGTGCGATGGTGGCGTCGATCATCTACTTCTGGTCCGACATCGTCCGGTTCGCGACCGCCTGGTTCGCCGGGCTGTTCCACGCCGAGCGCCGCTCCGACCCGGACTACAAGATGGGCTGGGCGATCATCGCCGGCTTCGCGATCACCGCCGTGCTGGCCCTCGCGCTGAAGGACCTCGTCGAGGGGCCGTTGCGCAGCCTGTGGGCGGTGGTGTTCGGCCTGCTGGGCTGGAGCATCGTGATGTTCATCGCCGATCGGCTGGCCAAGAGCACCCGCGGCGAGGGATCGATCACGGTCAAGGACGGCGCGATCCTCGGTATCGTCCAGGCTGTCGCGCTGATCCCCGGTGTGTCCCGGTCGGGCGCAACCATCTCCGGCGGGCTGCTGCTGGGCATCGACCGGGTCAGCGCCACCCGGATGAGCTTCTTCCTCGGCATCCCCACGCTGATCGCCTCCGGCGTCTTCGAGGCCGCCAGCCAGTTCCACAACATCGCCGGTGGCGCCGGCTGGGTGGCGACCGGGCTCGGCACCCTGGTCTCCGGCGTGGTCGCCTACGTCTCCATCGCCTGGCTGCTGAAGTTCGTCGCCCACAACGACTTCACCGCGTTCATCGTCTACCGGGTGGTGCTGGCCGCGGTGATCGCCGTCCTGCTGCTCACCGGGACGATCGCCGCGGTGTAGCCGCGGCCCCTGCCACCCGCCGCCCCCGGACTACGACGCTCGTCCGGATCGGCCCACCGTCCTTGGGCCCCACATCGTGCATCAGGGGCGGACGGTAACCTCAGCTCGGCCACTCGGGGCTGGCCCGGTGCCCGGCCCCGCCCGGGGTGCGGCCCTACCCTGCCGGCACCCGCTAGGGTCGTTCCCATGCGGATCATCGTGACGCTGGCCGTCGACGTCGTGCTGACGATCGTCTTCGCGGCGATCGGGCGGATCTCCCACGGCGAGGACGCCTTCCTGCCCGGCCTGGTGCGGACGGCGTGGCCGTTCGTGGTGGCGGCCGTGGTCGGTTCGCTGCTCGCCTCCTGGCTCGGCGGCGGCTCGTGGTGGCTGTCGGGGCTGATCGTCTGGCTGGTCACCGCCGCCGGCGGGATCGGCCTGCGGCTGCTCGCCGGCGACACCGCGAAGGGCGCGTTCGCCCTGGTCACTGCGATCACGCTGGCGATCCTGCTGATCGGCTGGCGGGCACTGGCCCGGGGCTGGCTCGAGACCGGTCACTGAACCAGATGGAGTCCGTTCTGCTGGTTGTGCTGGCCGTCCTGGCGGTGGCCGGGCTGGCCGGCACCGTCGTCCTGGCGGTGGCGCTGCGCCGGTCCCGCAGCGAACTCCAGCAGTCGATCGCGGCCGAGGCGGCCATCGCCCAGGCCGAGCAGGAGCACCAGGTCGAGCAGGCCGTCAGCGCCGAACGCACCCGCATCCTGCGGGAGATGCACGACGTGATCGCGCACTCGCTGTCGATCATGATCGCCCAGGCCGACGGTGGCAGCTACGTCACCGCCGACCCGGACGCCACCGAACGGGCCTTGCTCACCATCGCCGACACCGGACGGGTGGCGCTGGCCGACACCCGCCGCATCCTCGGCATCCTGCGGGACGGCGGTGGCGGCCCCGAACTCTCCCCCGTCCCGGAGCAGTCCGAGGTGGCCGAACTCGTCGAGGACGCCCGCAACGCCGGCGTGGAGGCACGATTCGTCCGGCTGGGCGCGCCCCGCCGGCTGCCGTCGGCGGTCGGGCTGGCGCTCTACCGGATCTGCCAGGAGGCGCTCACCAATGTCATGAAACACGCGCCCGGCGCGCGGGTGATGGTCACCGAGAACTGGCTGGCGAACGAGGTGGTGCTGACCGTCACCGACTCCGGCGACCCCGGGCACCCCAGCACCTGTGACAACCGTGGGCTGGGGCTGATCGGGATGCGCGAGCGGGCCGAGGTGGTCGGCGGGTTCTGCGAAGCGGGACCGCAGGAGACCGGTGGCTTCCGGGTGCGGGCGGTGCTCCCGTCCCTGAACGACGACGCACTGGCACAGACAGAGGAAGAGCATGACTGAGCAGATCCGGGTGGGGCTGGTGGACGACCAGCAGCTGGTCCGGGCCGGGCTGGCGATGGTGATCGACGCCCAGGACGACATGCGGGTGGCCTGGCAGGCCGACACCGGCGCCGAGGCGGTCCGGCTGGCCCGCAGCCCCACCGATGTCATCCTGATGGACGTCCGGATGCCGGGGATGGACGGCATCGAGGCCACCAGCCAGATCCTGGCCGCACCGGTCGACGGCCCCCGCGTGGTGATGCTGACCACCTACGACCTGGACGAGTACCTGCTCAGCGCGATCCGGGCAGGGGCCTCCGGCTTCCTGCTGAAGAACGCCCCGCCGTCCGACCTGCTGGCGGCGATCCGCACCGTCCACACCGGGGACGCGGTGGTCGCCCCGTCCGCCACCCGCCGGCTGCTCTCCCACGTCGCCACCGGCACCACCGGCCTGCCGGCCGGGGAAGATCCGCGGATCGCCAGCCTGACCGAACGCGAGCGGGAGATCCTTGAGCTGATCGCCTGCGGACTGTCCAACGCCGAGCTCTCCGCCCGACTCTTCCTGTCCGAGACCACGATCAAGACCCACGTCCGGCACATCCTCACCAAGCTCGGCGTCCGCGACCGGGTGCAGGCGGTGGTGGTCGCCTACGAGACCGGGGTCGCCCAGGCCGGCGGTTAGGCCGGCCCGCGCGGCGACTGTCCGTCCACCTGGCCCGGGTCGCGGGCTCCGGCACAGGGCGGCTCGGTGCGAGCGTCGTGCGGAGCCTCGTCAGGCCACGCGCTGGCCCTTGGGAAGGGTGCCGTACGGGATCCGCAGCCGGTTCACCGCCACCCAGAAGAAGGCCGCCCCGATCAACAGGTTGACCCCCAGGCCCCACGGCCAGCTCGGTGCACCGGTCTCGACGGTGACCCGCTTCACCGGCGAGTTCACCGGGACGGGCGTGCCGTCCTCCGTGGTCACCCTCGGGCTGCCGTCGTCGTTCCAGTCGACGATGTAGCCGAGGCTGTAGTACATCTGGATGCAGTCGTCCCGCTCCCTTTCCGGCCCCAGCGCGAGGGTCCTGACCCCCAGCCGGATCGCTGCCAGCGGGTCACCGGTCTGCGCGACGTAGCTCGACAGGCCGGCGTGGGCGGCCTCCGGCAGCGGAGCGGCATCGGCGACCACCACGAACGGGTTGGGCACCATCATCCACCACACCCGCTCCGGGTGTGCCTGGTCGTAGCTCTGCTCGTTCCAGGTGCACTGGCTCAGCGGGGGCGCCGGGGGCGAGGCTCCGTCCCCGTCCGGATGGTCGTTCCAGTACCGCTCCAGGTCCGCGTTGTACTGGTCGTTGACCGCCTCCGGCAGCCCCCAGACCCGGACGGTGGTGTTCTCGACGGTGAACGGGATGGAGAGCGCCATCACCATCGGGCTGATGATCCCCAGGCCGACCACGCACAGGTAGGTCAGCACCGTGGATCCGGCGCTGCGCGAGATCAGCGCCGACCAGCCCAGCCCGATCGCACACACCACCGCCACCAGGGCGAAGACGACCGCGAAGCAGACCACCACCTGGAGGAAGGAGATCGAACCGAGCACCATCGACCAGATCACGAACGGCAGCGCCACCACCAGGAAGACCGCCGAGGTCAGCCAGGCAGCCACCAGCTTCCCGGCGGCGATCTCCAGGGCCGAGAGCCGGGTTGCCTGCAGGGTGGCCAGGACACCGGCGGCACGGTCGCCGTTGATCGAGGTGGCGGTGAAGGTCGGCGCGATCACCAGGCCCATGCCGAGCACGAACAGGGTGTTGATGCCGAAGGCGACCGGGCCCGGGTTGTAGCCGCTGTTGTCCCAGTGCAACTTGTCGAGCGACCAGATCACCAGCGTGGTGACCCCGCCGATCAGCAGGAACCAGGCGATCAGGGCGATCACCCAGCGGCGGGAGCGGATGCGCTGCCGCAGTTCCAACCCGGTGACAACCCGCAGGCCGTGCCAGGACAGCGTCCAGCCGTTCATACCCGCTCCTGGTCCAGCGAGAGATAGGCCTCCTCGAGCCGCCCCGACAACGGTGCGATGGTGTGCAGCGGGACGCCGGCCGCCACCGCGGCGCCGACCAGTTCGGCGGCCGAGTCGTAGCCGGTGAGCTGCACGATCACCTCACCACCGGCGCCAGCCTGCCAGGGGATGTCGGCGTCGTTGAGGAAGGTGCGCAGCGCAACCGGGTCGACGGCGTCGACCCGCCAGCCGCGCTTGGCCGCGGTGGGCTGGGCGGCCGCCGCCATGTCGACCGTGCGTCCCTGGGAGAGGAACACCGCGTGGTCGTAGACCTCCTCGAGCTCACTCAGCACGTGCGAGGAGACCAGCACCGTCCGGCCGTCGGCGGCCAATCCGCGCAGCACATCGCGTAGTTCAATCCGGGAGCGGGGGTCGAGCCCGGAAGCGGGCTCGTCCAGCAGCAGCACGGACGGGTCGTGGACCAGCGCGCGGGCGAGCCCCAGCCGCTGCTTCTGACCACGGCTGAGCACCCGGGCCGGACGGGGGGCGAACTCGGAGAGGTAGACCTTCTCCAGCAGTTCCATCGCCCGATGGTTGGCCTCGGGCTTGCTGAGGCCGTAGGCGCGGGCAAAGGTGGACAGGATCTCGGTGCAGGTGAGCGCGTCCCAGGTGCCGAAGACATCGGGCATCCAGCCGATCTGCGAGCGGGCCTGGAGGTTGTCGGTGACGACATCGTGGCCGCTGATGCTGGCACCGCCGGAATCCGGCCGCAGCAGCCCGGCGAGCAGCAGCAGCAGGGTGGTCTTCCCCGAACCGTTCGGGCCGATCAGGGCGGTCACCGCACCAGCGGGTGCGGTGAAGGTCACCCCGTCCACAGCCCGGACGTCCCCGAAGGCACGCTTGAGGCCGACCGCCTCGATACCGGGTGTGGCGGGCTGGGTGAGGTCCTCCGCATGGGGCGCGAAGTCGGGTGGCGAGACAGACGTGCTCATACCGGCAAACCTAGGTTCTGGCGCCCGCGGTCACGTCCTCCCAGGCGGCGGGACCGGTCCTCCGAAAGGATGATCCTGGCCGGGTGCCACGATGGGACGACCCCGGCAGCGTGCGCGGTCAAGCCTCCAGCGGGCCCAGCCAGTAGCTCGCCACCGTGTTGTGGGCGGACTCGTCGTCGGACGGGTGGAACAGCCCCGCCAGCACGTCCCGGTAGAGCCGGGACAGTTCGTTGGCGGTGTAGTAGGAGCTGCCGCCAGAGCACCGAATGGCCTCGTCCACGACATACTTTGCGGTCTCGGTGGCGCGCACCTTCGCCCCGGCCAGCAGCGAGAACCAGCGCGCGCCGTGGTCGGCGAGGGTGTCGACGTCCCTGGTCAGCTGGCTGAGCTGGGGCCAGATCGCATCCAGCGCGAGGGCGGCGCTGGCAATCCGCCAGCGGATATCCGGGTCCTGGGAGTAGGTCGTGCCCGACTTCTTCGACCGCCGCCGTCCGACGGTCTCGACCGCCAGCTCCAGAGCACGCTGGGCGATGCCGGCATAGACCGAGGCGAGCAGCAGTTCGAAGACCGAGAAGATGCCGAACACGATCGGATCCGGATTCGGGCCGGGGTCGACCCGCCGCAGCACCCGGTCGGCACCGACGTGCACTGAGTCCAGCACGGTGGTACGGCTCTGGGTGGCACGCATGCCGAGAGTGTCCCAGTCGTCCCTGGTCTGCACGGCGTCACCGGCGGCAGCCCGGTTGACCACCGCGTAGACCATCTTCGGGGCGTCCGCGCTGGTGGTGTCAAGCCCGTGCATGCCGAGTTCGGTCCAGGCCGGCGCCAGCGAGGTGAAGATCTTGGTACCGCTGAAGGTGTAGCCGCCCTCGCCGTCCGGGACGGCGGCGGTGTCCGAGCCGAACAGCACCAGGTCGTTGCCGGCCTCGCTGATCCCGAAGGCGTAGAGCTCGCCGGCAGCCGCTCCGTGCTGCACCTGAGCCAGGGCGTCCACGCCGCGGTCACGCATCACCTTCGCCACGCCCGTCCAGACCAGGTGCATGTTCACCGCCAGCGCCGTGGCAGGCGCAGCCGCCGCCAGCCGCGTCTGCAGTTGCGAGGCCTGCTCCAGGCCGAGCCCCAGGCCGCCGCGGTCGGTCGGCACCAGGATCTTCAGGTAGCCGGCCGATCGCAGATCGGCGAGATCCTCGTCGAAGAAGCGGTTCTCGGCGTCATAGGCCGCCGCGCGTTCCCGGAACCTGGCCAGTAGGTCGTCGGGCAGGATGGTTGCAGGATCGAATGCCGTGGTCACCCTTCGATTCTGGCAGCGTGTCGCGGCCAGGACCATCCCTGCGCCACTCGTTCGCTCAGCGCACAATCGACGCCGCGCGTAGCCCGGCTGGTGCGAGTCGGTTCCGACCTGGGGTCGTACCGGGACCCGCACCAGCCAGCCTGCTGCAGGCGGCTGGAAGACCTCAGGCCTGCTTGTCTGCCTCCCCAGCCGCCAGAGCGGCATCCCGGGCGGCGCCCGGCACCCAGTTGGTGTCCACCACCTTCTTCTGGAAGACCGATGCACCGATCACCAGGGCTGCTCCGAGCAGGACAGCGATGATCGTGCCCGCTACCGGACCACCGGCTGCGAAACCGCCGCCGAGAATGGTGCCGAACCAGCCGAAGTCGGCGTCGCCGAAGGTGCTGTTGGCGAACCCCAACTGACCGAAGACCAGCAGCAGCAAGGCCGGCAGGATCGTGATGAGCAGCCCGTTGACGAAGGCGCCCACGGCCGCGCCCAGCCGGCCGCCGGTGGCATTGCCGAACACCCCGGCACCGCCGCCGGTGAAGAAGTGCGGCACCATGCCGGGCAGGATCAGCGCCAGACCGAAGGCCGGGCCGAGCCAGACGGCCAGGATCACGAGCATGACCAGGCCACCGACGAAGGACGAGATGAAGCCGATCAGCACGGCATTCGGCGCGTAGGGGAACACCACCGGGACGTCCAGCGCCGGCTTGGCACCCGGGACGACCTTCTCCGCGATGCCCTGGAAGGCCGGGACGAGCTCACCCAGCACCGTACGGACACCGTAGAGGATGACGGCGACCCCGACGCCGAACTGCAGTGCCTGACCGAAGGCAGCCATGATGTAGGCGCCTTCGTCCGCCGAGCCGAAGAACGCCAGGGCGGTGTCCCGCGGCAGTGCGATCAGGCCCCAGACGGCGAACACGAGGTAGATCAGCACCATCGACAGACTGGTGGCGACCATCGAGTCGCGCAGGAACCGCAGCCCTTGGGGGAACTTGATCTCCTCGGCGGACCGACTGCGCTTGAAGGCTTCCCCCACAGCACCGCTGGCGATGTAGCCGGCGCTGCCGAAGTGTCCCATGGCCACCGAATCGTCGCCGGTGACCTTCTTCATCCAGGGGTGGGCGAAGGCCGGCATGACCACCATGATCACGCCGAGCAGCAGGGCGCCCAGGATGACGACCAGCCAGTCCATGCCAGCGCCAAGGCCGACCGAGAGCACCACGGTCAGCATGATCGACATGAACACCATGTGGTGACCGGTGAGGAAGATGTACCGCAGGGGCGTGAAGCGGGCCAGGACCAGCATCACCAGGAAACCGAGGACGAGGACGTACGCACTCACTGCCCCGTACTGTTCGGCAGCGATAGCGGTGATGACCTCGTTGGTGGGAATCACACCCTGCGCACCGGTCACCCCGAGGATCAACTCGCCGAGCGGAGCCAGCGAGTTGACCACCACCCCGGCACCCGCGCCGAGGATCAGGAAGCCGAGCGCAGCCTTCAGCCCGCCACCGATCACCTGGCCAACAGTCCTGCCCAGCGCCGCCAGACCGATGGCGGTGATGATACCGATCAGGTAGGCCGGAACATTGAGGATCTGCTGGCCGATGAAGTTGAGAATTGCGATGAACCAGTCCATCGCGGGTCCTTTCTACTGGGAGGTTCGAGCCCTCACTGCCCCAGGCCGAGCAGTTCGGTGAGCTTCTGGGTCACTTCGTCGACGCTGGTGAAGTTCTTGATCACCACCACCTTCGCCGGAACCTGGCCGATCTCCTCGACGAGGTCGGCCGAGGTAAAGACCACGTCGGCAGTACGGGCGGCGCCCCTGGCCGTACCGATATCGGCGGCTTCGACGTCGGCGTCGACGCCGAGCGTTCGCAGCGCCTTCTCTGTGTTCATCTTCAGCAGGACGGAGGTACCAATCCCCATCCCGCAGACGGTGACGATCTTCATGAGGGTCCTTTCAGTTGAGCTCGGACGGGTCACCCGACCGCAGCATGGATCGGAGCTGGTCGGGTGCGGTGGCGGTCAGTGCGGTTCTCATGAGCTCGGCGTCGGCGAGCACCTGGGCCAGTGCGGCCATCAGTTCGAGGTGTCCGTCGTGGTCGAGCGCCGCCAGCCCGAGCACCAGGAGGACCGGGTCGTTGGCCGCGTTCCCGAACTCCACGGGGTGGGCGAGCGAGACCCAGCTGATCCCTGCGCGCAGCACGTCAGACGAGGGGCGCGCGTGCGCAAGGGCGATACCCGGGGCGATCACGACATAGGGTCCGAGCCGGTCGATGGTGTCGATCATGTCCTCGGTATAGCCGGGAAGGGTGACTCCGGAGGCGACCAGCGCCTGCCCTGCGAACCGCACCGCGTCACGCCAGTCCTGTGCGCTCACGCGCAGGTTGATTGCGGTGTCGGGCAGTGCGGACGCCAAGTCCATCTGGTCACCTCAGTGTGGAACGGGGATCAATGCGGGTGAGCCTATAGCGACCGGTCCACTTTTGTCTGCAACTAGCCCAAAGTAGTTACGGATTGGTCACGAGCCTCTGCCCTTCACGAATCAGCCGATCCACCCGATCGACGTCAAACAGAGCGTCCTGGGCGACCAGCGAGGCCCCCCTGACCGCCGCCCGCTCCCCGAGCCGGTTCCGCTCAATCACCAGTCCCCGGCGAGCAAGGGGCAGGCCGTGGGAGAGGATCCCCGACCTGATCGCCCCCAGAAAGCGCTCCCCGGCCTCGACCAGACTGCCGCCGACGACGACCGCCTCCGGGTTGAGAATGCCCACCACCTCCGCCAGTGCGGCACCGATGGTCTCCCCGGCCTCGTCGAGAAGCTGGACGGTAGTGCGGTCCCCGGCCCTGGCAAGGTCGACGATCTCGGCCGACGTGGTCACCTGGACGCCTCCCCTGGCCAGCGCGGCCCGCACGACAGCCCCACTGGCCACCGTTTCCAGCTGCCGAAACGGCACCGCCAGCGGCATCCCGGGGGCACTGAGTTGGCCAGCTCCGCCACGACTGCCCCGGTAGACTCGCCCTTCCAGGACGAAGCCGACCCCGACCCCCATCCCGACCTTGACCACGACGAGGTTGTCGAACTCCGGCCAGCCCAGCCGCGACTCCCCCACGGCCAGCATGTTCACATCCCGGTCCACCGCCATCACGGCGTCGAACGTTGCGGAGCGCAGATAGGCCTGTGGATCGACGCCGGCCCAGCGATGATCGGACTGCACGGGCCCCAGCCGGCCGGTCCTGACATCGACCGGGCCGGGGACGCCGACCCCGATCGCGCGTACGTCTGCTGGTCTGCGGCCGATGCGGGCGAAGACGAAGTCGAGCACCTGCCTGGTCCAGGAGAACACCTCGTCGGGACCGCTGTACATCCCGATATCGGCCTCTTCGACCACGAGCACGTTCGAGACCAGGTCGGTCAGGCCCATCCGGGTGTGGGTACCGCCGATCTCCAGAGCGAGGATCAGGCCGGCATCCCGAGCAACCTCGAACTCCTCGCTGGGGCGGCCACCCCGACTCGGCCGCGCCCCCGCGACCACCACGAGACCGGCGTCGACCAACTCACCCAGGCGGCGCTCCAGCGTCACCCGTGACCAACCCAACCGGTTCAGCAGGTCACGCCGGGTCGTGGCGATCCCGAGCCGGATGAGGTCGAGCACCACACCCGGCCCCGTCGATGGGATTCGCATCGGCCACTACCCCCGCTCCGTTGACTTCCGTCTATCTTTGAGCGAAAGTCACTCCATGGTCAATGAAGGCCCCGTGCTCAATGAAGGCTCGTTGCTCAATGACGCCACAGGCGCCAAGGACAGCGCAGTGGTCAAGGACAGTGCAACGATCAGTGCCAGCACTGTAGTCCGTGCCGCAGACCCCCGGGACGCACGGGTCATCGCTTCCGCCATCGCCCTGCCGGCGGTACTCGTCCAGCGCAAGGGCCATGGGCATGCCGGCACCGCCATGGGGATGGCCGCGGTCGCCCACGCACTGTTCGGGAAGGTGATGCGCCACGACCCGGGCGACCCTCGGTGGCACGGCCGTGACCGGTTCGTGTTGTCCGCAGGACACGCCAGCCTGTTGCTCTACATCCAGCTGTACCTGACCGGCTACGGACTCCGCCTCACGGACCTGGCCGCCAGCAGAACCCTGGACGCCCGCACCCCCGGTCACCCTGAACTCGGCCACACCCCGGGTGTCGAGATGAGCACCGGTCCGCTCGGTCAGGGTGTCGCGAGCGCTGTCGGCCTGGCCCTCGCCTGCCGTCATGAGGAGGCACTGTTCGCCCACGGCACCGGCCTGTTCGATCCGACGATCTGGGTGCTCGCCGGGGACGGCTGCCTGGAGGAGGGCGTCTCGGGAGAGGCTTCCAGTCTCGCCGGGACCCTGGGGCTGGAGAACCTCGTGCTGGTCTGGGACGACAACCGCATCACCATCGATGGCCCCACCTCACAGGCATTCTCCGAGGATGTTCGCGCCCGCTATCGGGCCTACGGCTGGCGGGTTCTGGAGGTCACCAATCACCTCGACTACGACGAGATCGTGACGGTGCTACAGGCTGCACGGGAGCGGACTGGGCGTCCGACCCTGGTCGCCGTCCGCAGCGTGATCGGGGCACCCTCACCCGCGCACGCCGGGGACTCCTCCGCTCACGCCGGCGGATTCGGCCAGGCCGACGTTTCGGCGATCCTGGAACGGCTGGGGTTCGCTCCTGACGCCACCCTGGCCGACCTGGTTCCGGCAGAGGTGCTGGCCCACGCTCGCAGCGCCACCGTCCGGGGTGCGGAGGTACACCGGCGCTGGGACGACGCCTACCGGTCGTGGAGTTCGTCCCATCCCGAGTCGGCGGCGGCACGCGACCGACTCCGGCTGGGACGCGGGCTGTCCGGCCTGCTCGACCAGGTGGACACCACGGCAGCCCTGCCGACACGAGTCACGAACGGTGCCGTGCTCCGGGCGCTGCAGCCGTCCGGTGCGCTGTGGGGTGGATCGGCCGATCTGGCCGGCTCGACCAACGTCGCCCTTCCCGGACCGATCGTCACCGCAACCGACCCGGGCGGCGTCCAATTGCGATTCGGGATTCGCGAACACGCCATGGCGGCCATCCTGTCAGGCATCGCACTGCACGGCCTGTGGCGCCCCTACGGCTCCACCTACCTCGCCTTCAGCGACTACCAGCGACCCAGCATCCGGCTCGCCGCACTGATGTCTCTGCCCGCGCTCTATCTCTACACCCACGACTCGGTGGCAGTCGGCGAGGACGGCCCAACCCACCAACCCGTCGAGCAGCTCGCCTCCCTGCGGCTCGTCCCGGGGCTGGACGTGCTGCGCCCGGCGGACGCCGGTGAGACGGTCGCCGTCTGGAGGCGACTGCTGGAGTACCCGCAGCGTCCGGCAGCCCTGGTGTTGTCACGGCAGCAACTGCCTGTCCTCCCGACGGTTCCGGACGCCGAGGTCGCGCGCGGCGGTTACGTGCTGTGGCGTTCCTCGCCAGCGGCCGCCACCGACGACTTGCTGTTCGTCGCCACCGGAAGCGAGGTGCACCTGGCCTTGTCAGCCGCCCGGGAACTGGCTGCCGAGGGCCACGCCGTCCGGGTGGTCTCCATGCCCTGCGTCGAATGGTTCAACGCCGAACCAGAGTCGTACCGGGAGGCAGTCCTGCCGTCCGATCTCCGCCGCCGGGTGGTTGTTGAGGCTGGGCGAACGGACGCCTGGTGGCGCTACGCCGGCCTGGATGGTGCCGTGGTCGGCGTCGACCAGTTCGGCGAGTCGGGCAGCGGCAGCGCTGTCCTGGCCAGGCGTGGGGTCACCGTGGAACATGTACTCCAGGTCGCCCGAGGGATGCTGGCCCGTTGACCGGCGGGTGCGAGCGTCTCACACCGGCCAGGTCCTGGTGCATCGTGGAGCCGAAACGGGCGACGGGCTCCCGGCCGAAGCCGGAAGCCCGTCGTTCTGGAGTGCTCAGTGAGCGTGGTTGTGTGCCGGCTCTTCTTCCTCCTCCGGCTTGTCCACCACCGAGGTCTCGGTGGTGAGCAGCAGGGAGGCGATGGAAGCGGCGTTCGCCAACGCGGAGCGGGTGACCTTCACCGGGTCGATGACACCGGCAGCCACCAGATCGACGTACTCACCGGTGGCAGCGTTGTAGCCGTTGCCCGGCTCCAGCTCGGCCACCTTGGACACGATCAGGTAGCCCGGCTCGCCGCCGTTCTCCGCGATCCAGCGCAGCGGCTCGACGACGGCCTTGGCCACCGTCGCGACGCCGATCTTCTCGTCACCGGACTTGCCCAGGCCGTCGGCCAGCACCTTGGCGGCATGGACGAGGGCGGAGCCGCCACCGGCGACGATGCCCTCCTCGATGGCCGCGCGGGTCGCGGAGACCGCGTCCTCAATGCGGTGCTTGCGCTCCTTGAGCTCGACCTCGGTGGCAGCACCGACCTTGATCACGCACACACCGCCGGCGAGCTTGGCGACCCGCTCCTGCAGCTTCTCGCGATCCCAGTCGGAGTCGGTCCGCTCGATCTCGGCGCGCAGCGTGGCCACCCGTCCGGCAACCGCCTCGGCGGAACCGGCACCGTCCACGATCGTGGTGTTGTCCTTGGTGATCACGACACGGCGAGCGCGGCCCAGCACGTCCAGCCCGACCTGGTCGAGCTTGAGGCCGACCTCCGGGGCCACGACCTGGCCACCGGTGAGGGTCGCGATGTCCTCCAGCATGGCCTTGCGACGGTCACCGAAGGCCGGGGCCTTGACCGCCACGGACGTGAACACGCCACGGATCTTGTTGACGATGAGCGTCGAGAGCGCCTCGCCGTCCACATCCTCGGCGACGATGAACAGGGTGCCGCCAGCACCGATGACCTTCTCCAGCAACGGGAGCAGGTCGTTCATCGAGGAGATCTTGCCGGAGTTGATCAGGATGTACGGATCCTCCAGCACCGCCTCCATCCGCTCGGGATCGGTGACGAAGTACTGCGACAGGTAGCCCTTGTCGAACTGCATACCCTCGGTGAACTCAAGTTCGGTGCCGAAGGTCTGCGATTCGTCGACGGTGATGACACCATCCTTGCCGACCTTGTCGAAGGCATCGGCGATGAGCTTGCCGATCTCCTCGTCACGGGCGGAGATGGTGGCCACCGAGGCCATGTCCTCGCTGGTCTCGATGTCGCGGGCGAGCCTGCGCAGCTCCTCCTCGACGGCCTGGACCGCCGCGTCGATGCCACGCTTGAGCTCGATCGGGTTGGCCCCGGCCGCAACCGCGCGCAGCCCCTCGTGCACCAGCGCCTGGGCGAGCACGGTCGCCGTGGTGGTGCCGTCGCCGGCCACGTCGTTGGTCTTGGTGGCCACCTCCTTGGCGAGCTGGGCGCCGAGGTTCTCGAAGGGATCGGAGAGCTCGACCTCCTTGGCGACGGTCACGCCGTCGTTGGTGATGGTCGGGGCGCCCCACTTCTTGTCGAGAACGACATAGCGGCCCTTCGGGCCGAGGGTGACCTTCACGGTGTTGGCGAGGGTGTCGACACCGCGCTCGAGCGAGCGACGGGCCTCCTCGTCGAACTGAAGGATCTTTGGCATGGGTGTCGGGTCCTTACTTGGTGACGATGGCGAGGATGTCGCGGGCGTTCAGGAGCAGGTACTCCTCGCCGTTGTACTTGACCTCGGTACCGCCGTACTTGCTGAAGATGACGACATCGCCCTCGGCGACGTCCAGCGGGACGCGGTTGCCGTTGTCGTCGATCCGCCCGGGGCCGGTTGCCAGGACGCGACCCTCCTGCGGCTTCTCCTTGGCGGTGTCCGGGATGACCAGACCGGAGGCGGTGGTCTGCTCGGCCTCCAGCGGCTGGACGAGGATGCGATCCTCAAGCGGCTTGATCGTGACTGCCACGTCAAAACCCTTTCGTTCGTAGCGGGCCTGATGGCCCTGAAGTGGTCAAGGTCTTCGCGAGCCCCGGTGTCGTCGCGGTGCCACCGTGGCTTGGCACACTCATGGGGAGAGTGCTAAAGCGAATCTATACCGGCGCTAGCACTCGATCAAGCCGAGTGCCAATACGCTGCCCTCGGTCCGCCGTCGGCGAACTGCCTCCCGTCCCAGCTCCGGCCCGGCCGCCGCGGCTGGAGGGTATGGTGACGGAGCATGACGACCCCGGACCACTCCTCGTTGCGCTCGTCAGGCCCCGCCCCGGACGAGCCCGGCCAGGCCCGGCCCTCCGCCCGGGACTGGACCGCCACCACGATCTGGTGGCAGCTGTACCCGCTCGGATTCGTCGGCGCCGAACGGACCCCGGTGACCGAGGTGAACCATCGCCTGTCCCAGTTGCTGAACTGGCTGGACTACGTCATCGAGCTCGGCGCGAACGGACTGCTGCTGAACCCGATCTTCGCCTCGGCCTCCCACGGCTACGACACCCTGGACCACTTCCGGATCGACCCGCGGCTGGGAGACGACGCCGACTTCGACCGGCTGGTCGCCGAGGCTCGCCGGCGCGGCATCCGGATCTGCCTGGACGGCGTGTTCAACCATGTCGGACGCGACCACTACATCGTCCAACGGGCGATCGAGGCCGGCCCCGACACGCCGTTCGGCGACTGGATCCGCTGGTCGGACGACGGCCATCCGTGGTGTTTCGAGGGTCACGAGGCCCTGGTCGAACTCAACCTGGCCAACCCCGAGGTGGCCAACTACGTGGTGACAGTGATGGTGCACTGGCTCGACCGCGGCATCGACGCCTGGCGGCTGGACGCCGCCTACGCCCCCGGCGCAGAGGTCTGGCGCCCGATCGTCGACCGGGTGCACGAGGCCCATCCCGAGGCGTGGATCCTCGGCGAGGTCATCCACGGTCCCTACGACGAGTTCGTCACCGCCTCCGGCGTCGACTCGGTCACCCAGTACGAGTTGTGGCACCTGATGTTCACCGCCCTGAAGGACCGCAACCTGTGGGCGCTGAACTGGGCGCTGACCAGGCATCGCGAGCTGTGCCAGGTGTTCTTGCCGCTGACCTTCCTGAGCAACCACGATGTCACCCGGATCGCCTCCCAGTTCGACGACCCACGACATGCCGAACTGGCAGCCGTCCTGCTGATGCTGCTGCCCGGGGTGCCGTCCATCTATGCCGGCGACGAGCAGGGCTTCACCGGCGTCAAGGAGCAGCACGAGCATGGCGACGACCCGGTGCGGCCGCAGTTTCCCGACGACCCGTCCGGCCTGCTTGGCTTCGGTGCTGGTCTCCACGACCGCTACCGGGAGCTGATTGCGCTGCGCCGGCGCCATCCGTGGCTGGCCGACGCAGAGATCGAGACCTCGGACGTGGACAACCGGTGGATCACCATCACGCTCAGCCGGGATGAGCATCGCGTCGTGCTCGACCTGAACGTCGCCGACGACGAGGTGAACGGCGTGGCGCCCCACTCCTGGCGGCTGTCGGAGGGCTGAGCGCGAGCACGAGTCCGAGCGGGCAGGGCACATGGCCTGACAGGAGCTACACCGGGCGTGAAGACACGGGCTTCACACCCGGCGGGCTACCAGGGCGCGGGCACCGTGCGGGGTCGGGGTGAGGATCAGCGTGGCGGCGTTCCGGCCGGTCGGCTTGAGCCGCCGGCGTAGCGCGGCCGGGTCGATGTCGATGCCCCGGACCTTGATCTCGAGCGTCCCGACCCCGGCCTGGCGCACCCAGGCACGCAGGGCGCGTTCGTCATAGGGCAGTACCTGCGCGACCGCGAAAGCGGTGGCGAACGGCGTGACGACCAGGGCGTCCGAGGCGAGATAGGCCAGGTGCGGAGCGAGCCGCCAGCCCGAGACCAATGCCGCCACCTGGTCGACTCCCCCGGCCCGGATCACCGCCGGATCGGGTTCGTAGAGGTAGGCGCCGGGCGCGGCGACCGTCCTTCCGGGCGGGCCCGGCACATCCCCTCCGGTCGTGACCAATTCCTCTCCGGCCGGCAGCAGCACGGCCCGGCGCGAGCCCGCCGGCCAGTCGCCGACCCCGGACCACAGCGAGGCCTCGACCAGGTCACCGTGCTCGCTCACCCAGACCCTGGCCACCTGCGACGGCAGGTCGGCCGAGGAGATCCCCGGACCCGCCTTCAGGCAGCCCGGGCGGTCGCGCAACAGCCCGGTGGCGAACTCCCAGGGCGGGCTGACGTCCGCCACCCGCCAGGTGCGGCCCCGCGAGGTCCGCCGGGCAGGGTCGAGGAAGACCGCGTCGCCGGGCTGGAGGAGCCGTCGTGCCCACTCAACGGCGTCCCCGGTCACTACCTCACCACGACCGCGCAGGTTGGCAGCGGCGAAGACCGCCGTCACCGGGTCGGCCTCCACCGCCACCACCGCCAGGCCGGCGTCGGTCAGCGCCAGGGCGTCGGCGCCGAGCCCGCAGCCCAGGTCGACCACCCGGGTCGCGCCCAGCGCGATGAACCGGTCGGCTCGCCAGGTGGCGACCGGCGCCCGGGTGGCCTGCTCGAGGCCGTCGGCGGTGAAGAACAGGGAGCCCGCTCGCTCGCCGAACTTGGTCACAGCCCGCCTCCGCAGCACCTCCTGCCGGCTGGCGGCGGCTGCCTGCTCGGCGGTGAAGCTGCGGCGCAGCGCCTGCGCAGCAGCCAGCGAGCCGGGATCGGGCTGGGCGGCAGCAGCTGCGAGTGCCTCATGTCCCTCGGGACCGGTCAGCCAGCGCGCGAGTGCCTCGTCCACGAGTGCAGCCTAGTGACGCGATTTTGCGTCTCGATGATGCCGAGCCGCCGGATCAGCCCGGATGCGGGCATCGACCTGCAGAATCACGTCACCTCCGCCGAAGGGGGACGCCGCCACGGCCGAAGGCGGTGCGCGAGAACCGGGCGCCGGCAACGGATCGTGTCGGCGGCGCCGGCGGGTGGGGTTGCGTTTAGCATGTGCCCATGAAGATCGTGTCCAAGATCACGCTGTGGCTCGGCATCATCATCCTCGTCGTTGGCTTGGGGGTAGGAATCTGGGGCTCGGTCATCTCGCTCCAGCAGTACCTCGCGCTCGACGCCCTGAAGAGTGCCCCCACCGACAACCCGATCATCCAGCTGTCGCTGGCAGCGGTCGGGCTGGCTCTCGGCGGATTCCTGGCCGGGCTGGGGCTGGGCACCCGTCCCAAGGAAGCGGCCTCGAAGCCGACTGCCTGAGACTGGCTTCGGCGACCGGCCGGGTCGTGAAAGGCTCGACCTGGAACGACGGCCGGAGCCGGTGAAGTGCCCGGCGGAGTTTTTGCATGCCCGCGTCCCGAACACCGGCCGCGGTTCACAACGTGGTGTAGCTCCACGAGACAGGGTGACCGCCGGCGTAGGGCATCACGCCGTGGAAGACCGGTCCGTCGGAGAACACCAGCGGCAGGAAGTGACGGTCCCCCTCCCACATCGGCAGTTCGTCGAGGCGGCCGAGCTCGACCCACTCCAGCGGGCCGTCCTCGTTGCGCTCGGGCACCTCGCCGGTGAAGCCGTCGATCACGAAGATGAAGCCAAACCAGTCCAGCGAAGCCTGAGCGGTGAGCCGGGCTTGCTCGAGTTCGCCCGAAGGCAAGGCCGGACGTGACGAGGGAAGCGAGGAGTGACTTTCGCCACCGGCCCCGAAACCCGGCCAGGAGACGGTGCCGCGCAGCCGCAGCGCCGTGACCTCGATCCCCGCCTCCTCATGCAGTTCGCGCCTGATGCAGGTCACCACGTCCTCGTCGGCCTCCAGCTTGCCGCCCAGACCGTTGTACTTGCCCTGGTGGAGGTCGCCGTCCCGGCTGCGGCGCACCATCAGCACCCGGCTGCGGTCGGGCGAGAGCACATAGCCCAGCGTGGCAATGATCGGGGTGTACGGCATCAAATCCCTCCCCTCGCCAGGTTCTGGGACCGTGGTGCTGAGCCCAAGTGTTGAGAGGCCATCAGGCGACGACCCTGGCGACGTTCATCCCCGAATCCGCGCCAATCGTCAGCGCGGACGGGGCGATTCCAGCCTTCACCACCTCGGCTCCGAGCACGGCGATCATCGCACCATTGTCGGTGCACAACCCGGGACGAGGACGACGCAGCGTGATCCCGCGGGCGGCCGTCCGCTCCTCCAGCAGGGCGCGCAGCCGGGAGTTGGCCGCCACGCCGCCGCCGATCAGCAGGGTGTCGGCGCCCAGGTACTCACAGGCGTCGATCGCCTTGGCAGTCAGCACGTCGCAGACCGCCTCCTGGAAACTGGCCGCCACGTCAGCGACCGGCACCGGCTCGCCGTCCCGCTGCCGGGTCTCCACCCACCGCGACACGGCGGTCTTCAGCCCCGAGAAGGAGTAGTCGAAGCGGTGCCTGACCAGGTCTTTCGCTGCGGTCAGCCCACGCGGGAAGGAGATCGCGGCCGGATCGCCATTGGCGGCAACGCGGTCGATCACCGGCCCGCCGGGGTAGGCCAGCCCGAGCAGCCGGGCGACCTTGTCGTAGGCCTCGCCCGCCGCGTCGTCGATGGTGGCGCCGAGTTCGGTGATGTCGGACGTGATGTCGCCCACTTGCAGCAGCGACGTGTGGCCGCCGGAGACCAGCAGGGCCGCGCAGCGCTGGGGCAGCGGACCGTGGTCGAGCAGGTCGACGGCGACGTGCCCGACCAGATGGTTCAGCCCGTAGAGCGGCTTGTTCAGTGCCAGCGCCAGTGCCTTGGCTGCCGAGAGCCCGACCACCAGCGCACCCATCAGGCCGGGGCCTGCGGTGACGGCGATCGCGTCCACCTCGGCAAGGTCGACGTCCGCCTTCTCGCAGGCCCGCCGCAGGGTGGGGACCATCGCCTGCAGGTGCGCCCGGCTGGCGACCTCGGGCACCACCCCGCCGAACCGGACGTGCTCCTCGACCGAGCTGGCAACCTCGTTGGCCAGCAACTCGTGGCCACGGACGATGCCGACACCGGTCTCATCGCAGGAGGACTCGATCCCCAGGATCAGTGGTTCGCTCACAACATCACCGCCATCACCAGGGCGTCCGCCCCGGTGGGATAGTAGTTGCGCCGCGTACTGAGCGGCTTGAAGCCCAGCCGGGTGTAGACCTTGACCGCCGGGGCGTTGTCCGGACGGACCTCGAGCAGCATCCGCTCGGCCCCGACCGCCTTGGCCCACTCCATGCCGGCCCGTACCAGCGAACTGCCGTACCCGCGGGAGCGGACCGCGGGGTGGACGATCACCCGCAGCAGGTCGGAGGCGTCCGCGGCGAGGCTGAAACTGGCGACCGCAACGATCAGGCCGTGGGCGTCGTGGCGCACCAGCACCAGCCGCTCGGGGTGGTCGATCTCACTGGCCCAGGACTCCCGGCTCCACCGCTCGCCCGGTTCGAAGCCGGTGGCCTCCAGGGCGAGCACCTCGTCGAGGTCCTCGGCGCGGGCGGTCGAGATGATCATCGGGGCCTCCTCGCCAGCCGGGGTGGCAACAGGGTCGACTTGCGGGCGGTGGGCACCTCGGCGTCCGGGCGGCGCAGGTAGAGCGGCTCGAGCCCGGCATCCGGAAGGACGGCGGCGAGCGCCGCCAGCCGGCCGGCGTCCAGCTCGAGCGGGGTCGCGGTGACGGGGCCGACCTGCGGCAGGGCGGGAAGGCCGTCCGGGGCGGTGACGAAGGGTCCGGCGTCGCGACTGCCGTCGGCGTGGTAGGTGGCCCAGTACCACTCCTTGCGGCGGGCGTCGCTGGCGACCACGAAGTCGCCTGCCGATCCGGAGCCGCCCCGCTGAACCAGCCCGGCGGCGACCGCCTGGAGTGCCAGCACGTCCAGGCTGCAGACCCCTTTGATCGGCAGCTGCAGCACCTCGGCGAGGACGGTGGCCGCCACCACGCCGACCCGCAAGCCGGTGAACGGCCCGGGGCCGACGCCGACGGCGATCGATGCCAGATCCGGCAAGCCCGCGCCGGACTCGTCCAGCAGCCGCCGGATCAGCGGGGTGAGCTGTTCGGCGTGGGCGCGGGTGTCGGGCACCACCAGCGAGCCGACCACCTCACCGTCCGCTGCCAGCCCGGCGCACACCACAGACGACGTGTCGATCCCCAGGACCAGGCCACTCATCGCCGCACCTGCGCTGACTCGGTTGGGGGACGTGACGCAGACGGGGGACGGTTCCATCCTGAGTCACGGAGGGCTTCCAACTGCGGCCGGGCATCGGCCCAACGGTCGCCGATCGGGGTGAGGAACACCCAGCGGGTGTCGTCGGCCGGATCGAGCGACCGGCGGATGTCGATCTCCAGCCGGTCGTCGGACAAGCCCTCGGCAACGCCCTCGCCCCATTCCACCAGGGTGACGGAGTCGGCCAGCGACACGTCGAGATCGAGGTCCTCCACCTCGGCGAAGGAACCCAGCCGGTAGGCGTCCACGTGGACCAGGCCGGGACCGCCGTCGGGGTTGGGATGGATCCGAGCGAGCACGAAGGTGGGCGAGATGATCGCCCCGCTCACCCCCATGCCGGCGCCCAGTCCCTGGGTGAAGGTGGTCTTGCCCGCGCCCAGGTCGCCGGAGGCGAGGATCAGGTCGCCCGGTGCCACCACCGCGGCCAGGCCGCGGCCCAGCCGTTGCATGTCCTCGGCGGTCGGCACCTCGACGCACACCGGGAGGGCGCGGGCCAGGTGCAGCCGGGTGCCCTCGGCGTCCACCTGCTGGAAGCCGTGCCGGCGCCACCAGCGCACCACCGGAGGAAACTCCGCGCGGGCGATGAGGTCGGCGGTCGGCACGCCCAGCTCAGCCAACTGGTCCAGGGCCACCTCGACCATGGCGGAGGCGATCCCCTGTCGCTGGAAGGCCGGACGCACCGACACCCGGGTGATCCACGAGTGCTCGCCCTCCGGCACCACGATCAGCGCACCCGCGGGTTCGCCTTCGATCTCGGCCAGCACCCCCGAACCCGTGGCCAGCGCGGCCCGGACGGTCTCGACGGTCTCGCTGAGCGCGGGCGGTGGCGGGTCGATCGGCGGCCGGTGGCTGAAGGCGTCCTGGATCACGGTGAGCATGCGGGCGGCATCGGCGGGCGCGGGCTGCAGGAAGCACGCCAGCCGACCATCCTCAAGCCGCGCCTCGGCCAGTATCACGACGTCACGCTCCTGCCAGGGATGTGCCGCGAGTGCGGCGGAATCACGACCGCCGGACATTCTATCTCCCACCGCGACTGCCCCCTGCTGCCCGGACAGCTGTCGGCCCTGTCTGGGCGGTGAGCCGCGGACCTGTCCTGCACGGCGATCCGAACCGGTCTGTGGGACGGCCCCCGCATCGGCCCGGGCCGGGAGCTCAGCGGTTGACAGGGGCCAGCGCCCGCACCACCTCGGCAGCGGTCGTCGCCTGCTCCAGTCGTTCCACCGCGCGCTCGTCGAGGAACACCTCGGCGACCGCGCTGACCAGCCGGACATACTCGTCGCCGGCAGCGGCGATCGCGATCACGAACCGTACCGGATTGCCGCTCCAGCCCACCGCCTCTAGATAGCGGACGACGGCGACGGCCGGGCGGCGGATGAGCCCGGCAGCGTCGGAGCTGCCGTGCGGGATCGCGAGCTCACCGCCCATGAAAGTCGAACCCGCCCGCTCCCGGAGGTGCAGGGCGGCGAGGTACTCCTCGTCCACCGCACCGGTGGCCACCAACAGGCCGCCGGCTTCGTCGATGGCGGCGTCCCGGGTGATGGCCGTGCCGGCCAGCCGGACGGCCGAGGCCAGCAGGACGGGGCCGTCGGGCTCGTCTGGCACCAGCGGCCTCAGGTCCGCGCCCGGGAGCCTCACCAGGGCCGAGCCGGCCGGCGGTGCGCTGACGCCGGGCGTGGCCAGCTCGCTCCCCTGGAGCAGCTGCTCCGGCGCCGGGAGCGGGTCTGGTACCTCGGCGGGAGCAGGGGGCGCCGCCTGTTCGGTGCCCTGCGCCGGCCGATCGGGCCCGGCGGCAACGGCCGGACCTGTTCCCGCCGGGGAGTCCAGGGTCTCGACCGGCTCGACCAGCAGCCGCGGACGGGCATCCGTCCCGTCCCGGCGACCGGAGGTGATCAGCAGGGCGGTCGCGAAGCCGATCAGGGCGGCCACCACCGCACCCACAACCACCCCGAGGGTGACGACCACCGGCCGCTGGGGCAGGTCGATCGCCACGGTGAGGACGGTTCCGACGATCCCTCCGACGAGCACGGCGATCGCCAGTCCGGGAAGGAACACACGGGTCTTCGTCACGGGGGGCTCCTGACGCTGGCTGTCTCCGGCACTGTAGCCGAGCACCGCCGGCGATGACCTGCGGGCCTCAGCCCAGCGCGGCCTGGAGATCCAGTTCCTGCGGCGGCACACCGCCCTGGCGGGCTGCCGCCAGCGCCTGCGCACTCGCCGCCAGCACCGCCGCCAGCCGGACGGGCAGCCCGGCTGCCAGCAGGGCACCGCAGATCCCGGCGAGCAGGTCGCCCGAACCGGCCTGGGCAGTCCAGGCCGGGCCCGGGACGGCCAGCTCGACCGCTTCGTGTCCGGGGGTCGCGACCACCTGGCTGGCGCCCTTCAGCAACACGGTCGCGCCGGTCTGCGCCACCGCCTGACGGGCCGCGGCCACCGGGTCGGCCGTGATCTGCTCACGCGGGACGTCCAGCAGCCGCGCGAGTTCGCCGGCGTGTGGGGTGAGCAGGACATCGGCGTGCAGCACCTCAGGCAGCAGGGTCAGGGCGTCGGCGTCCAGCACCACGGGCAGCCCGCCGTCGATCGCGGCCGCGACGATCCGGGCACCGTCCGGCCGTCGTCCCCAGCCGCTGCCGAGCACCATGGACTGCACCCGGCCGGGGGCCGCGACCACGTTCGGCAGCCGCTCGACCACCGTGGCGGCGACCTCCGGGACGCCCACGAACCGCACCATGCCGGCACCGGCCCGCACCGCCCCGGTGGTGGCCAGGACGCCGGCACCGGGATAGCTGGCCGAACCGGCGTCGATACCGACCACCCCGCGGGAGTACTTGTCGTCGGACGGCCCCGGCACCGGCCAGTGCGCCAGCACGTCGGCCGATTCCCAGCAGACGACCTCGGGGGTCATCGTGCCCAGCCCGATGTCGACCAGGACGAGCCGGCCGCAGGCCGAGCGGGCCGGTTCGATGGCCTGGCAGAGCTTGCGGCCGCCGAAACTCACCGTGGTGGTTGCCGGAAAGTGAGCGGGAGCGGGCACGACGAACGGCGGATCAGCCGGAATCCCGGACGGCAGGTCGACCGCCACCACCGGCACCCGCCGCGTCGCGCAGGCGGCGGCGAACCCCGCCACCTCCGGACGCAGGCCGGCTCGGCCGCCGAGGCCTGTCACGGCGTCCACCACGACGGCGGCGCGGGACAATTCCGCCAGTGCCCCGGCGGCGTCGAGTTCGCGTCCGCCGGCGGCCAGGAAGGCCGCCCAGCCTGCGGCGTGCACAGCGGACCCGGTCCGCCAGGCGCTGACCCGCACTCCGCGCCGGGCCAGCGTGACCCCTGCCCACAGTCCGTCGCCGCCGTTGTTGCCGGAACCGACCACCAGCAGCACCCGGTTGCCGTACACCCGTCCGGCGCTGCGGCGCAGTTCTTCCAGCACCACCGTCGCCAGCCCACGGGCGGCCCGCCGCATCAGCACGTCCTCGCCCAGCCGGTCCAGCTCCAGTTGCTCGGCCCGGCGAACCTCCGCCACCGTGAACGCGGGATACATCAGCTCTCGCAGACCACGACCGCCGCGGCGATCCCGGCGTCGTGGGTGATCGACAGGTGGACGTGGGCGATGCCGCGCTCGGCGATCCGGGCGGCCACCGTCCCACGGAAGGCGAAGTAGGGCCGTCCGGCCTCGTCCTTGCCGACCTCGACGTCGTGCCAGGACAGTCCGTCCGACTCTCCCAGGGCTTTCACCAGGGCCTCCTTGGCGGCGAACCGGCCGGCCATCCGCTGCATCGAGGAGTCGATCTCAGCCTCGGTGAACAGCCGGGCCAGCAGTCCGCTGCGACCTGCCGCATCGGCGAACCGGGCGACCGGTGTCACGTCGATGCCCACTCCGACGATCATCGCTACTCGACCGTCACCGACTTGGCGAGGTTGCGCGGCTGGTCGACGTCGTAGCCCTTCAGGGTTGCCAGTTCGCAGGCGAAGTACTGCAGCGGGACGGTGGCCAGGAGCGGCTGCAGCAGGGTGGAGACCTTGGGCAGCGGGAAGAGGACGTCGGCGAACGGCTCCACCTCGAGGTCGCCCTCCTCGGCCAGCACGATGGTGAGCGCCCCGCGGGCCCGCACCTCCTGGATATTGGAGACCACCTTGTCGTGCAACTGGTCGCGGCCCTGCGGCGGCACCACGACGAACACCGGGACACCGGCCTCGACCAGGGCGATCGGCCCGTGCTTGAGCTCGCCGGCCGGGAAGCCCTCGGCGTGCAGGTAGGCGATCTCCTTCAGCTTCAGCGCACCCTCCAGGGCCACCGGGTAACCGACGTGCCGGCCCAGGAAGAGCACCGACTTGGTGTTGCCGAACTGCCTGGCCAGCCCCTTGATCGGGGTCATCCGTTCGAGTACCTCCTGGATCAGCGGCGGGACGGCGGCCAGCTCGTTCATGATCTGGGCGATCTCGTCGCCGAACATCGTCCCACGCACCTGTGCGAGGTAGAGGCCGAGCAGGTAGCAGGCCGCCACCTGGGTGAGGAAGCCCTTGGTGGAGGCCACGCCGAGCTCGGGGCCGGCGTGGGTGTAGAGCACGGCGTCCGACTCCCGCGGAATCGTGGAACCGTTGGTATTGCAGATCGCAATCACCTTGGCGTGCTGCTCGCGGGCGTGCCGGATCGCCATCAGGGTGTCGGCGGTCTCCCCCGACTGGCTGATCGTCACCACCAGCGTGGTGCGGGTGATGATCGGGTCGCGGTAGCGGAACTCGGAGGCGATCTCGACCTCGCAGGGCACCCGGATCCAGTGCTCGATCGCGTACTTGGCGACCAGCCCTGCGTAGTAGGCCGAACCGCAGGCCACGATGATGATCTTGTCGACGCTGCGCAACTCCTCCTCGGGGATGTGCAGTTCGTCCAGCTTGAGGGCGCCGTCGGTGGTGAACCGGCCCAGCAGGGTGTCGGCGACCGCCTGCGGCTGTTCGTGGATCTCCTTGCGCATGAACCAGTCGAACCCGGCCTTCTCCGCCGCCGACAGGTCCCAGGTCACCTCGAACGGACGAGACAAGGCCGGGTTTCCGTCGAAGTCGGTGACGGTGATGCCGTCCCGGGTGACGTCCACCACCTGGTCCTGGCCGAGTTCGACGGCGTTGCGGGTGAACTCGATGAACGCCGCGACATCGGAGGCGACGAAGTTCTCGCCCTGGCCGATGCCGACCACCAGCGGCGAGTTGCGCCGGGCAGCCACCAGCCGATCGGGCTGAGCACTGTCGATCGCCACCAGAGTGAACGCGCCGTCGAGCCGCCGGCAGACCGCCCGCAGCGCATCGGCCAGGTCGACGCCCTTCGCCACCTCGACGCCCAGCAGTTGGGCGGCCACCTCGGTGTCGGTCTGGGAGAGGAAACAGACCCCTTGGGTCTCCAGTTCCAGCCGCAGGGCGGCGAAGTTCTCGATGATGCCGTTGTGGATCAGTGCCACCCGGCCGTTGGTCGAGACGTGCGGGTGCGCGTTGGCGTCGGTGGGGCCACCGTGGGTGGCCCAGCGAGTGTGCCCGATTCCGATCTCGGTGTCGGGCAGTGGATCGGCGGCCAGAGCGCTGGTCAGGTTGCCGATCTTGCCGGCCTTCTTGCGCACCTGGAGACTGCCGTCGGCGATGACCGCGACGCCCGCGGAGTCGTAACCCCGGTACTCCATGCGCTGCAGCCCGGCGACCACCACTTCCCGAGCCACGCGCGGACCGACATAGCCGATGATCCCGCACATGGCCGTCACTGTACCGGGCGTTGCGGCAGACTATGGCCCGTGAGCAGCCCTGCCGCCGACGTCCCGGCCCCCGAAGACGATCCGTTCGGCCCCTACGTCACCCTCGACCGCGGTCACTGGTCCACCCTGGCTGAGGCCCGGCACGACTTCCTGGAGGCGGAGACCATCGCCCGGCTGCGCGGGGTCAACGAGCCGATGGACTTCGACGAGGTCAGCGAGGTCTACCTGCCGCTGACCGAGCTGATCCAGCTCTACATGGACCGCACCGGCGAGCTGTCTCGGGACTTCCACCGCTTCCTGGGGCTCAACAGTCATCGCACCCCGTTCCTGATCGGGGTGGCTGGTTCGGTGGCGGTCGGCAAGTCCACCACGTCCCGGTTGCTGAAGGAGCTGCTGAGCCGGGCGCCTGGCCATCCCCAGGTGGATCTGGTCACCACCGACGGCTTCCTGCTGCCCAATGCCACCCTGCAGAAGCTGGGGTTGCTCGACCGCAAGGGCTTCCCGGAGTCCTACGACCGGCGCCGCCTGCTGCGTTTCGTGATGGACGTGAAGTCGGGCAAGCCCGAGGTCACCGCGCCGGTGTACTCCCACCTGGCCTACGACATCGTGCCGGACGAGCAGATCGTCGTGCGCCAGCCCGACATCTTGATCATTGAGGGCCTGAACGTGTTGCAGCCCGCCCGGCGCCGCTCCAACGGCATGGCGGGCCTGGCGGTGAGCGACTTCTTCGACTTCTCGGTCTATGTCGACGCCGACGACGACGATGTCCGCACCTGGTACCTCAACCGGTTTCGGCTGCTGCGCCAGACCGCCTTCCGCGACCCGCGCTCCTACTTCGCGCAGTTCGCCGCGATGGACGAGGCCGACGCCATCGACCTGGCCGGGCAGATCTGGGACACGATCAACGGCCCGAACCTGCTGATGAACATCCTGCCGACCCGCGGCCGGGCCACGGCGATCCTGCGCAAGGCCGCTGACCACAAGGTCAGCTGGGTGCGGATCCGGCGGATCTGATGGCGCCGGAGCCACCGGACGCTGCCGGGGCGATCGTCGAGCTCACCGCTGCCGATGCCGACCAGGCGGTCGCGCTGTGGCAGCAGGCCGGCCTCACCCGGCCGTGGAACGATCCGACCAGCGACTTCGCCCGCGCGGTGGCGGGGCCGAGTTCGGCGGTGCTCGGCCTGAAGGATTCCGCCGGCGCGCTGATCGGCACCGCCCTGGTCGGCCACGACGGCCACCGCGGCTGGGTCTACTACCTGGCGGTGGCCGAAGCCTGGCGCGGCCACGGCCTGGGCCAGACGCTGATGGCCGCCTGCGAGCGGTGGCTGTCCGCCCGCGGGATCCCGAAGATCCAGTTCATGGTGCGCAGCGACAACGCCGGCGTAATCGCCTTCTATGACCACCTCGGCTACGTCCACCAGGACGTGGTGGTGCTGGGACGCCGACTGGACTGAGCTCGTCCCCACCGGGATGCACTGACGGCCGATTGGACGTTCCTGCTCGTTCTGGCCGGGGTCGCCTCGACTCTCAACGGAGTCTGGACATCCCTGCTGGTATTCGGCCCAGCCCGCCGGCCGATAACCAGCACCGATGTCCACGTTCTGCCGCATCGCCCGCACGCACACCGGCAAAACCGGCACAACCGTCCAACCGGACGACAACCAGTGCGGGCCAGAAGACTCGCGGTCAAGCTCTCACTTGAGGCTTGGACAAACCCCGAGGGATCGGGGAATCTGGACGGCGTGTACAAGCGCGAGGGCTTCGCAGGGCAGCGGATGCGGGTGGTGCCGGCGTCGGTCACCCAGACCGCGCTGACCAGCCCGGTCACCTCCTGGCTGACGGTGACCGACTGCGGCTACTTCCCGGCCGCCGGGTCGCACCGTCGCAAACGCAAGCAGGGCGCCACCCAGACCATCCTGATCGTCTGCACCGGCGGGCGGGGCTGGTGCCGGCTGCCAACCGGCAGGTTCACCGTCGAACCCGGCCAGGTGGTGGTCATCCCGGCCGGCACTCCGCACGAGTACGGCGCTGACGACGACGCCCCCTGGACGATCTGGTGGGCCCACGTCGCCGGGCGCGGTGTACCCGGGCTGCTCGCCGCCGCCGAGCTGACCCCCGAACGCCCGGTGGCCGAGGTGCGGAACCTGCTGCGGGTCACCGCCCTGATCGACGAGGCCCTGACCGCGCTCGAGCACGACGACTCACCGCTGACCCTCACCCTGGCTTGTGGCGCGCTCGGGCACGCCCTCGCCCTGGTGGCCGCGGACCGGCGCCGGATCGGTACCCACCGGCACGACCCGATCGCCGCCGCCGTCGAACACCTGCGCTCCCACGTCGGCACCCGGATCTCGGTGGCCGAACTGGCAGGCATCGTCGGACTGTCGCCCTCCCACCTGGCATCGCTGTTCCGCAAGGCGACCGGTATGGGGGTGCTGGAGTACCAGACCCGGCAGCGGATGGCCGTCGCCCGCGAACTGCTCGACAACACCGATCTGCCGGTCCAGGCCATCTGTACCGAGGTGGGCTATGCCGACGCCCTCTACTTCTCCCGGCACTTCCGCAAGCTGCACGGGATGAGCCCCTCCCGGTACCGGGAGCAGGCCAAGGGCTGATCGCCGAGTGCGGGCCCACGTCGCCAGGCGGCCTTCGGGCACCGCAACCCATCCCGCTGGGACCACGACGCGGAAGCCGTCATCATCGAACGGCGGGCTCAACAGCGGCCGGTCACCGAGTTCGCGGCAGCACGACCGACAACCTGGTCGACGAGGCCACCTCGTGAGGAATGGACGAACAGCGCCTTGCGCCCCACCTCAGCCACGAGAATCCGGTGGCGTTGGCGGATGATGTCACCTGCGTCACAACAGCTACCTTGCGCATCAACGATGCAAGACACTGGTCTCAGCCGCGGTGGGGATCGAGCGCCAGCCTCTCCCGGACGACATGGGCCAGCCGATCGGCGACCTGCTGGGCGCGTTGGAGGGTGTCCGCCTCCACCATCACCCGCACCAGCGGTTCGGTGCCCGAGGGCCGCAGCAGCACCCGGCCGTCATCGCCGAGTTCCTTGGCCGCCGCAGAGACGGCCGCGTTCACCTCGGGATCGAGGCCAGCCCTGACCTTGTTGACGCCTGGCACGTTGACCAGTACCTGCGGGAACCGGGTGACGATCGAGGCCAGGTCCGCCAACGGGCGCCCGGTGCCCACCATCCGGGCAGCCAGGTGCAGGGCCGTCAGCACGCCGTCCCCGGTGGTGGCGTACTCGCTCATGATCACGTGGCCGGACTGTTCCCCGCCGAGGGTGAAGCCGTTGGCGTTCATCGCCTCCAGGACGTACCGGTCGCCCACCTTGGTGGAATCGACGGTGATCCCGTGGGCCTTCATCGCCCGGAAGAACCCGAGGTTGCTCATCACGGTGGCGACCACCGTGTCGCTGTGCAGCGTGCGGGCCTCCTTCATCGCCAGCGCGAGCACCGCGATGATCTGGTCACCGTCCACCAGCCTGCCGGTGGTGTCGACCGCCAGGCAGCGGTCGGCGTCCCCGTCGAGGGCGATGCCGAGGTCGGCGCCGTGGGCAACCACCGCCTCCTGCAGCACCTCGGGATGGGTGGAGCCGGCGTGGTCGTTGATGTTCAGCCCGTCCGGCTCGGCGTGCACCAGCACCACCTCGGCGCCCTGGGCGGCGAAGGCGGCCGGGGCGGTCCGGAAGGCAGCGCCGTTGGCGGCGTCGATCACCACCTTCAACCCGGCCAGGCTGGCGTCCTGGCCGAGGCTGGCGACCAGGTGGGCGACGTAGGTCTCGTAGGCGCCGTGGTCGTCGGTGACCCGGCCGACCCCGGCGCCGGTGGGACGCTGCCAGCGCTCGCCCATCGATGCCTCGATGGCGTCCTCGAGGTCGTCGTCAAGCTTGACGCCGCCCCGGGCGAAGAACTTGATGCCGTTGTCCGGCGCCGGATTGTGGCTGGCCGACAGCATGACGCCGAGATCGGCGTCCAACTCCCCCACCAGGAAGGCGACACCGGGGGTGGGAACGATGTCCAGCCGCACCACGTCCACCCCGGACGAGGCCAGCCCGGCGACCACACAGGCCTCCAGGAACTCCCCCGAGGCGCGGGGATCACGGCCGACCAGGGCACGCGGACGGCGCCCGGAACCGAAAACCCCGGCCTCTGCGAGCACTCGAGCGGCGGCACTCGACACATTGAAGGCGATCTCGGGCGTGAGATCGGCGTTCGCCGTGCCGCGTACCCCGTCGGTACCGAAGAGCCGGGGCATCAGACGGTGGGGATCAGCGCTTGCTGTACTGCGGGGCCTTGCGGGCCTTCTTCAGACCGGCCTTCTTGCGCTCCTTGACCCGGGCGTCGCGGGTGAGCAGGCCGGCCTTCTTCAGCGCCGGGCGGCTGGCCTCGGCGTCCACGGCGTTCAGCGCCCGGGCGATGCCCAGCCGCAGCGCGCCGGCCTGGCCGGTCACGCCGCCGCCCTCGATGGTGGCGATGACGTCGTAGGAGCCAACCACGGCAGCGGTCACGAAGGGCTCGTTGACGGTCTGCTGGTGCAGCTTGTTCGGGAAGTAGTCCTCAAGGCTGCGACCGTTGATCTTCCACTGGCCGGAGCCGGGGAAGATCCGGACGCGGGCGATGGCCTCCTTGCGGCGGCCGGTCGCCGCGGCGGGAGCCACGACTGCCGGACGGCCCCCGGGCACCGCGGTGGACGGGACCGCCTCGGCGCGGTAGGCGATCTCGCGGTCGTCCTCGGTGAAGGGAACGATCTGTTCCTCGGCCACGGTCTCTTCGACGATGTCGGTCACTGTGCTTCCTTCGGGCTCACTGAGCGATCTGGACGATCTGGTAGGGCTGCGGCTTCTGCGCCTCGTGCGGATGCTCCGGGCCGGCGTACACCTTCAGCTTCTTGATCTGCTGGCGGCTCAGCTTGTTCTTCGGCAGCATGCCCCACACCGCCTTCTCCACGGCCTTGCGGGGATCAGCCTCGAGCAGGTCGCCGATGGCGACCGACTTCAGGCCGCCCGGCCGCCCGGAGTGGCGGTAGACCAGCTTGTCGGTGCGCTTGTTTCCGGTCAGGGCGATCTTGGACGCGTTGACCACGATGACGAAGTCGCCGGTGTCGACATGGGGCGCGTACTGGGCCTTGTGCTTGCCGCGCAGCAGGGTTGCCGCCGTGACCGCGAGCCGACCGAGGACGACGTCCTCGGCATCGATGACGTGCCAGTTCCGGGTGATCTCCCCGGGCTTGGGACTGTACGTAGACACGGGTCGTAGACCTGCTTCCATGAGTTAACTTCAACAACGGCTGGTGCGGGAGTGCCCAAGGCAGACCACAGCGCAACGACGTCCAAGATTACCGTGCCGGACAGGGACGGTCAAAACCATGGGACCACCGAGGATGGTTCCTGTTGGACCCACTATCGTCCTCCTGCGGATTAGTCGCTACCAGGGCGAATACAAGCGTGGGGGCCGGACGGTTGTCCGGCCCCCACGGCGTTGTTGGATGACTACGTGACCTTGACCGTATAGGTCTTGGACTTGCCACCAGCCTTCACCGTGATCTTCACCGTGCCCTTGGCCCTGGCCTGGATCCGACCCACCTTGTCCACTGTGGCAATCTTCGTCTTCGACGAGAAATAGGTCACCTTGACCCCGGTGGCCTTGACCGAGGAGTACTTCCCCGTCAGATAGGCGGTACTGCCCACCTTCATCGACCTCGGCACGCTCGCAGAAACCGTGGATACCTTGGCCTTCGGCTTGGACTTCACCACCGTGACCTTGATCTTCGCCGACACCTTCCTCCCGGCCGCATTGGCCTTGGTCGAAGTGACCGTGATCGTTACGGCACCCGGCTTCTTAGCCTTCACCTTGCCATCCCTGGTGACCGTCGCCACCTTGGTGTCGGACGACGTCCACGACGCCGCCCCCGCGTACGCCGCAGTCCCATCGGTGAAGTAGACACCCTCCTCCAGCGTCAGGGACTTACCCTTCACCAACCGTAACTGCGACTGATTCAGCTTGACCTTCGACACTGTCGGAGCCGCCGGCGCCAAGCCAGCCAACGCCGAACCGAGTTCCTCGGTTGCCTGGCTGATCTGAGCCTGCGTCGCGGACTTGTTGTCCAGCACTCTCTTCGCCACGACCAATCGGGACTGCAAGGCCGACCACGACTTCGCGGTGTATTTGCCGTCAGCGTTCGACAACGTCTTCGCAGAGTTGTACAGCTGCCGCAGCGCCGCCTTGTCCGGCGCGACCTCAAGCCCAGCCAGCGCGACACCGAGCTTCGTCATCGCTGCGTCGACCTCCGCTTGGGTCGCTGATCGGTCAGCGAGCACGGCCTCGGCGGCCGCCAGGCCCGCCTGCAGTGCCGACCACGAGGACGGGGTGTAGGTGTCGTTGTCGTTGGACAGGATCTCTGCCTGGCTATAAACCGCTTGCAGGACGGACGTGTCCACCGTCGGCGCCGCCATCACAAGCCCGCTCATGGCCGCCTGCACTGCCGAGGCGGCGGTGTCGAGCTGAGCTTGGGTCCGGTCGGCCCGATCTTGGTACACCTGCCGGGCCGACGCTACCGCTTCGGTCAGCGCCGCCACTGACTCGTCGGTGAAGCCGGCCAGCTTGCCCGACAGAGCATCCGCCGCCGCAATCAGTGCCTCCAACACTGCTGGGTCTCCTCGTCGCACCAGCTCGGAGATCGCCTCGGTCAGGGCGGTAGTTGCCTCATCGACCCTGGTCTGCGGCGCCTCGCCTTCGCCGAGCACCTCCTCGGCACCAGCCAGCGCCGAGGCCAGACCCGACCAGGAACTCGCGGTGTAGTCATCCTCGTCCAGCGTCTTTGCAGCACTCACTACCTGCAGCAGCGCGGAGCCGTCCACAGCCACGACCTCATAGGTCAGGGTTGCTGATGCGGTGTTGCCCGCGTTGTCGACCACCCGCTGGGTGATGGTGTGCTGTCCCAGCTCCGTCGAGTAGCCGGTCTGGTCGCAGGAGGCGATACCCGAGGTGGCATCGGACCCCTGGCACGCGGGCTCGAGCGGCACCTCATACTGGCGGATCGTTCCCGAAGGCCACTCCCCGAAGGCCGGTACCGGCTTGGTGGTATCGATCTTCACGGCCAGGCTCTGCTCGGCGGACCTGTTGCCCGCCGCGTCAGTGGCCCAGTACCTCAGCACATGCGTGCCGTCGGTGGTCATCGGAACGGGGTCCGTGTAGGCCGCTGGCGGCTCGTCGTCCAGCGCCACGGCCACGGTCGGGTCGGGGTCGACGGCGTCGACCGTCGTCACGACCACCGATGTCGGCTGGGTGATCCAGCCGTTCTCACCGTAGACCGTCGTATCCGCCGGTGCCGCGGACACCGTCGGCCCACCCTCGTCGGCCACCGTCACCGGAGCGGTCACCCAAATATCGGTAAGTGAGCCGTCGTAGTCCCCCCCGTCCGGGCCGGGGTAACGGAACTTGACTGTCACCTTGCCGTCCTGGTCGGCGTCGAGGGCGGCCGGGTCATCGACCAGCACCTGGTAGTTCATCAGCGTGTTGCCGACAACGCCCTCGTTGGGAATCAAGTACCTCATGTGGCGCACCTGCACCTCATCGACCAGGATCTGGTAGCCCTTGTACCGGGTCGCCATCGAAGCGATGTTCGCCGCGCTACTGGTGTCGGCGGTCTCGCGAAGCGTGAGCACGAACGGCTTGCCGGTGTCGATGCTGAGATCCACGCTGAACCAACGGCCGGTCCTGGACCACATGAAGCGCCTGGTAAGGCCGCCCTCGGTGTTCGTTCCGCCCACCGAGGTCGCCGGGTCGAGATCCCACTGTAGGTTGTGAGCGAGCTCGGTCGGACCAGGTTTCACGTTCGCCGCAGTGTTGCCTTTGGTGCCAGTGCCGCCGTCCCCGAAGTCAACCCAGTCGGTCGCGCCTGGGACGGCTCCCTGGCCGGTCGTGTTCCAGCCCTGTCCATGGGGGCCGTACCACTTGATGCGTTCGGCGCTCGTCCGGCTCGCCAGGACGTCCCCGCGATCGACGAAGTCCACCGTGACGGCCTGCATGATCGGCATCCCGTACTGGCCACCCCCGAAGACCGTCACCGGAACCTGCACCGAATCACCGGCCGGGATCGTCACCACTTCGGAGGGCGCACCGGCCTGCAGCACGCCGGCCACTGTTCGAGCGGTCAGCTGTCCCACCACCGGGGCGGCCCCGCTGTTGGTAACCGTGGCGGTCACCGTCCATTCGCCGGTCTGCGGATAGCTGCCTACCCGCGGGCCGATGGCAACGGTGTCGATCGCGATCGGCGAGGCGATGGCCAGGAAACCCGGGGTCGTTGTCGTGAAGGTTCTCTGCTCGTCCCCACTGGTCGCCAGGACACTCGCATCCGCGTTCCAGGTTTCGCCCGCCCGTGTGCCAGACGGCACCCGGAACGCGAATCCGAGCTCAGCTGCCCGACCCGCCTCCACCGGACCGCCGGTGATGGTGATCGGATCGGTGAGCCCCGAGATCGTCACGGCGGCCACCACGGAATCGACGGCGGAGTCGCCCTGGTTCTCAACCACCAGCACCCCGGTTACCTTCTCGCCCGGCGTTGCGGAGGCCTCGAGCCTGGGCAGGCTGACCGACACCGCCGGCGCGGCAGCCCGGAATGAGTAGTCCCCGGAGCCGACCGTTACCACGACCTCGCCCGCGTCACCGTCCACAGCCAGCGCCTTCACGCCAGCGGTGTCCTGCGACAGCGGCGCGCCGGACTCGGTCACGTCGGCCACCGCCACAGCGGGCAGATGTACTTCGGCGGTGGTGTTCACCGGAACCGTCACGTCCAACTCCAGGACCGTGCCGCGCTGTTTCCAACCAGATGACAGCACCCCGTAGGGAGTCGCAGTGGAGTCAGAGGCCGAGGTGATGCCACCGCCCGGACGTGGCGCGATCACCGACGACCGGTAGCCCGCGGTCGTCGGGGAGATACCACCGACCGTCTGGTGCACCCAGTCGGCCACGGCGCCGTAGGCGTAGTGGTTGAACGAGTTCATGCCATCAGGATTGAACTGGCCGGTCGGCAGGATCGAGTTCCAGCGCTCCCACATGGTCGTCGCTCCCATCGAGACCGAGTAGCCCCAGCTGGGGTAGTCCTCGTTCAACAGCAGCGTGTAGGCGAGGTCGAGCCGACCAGCCCTGGTGAGCGCCGGCAGGAGGTAGGGCAGGGTGAGGAAGCCAGTGGTGAGGTGATTGCCCTTTTCGGCCAGCCGGGAGGCGAACTTGCCGCCTGCCTTGGTGGCGAGGTCCGCGCTGGTGATCATGTCGGCACCGAGCGCCAGGGCGTAAGAGCCCTGCGAGTCGCCGGTCACCGTGCCATCGGCCGCGACATAGGCGGCGGTGAAGGCCTGCCGCATCGCCTGGTGGCGCTCGGCGTAGGCCTCCGCCTGGGCGTCCTCGCCGATCGCCTCGGCCATGATCGCCATCCGCTTGAAGGCTTCGGCGGTGTAAACCGTCGAGAGCAGGTCCTTCGGCGGCTTGGAGTCGCTGCCAGTTCCGTCCGCCTCGAGGTTCAGCCAGTCCATCGAGTAGCGGGCAGCACCGCGGGCCGGGTCCAGATTGCCGTTGGCGGCGACCCGCGCCGTCAGGTACTCCATGAAGCGGGTCATCGCCGTCCAGTTGTCCTTGACGACGTCGAGGTGACCGTAGGCCATGAACAGCGCCCACGGGATGCCGATCGCGGCGTCCTCCCAACCGACAGCATTCGGGTGCGTCCCACTGGGACGGGGCGCAATGCTCTGGAAGGCGCCGGCGGGGCAGTCGTCCCGGGCTGGAATGCCGTAGCCGCACTGCTCAGAGGTGAGGTCGGACATCCACTTCGCCAGGAAAGCGCGGGTGTCGAACCAGTAGGAGCCCGTCGCCGCGTAGACGTTGATGTCACCCAGCCAGCCCATCCGCTCATCCCGGGCGGGGGTGTCGGTGGGGATGGAGACGAAGTTGCCCCGGCCACCCCAGTAGGAGTTGGAGAGGATCTGGTTGACCAGTGCGTTCGAGGTGGTCAGTCGTCCCGAGCCGGGCAGGTCCGAGCTGCGCACGATCCCCTTCACCTGGTCGGCGCCCGGCGGGGTGGCTAGCCCGCTGATCTCCAGGTAGCGGAACCCGTGTTGGGTGAACCGCGGCGTCCAGGTCACGGTGCAGGGCGTGTCACAGGAAGCGGGGAAGGTGTAAGTGTCCACCGCCATCGAGTCGGGACCGCCGGATGCCTGGCCCCGGAGATTATCGACGTAGAGCTGGCCCTGCTGCGAGGGGTAGTAGCTGGTGTACACCTCTTCGGCGTGACGCAGCTTCGCCACCTCACCGGCGGTTCCGGTCAGGGTCACGCGGGCGACGCCCACCAAGTTCTGGCCGAGGTCGTAGACCGTCGTCGTGGGGCTGTCGCTGACCGGGTGGGTCACCGTCGCCACCTCGCGGATGTCGACATCGCGGACCGGCTCATCCGGCTGGGGGACGAGGGCGCCGAAGCCGTTGTTGGGGTACTCGTTGACGGTCGCCCATCCGGTGGCGGCGAAGCCCGGCTCGTCCCAGCCCTGCTGTTCGGCGTTGGCGTCCCAGCTCTCCCCCAGCTGCAGGTCAGCCTTGGTCAGCGGGCCGGCGTCCCACGTCCAGGAGGAGTCGGTGCGCACCCACTGGTCGGCTCCGGAGGCATAGACGATATGCAACTGGCCGATCAGTGCCAGATAGTCGACGCCGAAGCGGTTCTTGCCCCAGGCGTTCAGATAGCCGTTGAACCACCCGTCGCCCAGCATTCCGCCGATGGCATTGGCACCCGGCCGGAGCAGGTCGGTGACGTCGTAGGTCTGGGTCTGGAACCGCTGGACGTAGTTGGTGAAGCCGGGGGCGTAGAACTGGTCGCCGACCTTGGCTCCGTTGAGAGAGAGTTCGTAGAGGCCCTTGGCGGAGGCGTAGAGCCGCGCGGAGACCACCTCGCGCCCAGGGTCGACCTCGAACTCCGAGCGCAGGATCGGGAGCCCCGCTCGTCCTTCGGCGGGCAGCAGATCGATGAACTCAGCCGTGGCCGCCCCGGTGCCGGACGGGTAGGTCAGGATGCCACCGTCCACGCTCCCGCTGGAGAACGGATTGGAACTGAAGCTCGGGTTGCCCAGCACGGTCTCGTCCGAGCCGACCACCTGCAGCCGGCGAACCTGGAGCTGCTCCTGGTTCTGCATCCGCAGACCGACCCGGCCGGTGCCGGTATCGGCCACTGTCAGCGCGGTCGGACCGCCCAGGGCGACGCCGTCCAGCGCGATGCTTGCCGTGTTGCCGGCGACCGTCAGCGTCGCGGTGTGCCAGCCGTCGCTCTCGGGGCCACCCGCCAGCATGTACTCCCTGGTGAAGCGTGGGTCGAAGGAATCCAGCCAGGGTGTCGTCGCCAGCCTGGCCCACTTGGAGTTGTCCCGGGTGTGCGGCCGGAGCTGGGGCCGCTGCTGGCCGCCTGATGCAACCCAGCCGAGCTGCCACATGTAGCCCTTGGATTTGTCGTCGCTCATGCGGAAGAGCAGGCCGAGCGAGCGCTGATCGTCCGGCATCTTGAACTCGACGGTGACCGTGTAGTCCTCCCACGTCGCCCCGGCCGAGCTCTTGCCGATCCATGCGGCCTGGGACCATTCCGAGTCATCCAGCAGGCCGGTCTCGAACCAGCCGGGCTGCGACCAGCTGCTCCATACGTTGCCGGCGTCGCGCACCTTCACCCGCCAGAAGTAGCGGGTGGCGCTGGCCAGCGAGGGGCCGCCGTAGGCGACGTCCACCTGATCGCCCGAGACTGTCGCACCGGAATCCCAGACCAGGTCGCTGAAGCTGTCGCCGGACGCGACCTGAACCTGGTATGCGGTCTGGGTCACACCGCGATCCGTCGAGGTGGACTGCCATCCGAAGGCCGGCTGATCACCCGGGATCCCCAGGGGGTTCGTTCTGCCGTTCACCGTCAGCGCGGTCACCTGAGCGATCTCCGATGCGGCGTATGCAGGCTGGGCGGTCAACAGCTGGCCCGCCACCGCCACCGAGAAGCCGAGGATGGCGGCTGTGATCCTTGCCAGCCTCAATCGAAGGGAGCGGGACGACGCCCCGTGACCCGCCCCTGCGGCTCGTCCCCCATGCGTCAACCCAGTATTCATGAACACACCTCGTCGTCGTTCGCCAATCGGCCCCCACCATGGAGTTCGGGTGGGTCAGGATCCGGACTGTAACGTTTCAATCCCGCCGAAAGCCGAAAGGTTAGCCGAGCTGGTGCGGGAAAGTCCAGCACCTCCCGGGCTACCGGAGCTGCCGACCTCCCGGCGGCCTTCCGAAGCGCTTCGGGACGCTGCCATCGTCGGGCAACGACGCCGAGCAACGACCGTCCTACTGCAACCAGTCCGCCGCCGGGCCCAATGCCAAAGACCCGGACAGCCTGCCAACTGCGGACCGCCGCCGTAGGGTTCGGTCATGGCAGACCTTCTTCAGATCAGGCATCCGAGCAGCGGCACCGAGGCGGAACTGGCGATCACCGATGGCACCATCCGGGCCGTCGACCTGCGGGAGGTCGTGGTCGACGGTGAGCCGCTGGCCACCTACGACCCGGGCTATGTGAACACCGCCTCCTGTCGGTCGGCCATCACCTACATCGACGGCAATGCCGGGGTTCTGGAATACCGCGGCTACCCGATCGAGCAGCTGGCCGAGCAGTCGACGTTCCTGGAGGTCGCCTGGCTGTTGCTCAACGGCGAACTGCCGACGGCTGGCGAGCTGGCCGAGTGGGAGCGGCTGATCACCGAGCACCGGATGCTGCCCGACAAGCTGAAGACGGTGCTGGCGGGCTTCCCCTACGACGCCCATCCGATGACCATCCTGATGGCCTCGACGGCCGCCTTCTACTCGTTCTACCCGGACGCCCGCAACTTCGACGATCCCGAAGCCCGGTCGCTCAATATCGCCCGGCTGATCGCCAAGATGCCGACCCTGGCTGCCTTCGCCTACCGCAAGGGCAAGGCCAAGCCCTACATCAACCCCGACGACGCCTACGGCTACTGCCACAACTTCCTGGCGATGCTGTTCAAGCAGGCCGAACGGCGCTATGTCGCCGACGAACGGCTGATCCGGGCGGTCGAGGTGCTGTTCATCCTGCACGCCGACCACGAGCAGAACTGCTCCACCTCTGCCGTCCGCTCGGTGGCCAGCTCCGGCAACGACCTCTACACCTGCGTCTCGGCCGGTGTCGGCGCGCTGCACGGCCCGCTGCACGGCGGGGCGAACGAGGCTGTGCTGACGATGCTGCGCGAGATCGGGACGGTGGACCGCGTCCCGGAGTTCATCGAGGGGGTGAAGGCCGGACGGGTGCGCATGATGGGCTTCGGTCACCGGGTCTACAAGAACTACGATCCGCGGGCGAAGATCATCAAGCGGGCGGTCGAGGACGTCTTCGAGATCACCGGGGTGAACCCGTTGCTGCAGGTGGCCCAGGAACTGGAGAAGTACGGCCTGACCGACGAGTACTTCGTCAGCCGCCGGCTCTACCCCAACGTCGACTTCTACTCCGGGCTGATCTACGAGGCGCTCGGCTTCCCGCCGGAGATGTTCACCGTCCTGTTCGCCATCCCGCGCACGGCCGGCTGGGCCGCCCACTACCAGGAGTTCATCACCGACCCGGACAACAAGATCGCCCGGCCGAAGCAGATTTACACCGGCTATCCGACTCGCAGCTACGTCCCCATCGAGGACCGGGGCTGAGTCCCGGGCCGGTCGTCCGGCCGGGCTCCACGGGCTCGGCCAGTCGTCGGGCACCGGCAGGGCGAGGGACGGCGACGATTCGGGCGGCCAATCCGGCAAATCCGGTTGCAGGGTGCCTACCACCCGTGCAAGGTAGTCACCATGAGTTCAAAGCTGAGCGCTGCCTCCCTGCAGGTCACCAGTCCCGACCAAGTCCGCAACGTTGTCCTGATCGGAAACGCAGGCTCGGGAAAGACGTCCCTGTTCGAGCAGCTGCTCAAGGCGCGGGTCGCCGGCTATCGCGGCGAGAAGGAGGACGCCGAGCGCGCCGCCCAGCTCTACCTGGCCTCGGTGGAGAACCGTGGCACGATCACCAATCTGCTCGACGCCCCCGGCCACCCCGACTTCGTCGGCGAACTGCGGGCCGGGATCCGCGCGGCTGACGCCGCCATCTTCGTGATCTCCGCCGCCGACGGCATCGACGGCGCCACCGTCGCGCTGTGGGAGGAATGCACCGCCGCGAAGCTGCCGCGGATCATCGCCCTCACCAAGCTGGACGCCGGCCATGCCGACTTCGACGGCTCGGTGTCGGCCGCCCAGGCGGCCTTCGGCGAGGGCGTCCTGCCCACCCACGTCCCCACCCTGTCGGCGCCCGGCGTGATCTCGGGCAATATCGGCCTGCTCAGCCTGGAGGAGCACGACTACTCCGGTGCCGAGGTGGTCAACCGGCAGCTGAACGCCGACGACGACCAGGTCGAGGCCTACCGCGGCCCGCTGATCGAGGCGATCATCCAGGAGGCCGAGGACGACTCCCTGATGGACCGCTACCTCTCCGGCGAGGAGCTCGACACCGACTATCTGCTCGACGACCTGATGAAGGCAGTGGCCACCGCCAACCTCTTCCCGGTGCTCCCGGTCGCGTCCAACACCGGCGTCGGCGTGGAGGAGTTGCTGCGGCTGATCGCCCACGGCTTCCCCACCCCGTCCATGCACCCGAACCCGCCGATCACCACGCCGGAGGGCGCCGAGCTGCCGGACGTCGAGACCGACCCGGCCGCACCGCTGGTCGCCCAGGTGATCCGCACCACCACCGACCCCTTCGCCGGCCGGTTGTCGATGGTGCGGGTGTTCTCCGGCACGCTGAAGGCCGACGACGTCGTCCATGTCAGCGGACACGGTTCGCGCTCGGCCGACCACGACTCCGAGGAACGGATCGGCCAGATCCAGGCCGCGGTCGGCAGTGAGTTGCAGCCGCGCAGTTCGGCGATCGCCGGCGAGATCGTCATGGTGCCGAAGCTCACCACCGCCGAGACCGGCGACACGCTGTCGTCCAGGGAACGCCCGGCAGTCGTCGGGCGCTGGGCGCTGCCGGAGCCCCTGCTGCCACTGGCGGTGCGTGCCGCCACCCGCAACGACGAGGACAAGCTGGGTGCCGCGCTCGCCCGGCTGGCGGTCGAGGACAGCACCGTCAGGCTGGACCGCGGCGGCAGCGACCAGTTGGTGCTGTGGACCACCGGCCAGGCCCATGCCGACCTGCTGCTGGCCCGGTTGGTGGACCGCTACGGCGTCAAGGTCGAGCAGGAGGAGCTGAAGATCCCGCTGCGGGAGACCTTCACCGGCAAGGCAACCGCGCTGGGACGGCACGTCAAGCAGTCCGGTGGTCACGGCCAGTACGCGGTCTGCAATATCGAGGTGGAGCCGCTGGAACGCGGCGCCGGCTTCGAGTTCGTCGACAAGGTGGTGGGTGGCGCGGTGCCGCGGCAGTTCATCCCGTCGGTGGAGAAGGGCATCCGCACCCAGTTGGAGAAGGGCGTCTTCGCCGGCTACCCGATGACCGACCTGAGGGTGACCCTGTACGACGGCAAGGCACACTCGGTGGACTCCTCCGACATGGCCTTCCAGCTGGCCGGCTCGCTGGCGATCAAGGAGGCGGCCAAGCCGAACGTGGTGGCGCTGCTGGAGCCGATCGACCTGGTGACCGTCACCGTGGGCGAGGAGTACCTCGGCCCGGTGATGACCGACCTGTCCGGACGCCGCGGCCAACTGCTCGGCTCGGACTCCGAGGGCCACAAGGCGATCATCCGTGCCCTGGTGCCGCAGTCGGAGCTCTCCCGCTACGCCATCGACCTGCGCGGCCTCGGCCATGGCTCGGGCACCTTCACCCGCGAGTTCCACGGCTACGAGCTGCTCCCGTCCAATCTGGTGGACAAGTTCGCCAAGGCCAACGCCTGAACTCCGGAAGGACTTCGTCTCCGGCCTGAGCCGGGGGCGAAGTCCTCGGTAGGCTGCCGGGGTGAGCAACTCCGGGCCGGACCGTGAGCCGGCATGACCGAGGTCAGGCTGCTGCTGACGGCGGTGATGTTCTACACCCGGATCCCGGTTCCGGGCTGGGTGGGGTACTCCGAGGACGCGCTCAATCGTTCGACCCGCTACTTCCCCGCCATCGGCTGGATCGTGGGGACGGCGGTCGCCGTGGTGATCTGGCTGGCCGGGCTGGTGCTGCCGACGGCAGTCGCCGTGGTGCTCGGGTTGGCCGCGGGAGTGCTGCTCACCGGCGCCTTCCACGAGGACGGGTTCGCCGACGTCTGCGACGGCTTCGGTGGCGGGCACTCGGCGGAACGCACCCTGGCGATCATGAAGGACTCCCGGGTCGGGGCCTTCGCCGTGATCGGCCTGGTACTGCTCTTCGGGCTCAAGCTCACCCTGCTGACCGACCTGGTCGGCCGCGGTCTGTGGCAGGCACTGGTCGGGCTGGTGTTCGCCCACGTGCTGAGCCGCTGGTGCGTGGTGACGGTGATCCGCAGCGGCACCTACGCCCGGCTGGACGCCACCAGCAAGGTCCGGCCGATCGGCAAGGCGATCTCGGTCGGCGGCCTGGGGGTGGCGACGCTGTGGCTGCTGCCCTTCGTCGGCCTGCTCTGGCCGACCCCGTGGTGGGGGCTGGCAGTGATTCCGGCCTTCGCCACCCGGCTGCTCATGTACCGCTGGTTCCGTCGCCGGCTGGGCGGCTACACCGGCGACTGCCTGGGCGCCCTGCAGCAGGTGATCGAGGTGGTCACCCTGGCCACGATCCTCGCCCTCGCGCGGACGGTGGGGGGATGAGCATGGGGCGTCGAACCAGCCGCACTGCTACCTCGGGAGGGTCGCATGAACGTCACGACTGAGCGGGTGCTGGTGACCGGTGGCGTCCGGTCGGGCAAGTCACGGTACGCCGAGGGTCTCCTCGACCGCCACGGCCCGGCGTTGTACGTCACGCCCGGCTATCCGGCCGATCCGGCGACCGATCCGGAGTGGGCGGCCCGAGTCGCCGCCCACCAGGCCCGCCGCCCGTCCGGCTGGCGCACTGCCGAGACCCTGGACCTCGCTGACGCCCTGACGTCGGCCGATGCCCCCGTGCTGGTCGACTGCCTGGGAGTGTGGCTCACCCGCGTCCTCGACGGCTGGCAGGCCTGGGAGCAGCCTCGTCCGCAGTGGCAGGCCCGGTTCGACGCCGAGGTCGATCGACTGGTCGCGGCAGTTGCGTCCAGCCCGCAGCGGCTGGTCCTGGTCACCAACGAGGTCGGCTGGGGGGTGGTGCCCGCCTACCCGGCCGGACGGATCTTCGCCGACTGCCTGGGACACCTCAACCAACGGGTCGGGCGGGTGGTCGACCGGGTGGTGCTGCTGGTCGCCGGGCGGGCGCTGGAACTGCCCTGACCCATGCTCTGAGAGGTCCGGCCAGCGGCAACCGTCCACCGGATCACGGCCGGCTGAACCTGTCGATCACCGCCGGCCACATGCAGCCAGACCACCGACGATGCACCGCTGGTGAACCACGGCCTCCGATCCGGATCCGTCTACCCGCTCTGGGCGACGAACCCGAACACCCCGTCGGCGGCCATCTGGACGGCGATCGCCGCCAGCAGCAGGCCGGCGATTCGGGAGGCGAGCATCGTCCCGCCCTCACCGAGCAACTTCCGGATCCCGCCGGCGAACCACAGGAACAGCCACACCAGCAGCATCACCGTGACCAGCGCCAGCCCGACGGTGAGGTGTCCGGTCGGGAAGGGGGCGTCCTGCACGGCCAGCATGCTGGCCACGATCGCGCCCGGTCCTGCCAGCAGCGGCGTGCCGAGCGGGACGATCGCGATGTTGACTCCCTCGTGGGTGGTCGGGTCGTCACCCTTGCCCATCAGCAGTTCGAGCGCGATCAGCAACAGCAGCAGGCCGCCGGACACCTGCAGCGCCGGCACTGAGACGTGCAGGTAGTCGAGGATCTGCTGACCGAAGACGGCGAAGACCGCGATCACGCCGAGCGCCACCAGCGAGGCACGGGTGGCAGCGTTCTTCCGCTCCTGGCTGGGCATGGACTTCGTCAGGGCGAGGAACACCGGCAGCAGGCCGGGCGGGTCGACGATCACGAAGAGGGTGACGACAGTGGTGAGGAAGAGGTACCCATCCACGAACCCGGTCACCGCGTCAGCCTAGCGGCTCCACACGCCAACCCGTGCGGGTGGGGCAGTCTCTCGCCCGCGGCCCGGGATCAGCCGAGCAGGTCAGAGCGAGTGCAGCGGACGGGCGCCCGGCAGCAGCAGCCAACTGGGAAGTCCCTCGACCTCGCCCGGAGGCCGTCTGCCGCAGAAACCGGGCAATCCAGGCCACTCGCGTGGATTATCCACTCGGACCACCGGATTTGCCCGGTTTCTGCGGGACAGCCGGCCACGCTGCGGCCCCTACAATGCCGCCATGCCCAGCGCCGACCAACGGATCCACCGCGACGTGGTGTCGTACGTCCGGCGGAGCGCCCGGATGAACCCCTCGCAGACCCGCGCCTGGGAGACCCTGCACGATCGCTGGACGCTCACCCTGCCGGCCGGGCCACGGGTGACCTCGGTCGCCGGGCACGCCCGGATCGACCTGCCGCAGGTGTTCGGCCGCACGGCACCGCTCCTGGTCGAGATCGGCTCCGGCAACGGCGAGGCTGTGGTCACGCTGGCGCAGCGGTTCCCGGAAGCAAACCTGCTCGCCTTCGAGGTCTTCGAGCCGGCAGCGGCGAGCACCCTGAGCAGGATCGAACGGGCCGGGGTGACCAACGTCCGGCTGGTGGTGGCCGACGGCAGCCAGGCGGTCGCGACCGCCCTGGAGGACGCCTCGATCACCGAACTGTGGACCTTCTTCCCCGACCCCTGGCACAAGGCCCGGCACCACAAGCGCCGGTTGGTGAACCCCGACTTCGCCGCCGTGGTGGGCCGCAAACTCGTCCCCGGTGGCCGCTGGCGGATCGCCACCGACTGGGCCGACTACGCCGACCACGCCCAGCAGGTGCTGGATGCCGAACCGAGCCTGGCCAACTTCTGCGACGGCGCCGCGCCCCGCTGGGAGCCGCGTCCGGTCACCCGGTACGAGGCGCGAGGGATCGCCGCCGGACGTCCGATCATCGACCTGTGCTACGTCCGGGCATGACCGGCCACAACACCGGGCGCCCCCGCACCCACGCCCGGGTCCTGGAGGACAGGAGTCCGTGGTGAGGTACCGGCTCGACATCGCCTACGACGGTGCCGGCTTCCACGGCTGGGCCGCGCAGACCGGGCTGCGTACCGTCCAGGGCGAGCTCGAACTGTGGCTGCAGCGGGTGTTGCGGTTGCCCCAGCGGCCCGAGTTGGTGGTGGCCGGACGGACGGACGCCGGCGTCCATGCCCGCGGCCAGGTGGCCCACGTCGACCTGCCCGACGACCTCGCGGGCAGGCCGGCCGAAACGGCGGCAACCCCCCGGCGCGAACTCCAGGCAGCGGGGTCGGTTCCGCCTCCTGCCGAGGTGGCCGCAACTCTCCAGCGCCGACTCCGGCGGGCGCTACCGGAAGACCTCGTGGTGTCGCAGGTCCGGGTGGCCCCCGACGGCTTCGACGCCCGGTTCTCGGCGATCTGGCGGCGCTATGTGTACCGGCTCACCGACACCGTCGCCGATCCGCTGCACCGCGGCTGGGTGGTGAAGGTGCGCGGCAGCATCGACCTGCCGGCACTGAACCAGGCCGGCCACAGCCTGGTCGGGCTGCACGACTTCGCCGCCTTCTGCCGAGCCCGCGAGGGAGCCACCACGATCCGGCAATTGCAGAGTCTGCAGGCGGTGCGGGTCGGCGAGGTGGTCGAGCTCACCGTCCAGGCCGACGCCTTCTGCCACTCGATGGTTCGCTCGCTGGTCGGCGCGCTGGTCGAGGTCGGCACCGGACGGCGGGACGCCGGCTGGCTCGCCGGCCTGGTCGACACCCACCTCCGCTCCGGCGAGGTGCCGGTGATGCCGGCGGCCGGGCTCGTCCTCGAAGAGGTCGGCTACCCACCCGCCGACCAGCTGGCGGCCAGGGCGCAGCAGGCCCGCGCCCATCGATCCCTGCCGGGCCAGGAGTGCACATGAGCCACTACTTCACCACCCCGACCGGCGCGGAGAACCGCCGCACGATCCGGATGACCTTCTGGGAGACCGACTGGGAGTTCGCGACCGCGGACGGCGTGTTCTCCGGGGACCGGCTCGACCCCGGGACCGCCGTCCTGCTGCGCGAGTCCTCTCCACCCGAGGGGGCCACCCGGCTGCTCGACCTCGGCTGCGGCTACGGCGTCCTGGCGGTCGCTCTGGCACTGGGCTGCCCGGACACTGTGGTGGACGCCGTCGACGTCAACCAGCGGGCGCTGGCACTCACGGCGGCGAACGCCGCCCGGCACGGCGTCGCCCAGCGTGTCCGGCCGGTCACCCCCGAGGCCGCAGACCCCGGGGCGCGTTACGACGAGATCTGGTCCAACCCGCCGATCCGGGTCGGCAAACAGGCCCTGCACGACCTTCTGCTCACCTGGCTGCCCCGGCTCGCCCCCGGCGGCATGGCCCGGCTGGTGGTCGGACGGAACCTGGGCGCCGACTCGCTGCAGCGCTGGCTGCTCGACCAGGGCTGGGCCTGTGAGCGGACGGCCAGCGCCAAGGGGTTCCGGGTGTTCGCGGTGCGCCGGGCCGATTGAGGCGCCAGCCCGCCCTGTTGCGCGCGGGGCCGCCCACGTACGCTGGGGACACCAACCCGCCGGCAACCAAGGAGCACGATGAGCGGCCAGAACACCACCCCTGATGCGGGCAGTATCTTCGACAAGGTCAAGGGTTTCGCCGAGGACGCCTCTGCCAAGGTGAAGGACTTCGCCGAGGATGCCCTTGACAACGTGAAGGACTTCACCGAAGACGCAGTCGACAACATCAAGGACTTCGCCGAAGACGCAGCCGAGAACATCAAGGACTTCGCCGGTGACGCCTCCGAGAAGGTCTCCGAGTTCGCCGGCGACGCCTCGGCGAAGGCCAGGGACCTCGCCGAGGACGCCTCCGCCAAGGTGAAGGACTTCGCCGAGGACGCCCCGGCCAACGCCAAGAAGCTCGCTGACGATGCCTCCTCGGCAGTCAAGGGGTTCACCCAGGATGCCTCCGAGAAGGCCAAGGATCTGTTGGGCGACGACAAGCCCTGATCACCGGGAGGTTCGGGTGGGCTACTCTTGGGCCCACCTGAACCTCTGCAGGGGAAGCCGGTGCGAATCCGGCGCTGACCCGCAGCCGTGACGTCGGTCCTGCCGACCAAGCCGGAGTGCCTGCACCGAGTTCTGGCTCACACATCAGTCCGTCGTGGAGCGCGGGCGAGCCGGACCGACTGCCGGTCAGCCCGTGAGTTCCACGGAAAGGAACTCCCGGTGAACCACCACAGACTCCTCCTCGCCACGACCGCGGCGACCGCCACCCTGCTGATCTCCGCGCCGCTCGCGGTTGCCGCCCCGGACACCACCGGCGCGCAGGCCGCGGCGGGGTACCTCACCTCCCAGCTGGTCGACGGCAGCCACCTCACCTCCGAGTTCGGCGACCAGTCGATCACCGCCGATGCCGTCTTGGCCCTGGTTGCTGCCGGCCGGGCCGAGGACAAGCCCGCGATCGAGGCGATGACCGGCTATCTGGAGCAGACCGCCGCCACCTACACTGCCACCGGCCCCGAGGCCGCGGCGAAGCTGACCCTGGTGACACTCGCCACCGGCGCAGACCCCGCGGCCTTCGGCGGCCAGGATCTACCCGCCCAGATCAAGGACGGCGTAGCCGCCGACGGTTCCTTCGGCGCCTTCCCCGGGCCCTATGCCTCCGGGCTGGCCATGGTGGCCCTGACCAGAGCCGGTCAGGAGATTCCGCAACCGATGGTCGACTGGCTGCTCTCCGGGGCGGCCGAGGGCGGCGGCTGGGGATACGACCCCAGCCAGCCGGCCGACGCCGACAGCACCGGCATGGCCCTGCTCGGCCTCGCCGCCGTCCCCAGCCCCGGCGACCAGGTGACCGCGGCGATCGACGCCGGCACCGCCTGGGCGGTGGCCAACCGGTCTGCCGACGGCTCCTGGCCCGGCTTCGCTCCGGTGAACTCCACCGCAACCCTCGGCAGCGCGTTGGTCGCGCTGGGCACCGACCAGCCGGAGTCCGTCGCCTACCTGCTCAGCCAGCAGCAGCCGGACGGCGGGCTCGCCACCGGAGCCGACGGCGCCACCGGAGCCGACCTGCTCGCCACCGCCCAGGGCACCCTGCTGCTCGCCGGAGCGAGCTACCTCGACCTGGCTCCGGCTGCGACCGCCGCCCTCGCCCCCGGCATGGAAATTCCGCTGTGGTCGCTGGTCGGGCTGATCGGCCTGGCGATCGTCGCCGTGGTCGTGGTCGAGTACCGCCGCCTGTGAGACACGGACCGGCCATCCTGGCAGCCGCCCTGGTGCTTCTTGCCGCCGGGCCGGTCGCCCCTGCGTCCGCCGCTCCCGCCGAGACCTGTACCGGCGTCTGGGTGGTGGTGGACGCCAGCACCCTGGGTGGCCCGGTGTCGCTCAGTTGTGCCACCGACCACACCACCGGGACCGAAGCACTGGCCAGCGCCGGAGTGGAGATCGTCCGCTCCAGCAGCATGCTCTGCCAGCTGAACGGGCTGCCCGAGGAGTGCTCCATCTCGGCCACCGCCTACTGGTCGTACTGGCAGGCGGCCCCTTCCGGGGACTCCTACGGCGCCTGGACCTACGCCAGCCTGGGTCCGGACAGCTACCATCCCCGCGGCGGGGACGCCGAGGGCTGGGTGTTCGGGGACGGCAGAACACCGCCGTCCGCCCTGCCCACGACCCTCGCCCAGCCGGGCCCGGGAACCACCACCACCGCCACCGTGCCTGCGCAACCGGAGCCCACCCCGCAGCAGCTCCCGGCCCCGGGCAGCCCCCGGACGCTGATCATCGTGGTCGGGCTGGTCGTGCTGGTGGCCATCGCGCTCTGGATCGCCCGCCGCAGGAGACCCTGATGCATCCCTGGGCCTGGTGGGCGTGGGCGGTGGGGCTGGCGGTAGCGGCCAGCGGTACCACCAACCCACTGCTGCTGGTGCTGATCGCTGCCGCGGTGGTGGCTGTCGTCCTGCTTCGCCGCGGCAACGCGCCCTGGGCCAGGTCGCTGGCCGCCTATGCCGGCCTGGCGGTGTTCATCATCGCGATGCGGCTGACCTTCCAGGTGTTGCTCGGAGCGGGTCTCGGCTCGACAGTCCTGTTCACCCTGCCCGAGATCCCGCTGCCCGACTGGGCCGCGGGCATCCGGCTCGGCGGCGCGGTCACCGCCGAATCCCTGCTCTACGGCTTCTACGACGCCCTGCGGATCGCCGTGATGCTGCTCTGCGTCGGAGCAGCCAATGCCCTGGCGAATCCGCGTCAGGCGTTGCGGTCGGTGCCGGCCGCGCTCTACGAGGCCTCGGTGGCGGTGGTGATCGCGCTGTCGGTCGCGCCCCAGTTGATCGAGAGTGCCCAGCGGGTGCGCAAGGCCCGCCGGCTGCGCGGCCGCTCCACCCGGGGCCTGCGCGGACTGGCGACCATCGTCATCCCGGTGCTGGGCGACGCCATCGACCGGTCGATAGCACTGGCCGCCGGCATGGAGGCCCGTGGTTTCGCCCGTACCCGCCGTGACCAGAGCCGCGGCACCCTGCCGGTGATGCTGTTGTCGAGCAGCGTTGCCCTCGTCGGGGTGTTCCTCCTGCTGTCCACCAGCTGGGCGGTACCGGCCCTGCTCACGCTCGCCGCCGGGGTGGCCGGCACCGCCTGGGGCCTGCGCCGGGCCGGACGACGGCTGCAGATCACCCACTACCGCCCCCAGCCGTGGGGCCTACGAGATACCGGGGTGGCACTGTGCGGCGCCCTCGTGGCCGTGACCGCCTTCGCCCTGGTCGCCCTGTCCCCGGGCGCGCTCACCCCGTCCACCGATCCGCTGGCCTGGCCAGAACTCACCTGGGGCATGCTGGTGATGGCGGCGCTCGGTTTTGCTCCGATCGCCTGGACCGTCCCGCGCCGGGTGGTGCAGTCGGAGCCGGGGCGGCGTGACAGCCGCGTCCGCAGCCTCCGGCCGCGGGCCGAGCCCGAACTGGTGGACGCATGATCGACTTCACCGGCGTCACCATCACCTACCCCGGTGCCGAGCGCCCCACCCTGCAGGAGGTGAACCTGCGCATCCCGGACGGGGATCTCTGCCTGGTGGTCGGCCCCACCGGCTCGGGTAAGTCCACCCTGCTGGGGGCGATCAACGGCCTGGTGCCGCACTTCACCGGCGGCCAACTGCGTGGCCGGGTGAGCGTCGACGGACGCAGCACCGCCGACGCCCGTCCGCGTGATCTGGCCGACCTGGTGGGCTACGTCGGGCAGGATCCGTTGCGCGGCTTCGTCACCGACACCGTGTCCGACGAGATCGCCTACGGGATGGAGCAGCTCGGGATTCCTCCGATGGCGATGCGCAAGCGGGTCGAGGAGACTCTCGACCTGATGGGCATCGCCGATCTGCGCCGGCGTCCCCTGACCGAGCTGTCCGGCGGCCAGCAGCAGCGGGTGGCGATCGCCGCGGTGCTTGCCGCCCAGCCACGCGTGCTGGTGCTGGACGAGCCCACCTCGGCGCTCGACCCCACCGCCGCCCAGGACGTGCTGTCAGCGATCACCACCCTGGTGCACGACGTCGGTCTGACAGTCGTCCTGGCCGAGCACCGGCTGGAGCGGGTGATGCAGGCGGCCGACTCCGTGCTGTGGCTGCCCGGTGACGGCAGTGCGCACTACGGACCGGCGGCGCGGGTGCTCGCCGGGGCGAACGTCACACCGCCGCTGGTGGCGCTGGCCCGGACCGTCGGTTGGTCCGAGGTGCCACTGTCGGTACGCGAGGCGCGACGCCGGGTGCAGGCCGCCGGACTCGTCCCGGCCGCCCCGGCACAGTACCTTCCCGACACCGGCGAGGTGGTGCTGCGCGCGCAGCGGCTGGGGGTGCGCTACGGCGAGTTGATGGCGGTCGCCGATGTCGATCTCGAGCTGCGACGCGGCAGTGTCACCGCGTTGATGGGACGCAACGGCGCTGGCAAGTCGTCGCTGCTGTGGGCTTTGCAGGGTGCCCTGACCTCGTCCGGCGAGCTGATGGTGGACGGCACGGACCCGCGGACGCTGCCTGCCGAGCACGCCCGCCGGGTGGTCACCCTGGTGCCTCAGACCGCGGCCGACCTGCTCTACCTGCCGACCGTGGCCGACGAGTGCCGCCAGTCCGACACCGAGAGCGAGGCCGAGCCCGGCACCACTGCCCGACTGCTCGCCACCCTCGGGGTGGAGGTCGAGTCGGGCCGCGACCCACGAGATCTCTCCGAGGGCCAGCGGCTCGCCCTGGTGCTGGCTGTCCAGCTGGCCTCCCGGCCGGCAGTTGTCCTGCTGGACGAGCCCACCCGCGGGCTGGACTACGCCACCAAGGCGGAGCTCCACGGCATCATCGCCCGGCTCGCTCATGCCGGAACCGCCGTGCTGGTCAGCACCCACGACGTCGAATTCGCTGCCGCGGTGAGTACCCGGATGCTGCTGATGGCTGACGGCGAGGTGATCGCGGACGGTCCGACGGCCCAGATCTGTACCTCGTCGGTGGCCTACGCACCGCAACTGGCCAAGGTCTTCGCCCCGGTTCCGGTGCTCACCCCGGACGATGTCGCGCGGGGGCTGGCGTGACCTCCCGGGCGCTGGGCGGCCGGGCTACCGGCTCGCTGGTGGTGGCCCTGGTCGGCGGCCTGGCGGCCTTTCTCTGGCCGCTGTTCCTCTCCCCCGACGCCGCCGTCCTGCCTGCCCAGGCGCCGATCCTGTTCGCGCTGGTGCTGCCGCTGGTGCTCGCGATCGTACTCTCCGAGCTCGCCGGGGGCCGGCTGGACGTGAAGGCGCTGGCGATGCTCGGCGTGCTGGCCGCGGTCGGGATGATCCTGCGTCCGCTCAGCGCGGGCACGGCGGGACTGGAACTGATCTTCTTCCTGATGATTCTGGGCGGGCGGGTGTTCGGCCCGGGTTTCGGCTTCGCGCTCGGCGCGATCACGATGTTCGGTTCGGCCCTGATCACCGGCGGGGTGGGCCCGTGGCTGCCCCACCAGATGCTCGCCGCCGGCTTTGTCGGGCTGTTCGCGGGGTGGCTGCCCGCGGCCCGCGGCAGGGCGGAGATCGCTGTGCTGACCGGCTACGGGATGGTGGCGGCCTTCGGCTACGGCTGGTTGATGGACTTCGCCTTCTGGCCGTTCAGCCTGGGCGGCGGCACTGACATCTCGTTCCACCCGGGAGCCCCGGCACTGGAGAACCTGCACCGGTTCGTGCTCTACAACCTGGCCACCTCGATGGGCTGGAATCTCGGACGGGCGCTCACCAACGCCGTCCTGCTGACCGTGCTCGGGACGCCACTGCTGCGACTGCTGCGGCGCGCGGCGCGAACCGCGTCCTTCGACATCCCTGACGATGAGCAGCCCGGAATACTGGCCACCGGCGCCCAGTTGGGCTAGGAAGGAAGCAATCACAGCCACACACGAGGAGAAGTCCATGGCCTACACGCTGCCGGATCTCGATTACGACTACGGAGCCCTCGCCCCGCACATCGCGCCCGAAATCATGGAGCTCCACCACAGCAAGCACCACGCCGCCTATGTCGCCGGCGCGAACGCCGCCCTTGAGCAACTGGCGGAAGCACGCGCGTCCGGGAACTTCGGTGCCATCAACAAGCTGGAGAAGGATCTGGCCTTCCACCTGGGCGGCCACATCAACCACTCGGTGTTCTGGAAGAACATGTCCCCCGACGGCGGTGGTGAGCCCACCGGCGAGGTGGCCTCGGCGATCGATGAGTTCTTCGGTTCCTTCGACGGCTTCAAGAAGCAGTTCGCCGCGACGGCCAACGGCATCCAGGGCTCCGGCTGGGCACTGCTGGTCTGGGATACCCTCGGCCAGCGGCTGAACATCAACCAGCTCTACGACCAACAGGCCAACGTGCCGGTCGGGCAACTGCCGGTGCTGCAGCTGGACATGTGGGAGCACGCCTTCTACCTGCAGTACAAGAATGTCAAGGCCGACTACGTCACCGCCTGGTGGAACGTGGTCAACTGGGCCGACGTCACCGACCGGCTGGCCAAGGCCAGGGCTGCCGCCATCTTCTGATCGCGCCGTCCGCCAGACCTGTTTCGCCAGAGCTGTCCGGAGCCCCGTCCGAGCACCGTCCCGGCCGGGGCTCCGGCATGTCTGGGGAGGCCGAGCTCCGGTCCCACCGGGAGAGGACTTTCCTGAGAAAGTTTGCACTGTCTCTCAGAATGAGGCAGTCTGTTCTCAGAAAGCATGTCATCCAGCTGGGGGAATTCGGTCTTGCCCAAGAAGTCAACTGTTCTGGCAGTGGGAGCGCTCACCATGGCGCTGCTCGGCGGCGGCACCGCTGCGGCCAGCGCACTGCACAAGGACGTCACCCTGAAGGTGGATGGCAAGACCGTACCTGCCGGCGCCTTCGCACTGACCGTGTCCGATGTGCTCGCGTCCCAGGGCATCACCGTCGGCGACCGCGACCTGGTCTACCCCGCGCTCGATGACACCGTCTCGGACGGAGAGACCATCACCGTCGCGTACAGCCGTCCGGTGACACTCACCGTGGACGGCTCCCCTGTCACCATCCACACCACCGCCACCACCCTCGATGCGGCGCTGGGCGAGTTCCAGCTCCGCGAACTCGGCCAGTCGAAGCTGTCGATCTCACGGTCCGCGGCGTTGCCCCGCGAAGGCCTCAGTGTCGACGTCACCACACCGAAGCAGGTCACTCTCAAGGTCGGTGGCAAGAAGCAGGACCTGACCACCACCAGCGACACCGTCGCCGACCTGCTGGCCGAGCAGGGAGTCATCCTGGATGCCGACGACGTCCTGAAGCCGGTCGCCACCACCGACGTCACCGCGGAGCTGACCGTCACGGTGGATCGGGTCGAGGTCACCACCAAGACCAAGACCGAGAAGATCCCGTTCCAGACCACCACCAGGAAGAACTCCTCGCTCTGGCTCGGGGAGTCCAAGCTGCTGCAGTCCGGCAGGGACGGCGAGGCCAAGCGCACCTACGAGATCACGAAGGTGAACGGCAAGGTCAAGCAGACCAAACGGATCGCGGAGAAGATCGTCGCCGAGCCACAGGATGCTGTGAAGGCGGTCGGCACCAAGAAGGCCGGCAGCTCCGGAAAGGGGCTGAACCTGGCGCGTGCCGCCATGTGGGACCGGATCGCCAAGTGCGAGTCGGGCAAGCGCTGGCACATCAACACCGGCAACGGCTACTACGGCGGTCTGCAGTTCTCCAAGGCCTCCTGGAATGCCAACGGTGGCCGTGACTTCGCCGCCTATCCGCACCAGGCCAGCCGCGCCGAACAGATCACCGTCGCCAACCGTTACTACGCCAAGGCCGGCCTGAAGCCCTGGGGCTGTCGGCACGCCGCCTGACGCGACACCCGAGATCCGGCAATGACGATCGGAGCCTGTTGATCCCCCACCTGATCCACCCACTCCCACCAAACTGAGGCCCGGGCCGCCCCCTCCCCCACCACCACAGACCCGGCTACCTCACCAGTGGCGCCGCCCCTCCCCCCGGGCGGCGCCACTGGCTGTTCCGGCTATCCTGAGGTGGAAGTGGAACCACGTCCCCGCCGACAGTGGGCCAAGCCCCGATAGCTGAAACCGGCCTGGAAGGAGCCGACGTGCCGCGCGACCATCTCTACAATCTGGAACTGACGTGGACCGGCAACACCGGTTTCGGCACTACTGGCTACCGTGACTACAGCCGGGACCACGAGATCGTCGCCGATGGACCGGGCAGCCTGCCAGGCACCGCCGACCCGCCCTTTCGCGGAGTGCCCGACCGCTGGAACCCCGAACAGCTGTTCCTCGCCTCGATCGCCCAGTGTCACCTGCTCACCTACCTGTGGCTGTGCGTGGGCGCCGGCGTGGTGGTGACCGGCTATGCCGACTCCCCGTCCGGGGTGATGACCGAGGAGGCTGACGGCAGCGGACGGTTCACTTCGGTGACACTACGGCCCCGAGTCACCATCACCGCCGACAGCGATCCCGTCCTGGCCCGTGAACTGCACCACAAGGTCGGCGAGTACTGCTTCATCGCCCGCTCCGTGAGCGTCCCCATCCAGCACGACCCCACCGTTGAGTTCGAAGCCGCCGACTGACCATCACCAGACCACGACCACCGCTCCCCAGCCGGTTCCCCCTCGCGCTCACCCAAGACTGTCAACCAGCGCGACCATCTTGTCCAACTCCTTGCGATTGGCATCGACGAAGGCCTGCTCCAGCTCTCGCTGGACCTGCATGAACCGGCTCAGGTAGTCGGTTTTCTCCCGGCAGTCGAAGTCACGTAGCGCAATCTGGCGTTCGGGGTCGGAGCCGACCAGGCGGGTCTGGTCATCCGGCACCGAGGTGTCGCCCTCACCGGCCTCCGCGACGTCACCGGACGGACTGGTCATCTGGGCCCTGACGTAGGCCTGAATCGGACCGTCCCAGGGTCTGCCCTCGGGTAGGTCATCGATCGCGAAACCCGCTTTGGCCATGCACTGGCGCCATTCGCGGTTGAGGCTGATGATCTCTTGTTGCTCGAAGACGCGACCGTGGCGGGTCTGCATCGTTACGCGAGTGACGAGGTCCCCAAATCGCACAAGCACGTCTCGATCCGCATGCGCTCCAGCCGGATCGGGGTACGTGCGTTCAGCATCGCCGAGGCAACCGCCGAGCTCCTCCGGCTGGTTGTACGGATCATGGTCTTGTGCGGTCGTGTCAACTCCATACATCGCGATCAGGTAAGCGCTCAGCTCTGACTTGGTGAGCGAGTCGATATACGCCTGGTTCTCGTCGGTCTGCTCAGGCCGGTCTGCGGGCCGAGGTTCAACGCCGTAGCCGGATGCCTGAACCTCGGCGCGACTCGCCGGTAGCCGAGGAACGGCGAGGTAGTCCCGATCCTCGACATCCGGTGCACTGCTACCGGTTGTCCAGGGCCGTGGGTAATAGAGGAACCCTCGATCCTTCATACAGCCAGCAACAGCAGCCTCTCGCGACTCCCAGTTAATCCGGACGTCCTCTGACACCGTGTTGCTTACCCACTGTTTACCTCGGCGAATGGCGCCCCAGTACGGCACCAAAGGAAAGTCTTCTGGTACATCGGTGTGAATCGAGGCAGAGGCTTGCCCCGCGGTGGCCGGAGAACCCGGGTCTGGCGGAGCTGCGGTTTCAGGTGCGCTCAACACAACCGGTGGTGTGTCGCTCGCCGTTGCCGGGGGCGGCTCGCTCAGGTCGCGATCTTGCTGGCAGCCACCGATGGCCAGCGGCAGCACAGCAGCCGCTAGGACGATCGAACGGAATCGCATGGATCCTCCGATGTGGTGTTGTAGCGAAGGGAGGGCGCGTCGTTGCGCCACACCCCACACCTTGAGACTACGGGAGCGATCAGTCACCGGCCAGACTGAACTGGTCGCCATCGCCAACTCTTGGAACAGTTCGTTCGCTACGAGGACGGAGGCGACACAGGACCGGTTTCGAAGACCGGCCGATGGTCGGTGGACTCCAGCCATCGGTGGGAAAGCAGGACCACGTTGCCTGGTTCGTTGAAGTCGCGCGGGCGGTCGCCGCTACCGTCGAGCCAGACGGCGCCCCCTCGGGCGATCTGATCTGCCTCTCGGCGCGGAGGCGGAGTCTGCCGGAGCAGGTCGGCGTTGCGATCTGACTGCGAGCCTGCACTGGCGCCACGGGGGCCGTCGCAGCCAGTCCGGGCACGCCGAAAGCCGGTTCAGGACGCTGAACCGGTACAACGGATCGGGCCGAACCAGCCTCGACGTTCCCTGACTGGGCAGAGTGACACTGTGACCTTCATCGCGTCGGGTGCGGTCAGGGCGCAGCCCATCAGCGCCGGAGCGGGACCAGGCTGCGGCGTCGGGTCGCGAGTGAGGCTGAGCCCGGACGACGCACGGCGGTCCGCCTGCCCCGAACTCCGCTCCCGCGCCGGCGACCAGGCCTGGAAACTGACGGCGTTCTCCGGTCGCCATGGGGCAGATCCGGCAACAGCGGTGGCGCCCCGGGCGCGGCCGGCCCAGGACGTCCGCGGTTGCCGGCCCCCGTGCGTAGGTGAGCCCGTTGGCGGCCACGAGATAGTGCCGGCCGAGCGGACTGGTCCAGCAGAAGGTGCCGGCTCCGTCCTGACTGACCTGCCAGCCGGCGTGGGTCTTGGCACGATGCGCCTTGCGCGACAGCGGGCCGAGGTTACTCACGGAGGTCTGGCCGGGCGTACCGTCCCATCGGTAGGGACGGGTGTGGTCCAGGTCGAGCTTGGCGCTGGACCGGCCACCGTAGGGCCAGACCTCCCAGGGATGGCGGGCCAGGACGGCCCGGCGAATCGCGGCGGGGATCTCGTAGGAGTCGACTGCAGTGATGCCGTCGGTGTCGAGGACGGGCTGCACCGTGATCCGCTTGTTGTGCAGCAACACCTGCAACTGTTCCAGCGTGACCGCTCCGACCCCGGTGGCGCGGGCCAGGCCACGCCCGGCGTCCAGGGTGTGTTCGGACAGGTGCACGACCAGCGTGGCTTTGGGCAGCAGGCGGTCGGGATCGACGGTGATCGTGCCGCAGGTGTGACCGGCGCAATGCTGCGGCGACCGCGGCCCGAACTCGTCTGCGACGGTCTCGACATCGCGTGCGACCCTGGCCGAATCCTCCTCGATCGCCCCGACCAGTACGGGCTGAGTTGCTGCCTGCAACATGGCCAGTGCGCGGGCGGGGGTGGCCAGGATGCCCAGCGCGGTCGCTCGGCGGATCTCGACCGGAGCGGTGTCGCCGCAGGCCGCGAGGATGTCGGCGAAGCGTGCCAGGGCAGCGTCGAGGTAAATGCCGTCGGCAGCGTCGACCAGCCCGTACAGGGGCGACACCCCAGCACTCGACTCCCCGATGGTCACCCGGCGGGAACGGCGGGCGAGTTCGAACCGTTCGTTCGCCGCCTGCGGGTCGGCCTGGGCGACCAGCGCGTCAACAAACCGGGCCAGCCTGCCGAACGACAGCCGCCCGATGAACGGCGCCATGCTCACGTCGACCCACAGGGCGAGTTCGAGCGGCAACTCCCAGGCCTGGCGCGCGATCTTGCGAGCCTGCCACAACGGGAACTCCCCGGCCAGCGCCTGTGCCCACAGCCGCGGGTGACGGGCCTGGAGGGTGACCAGTTCAGCGACCTCGACCCTGACCCCGACCGGTTCCCGATGAAGGGCCGCAGCCAACTCCAGACAGGCGAAGTCATCCACCTGCGGCGTCCCGTCGGCACCGATCTCAACCTTGTCGGCCGGAACCTCGCCCCGGTAGGTGCGTACCACCCGGAGCATCGCCAGCGCGCGCTGGACGGCGACCAGCCTGCCAGCGCGCTCAGCAGCTTCGACCACATCGAGCGCCGCTGCCGCGTCCATCCGCGAGACATCCACCAGTTCGAACATGTGTACTATTATTGCAGCCCGGTCCGACAAGTTCTTCGTGTTATGTCTCAAGACTTCGGTGACAGTTCTGCATCACCACATGGGTGGCACTTCGGGGTTCTTGGCGGTAGCACCAGCTGTGAAGGAGCTGCGCTGCGTCCTCGCGTGCCGCAGGTACATCGCTCGGAGCGCGTTCCCCACCCACGGCGGGCGCAGCCGCGATCACTGACTCCTGCCGGTGGGGCTGACCAGATCACCAGCCGATCAGCGCGCACGACACGATGAAAGCGACAGCGCCGCCCACCCAACGGTGAACGGCGCTGTCGCGATTGCCGCAGGATCAGGCTTTGGCTTCCTCGGCCGGCTCGGCACTCTCGGCAGGAGCCTCGACGGCCTCGGCCTCCTCGGCCGCGGGAGCCTCCGCTGACTCCTCGACCGACTCTTCGGCAGCCTCCGGAGCCTGCTCGACGACCTCTTCGACCTTCTTGGCGGCGGCCTTCTTCGCCGGTGCCTTCTTGGCGGGCTCGGCCTTGGCGGCAGCCGCGCCCTTGCCCTTCGCCTTGGCCTTACGGGACTCCTCGACCGACTCGGTCACGATCTCGATGACCGCCATCGGGGCGTTGTCGCCCTTGCGGGGGCCGATCTTGGTGATCCGGGTGTAGCCGCCCTCACGCTCGGCGAGCTTCGGGGCGATCTCGGTGAACAGGGTGTGCACCACGCCCTTGTCGGTCACCGTGGCCAGCACCAAGCGCCGGTTGTGCAGGTCGCCGCGCTTGGCCTTGCTGATCAGACGGTCAGCCAGCGGCTGCAGGCGCTTGGCCTTGGCCTCGGTGGTGGTGATCTTCCCGTGCTCGAACAGCTGGGTGGCCAGGTTGGCCAGGATGATCCGCTGGTGTGCCGGGCTACCGCCGAAACGGGGACCCTTGGTGGGCTTTGGCATTGTCGTGTTTCTCCTGTGAGGCGGGGATCAGCTCAGTACTGATCGTCGTAGTCGTCGGCCGCGTCGTAGTGGCCCAGGGCCGCCAGCGGATCGAAGCCGGGGGCGCTGTCCTTCAGCGACAGGCCCATCTCGTGCAGCCGCAGCTTGACCTCCTCGATCGACTTGGAGCCGAAGTTGCGGATGTCCAGCAGGTCCTGCTCGGAGCGGGAGACCAACTCGCTGACGGTGTGGATGCCCTCGCGCTTGAGACAGTTGTAGCTGCGCATCGTGAGCTTGAGTTCTTCCACCGGCAGCGCCAGGTCGGCAGCCATCTGCTCGTCCACCGGGGACGGGCCGATCTCGATGCCCTCGGCGTCCACGTTCAACTCGCGGGCCAGCCCGAACAGTTCGACCAGCGTCTTGCCAGCCGAGGCGACGGCGTCGCGCGGCAGGATCGACGTCTTGGTCTCGACGTCGATGATCAGTTTGTCGAAGTCGGTGCGCTGCTCGACGCGGGTGGCCTCGACCTTGTAGGTGACCTTGAGCACCGGCGAATAGATCGAGTCGACCGGGATCCGGCCGATCTCGGCGTCGGGGTTCTTGTTCTGGACGGCTGACACGTAGCCACGTCCACGCTCGACGACCAACTCCATGTCGATCTTGCCGGAGTCGTTCAACGTGGCGATGTGCAGGTCGGGGTTGTGGATCTCCACCCCAGCCGGCGGGGCGATGTCGGCGGCGGTCACCGCACCGGCACCGGCCTTGCGCAGGTACATCACCACCGGTTCGTCCTCCTCCGAGGACAGCACCAGCTGCTTGAGGTTGAGCACGATCTCGGTGACATCCTCGACGACGCCCTCCAGAGTGGAGAACTCGTGCTGGTTGCCCTCGATCTTGATACTGGTCACCGCCGCGCCCGGGATGGACGACAGCAGAGTGCGACGCAGTGAGTTGCCCAGGGTGTAGCCGAAGCCGGGCTCCAGCGGCTCGATGACGAACCGGGAACGGAAGTCGTCCACTACCTCTTCGGTAAGGATCGGACGCTGTGCGATGAGCATCTGTGGTTTCCTCTCTTGGAAGCCTCGATCGGCTCGGGCAACAGGCCAACCTGCTTGCCGCTCGCCTCTGTCGGTTTCCCACCGCCCGCTATATGACGGTGACTTGTGCCGATCCCGGCAGTCCGGCGGACCCGGACCACCGGGTTGCCGGCACCACGACGCTGATCGGAGTGCCGGCGCTCCAGGGATTACTTGGAGTAGAGCTCGACGATCAACTGCTCGTTGACGTCGATGGTGATCTGGTCGCGGACCGGCAGCTGGTGCACCAGGATTCGGCCCTTGTTCGGACGGACGGTGAGCCAGGCAGGCACCACGCGCTCGTGGTGGGTCTCCTTGGCGACCACGATCGGGTAGGCGTTCTGCGAGGTCGGCTTGACGTCGATGACGTCGTAGGCGCTGACCCGGTAGCTCGGGACGTTGACCTTACGACCATTGACCAGGAAGTGGCCGTGGACGACCAACTGGCGGGCCTGGCGGCGGGTGGACGCGAAGCCCGCCCGGTAGATCACGTTGTCGAGCCGGGACTCGAGGATGATCAGCAGGTTGTCACCGGTCTTGCCCTGCAGCCGGTTGGCCTCTTCGTAGTAGCGGCGGAACTGCTTCTCCAGCACGCCATAGGCGAAGCGGGCCTTCTGCTTCTCGCGGAGCTGCAGCAGGTACTCGCTCTCCTTGGTGCGGCCCCGGCCGTGCATGCCCGGCGGGTAGGCGCGGCGCTCGAAAGCCTTGTCATTGCCCACCAGGTCGGTGCCGAGCCGGCGGGACTTCTTGGTGATGGGTCCGGTGTAACGGGCCATGGGTTGAACTCCTTCTCAGCTCGGGACTAGACGCGACGACGCTTCGGCGGACGGCAGCCGTTGTGCGGGACGGGGGTCACATCGGAGATCGGGCCGATCTCCAGACCCACCGCGCCGAGCGAACGGATGGCGGTCTCCCGGCCGGAGCCGGGGCCCTTGACGAAGACGTCCACGCGCTTCATCCCGTGCTCCATGGCACGCCGGCCGGCGGCCTCGGCGGCCATGCCGGCCGCGAACGGGGTGGACTTGCGGGAGCCCTTGAAGCCGACGGTGCCGGCGGAGGCCCATGCGACCACCGCGCCCGTCGGGTCGGTGATCGAGATGATCGTGTTGTTGAACGTGCTCTTGATGTGCGCCTGTCCGGCGACGACGTTCTTCTTCTCCTTGCGGCGGAGCTTGGTCTTGGCGGTTTTGGAACTCGCCGAGCGGCCTGCAGTAGCCATCTGTGTTCTCAGTCTCTTTCGTGTCTACAACTACGTTGGGTGCCTCGATTGGCTCGGAAGTCCGAACAAGTTCGTTCTTCGCTCGCCTCAGTCGGCAGACCGGCCGCTGTCAGCGAGCCTTCTTCTTCCCTGCGACGGCCTTCTTCTTGCCCTTGCGGGTGCGAGCGTTCGTCTTGGTGCGCTGACCACGGACGGGGAGGCCCATACGGTGACGACGGCCCTGGTAGGAGCCGATCTCGATCTTGCGACGAATATCCGCGGCGACGCTGCGGCGCAGGTCACCTTCGGTCTCGTAATTCGCTTCGATGTGGTCACGCAGGGCGACCAGCTGCTCGTCGGTGAGTTGGTGGACACGGATGTCACCACTGATCCCAGTGGCCTTGAGGGTTTCCGCGGCCCGGGTGCGACCGATGCCGTAGATGTAGGTGAGGGCGATCTCCAGGCGCTTCTCGCGCGGCAGATCGACCCCGATGAGGCGTGCCATCAGGCGGTTACCTTTCAGTCTTCGAGCCCTGCGGCTCGCGAAGGTGTCTGGCGTGATGCGTCCCCTCGCCGCCTGGCGTGGGCCCCGGCCTTCGTCCGGGGGTGGAAGCGGAGCCTTACGGCTCCACCGTTGCGATCACGTTCGGTGTTTGATTGCGGCTGACGCTGCGAGTCGCGCCAGAGGCGTTCCGTGCAGTATCAGTTGCGATCGAGCCCCTTCGGGCTCTGGTGGGCGGTACCCACCCTGTTCAGTTGTTCTTCGGTTGTGTGGACGGCGTCGGTCGTCCGGGTGCTCCGCGTCCCGCGGGAGCGGGGCAAGGACTGGTACTCAGCCCTGGCGCTGCTTGTGGCGCGGGTTGTCGCAGATCACCATCACGCGACCGTGCCGGCGGATCACCTTGCACTTGTCGCACATCTTCTTGACGCTCGGCTGGACCTTCATCGAGCAACTTTCTGACTCATCGCCGAGCGCAGGGGTAGCCCCGTGACCGGACTGGTGGTGGTTATCTGTGGCCTACCGGTGCCGGAAGACGATGCGTCCGCGGCTCAGGTCGTAGGGGGACAACTCGACGACGACCCGGTCGGCCGGAATGATGCGGATGTAGTGCTGCCGCATCTTGCCGCTGATCGTCGCCAGAACCTTGTGCCCGTTGGCCAGTTCCACCCGGAACATGGCATTGGGCAGGGCTTCGACGACGGTTCCCTCGAGTTCGAGGGCGCCTTCCTTCTTCGCCATTACTCCCTAACGTATGAGATGTGGACGCACGCGACTGCCAGCGCAGGTCATGCAAGGGTCGAGTCTACGCCACCCGCAGGGATCCCCTCAAATCACGGGGTGCCACCGTCGGTGCGGCTCAGCGCGGGACCAGCATGACGGTCGAGGTCTTCGTGACAGTACGGTAGCCCTTGCGCGACCCCGTTACCGTCACGCTGAGCTCGTGTCCGGCGTCTTTGGTGCTCACCCGGTAGCTGCTCCTGGTCGCGCCCTTGATCGCCTTGCCGTCCCGACGCCACTGGTACCGCATCGTCACCTTGCCCGGACCCCAGCTGCCGGCTTTCGCTGTGACCTTTTTACCGACAGCGACCGTCCCGGCGATCGCCGGGGTCTGGGAGCGGACCGGACCGGCAGTCACCTTGGCGGTCTTCTTGCTGAACATCTGCTCGGTCCGGATCCCCGGAGCCTTGTAGGTCACCCGCACCGAAACCCGCCTGCCCTTGTCCGCCGCCGTCAGGGTGTAGCTGGGCCTGGTTGCCTTGGCGATCTTCTTCGCGTCCCGGTACCACTGGTAGCTGACCGTGGTGGCTGCCGGCTCCCGCCGGGGAACCGTCACCGTCAGCTTCTGGCCGGTTTTCGCCGAACCGGTGATGGTCGGACGCGGCGCCGCCCGGAAACTGGCCGACCTGACCTTCTGGGTGTAGCCCGACCACGCCGTTGCGGGGTGGTAGCCGTCACGGGACGCCCGCGCCCGCACTCGCAACCGGTGCCCGACATCCTTGGTGGTCGCGACATAGTTCTGCCCGGTGGCGCCGGGGATCGAGTTCACATCGCGGTACCACTGGTAGCTCACCTTCGTCGGGGCAGGCTTCCATCCGGTGGTGTAGCGGGCGCCGATGGTGGCGCCGACCACCGGTGCGTTCTGGACCCGCAGCTTCGGCTTGTTGAACCACTGGTCGGGCCCGACCCGCTGCCGGATCTCACCGCTGAAGGCCGTCTCAGGGTTGCCGCGGGAGGCGAACGAGATGTGGTGCGGGCCGGCAATCGTGTAGCGCAGCTTTCCGCCGCTGTAACTGGCGCCCTCCGTGAAGGTTGTCGTCGCCGGGAGCTTGCCGTCGAGCCCGGCTATTCTGACCGGCCAGGGTGCGCCGAAGACGGCCTCCTCCAGTTCCGCCCGCTGCCGGGCTGCCCGGAGTTCCCCGGAATGCCCAGCCAACGGGCTCAGGTCGAGAATCCGGTTGAAGGACAATCCCAGGTAAGCGGACTTCGGCAGGGCCGCGAGCGGGCGTACATCGTCCACCCAGTTGGACTCCAGGTCGAGCGTCTCCAGCTTCGTCAGCCGCTTGAGACTGCTCACGTCCTGAATCCAATTGCGGCTGAGATCGAGCGTGGTGAGCGCGGTCAGGTTCTTCAGCGGACGGACGTCGGTGATGGCTCCGCCCGCGACGGCGAGTTGGGTGAGCTTGGTGAGCCCGGCCAGCGGCGACAGGTCGGTGATCCAGTTTCCTTCCAGCCAAAGGCTGGTCAGTTCATGCAGCCCGGCCAGCGGCGACAGGTCGACGATCTCATTCGCTTCCAGACGAAGCGATGTGAGCTTGGTGAGACCGGACAGGGGCGAGAGATCGGTAATTCCGTGTCCAACCGCCTCAAGCCTGGTGAGGCTCTTCAGCCCCGCCACCGGCCGCAGATCGGGCAGCGAATGGTTGGACGAGACCAGCGTCGTCAGTCCTGTCAGGCCAGACAGCCCGGAGAAGTCGGTCACGGCCGGAGTGGCCAACTCCAGTTCCTTCAAGGTGCTCCAGCCGGTCAGGCCATCGAGGTCCCGGAGCTTGTCGCCGTAGATATCCAGCTTCCGCGCCGCCGGAGCTTGACCGAGGTTGGGCAGACTCGTCGCCTCGTGGTCAATGAAGAAGACCTCGTCGACCGACACACCTGCCAGCCCTGTGAGGTCAGCGTCATCGTTGTACCCCAACGACAGGTACTCCAGGGAGGTCAGCGGAACGAGCCCGGCAAGGTCAGGGAAAGTAGCGCCGACCAGATCGATCCGCGCCACTGTGGTCAGGGAGCTCAGGAGGGAGAGGCTGGGCACATGCGACCCTCGAAGGCTGATGTAGGTCAGCCGGGGAAGGTGCAGTGGTGCGAACTCACCGGTCAGCTGTGAGCGGTAGAGCGAGAAACTGCTGATCGCAAGGCCGTCCAGCGGAGCGAGGTCCGCCAGGGCCTGGTGCTTCAGCGTCAGGAAGTCCAGCGACGTCAGTTGTCCGATGCCGGTCAGGCTGCCGACAGGTTCGGCCTCGGCGCCGTCGCAACTGAGGCTTGTGATGCCGGCGAGCTGCCGGGTGCTGAACTCCGCGGCGGGCTTCACCCCCAGCGCCCGGGCGATGCAGGCACGCAGGCCCGGATCGGGGATTCCGTCGGGTTCGGCCGCCACGGCGGGGGCCGGCAGCCCCAGCAGTCCGAACACCAGGGTGGCTGCCAGCAAGCGCGTCTTTACGCTCATATCGCACCGTATTCCCGAGATGGTGCCTCCAACGATAGGGGAAATACCCCGATCAGTGAATGGCATGCGGAGAACCCTGCAGGCCTCGGTCACACTGCCGGCACGCGGCCCTGGGTGGAGCATCCACTCGATCGGGAACCAGCCGATCGCCGGACACGGCCAGCGCCCGGCCGGGGCAGAGATAGGCACCTCGATACCCCGGTTTTCCGCTACACCGCCAGCGCCCGGCCGAGCGGGGGTACCCCAGCGGATGCGGCACTCCCCGGCCTACAGCGAGGCATGTCGTCATTGTGCTGGTCGATGCTGGAGATCCGCCGATGGCGGCTGTCCACAGGCATCGACGTCCGGAAAGGCGTCATCCACAGCTTGGAAAATTGTTTGGCACGGATGGGTACAACCTGCCGAAAGTGAACCAGCATGAGGCTGGAAGACCTGCTCGCCGCCACCGGCGGCGTCATCGTGCTCAGGGAGCACCCGTCAAGGGCCCGAACCGTGCAGCGTGCAGCCGCTGTCGGCAGGCTCGCAAGCCCGTTGCCCGGAGTGTTCGTCCCGAGCGCCGTCTCGGCCCGTCCGTGGACCCGGCTGCTCGCCGTGATGCGCTGGGCGGACGATGCGGTGGTGGTCGGGGCTACCGCCTGGGCACTGCACCAGGGGCGTGAGCCAACGCCGCCGTTCCTGGTGGCGGTCCGGCGGCGACCGAGGTCGTGTCCTTCCTGGCTGAAGGTAACCGCGCGGCAGGTCCCGGCCCACCACATCGTGCTCTACCGGGGAATCCGGGTGGCCGATGCAGCCTATGTCTGCGCCGAACTGGCTGCGACAGATCAGGGCGAGGCTGCCTTTGAAGCGCTCCGCCAACGCCTGGTGGCTGCCCCCAGTCTCATCGAGGCGACCAGCTGTTTTCGGGGCGGTCGCGGCCAGCGGGAGCGTCAGCGCGTCATCCGCGAGGCAGCCTCCAACCCCTGGTCGTTCGCCGAGGCGAGACTGCACGCCCTTCTCCGGGCTGCGGGAATCGATGGCTGGGTCGCCAATCGACCCGTGAAGTTCCGCGGCCAGACCTTCTACCCGGACCTCCGCTTCCTGCACAAGCCACTGATCATCGAGATCGACGGCGAGGCATACCATTCCGGCCACGTCGAGTTCGAGCGCGACCGGGAGCGTCAGAACCAGTTCATGCTCGCGGGCTACCGGGTGTTGCGCTTCACCTGGGAGGTGATCAACGAAAGACCGGCGGAGGTGATAGCGATGATCCGGGCGATGCTCGTCCTGCTCTGACGCGATCCTGCGGGTCGATGCTGAAGGGAGCGCTGATCGCGCCTCCGTGAGGCATCGAGACGCGATATCGCGTCACCACCATCCGCTGCTCCCGGGCAGGCAAGTCGGCGAGCCACGTCACCGCGCCCGCCGCCTGTCCCGGCGCGCGGGCAGCAACGTAGTCAGCGACGGGGCAAGTGCTTCGGACGCAGTGCCTGTCCCGGCGCACAGGGAGCAGCGGCGCGTGGACCAAGGCCAACGGGATGCCGAGTGTCCCCGGGGCGCGGGGAGCAGCGGTTGACTTGATGGCGCTCCTGCTCTCCACCGACGAGTGTCCCCTGGGCGCGGGGAGCAGGGGGCTGAGGCCGGTCGTCAGAGAGGCTGCGGGCTGTCGCGATACTGCGGGCCGATGGTCACGCCACCCCGCGAACGCGGGCCTGAACACCATCGAGACGCAGGATCACGTCAAACGGCTGATCGCGATGGCCCAGGGGACTGCCGGAAGGAGCGAGAAGGTCGAGAACAGCGCCGGAAGCGAAGTAAACTGGACGGTCGCTATCTCTCTCCGAAGGACGACCGTGGATTCTGACGAGGCACCCTCCTCGATCCTGGAACGCGAACTCGCCGCCGAGCAGGCGCATGTCGATCTCGTGTACCGCCATCTCGACCTCGCCACGAAATCGGCGCGTGAGGTCGCCCGCGAAGGCCAACGTCGCTACACCTCTGACCGCGAGACCTGGGTGCGCGAGGAGGATGGCACAGCCCTGTTCGAACGCGATGCCTTCGCCTTCCAGGCCGCGCGGCGGCTGGCCGTGCTGGACGCCGAGCACGAGGGGCTGGTCTTCGGACGGCTGGACAGCACCGCGGGCGAGACCAGCTACATCGGACGGATCGGTGTCCGCGACGACGACTACGAACCGCTGGTGATCGACTGGCGGGCACGCGCCGCCGAACCGTTCTACCGGGCGACCGCGACCGACCCGATGGACGTGGTCCGCCGCCGGGTGCTGCGCTGCCGCAACGACAAGGTGATCGGCATCGAGGACGACCTGCTCGACGCCACCGCCCAGCACCAGCTGGTGATTGTCGGCGAGGGCGCCCTGATGGCCTCGCTGAAGCGGGCCCGCGGCAACCGGATGCGGTCCATCGTCGACACCATCCAGGCCGAGCAGGACGAGGCGATCCGCGCCGACCACAACGGGGTCACGGTGATCGCCGGCGGACCGGGCACCGGCAAGACGGTGGTCGCCCTGCACCGGGCCGCCTACCTGCTGTACTCCAACCGCCGCCGCTACGAGCGCGGCGGCATCCTGGTCGTCGGTCCCAGCGCGCTGTTCATGAACTACATCGAACGGGTGCTGCCCTCGCTGGGCGAGGACTCGGTCACCCTGCGCGCCATCGGCCAGGTGGCCTCGGACACTCTCGGCTTCGGTTCCGACCTGCTGGACGACGCGACCGCCGCCACGATCAAGGGCTCGCTGCGGATGCTGCCGGTGTTGAAGCGGCTGGTGAACCTGCCGCTGCTGCAGGGCGGTGCGGGTGATCCGCTGCTGCGGGTCACCGTCAAGGGTGAGGTGCTCACGCTGACCACCGCCGAGTTGGCGGCAATCCGGCGCGAGGTGCTGGCCCGCTTCCGGGTCAATGCCGGCCGGGCGGCGGCCGAGGAGTCCGTCCTCGACGCACTCTACGCCAGGCTGCCCGGCGAACTCGGGATGGATCGCGACACCATGGCCGATCTGGTGACCTCCTCGGCCTCCTACCGGATGTTCCTGCAGGCCTGGTGGCCCGATCTCGACGCACTCGCCGTGCTGCGCCGGCTGGCCGATCCGCAGGTGGTGGCGCGGGTCGCCGGAGGCATCCTGAACGAGCCGGAGCAGGCAGCCCTGGCACACAGCTTCGACCGCGCCGGCTGGACGGTGGCCGACACCGCCCTGCTGGACGAGCTGGTCGCCCTGCTCGGACCGGTCGAGCCCGACGACACCGACGAGCCGCTGATCTTCCTGCCGGACGGGACCGAGGTCACCGAGGTGGTCACCACCGCCGACCGGCTGGCGACACCGCGGGAGCGGGATCCGCAGGACGATCCGTACACCACCTTCGCGCACCTGCTGGTGGACGAGGCCCAGGACATCACCCCCATGCAGTGGCGGATGCTGCGCCGCCGCGGCGCCCACGCCAGCTGGACGATCGTGGGCGACCCCGCGCAGTCGAGCTGGCCGGACCAGGCCGAGACCCGGCAGGTGATGGACGCCCTGATCGACGGCGCCCCGCACCGCTCGTTCCGGCTCTCCACCAACTACCGCAGCCCGGCAGAGGTGTTCGACCTCGCCGCCCAGGTGGTCAAGCGTGCCTACCCGGACGCCGACCTGCCCGACGCCATCCGCCGGACGGGCGTCGAACCGCTGCTGCTCACCACCACCGAGGACGGCCTGGCCGACCGGCTGGACGCGCTGATCGCCGACCTTGCCGAGCAGGTGCAGGGAACCATCGGGGTGATCGTGCCACCGTCCCGGCTGGCGGCGCTCGCCACTGCCAGCACCGGCAGGCCTGGCACGCTGGCTGCTTCCGAGCGACTGAGCTTCGTCAGCCCGCTGGGCGCCAAGGGCCTGGAGTACGACGCGGTCATCGTGGTCTCCCCCGATCAGATCGTCGCAGAGTCACCCGGTGGGGAACGCGTCCTCTACGTGGCGCTGACCCGGCCCACCCAGCGGCTGGTCACCCTCGATGTGGGGGGATCTCCCGCAGCCTGGCGAGAATCTCTGCTGTCGCCGTCGATCGGTTGAGGGTGAAGAACTGCAGGCCGGGAGCGCCGCCGGCCAGCAACCGGTCGCACAGCTCGGTGGCGATCTCGACGCCGAGCTCCCGGACCGCCGCCGGATCCTCGGCCACGGCATGGAGCGCGGCCACCATCGGCGCGGGCAGGTCTGCCCCCGACAGCGTGGCGAACCGTTCGAGTTGACGGACGTTGGTCACCGGCTGGATGCCGGCGATGATCGGCAACCCGCAGCCCAGCGCACGCACCCGGTCCACCAGCCGGAAGTAGCTGTCGGCGTCGAAGAAGAGCTGGGTGATCGCGAACTCCGCACCCGCCTGCTCCTTCTCGGCCAGGATGCGGGCGTCGAGATCGACGTCGTGGTGCTCGGGGTGACCGTCCGGGAAGGCCGCGACGCCGACGCAGAAGTCACCGGCTGCCTTCACCAGCCTCACCAACTGCGTGGCGTTGTCCAACCCGTCCGGATGCGTGACCCAGGGCTGACTCGGGCCACCCGGAGGATCCCCGCGGACGGCCAGGACGTGCCGGATCCCGCCCTCGGCATAGGCTGCGACGGCTGCCTCCAGTTCGGCCACCGACTGGCTGGTGCAGGTCAGGTGCCCCATGGTGCGCAAGGACGTCCGGGTGCTGAGGTACCGGGTCGCGGCGATCGTCCGTTCCCGAGTGGAGCCGGAGGCACCGTAGGTCACCGAGACGAAATCGGGCCGCAGCGGTTCCAGGTCGGTGATCGCCGAGGCCAGCTGGGCCTGGGCGGCGTCGTCCTTCGGCGGGAAGAACTCGAACGACATGGTGGGGTGATCGCCCGACGCCAGTACCGCTGCGATCGTCGGGGACGGCCGCACGGCCGTGTCCTGCTCCACCATGGCGGCAACCCTAAGGGGCTGCCCACAAAACCGCCGCTGCGTGTCGCTTCCTGGATCGGGCGGCTGATGGTGTTGTCGGCTGATCGCGGTGTGAGTTGACTGCGGTGTCGACGTCGGCTGGTCGCGAAGTGGACTGATTGCTGCCAGTGTCCGCTGATCGCGGTGCCGACTGACTACGGTGCCGGTGTCCGCTGATCGCGGTGTCGGCCGTGTCCAGGTGCCGCTGCCATCCGGCCGAACCTCCGCCTTGTCATCCGGCCCAACCGGAAACCGCTGCCTGCACTTCTCCGCCGCACCCTGGTCGTCGACCAGCTCCGCCACCACGGCCACGCCAGCGTCGGTTAGGCTCCCCCCGTGGCCAGCTTCAACCCTTCCGACCCCGTCTCCGACGCGTTCCGCACCGCCGTCTCCACCGAACTCGACGAGTTCCTGGCCGCCCGCCGCACGCAGGTGCTGGAGATCTCGCCCGGACTGGCCCCGGTGGCCGAACTGGCGGAGGGCTTCACCGCCGGCGGGAAGCGGCTGCGTCCCGCCTTCTGCGTCTGGGGTTACCTGGCGGTGACCGCCGTCCCGGCCGATCCGCGTCCGCTGCTGCGGGCTGCGGCCAGCCTCGACCTGCTGCACGTCAGCGCCCTGGTGCACGACGACGTCATGGACGCCTCCGACACCCGGCGCGGCCAGCCCGCCGCCCATCGGCAGTTCGCCGCCCTGCACACTGAGCAGGGACTGCAGGGCGACGCCGCCGACTTCGGACAGGCCGGCGCGATCCTGCTGGGCGACCTGCTGCTGGTCTGGTCCCAGCAGCTCTTCACCCGCTGCGGCCTGCCGGACGAGGTAGTCAGCCGCGGGGAACGCGTTCTCGAGCAGATGCGGACGGAGGTCACCGCCGGCCAGTTCCTGGACATCCTCGCCCAGGCCCGGCCCAGCCTGGACGCCCGTCTGCGGCCGGACGAGGTGATGGCGCAGGTGCGCCGGGTGGTGGAGTTCAAGACCGCCCGCTACACGGTGGTACGACCGCTCCAGGTCGGTGCCGCGCTGGCCGGTGCCGCGCCGTCCGTCCTGGAGCCGCTGGCGCGCTACGGGTCAGCGGTGGGCCGCGCCTTCCAGTTCCGCGACGACATCCTGGGCGTCTTCGGCGACGCGGCAGTCACCGGCAAGCCCGCCGGGGACGACCTGCGCGAGGGCAAGCTCACCGCGTTGCTCGCCCACGCGCTCCGCCTCGCCGGCGAGGCCGAGGCACGCGAACTGGCCGGCATGGTCAGCCGCAGCGACCTCGGCGAGGCGGAGGTCGACCGGGCACGCACGATCATCGTTGGCTCCGGGGCACTCCAGGCGGTCGAGGACGAGATCGCCGCTGCCACCGCCGAGGCGGTCAGCGGGCTCGCCGCCGCGCCGTTGCGTCCGGAGGCGAAGGTCGCGCTGGAGAACCTGGCGCGCGCCGCCGCCGAGCGCACCAGCTGAGGCCGGCCCCGCCTGGCCCGGCCGCAGCACATTCACCGATCAGGCCTGCGGCGCCCGGCCCTGGCCAAGACCCGGCGAATCGGGTGGCTGGCGCAGCGCAGTGCCGCCGTCCGGCCCGGCCTGGTCGATCAGTGGACGGCTGGACCGCGGCGCCACCGGGCGTGCCCCACCGGGGGACGCAGGCGCCGTCCCCGGGTTGGTGCCGAACGCGCTGAAGACGACCCGCTCCATGCCAGGGTCGTCCTTCCACGCCTGTGCCAGGCGCGCCGTGAGCGCCTGGGCGGACGCCCGGGGATCCTCGGCGGCGGTGATCGCGCTTGAGACGGCGATCCGCCGGGCGCCGGCGGCGAGCACCTCATCCAGGTTTTCGGTGGTGATGCCGCCGACCGCGAACCACGGCTTGCTGTCCGGCCCGGACGGAGGCGCTGCCGCCGCGGCGTGGCGGACCAGATCGAGGCCGCTCCCGGGCAACGGCAGCCCCCCGACGACCGGGCCCACCATCAGGTAGTCGACCTGCGAGTCGGCCAGGGCCGCGTCCACCTCACGGCGGGAGTGGCAGGATCTGCCCACCAGCGCGTACTCGTGGAGCCGGCGGCGCGCGCTGCTGGCGTCCATCCCACGCTCGGAGAGCTGCAGCAGATCGGACTTCACCGCTTCCGCCACCGGGAGGCTGTCGTAGACCCCGAGCAGCGCCCGGTGCCGCAACACCACCTGCCGGACGTTGGTGAAACCATCAGTCAGGGCGGATTGGTCAGCCGCCGGATCCCGCAACTGCAGGACGTCCACGCCGCCGGACAGGGCGGCCTCCACGAACCCCGGGAGGTCGGCCTGGGCTTCGCGCAGGTCGGTGATGAGCAACAGCCGGGCGAGCCGGATCCGGGTGGCGACCCCAAGCAGAACAGTCACGGCATCAGCCTAGGGCGTGCCTCCCAATCCCCGACGGCCGCGCAGTGGTCGGTGGAGGGCTTCGCAAGGCAAGGGACCCGAGGCGATAGCGGTGCAGCGCCGAGCGACTCCCATGTGGCGAGGCGCCCGCCGGGCAACGCACAACAGGCCCTTGCGGGAGGGGTGGTCGCGAGCGGCGTTCGACAAAGCACCACGCCCAGCGGAGGGACGGAACGTCACCCGGTGTCCAGCAGGTTCGCCCGCACTGTCACCGATCGTCGGCGGGTCTGGTCGTGGAAGTTACCCCCGTGCTCCTACAATCGAGCCTGCAGGTCTGGACGGCCTCCTTCCCCGACTGGTCCGGAGCCGAAGTGACGATCATGAGCAGTAGCGATGCCCTCGTCGGCCGCGTCCTGGACGGCCGCTACGAGATCCTCCGCAAGCTCGCGCGCGGTGGCATGGCCACCGTCTATCTGGCCTCCGACCGCCGCCTGACCCGAACTGTCGCCGTCAAGGTGATGCACGAGAGCCTCGGCGGGGACGCCGAGTTCGTCACCCGCTTCGACCGCGAGGCACGCGCCGCCGCCCGGCTCTCCCACCCCAACGTCGTCTCGGTCTTCGACCAGGGCATCGATGACGGCCGGCCCTACATCGTCATGGAGTACGTCGAGGGCCAGACCCTGCGGCACGTCATCACCCGCGAGGCGCCGATGCGTCCCGAGCGCGCGCTCGAGCTGCTGCTGCCGGTGATCACCGCCGTCGCCGCCGCCCACGAGGCCGGGATCATCCACCGCGACCTCAAGCCCGAGAACGTCCTGATCTCCGACCGCGGACAGACCAAGGTCGCCGACTTCGGGCTCGCTCGGGCGGTCACCGCTGCCACCGCCACCCAGACCGGGACGCTGATCGGGACGGTGTCCTACATCGCGCCCGAGTTGGTCACCACCGGCAAGGGCAACACCCGCTGCGACGTGTACGCCCTGGGGGTGGTGCTGTTCGAGATGCTCACCGGACGCAAGCCGCACACCGGCGAGACCCCGATCCAGGTCGCCTACAGCCACGTCCACAACGAGATCCCGAGCCCGTCCTCGCAGCTGTCGGGTGCGGCGCGAGCCGCCGTCCCCGCCTACCTGGACGCGCTGGTGACCAGCGCCGCGGCCCGCGAACAGCGCAACCGGCCGGCCGACGCCACCGTCCTGCTCGACCACGCCCGCGAGGCGCTGGGCGCGCTGACCCGCGGCATCACCGACGACCCCGCGCTGACCGCCCGGATGCGGGTGACCAGCCTCGACCCGGCCACCCAGGTCACCGAACCCGTGCCGGTGGTGCCCCTGACCGGCCCGGACGCCCCGGCGATGAACCGGACCGCCACCCTGCGGTTCACCCCGAGCACGCCGGTCAGCCCGGGGCAGCCGCCGGTCAGCGACGGTATGCCCTACTACGACGTCGCGGTGGCCGACTCGCCCTCGCCCACCGCACGGCAATTGCGCCAGCGGCAGGAACGACGGCGGCGGCGCGGTATCGTCCTGCTCAGTATCGTGCTGCTGCTCACCGCGGCACTGGGCACCGGGGCGTGGTGGATGTTCTCCGGCCGGTTCATCGAGACCCCGGACTTCGCCAGCCTGACCCAGCCGAAGGCCGAGCAACTGGCGAAGGACCAGGGCCTGCAGATCAGCTTCGAGAACGACTACGACGAGGCGGTCAAGGTCGGGCAGGTGATTCGCACCAACCCGGTCACCGGGACACCGATCGTCCGCGGGTCCACCGTCACCGCGTACCTGTCGAAGGGCCCGGAGCGCTACCCCGTCCCGAAGCTGATCGGACTGACCGAGTCGGGCGCCCGGCAGGCGCTGGAAGAAAACCACCTCGCCCTCGGCAAGGTCACCGCGGTCTACCACGACACCGCCGAGGAGGGGACGATCGTCAAGGCCTCGATCGACGAGGGCGAACAGGTCAAGCGCAACACCGTCGTGGACGTCAAGATCTCCAAGGGCCCTGCTCCGGTCGAGATCGTGAGCTTCGTCAACAAGCCGTTCGACCAGGCCAAGAAGTACTACGAGGACGCCGGGCTGAAGGTGCTGGTGGCCGACGAGGTGTTCAGTGACAAGGTTGACAAGGACGCGGTGATCTCGTCCGACCCGGCCAAGGGCACTCTGCTGCGCGGCCAGACGATCAGCTTCACGGTCTCCAAGGGGCCGGAGCTGGTGAAGGTGCCGTATGTCGGGTGGAAGAGCCTCGACGATGCCAAGGCGATCCTGAAGAAGGCAGGCTTCAAGGTGAAGGTCGAGTACCGCGAGCCGAACCTGTTCAACCTGGTCGCCTGGTCGAAGCCGAAGAACGGCGAGTCGGTGCCCAAGGGCTCCACCATCACGCTCACCGTCGGCTGAGCGCAGCTTTGTCGGGCTACGCCCCCGGCGCCCAAGGGGGCCGGCTACATCCGGTCAGCCACCAGCACGCTGGCCACGCCCCGTGCGCAGGGTCCGGCTACCTCAAGCCAGCCACCACCTACGCCCCCGGCGCCCAGGGGGTCCGGTCGCGCAGGTCGACCAGGGTCGCCGGCCCCATCTCACCCAGCCTGCCGAAGGCCAGCGCCCAGCCTCGCGGTCCGAGCAACTGCTCGTGAATCAGGAAGCCGTGCGGGGCGTTGACCTGGCGGACGAAGTCGATCGTCTCCTTCATCGCCGCCCACGGGCCGTAGGCGGGGATGGCCAGCACGTCCACCCCGAGCGGGATCGTCGCCAGGCTGTCGCCGGGATGGAAGAAGGTCGGCTCCCCCGGCGCGCTCATCACCAGGCCGACATTGCCGATCTGCGGGATGTCGCGATGGATCACCGCGTGCAGCCCGCCGACGGCGGCGACGTTCACCCCGCCGAGGTCCACCTCGGTGTCGGCCGCCAGCGGACGGGCGGTGGGCAGGTCGTACTGCCCCAGCACCTGCGGCTCGACGTAGACCGCCGCGGACGGGTTGGCAGCAATCAGCGCCGGGACGTGCTCGGGATCGATGTGGTCGGGATGTAGGTGGGTGACCAGGATGGCGTCGAGATCGGTCAACCCGTGCCAGGCCTCGGAGAAGTTGCCCGGGTCGATCAGCACCCGGCGATCGGCGACCTCGACCAGCACGGCGGAGTGCCCAAGGTGAGTGAGCTGCATGAGGCGAGCGTAGCCGCTGCAGGCGCCGGCGCCCCCACAACCCTCACCTCAGACCGCAATCTGCAGCACAGCAGCGCAAACCCGGGCGGTTCGCGCTCCCCGTCCGCTCTCCCTGACCTCCCCACCCCGGCCTCACTCCGCCCCGCTTTCTCGTACCTCGCCCCTCCCACTCGACTCTGCGCCTGCCACAGCGCCCGCAGAGTCGAGTTGCGACCGCAGAGTGGTCCTGGGAGGCAGGTGGGGAGAGGGTTAGGTGGGTGGGGTGAGCTGGGCGATCACGTGGTCCATGGCGAGCCGGTAGCCGTCGGTGCCGAAGCCGAACAGGACGCCGGCGGCGAGGTCGGAGAGGTAGGAGTGGTGCCGGAACTCCTCGCGGGCGTGGATGTTCGAGATGTGCACCTCGATGAACGGGATGCGCACCGCCGCCAGGGCGTCGCGCAGCGCCACCGAGGTGTGGGTGTAGGCACCGGCGTTGATGATGATGAACCGGGTGCCGTCGGTGCGGGCGGCGTGCAACCGGTCGATGAGCGCGCCCTCGTGGTTGCTCTGGAAGGTGTCGACGCTCAGTCCGGCCAGCGAACCCTGGGCGATCAGGTCCGCCTCGATCTCGGGCAGGGTGACGCTGCCGTACACCTCGGGTTCGCGGGTGCCGAGGGTGTTCAGGTTCGGGCCGTTGACCACCAGGACGTCCATGGCGCCTACTCTGGCGCCTCGGGTGGCTCCGGGTCCAGCGGGAGCGCCGCGGGATCGTCCAGCCATGTGGTGATCGACTCCACCAGGTCGACCTCCGACCGGCCCGCCACCGGCAGCCGGACGGAGGCGATCTCGCGGTACAGCCCGGCCCGGGCGGCGAAGATCTCCGCCAGGTCGGGGCGGTGCAGCATCGGACGGCCGGGGTCGCCGCCGATCCGGCGCAGCGTGTCGGCCAGGGAGATGTCGAGCAGCACCACCTGGTGCCCGGTCAGCGCGCGACGCACGGTCTCGGTGGTGATCGCGCCACCGCCGAGGGCCAGCACCGCGTCCGGGCCGGCCAGCCGATCGGTCACCACCCTGGCCTCGAGTTCCCGGAAGCCCGGCTCCCCATAGCCTTCGAAGATCTCGGCGATGGTCAGCCCGGCGGCCTGCTCGATGATCTGGTCGGTGTCGACGAAGGGCAGGCCGAGGCGGTCGGCGAGCGCCCGTCCGACGGTGGTCTTCCCCGCGCCCATGAAGCCGATCAGGACGATCATCGGTCACCTCTATCGGCCCCGGCTGCGGAGGACGGACGCAGCCGCGCCTCCCCGGCCGCTCGCATCGCCGCCAGCGGCGCAGCCACCCCGGTGAACAGCTCGAACTGCCGGGCGGCCTGGTGCAACAGCAGCTCGAAACCACCCACCACCGTCATTCCGGCGGCTTCGGCCGCCCGAGCCAGCGGGGTCGGCCAGCCGGCGTAGACCGCGTCGAAGAGCAGGCCCTCGCGATCATCCAGCAGGGCGAACCGGTCGGCCGCCCCGCCAGGCAGCGTGGACAGCACGACCGGCTCGCTGCCCAGCCGCCAGCGTTCGAGCGGTTCGGCGGACACGGCGAGCTCGGGGCTGGCCGCCGCAGCCCAGGCGGCCAGGCCGTCGGCCGCCGTCCGGTTGCGGGCGTAACAGGTGAGTTCCTCCGCCCCCAGCATGGCCGCTGCCAGCACCGCCGAGTGGGCGGTGGCACCGGAGCCGAGAATCGCCGCCCGGCCCCATTCCGGTCGCCAGTGGGGGGCGAGGGCGTCCACCAGGCCACCGATGTCGGTGTTGTCGGCCAGCCACTCGCCGTTGGACAGCCGCACCAGGGTGTTCCCGGCACCGGCAGCGGTCGCCACCGCGGTCGCCTCGCCGGCGACCCGGAGGCAGGCCTGTTTCAGCGGCATGGTGAGGCTGAGCCCACGCCAGTCGGCGTCCAGCCCGGCGACGAAGCCCGGCAGCTCGTCGGCCTCGACCCGGTGGCGTTCGTAGTGCCAGCCGACCAGCCCCGCCGCGGCGTAGCCGGCGTTGTGCAGGTCCGGCGACAGCGAGTGCTCAATCGGCGAGCCCAGGACGGCAGCTCTCACGATCGTCCCAGCAGTTCGCCGACCGCCCGCCCGGCGGCCAGGCACTGATCGCCGGTGACGTCGAGGTGGGTGACTGCCCGGACGGTGCGCGCCCCGACCGCGGACAGCAGGACGCCAGCCTGCCTGGCGCTGGCGACCAGCTCGGCAGCGGTCAGCCGGCCGGTGTCGAGCACGACGATGTTGGTCTGGACGCCGGACGGCGCGAGCGTCTCCGGGGCCACGGCTGCTACCTGCTCGGCGAAGACGCGAGCGGCGGCGTGGTCGTCCGCCAGCCGGTCCAGGTTGTGGTCGAGCGCCCAGTCGGCAGCGGCGGCCAGAATGCCCGCCTGCCGCATGCCGCCGCCGAGGCGCTTGCGCTGCACCCGGGCACGAGCGACCACCTCGGCGCTGGCGACCAGCATCGAGCCGACCGGAGCGCCCAGCCCCTTGGAGAAGCAGACGCTGACCGTGTCGAACAGCCGGCCGTACTCGGCCAGCGGCACCCCTGTAGCAATGTGGGCGTTCCACAGCCGGGCACCGTCCAGGTGCAGACCGACCCCTGCCGCACGACAGAGATCGGAGACCTCACGCAGGGTGTCGAGCGGCTGCACGGTGCCGCCGCCGAAGTTGTGAGTGTTCTCCAGCGCCACCGCCGCGGTCGACACCAGGTGCGGGCCGGCGTCCGGGGTGATCAGGCGTTCGACGGTGGCCGCGTCGGTGACGCCGTCGGCGGAATCCCAGGTGCGCATGGTGACACCGTGCAGGGCGGCGTGAGCGCCCATCTCGGCGCGGGCAATGTGGGCGCGGACGTCGCACACCACCTCATCGCCGGGCTTCACCAGTGCCCAGACGCCCAGCAGGTTGCCCATCGACCCCGACGGCGTGAACAACCCGGCCTCGTGGCCAAGCAGCGCCGCCACCCGGGCCTCCAGGGCGTTCAGGGTCGGGTCCTCGGCGTAGACGTCGTCGCCCACCTCGGCCGCCGCCATCGCGGCACGCATGCCAGAGCTCGGACGGGTGAGGGTGTCGGATCGCAGGTCGATCAGTTCAGCTGCCACGGAGCCATCCTTGCGCGCGCCGATACCGGCATGCACCGGGGGGCGGCAAAACGAGACGCGCCGGATGGTCCTCGGTAGCTGCGGTCTCGAGTCGTGCAGAAACCGGGCAGGAGAGACCACTCGCGTGGATAGTGTCCGCGACCGGCCTGGATCACCCGGTTTGTGCGGACGCCACCCGGCCGGCTCAGCGGAACAGTCCCCTGTGCGTCGGCCGGTTCGACCAGACGGTTCGGTCGGACCGGGCGCACACCAGTACCTAGAAGTCCTCGACGTGGAACTCCTGGACCGGGTTGTGCCGCAGCGCGCGGCCCCGGCTGAGCTGCTCGGCGATGGTGAACGCCAACTCCAGCGACTGGTTGCGGTTCAGCCGCGGGTCGCAGGCGGTCTCGTAGCGGTTCGCGAGGTCGGCCTCGGCCAGTTCGTCCACCCCGCCGACACACTCGGTGACATCGTCGCCGGTGAGCTCGATGTGCACCCCGCCCGGCCAGGTGCCCAGCTCGCGATGCACCTCGAAGAAGCCGTTGAGTTCGTCGACCACCTGGCTGAACGCGCGGGTCTTGTAGCCCAGCGAACTCTCGAAGGTGTTGCCGTGCATCGGGTCGCAGACCCAGGCGACCCGCCGTCCGGTGTCCTCCACCGCCGCCACGACGCCGGGCAGGACGGTGCGGATCCGTGCCGCACCCATCCGGGTGATGATCGTCAGCCGACCCGGCTCGTGGTCGGGATCGAGCGCGTCAGCCAGCGCCAGCACCTCGGCGGGTGTGGCGTCCGGTCCGATCTTCAGCCCGATCGGGTTACGGATGTGCTTCACGAACTCGACGTGTGCCCCGTCCTGCTGGCGGGTGCGCTCCCCCACCCACACCATGTGGGCGCTGGTGTCGTAGGGCGTGCCGGTGCGCGAGTCGATCCGGGTCAGGGCGTGCTCGTAGTCGAGCAGCAACGCCTCGTGGCTGGAGTAGAAGTCGACGGTGCGCAGCGACGCGTCGTCCACCCCGCAGGCGACCATGAAGGCCAGCGCCCGCTCGATCTCGTCCGCCATCGCCTCGTAGCGTCCCTCCACATTGGAGTTGCGGACGAAGTCGGAGTTCCAGGTGTGGACGGCGCGCAGGTCGGCGAAACCGCCCTTCACGAACGCGCGGATCAGGTTCAGCGTCGCCGCCGAGTGGTTGTATACCCCCAGCAGCCGGTTCGGGTCGGGCGTGCGGCTGGCGGCGTCGAAGGCCAACCCGTTGACCGCGTCCCCGCGGTAGGCAGGCAAGGTGACGCCACCCCGGGTCTCGGTGTCCTTGGAGCGCGGCTTGGCGTACTGCCCGGCGAGCCGGCCCACCTTCAGGACGGGGACCTGGGCGGCGTAAGTGAGGATGACCGCCATCGAGAGCAGCACCCTCAGCTTGCCGCGGATGTCGGCGGCCCGCACCGACTCGAAGGTCTCCGCGCAGTCGCCGCCCTGCAGCATGAAGGAACGACCCGCTGCCACCTCGGCGATCCGGGCCTTGAGGTCGTCGCACTCGCCGGCGAACACCAGCGGCGGCCGCTTCCGCAGCTCCGCCAACACCGGTTCGACGGCCTGTGGGTCGGGATACTGCGGCTGCTGTGCCATCGGGCGCGAACGGAGTTCCTCGAGCGACGGAATCAGGTCAACCACGCGCGCCAGCATACGTTGTGGCAGCCAGCACCGGCGCTGCTGTTCGCCACCGTGGGCAACCTGCCGGAACCCGGCTGGGCTCGTCCACCTCCAGCACCCCGGCGGTGGGGCACCGGGACGCTTCACCCCGGCCCCGTGACACGACCCGGCCGCTGTCAGCTGATGGCTGGCGGCACCTGGGGCGGCGTCGAGCCCTCGCCCGGACGGGGCAGCGCCTTCGCCGCGATGTCCGACTCCGACAGCGTGCCGTACTTCACCGCACTCGCGTACAGGTCGACATACTCCTGGCCGGATACCTGCTGAATGGCCGCCATCACCTCGTCGGTGACCCAGCGCACCACCGCATGGTCCTCGGCAAGCGGGACGTAGGCGGAGAAGTCCAGCGGCTCGCCGATCACGACCCGGGGCTTGTGGATCCACGGGATGCCGGCGAAGCCGCGCACCTCCAACGTGTCGAACATGGCCACCGGGACGACCGGAACGCCGGCGGCCAGCGCGATCCGCGCCACGCCGGTCTTGCCGCGGTAGAGCCGTCCGTCCGGCGAGCGGGTGCCCTCGGGGTAGATGCCGACGGTGCCGCCGGCCTTCAGTACCTCCAGGACGGGACCCAGCCCGGCCATCGACACCTTGCCGCCGGAGCGGTCCAGCGGCACCTGCCCGACCGCCTTGAGGAACCAGGCGACGATCCGGGAACCCAGCCCGCGATTTCCGCGGAAGAGTTCCGCCTTGGCCGGGAAGGTGACCTGCCGGTCGATCATCGAGGGCAGGATGAAGGTGTCTCCTGCGGAGAGGTGATTGCTGGCCAGAATCACCCCGCCGGTGGCAGGGATGTTCTCCACGCCCACCACGGTCGCACCGAACAGGTATTTCACCACCGGCCGGAACAGGATGGTCTTGAACACCGCGTAGAACATGGGAACCTTTCGAACTGGTCTGCCGCCACACCCTAATGCGACGGCACGCTCACTACCATGTGGGCATGCAGGTGCCCGACTACGCACAGCCCTTCCACGCCGGTGATGGACCGACCGCCGTCCTGTTCTGCCACGGCTTCACCGCCTCGCCCTGGACGATGCTGGAGTGGGCGAAGGCCACCGCCGCGGCCGGCCACCGCGTGGCGGTACCCCGGCTGCCCGGGCACGGCACCAGCTGGCAGGGGCTGAACGCCACCGACTGGCGGGACTGGTACGCCTGCGTCGAGCGCGAGTTCCGCGCCCTGGTGGCCGAGGCCGACCAGGTGTTCATCGCCGGCCTCTCGATGGGCGGCGCGCTGGCGCTGCGCCTGGCCGCGCACTACCGCGACCAGGTGGCCGGGATCGCGCTGGTGAACCCCGCGGTGCTGGCCTACCCGAAGGACCGGATGGCGGTGCCGCTCTCGGCTGTGATCAGGTCGGTCAAGGGGATCGGCTCCGACATCGCCAAGCCGGATGTCGACGAGCGGGCATATGACCGTACCCCGGTGCGTGCCGCTGCCTCGATGATGCGGATGTGGACCGATGTCCGGGCCACCCTCGACCTGGTGATCTGCCCGACCCTGATCTTCAGGTCCGCGGTCGACCATGTGGTGCCGGCCGCGTCCACCCAGTTCATCCTCAACCACATCTCCAGTGAGGAGATCACCGAGCAGGTGCTGACCCGCAGCTATCACGTGGCGACGATGGACTACGACGCCGAGCAGATTGTCACCGGGACGCTGAACTTCATCGCCGCGCACTCAGGCTAGTGGTGCCAGCAGACCACCACGTGCAGCGTCTACTTCCCGTCGCGCTCTGACCCGGCGAGCCGGGTCAGGTCGGCCCGGTACCAGCCCGTGACCCTGGCGACCTCATCCGCCGTGGCCGTACCGGCAATGGCCCGGCCAAAGAAGGCCATTGCCCAATCGGTGCCACCATGCTCGACCACGGCCGCCACCGCAGAGCGGGAGAGCGCATAGGCAGGCAGTAGCTGGCCGCCGGCAAAGGCTGCGTCCGGCGGCAGGGTCTGCGGTACCCCGTCCGCGGCGAGGGTCTGCTTCGCCCAGGCCAGGTCGGTCTGCTCGGCGGGGGGGCTGTGCTCGGTGGCCACCCATTCGGCCAGCCCCTCCTCCACCCACAGCGGTGCCCCGGCGGCGCAGGGTGAGGCCAGGGCGGCATGCACGGCCTCGTGCAGCAGCAACCCGTCCAGGTAGTCCGGCTGCAGGATCAGCACCTGCGGGTTCACCGCGATCCGCCCACGTCCGGCCAGGCAGCGGGTGACGGCGGCGGCGTCCGCGCTGTCCGGGCCGGCGAGCGCGGAGAACTCTGCCGCCGCAGCGGTCAGTTCCACGTCCAGACGGCCGTCCCAGTCGTCGGTCAGGCCGCCCAGGTCGGTCGCCTCCAGAGACTCGGCCGCCCAGTCCAGACGGGTCGACCACGCATCCCGGTCGGCGCTGCCGATCTGTGGCGTGACGAACAGGGTGCCGTGGCGGGTCTGGATGCCGAGCAGCGTGGGAGTGGCCGGGGACGGTGCCGAGGCCGGGGACGGCGGGAGTGCCGCGGCCGGCGCGCAGCCGGCCAGAACACATACCAGCCCGATCAGGAACCCCGCCGGCCGACCACGCATGTCGTCGAGGTTACCGAGCCGGTGCTGGCCGACGCTGTGGATAGCCGATCTGAGAGCACGTCCGGTGCCCGCAGATCACTGCCCGTAGCGGGGAGGAACAGGGGTGAGCCGTCCTCAGCCGAGGATCCGGCGGGCGCCGGACCAGGGCGCCGGGTAGGAGCTGAGCTTCTGGACGACCAGATCGGCGCGCGGGTTGCGGGCGTGCACGATCTTGCCGTTGCCGATGTACATGCCGACGTGATGCACCGGGCTGTACCAGAAGATCAGGTCGCCGGGCTTGAGCTCGGAGCGCTTGACCGGCTTGCCGATCCGCGACATCGCCCGCGAGGAATGCGGCAGCTTCACGCCGATCTGCCGGTAGGCGGCCAGCATCAGACCGGAGCAGTCGAAGTTCTTCGGGCCGGCGCCGCCGGTGACGTACTGGCCGCTCGGCACCTTGCTGACCGCATAGGCGATGACCTTCTTGATCCGGTCCTTGGTGTTTCCGGAGCGCGAGTCGGGGTCGTCGTCGATCTCGCCGAGGTCGAAGCTGTCGCCGGCCTCTTCCCTCGCGAGCCGCTGGCGCTCCTCCTCGGTGAGCCGGGACACCAGTGCCTGGGACTCCGCGATCTTGGCCTTCAGAGTCTTGTCGAGATCAGCCAGGCGGGCGCGTTCGGCGTCGAGGGCCTCAACCTCGGCCTCGGCTGCACGCTTCAGATCGAGCAGGTTGGCCTGCTGGGCCTGAAGCTCCTGGAGTGTGGAGTTCAGGTTGGCGTCAACGCTACTGGTGGTCGCGAGTCGGCCGAGGAAGGCCTCGGGGTCGCTCTCGGTGAACAGCTGGACGGTGGTGTCAATGCCGCGGCCCTGGAACTGGATCAGCGCCACTGCGCGGGCCTGAGAACCGAGCTGGTCGACCTTCTCCTGCTGCTTGGCGATGTCGGCCTGAAGACCCTTCAGCCGCTGCTCGCCCTCCCCAAGCTGGATCTTGGCCTCTTCGTAGTCCTCCTCGACCGCGCTGGCCTCCGTCTCCAGCTTCTGTACCTGGGCCTTGGCGTCAGCGATCGTGGTGGGCGTGGGGCTTGGCTTCGGGGTGGGCGCCGCGTCGGCGGTCGGGATACAGAGACCTGCGGTGAGCGCTCCGGCCGCCACTGCGACGAGGAACCCCCTGAGTTGAGAACGCACTCCCGTGAGCCCCTCCCGACGGGCCAGCACTGATTGCTGGCTGAACCAATACTGAGAAATCCTAAGGGAGTGCTCGGGATCTGGCAAACCCCCGCTCGACATCGCTTGTCATCGCCACCCCACGCACCAACCTCAGCGGCGGCACCAGCCCCGATTCGGCCATGGCACTCAGGGCTCCCAGCTCGTCGGCATCGAGTTCGACCTCGCTGGCCACCGGGCCGAGCAGCACCGAGATCACACAGTCGGAGCAGGCCGGCCCCCGGGCCCGGCAACTCCCGCAATCGACATGCAGTACGTCCATGGCTGCATCCTTGCGGCTGCCACTGACATTTCCGTCCGCCGCCGGCCCAGCCCACCAGCCGAGCCCCACGGCCGGCTCTCTCGCCGCTCTGGTCCAGCCCCGCCGACCCCGCTGGCCGAGACCCCACGCCGGGCCCTGGCGCGGCCGCCCTTCCCGCCCACCGAGCCGGCATTGTGCGTGATAGCTCACATTGCGACATCACATTGCGCCCGTCAGAACACGCGCAACGTGACCCAAGGCGCGCAACGTGGGGTTGGAGCGGAGACCGGCCCAAAGGGGCAGCGGGGATGGCGGTAGATCCACAGCGGGCAGCCTCCCGTCGGGGACGGCCGTCGGCACCTCGACACGTGCCAGGGCCGGACGAGGGGGGATCCGTCCGGCCCTGGGGAATGCCGCCCGCGCGGCGTGGCCTACAACACGACGTCGGTGATCTCGCCGGTCTCCGGATCGTTCAGGATCAGCTTCGAGCGTCCGTCCGGGAGCAACTCGCGCTTCACCACCGTCCTGCCCTGGTGGTATTCGGGCACCCGCTTGATGGACGCCGCCGTCCCGCCGCGCCACGCGACCTCGACCGGCTCCCACTGCCGGGTCTGCGCCGACTTCAGCGCGGCGTCCATGATCGTGTTCACCACGTAGCCGTCGTAGAGGGTCTCCCGCGGGGCCCGGCCGGCATCGATCGCGTCGAACATGTCGGAGAACATGTCCACGTAGCCGAGTTCACTCACCTCATCGCCCACCGGGAACAGCCAGCCGGCGTCGGTCTCGGCCTTCTCGGCGACGTAGCCGCCGGAGCCGCCGGTGGTGAACAGTTCCAGGCCGGTGCGCAGGAAGTGGTCGATCCGGATCGTGCCCTCGGTGCCGGACACCTCGTCGCGCAGGTCCATGCCGCCGCGGAAGGTCCACGAGACCTCGATCTGGCCGATCGCGCCGGACTCGAACCTCACCAGGAAGATCGCGTTGTCCTCCGCCGCGATCGGGTGCACCAGGGTGTCTGCCCAGGCCATCACCTCGATCGGACGGTTGTCCTTGCCGACGAAGTTGCGGGCGATCTCGATGCAGTGGCAGCCGAGGTCGATCACCGCGCCGCCGCCGGCACGCTTGGAATCCCAGAACCAGGCCGAGTGCGGTCCGGGGTGGGCCTCACGGGCCCGCACCCAGGTGACGTCCCCGATCGCGCCGGCCTTCACCGACGCCAGCGAGACAGTGGTCTTCGGGGTGTAGACCAGGTCCTCCAGGTAGCCGCCGAAGATCCCGGCCGACTCGACGATGTCGAGGATCTCCTTCGCCTCCGCCCCGGTCCGGCCCAGCGGTTTGGTCACCAGCAGGTTCTTGCCCGCGGCCGCCACCTTGCCGATGGTCTCCAGGTGCAGGTCGTTGGGCAGACCGACGACAACAGTGTCGACCTCGGGGTCGTTGATCGCGTCGTCGACGCAGGTGGTGTGGCGCGGGATCCCCCAGCGCTCGGAGAAGGCCCTGCCGCGCTCCTCGGAGCGGGAGTAGGCGACCACGACGCGGTCCCGGCCGCGTTGGGAGTGCAGGGTCATGGTGTAGAAGTCGCCGATCAGGCCCGTCCCGAGCATCGCGACCTTGTGAGACGTCAGCGTCGACATGCCAGCCTTCCTTGGATGTTGTCTAGAGAGCTTGCACCCTATACGTTATACAACTATCACCCAGTGCGCCGGTTTTTTCCACCGCCACCCGAGCGTGGTGGACACCGTGGGCGCGCCAACACACAGGAGGCTGAACGATGGTGGGGCACGACGTCGCCACCCTGGGAAGCGCCGACGTCCTGGTGGTCGGCTCCGGAGCGGCCGGATCCGCCGCCGCGATCGCCGCCGCCCGAACCGGCGCCAGCGTGATCCTGGTCGAGAAGCTCCCCTTCCTGGGCGGCAACTCGACAGCGGTGCTCGACACCTTCTACGGCTTCTTCACCCCCGGCGAGCATGCCCACAAGGTGGTCGGCGGGATCGGCGACGAGGTGGTGGCAGGGCTGGAGCGCCGCGGCAGGGTGGTCCGGCGTCCCAATACCTACGGCGCGGGCACCGGCATCACCTACAACCCGCAGCAGCTCAAGCTGGTCTGGGAGGAGCTGGTCACCGCCGCCGGTGTGCGGGTGCTGCTGCACTGCTTCGTTCAGGATGTCTTCGTCACCGACGGCCGGGTCACCGGGGTGCTGGTGGCCACCAAGTCCGGGCTGCGCCGAATCGAGGCCGCGGTCGTGGTGGACGCCTCCGGAGACGCCGATGTCTGCCACTACGCCGGCTTCGGCTACGAGCGGGCTGGCGAGCTGGAGCCGTCCCAGACCCTCACCACCACCTTCCAGATGGTCGGAGTGGACTGGACGCAACGGAAGACGATCGACAAACAGCGGTTGCACGAGCTGATGGGCCAGGCCTACGAGCGCGGCTATGCATTACCCCGGCGGGAGGGCTCCGACCACGTCACTCCGCTGGACGGCGTCTCCGCCACCGTGATGACCAGGCTGGATGCGGTGGTCGAACGGGACGGCCACCTGGTGGGGATCGAGGATCCCGACTTCCTCACCCGCGCCGAGATCGAGGGACGCCGGCAGGCCGCCGAATACGCCCGGTTCCTGCGCGACTTCGTCCCGGGCTACGCCGACGCGGAACTGTACGGCTTCTCGGCCCAGATCGGGATCCGGGAGACCCGGCGGGTCTACGGCGACTACCGGCTGACCCGCTCCGACGTGCTGTCGGCCCGGCAGTTCGACGACCAGGTCGGCCAGTGCGGGGCACCGATCGAGGACCACCATGCCGGTACCGGCACCCACTGGGCCTACCTGCCGGAGGGCGCGACGGTGGGTATCCCCGCCCGCACCCTGATCGTCCGGGACGCGGTGAACACCCTGGTCGCCGGGCGGTGCTTCTCCGCCAGCCACGACGCGCACGCCTCCGTCCGCTCGATGGGGCAGGTGATGGCGATGGGCCAGGCCGCCGGGACGCTGGCCGGCCAGGCGGTGGCCGATGGCGGCGACGTGCGCGCCGTCTCGTACTCCCGGCTCGAAAAGGCCCTGCGCGACGGTGGCGCCGTCCTCGACTCCCCCGCAGCCTGATGCCCACCCGGTCGTCCCGGCAAAGGGGACGAGTTGGAACGAAAGGAATGAGATGGCAGTGATCCGGACGGTGCTGGGCGACATCGAGGCCGATCAGGCCGGGCTGGTCTACGCCCACGAGCACCTGATCCTCGACTCGGTGCTGATCGCGAAGGCCTTCCCGCACATCCTGCTGGACTCGGTCGAGGTGGCGGCAGCGGAGGTCGTCCACTGCCGCGACGCCGGCGCCCGCACCATGGTGGACGCGATGCCGTGTGCCAGCGGACGCGGGGTGCTCGCACTGGCCGAGGTCTCTCGCAGGACCGGGGTCAACCTGCTCACCGTGACCGGCCTGCACCACGAGCGCTACTACGGCCACGACCACTGGACGGCGCGGATCCCGGTCGACACCCTCGCCGAGCTGTTCGCGCTCGATGTCGAACAGGGGGTGGACACCTACGACTACACCGGTCCGGTGATCGAGCGGACCCCGTACCGCGCCGGCCTGATCAAGGTGGCCTCCTCCGGCGGCCCGCTGGACGCCCGCGAACAGCGGCTCTTCGACGCCGCGGCGGCCGCCTCGCTGCGCACCGGGGCGCCGATCATCACCCACTGCGAGGACGGCCGCGGCGGCGATGTCCAGGTCGCCGAACTCGCCGCCCGCGGCGTGGACCCCGACCGGGTGCTGCTGTCACACACCGACAAACACCCGGACGCCGGCTACCACCGCGAACTGGCCGCCTCGGGCGCCTACCTGGTGTACGACCAGGCCCTGCGCACCACCGACGCCGATCCGGCGCCCACCACCGCGCTGGTCGCCACACAGGTCGCGGCCGGCCACGGCGACCACATCCTGCTCGGCACCGACGGTGCCCGCCGCAGCCTGTGGACCGAGCACGGCGGTACCCCGGGGCTGGCCTGGCTGGCCGCCGTCCTGCCCTCCCGGCTGCGCGCCGCCGGCCTCACCCAGCAGCAGGTGGATGCCCTCTACGTCGCCAATCCCGCCAAGGCGCTCGCCTTGCGCTGAGGAAGAGATGGACGCCCGGCAGGCAGGGTAGCGGGAGGACCCCGCAAGCCGGGTCACGACGACTCGCGGACCGTCTTGCGGGGATCCTCCACGCGAATCAGCACTTGTCGCTGTACACCAGCGCTTGGGTTTCGGCGGTATCGGCCTGGTCAGCAGAGATAGCGACCATTTCAATACTCTGTTTGACGGTCACGTCTTTGCCGTCGAGAGCGTTCACAAGATTGTCCAGTGCTGTGGCACCCATCTGCCGGACCTGCTGGGTGATCAGCGTCTGCACATCCCCGGATTTCAGGTGCTCGATCTGTGCAGCGTCGGAGTCAAAGGCCACGATCTTCACATCGCCGGGGTTCTTCCCGGCAACCTTCAGCGCCGGGATGGCGGCTTCGCTCTGCTGATTGCTGGTTGCGACGATTCCCGCGAGATCCGGATGCGCTGCAAGCGTCGCCTTGACCACCGACGCGGTCTTCGTGGCATCGTTGCCGGTGAACTGCACGGGCAGGACATTCAGATTTGGATGGTTAGGGGCCTCGTCGGTGAACCCCTTCGCGCGCTGGTTGGTCGAGGTCGATCCCGGACCGATGTCGAGCACGAGGATGGGACCGGAAGCATCACCGAGCAATTCGGACATACTGGCGGCGGCAAGCTTTCCGCCGCTGGCGTTGTCCGAGGTCACACTGGAGACCACAAATGAGGTGTCGTCGATGGTGGTGTCCACTTCAGCCACCTTGATCCCAGCGGCCGCCATCTGCTTCATAGGAGCGGCCAGCGCGGTGGCGTCGGTCGGTTCGATGACCACGCCGTCCGGCTTCTGTGCGGTGACCGCGTGCACGATCGGAATCTGCACCGTTGGGTCGAAGGCGGAAGGCCCGTTGACGGTCAGGTTGACCCCGAGTTTCTCGGCCTCGGTCTGCATGCCGCAGCCGAGGGTAATGGCGAACGCGTTCGCAGCATTGCCATTGATGAATGTGATGTTGTACCTGCTCGCCGCCGGGCTGCTGGTCGTTTCCGGCGACGATTGCGGCGGCTGGTTCGACGAACAGGCCGATACGGTCAACAGAGCAGTGGCAGCCACGGCAAGCAGTTGTCCGTGACGGCGAGTGAGAGTAGTGGACATTGATGTAACTCCTCTTGCGTTCAAGCGCTCCGGCGGGCCCGGCGACGCATCTGGTCGATGTAGACGGCGAGAATGAGGACGCATCCGACGAGGACCGTCTCCCAGAAGGGGGTTACCCCGGCAATGATCAGGCCATTGCGCAGGGAGGTGGGAATGAGGATTCCGATAAGCGAGCCGACGATCGTTCCGCGACCGCCGAACAAACTCGTGCCGCCCAGAATCACCCCAGAGATCACGGCGAGACTGAGTGAGCCGTAACCCCCGATAGTCGTGGTGGAGAACTGTGCGAGCGACATGACCGATGCCACTCCTGCCAAGAGCCCCTGGAGTGCGTAGATCATCACCTGGTGTCTGGTGACGTTGATACCGACCCTCTTGGCAGCGACCTCATTCGATCCGATGGCGTAGGCGTAGCGGCCGAACTGGGTCTGGTGCAGGACGAACGCGCCGATCACGGTCACAACAGCCGCTATCAGAACCATGGACGGAATGCCCAAGACCTTGCTGTAGCCGATGGCTTCGGCAAGCTTCGTGGGAACCGTCGGGATGTCAATTCCTGACGTGATGATCTGCGCGAGCCCGAGCGCGACGCCCGTAGTCCCGAGTGTGACGATCAGCGCTGGAATGTTGGTCACGGCCACCAACCAGCCGTTGACAACACCCCACAGCGTTCCGACCACGACCGCGACGACAATACCGACGACAATGGCACCCCAGCCGCCTGAAGTGCCGCCCATTGCGGTCATGACTTCGGCGGAGACCACGCTGGAGAACACCAAGACGGAGGCGATGGACAGATCGATACCGGCTGACACGATGACGAACGTCTGCCCGACCGCGAGCACCAACACGATGGCAGCGTCTGTGCCTATGGACTGGAAGTTGTAGGCGGTCAGGAAACTCTCGGGTCTCAAGACCGAGAAGACGGCCAGGATGACCAGCAACACTCCGATGAGCAGGAGCCGGTCAGACTGCACGACCGACTTAAGCCAAGAGGTGGCAGATCCCGCGCTCTCGGACGGAGTCTGGTGCGGTGTCTTCGTTGTCATTCCGCTACTTCCTCATCGTGAATCAGGCCACCGGTGAGCGCCGCGACGACCTCTTCGACAGTGGCGTCTTTCGTGGCGAATCTGGCGACGCGACGGCCCAACCGAAGCACTTCGATGCGGTCAGAGACCGCGAGCACGTCCTGGAGGTTGTGACTGATCAGCACGACTGCAGTTCCGTTGTCACGGACTCGGCGGATCAGGTTGAGCACGGCTTCGGTCTGCACATGACCAAGTGCCGCCGTCGGCTCATCGAGAAAGATCAACTTCGTCGCCCAGGCTGCCGCGCGGGCAACCGCGACGCTTTGTCGCTGCCCCCCGGACAGCGACTCCACGGGCGCAGACAGTGTTCCAGGCCGAATTCCCAGCCGGTCGAAGATGGCGGCGGTCTCGGCTGCCATCTTCGCCTTGTCCAGGGCACCGAGTCTCCCGAGAAGACCCTGCCTGCGAATCTCCCTGCCGAGGAACAGGTTGCTGGGGGTGTCCAGGTCCATCGCAAGGGCAAGGTCCTGGTAGACGGTCTCGATATTCAGCCCGCGGGCAACCATCGGGCTGGCGAGGTCAACGGGTTCACCTTCGAACAGGATGGACCCGCTTGTCGGCTGGTCACTTCCCGACAGGATCTTGACCAGGGTGCTCTTGCCCGCACCGTTGTCGCCGACCAAAGCAACAACTTCTCCCCTGTTGACGTCGAAGTTCGCGCCCCGTAACGCCTCGACGGATCCGAAGCGCTTGACGATACTGCGCGCCATGAGCAGTGGCGTGGTCATGACGCCCGCCTGGCAATGCGGGCCTGATGCAGGAGCACCGCTCCGTCCACCACGTGGATGCTGACGCGTCTGCCCGGCGGCGCGCACATTCGAGTGCTCAATGCCACTGCGTCGATGTAGATCGCGGCGATGTCGTGGTCCACGATGACCTCCAAGGTGTATTCCCGTCCTGTTGTCAGGCGTAACGGGCGGTCCAGTCCAGTTCCGGTGAACTCCTGCCAGCGCGGATTCGGCCGGCGACCGAAACCGAGCCGCCCTTCCACCGGTGAGAGCCTGAACTCGTACCCTCCACCGGCGTCGTCCTCCCCCACCCGGATGCCGATCTGCAGCGTCGGGTCGGTGATGGTGATGGTTGCGGTAAGCACAAAGGACTCAGATGGCGCAGTTCCCAGCTGCCGCTCGACGAGGTCGCCCGTGCTGCGCAGGACGATCGGTCCCGGAAGGTACTCGGTGACCATGCCGTATGCCCGCCGGATGGTGTCGGGGAGGGCTGTGCCCAGGCTGCCGTCGGCACGCTGGACAACTTCGTGAACGAGCAGCGTCCCACCCCACTGCCAGTTGCCCACGTCCGAATCGCCTTCGCGGGTCGGAACCCATCCGAACAGGTAGCGTCGTTCACCGTCGGACGCGGTACGCGCAGCGTAATAGGCACGCCCGTCGAAGCAGTCGTCTGCCGGCGTGCGCCACGGGCCGGTTGGCGAGTCTCCGATGCGGTAGATCGTGCGGATCCGGTCGGAGTACTCGTGCGCCAGCAGGTACCAGGTGTCGCCGATCGCGAAGAGATCCGGCATCTGGTGCATGGTGTACAGGCCCGGACCCCACAGATCTCCGCGAAAAGTCCAGGCTTGCAGGTCCGGCGAGGTGAAGTACACGGTGGCGCCAGTCAGCTGCCGGCTCTCTGCGCGGTGGCGAGCGCCGAGGATCATCATGTACTCGCCGCTGGCCGGGTCGCGAAGCACGAACGGGTCCCGCCAGTCGTCTGGGTCGTAGCCGGGCTCGGGCGGGGCGAGCCTTTCCCCGGTCTTGGTCCAGGTGACCAGGTCCGGGCTGGTGGCGGTCATCAGGACCTCCGTCGGGAGCCCGCGCGAGGCGTAGGAGCTGTTGTGCCCGGTGTAGTACGCGTAGAACGTCTCGTCCGCGCGGAAGACGCTGCCCGCGTAGATGAATCGATCCTGTTCGTCGTCGCCGCCTCGCGGGATGACATCGCCATGATCGGCGTACGAGACGAAATCCGAGGTCGTGACCAGCGACCAGCCGAACGGTTCTCCCAGCGGCCCGAGACGCCGGGTGTCGCGTTGGTGAAACAGGTAAAACGTACCGTCATGGTGCACCGGCATGCAGTCGCCGAACCATCGGCGGTGTGGTTGGTACAACACGTCGTACATCGGCGTCACTCCTGGTTCCGGGGTGCGACCTGAGACACGACGGCATCACGGATCTCCACGGCGCCGTCGACGACATCGACAGCCAGCGCGGCACCTCCGTCGGTGTACATGCGAGCGCTGAGTGCGACGTTGTCCACATAGAGCGTGGCGATGGTGCCGTCGCAGATCAACTGGAGGCGGTGGTCCGTGTCGGGTTCCAGATGCACGAAACGTTGCAGCCCTTTGTCGTTGTATCCGCTCCAGCGGAACGTGCCGTGCCGGTCGAAGCGCACCTGATGACAGGACGGATGCAGGGAGAACTGGTATCCCTCCCCGGTCTCCGGATTCTCCCGCAACCGCAAGCTGATCTTCCGAGTCCCGGCGCTGAAGCGGATTGTCGCAGTGACGCTCACCTCGGGTTCGAGTTGCGGGGACAGGACCGTCTCGGCCAAGCCGTCGGCGCGTGACAGCTGGATCGGACCTTCCTGAAGAGGCGTGGAGTTGATCAGTGCCGCCCTCACCGTCCCTGGGAGTGCCACACCCAGAGTGCCGTCGGCCCGCTGCACGAGCTCGTGCACGAGGAGCGTTCCACCCCACTGCCACGCGCCGGTGTCATCGTCGTTCTCCTTGGTCGGCACCCAACCGAAGAGGTAGCGGTGCTCGCCATCGGCAGCCGACCTCGCCGCGTAGTAGGCGCGGCCATCGAACGCGTCATCGGGTGGGGCGGCCCACGGTCCTTCCAGAGACCTACTCATCCGGTACACGGTCTTGCAGGCGTCGTTGTAGTCGGTGGTTAGCAGGTACCAGTAGTCGCCCAGTTGGAACAGGTCGGGCATTTCATGCATCGTGTACAGGTCAGGAGCCCAGAAATCTCCCCGGAACTCCCATTCCTGCAAGTCTGATGAGGTGAAATACACCGTTCGTCCGGTGAGCACCTTCTGACCCTGGATCTTTCGTGCACCCAGGATGAGAACGTAGCGCTGGCGCCCACGGTCGAAGAACAGGAACGGGTCTCGCCAGTGGTTCGGGTCGTAGCCGGGCTCGGGCAGGACTACAGCCCGGTCGGTCTTGGTCCAGTGGAGCAGGTCGGTGCTGGTTGCGATCATCAGAGCCTGAGCGGGTCTGCCCTGATCAGCGAAGGTTCGGTTGTAGCCGGTGTAGAACGCGTAGTAAGCGTCGGCCCCGCGAAACACGGTTCCTGCATAGATGAACTGGTCCTGCGCGTCGTCTCCACCACCGGGAATGACCTCGCCCAGGTCCTCGTAGTCAATGAAGTTGCTGGTTCGGGCCAGCGACCACCCGAAGGGTTCGCCGAACACGCCGGGATTGCGGGTGTCGCGCTGGTGGAACAGGTGGAACTGGCCGTTCTCATAGAACGGCATGCAGTCGCCGAACCACGTACCTGACGGTTGGTAGAAGAGCCTGAACACGTGCGGTCTTTCTCCTTGGTGACCCGCTGCGGGGATCGGTGGTGACGAAGGAGCCGGACTTTCCGGTCGCCGGCGGCTGTGAATCAGACCGGTGACAAGGGGGACGCCCACGTCGTTGGAAACGTTTCCATGGAATATAGACGATGCCTCGTTGCCTGTCTAGATCCAGATCAAAAATGCTGGTAATATCCTTGGTAGGTTGATCGAGCTCGGACGGATGTCATGGTTGAAACGTTTCCAGAGGAGCTGCCTCCCCAGCGTCGTGCCGCGACGATGCGGGATGTGGCGTCGCTGGCGGGCGTCGGCATCGCGACCGTCTCACGGGTGGTGAACGACAAGCCCGGAGTCGCCGCTGCAGTGGCGGAACGAGTGAAGTCGGCGGCCGCGCAGCTCGGCTACCACCACGACCTGACTGCCAGCAGCCTGAGACGTGCGGATCGGCGGACCGATTCCATCGGCGTCATTGTCGGCGATGTTGCCAATCCCTTCTCGGCAGCGATCCTCCGTGCGGTCGAAGATGTCGCCACCCGGCACGATTCGCTCGTCCTCATCGGCTCCGCCGAACAGGACGCCATTCGGGAGAAACGACTGATCCGCAGCCTGACCGCGCGCCGGGTCGACGGCCTGATCGTCGTGAGTGATCACATCAGCGAGGAACTCGTCGACGCCCGGCAGCGAGGGGTCGCCGTCGTGAGCGTCGACCGGCACATCGAAGGGCTCACCGGCGTCGACAGCGTGACCACCGACAACCGCCGGGGCATGCGCGAAGCTGTCCATCACTTGTACGACGGCGGGCATCGGCGGATCGCGTATCTCGGTGACCTGCCCGAGATCTGGACGGCACAGGAACGATTTGCAGGATTCGTCGAGGGTTTCGCTGCCATCGGCTGCCAACTCGACCCGCGCCTCGTCAGGCACAATCTGCACAGCGAGGAAGCCACCCACGCTGCCGTGCGGGAGCTGATGGCGGCCGACAGCCCTCCGACCGCGATCATCTCGGCCCAGAACCTGATCACGATCAGCATCCGCCGCGAGCTACGTGCGCTCGGCCGCGACAGCATCATCGCCCACATCGGCTTCGACGACTTCCCGCTCGCGGATCTGCTGGGAGTCTCGGTGATCGCGCCGAATCCCTCCGACATCGGCCGGACCGCCGCAGACCGGCTGTTCGCCCGGATCGACAACTCCACCGAACCCGAGCGCCATGTTGTTCTCCCGACGCGCTACATCCCCCGAGGATCCGGTGAGATCAGGCGGCGGCCGTGATGAGGAACACTCCGATCCAGGCAGGGCACGACGCCTACGAGTTACTGATCGTCCGCTACGCGACCAAGACCGTCGATTCAACGATGGCGAACTACTACTGTGCCGACATCTACGCCGCGGCAGACTCAGTCTCGCAGATGGACTACTACTTCTGGGTGGCCCGCAACTCCACCCGCACGGTGTTGATCGACTGCGGATTCGACGGCGATCGCGCCAGCCACCGGGGTGAGCATCACGACCACGATCCGCTCGACACCCTGACTCGCCTGGGAATCAAGCCCGACGATGTCGACGCGATCATCCTGTCGCACATGCACTACGACCATGCCGGCAACATCGACAAGTTTCCGCAGGCGACAGTGTTGGTCTCCCAACGCGAATTCGACTTCTGGACCGGCCCGCTCGCCGGGCGCCCGGTGTTTGCCTGGACGGTGGAGACGACGGAGATCGACGCCGTTCGGCAGGCCGGGCAGCAGGGCCGGCTCCGCCTGATCGGCGAGACTGAAGAGGTGTTCCCTGGTATCACCGTGTCCCCGATCGGCGGTCACACACCCGGAATGGCTCTCACGACCGTCGCGACAGCGGCGGGCTTGGTGGTCTTGGCCTCCGACGCGATCCACTTTTACGACGAGATGGATCTCGATCGCCCGTTCTTCCTGTTCTCGGATCTCCCCGAAATGTACGAGGGCTACGGCTTGCTGCGGAGTCTGGGAGAGCGCGAGGACACCGTGGTGATAGCCGGCCACGACCCAGCAGCGTTCTCCCGCTTCACGCCGCTCTGCGGAGAGTTGGGCGACTACGTCGGGCGCTTGGGGAGCAGCCTCGCCCAGCCTGCGTCCTCCGTCAGCCGATCAGCGGACGCAGGGTGTTGCGAGCCAGCACCAGACCGCGCTTGACCAACTCCTCGGTGCCCTCGAAGTCGCGGTCCTCGTGCTCCACGCAGACCACCGAGTCGTAGCCGGTGCGGTAGAGGGCGGAGATGAAGGTGCGCCAGTTGACCTCGCCCAGGCCGGGCAGCCGAGGGATCTGCCACCCCATCCCGGCCGACAGAATGCCGTTGCGGTACAGGCCCTCCCGGTCGATCTGCAGGTCCTTGGCGTGGACGTGATAGATCCGCGAGCCGAAGTCGCGCACCACCCGCTCGATGTCGATCATCTGCCAGACCAGATGGGACGGGTCGAGGTTCAGTCCAAGGGTGGGGTCGCCGTCCACCGCGTCGAACATCCGTTCCCAGGTCTGCGGCGCGTAGGCGAGGTTGTCGCCCGACGGCCACTCGTCGCCGGAGAAGAGCATCGGGCAGTTCTCGATGCCGATCCGGACGCCGTGATCCTTCGCGTAGCCGATCAGCTCGGGAAACACCCGGCGGTACTCCTCGAAGTTCTCGTCCAGGGTCTTGCTGTGATCGGCGCCGACGAAGGTGGTGATCAGCCCGACCCCCATCAGCGACGAGGCGTCGATCAACTTTCTCAGGTGGGCGTGCACCGCGGCGCGGTGCTCCGGGTCGGGGTGCAACGGGTTCGGGTAGTAGCCCAGCGAGGAGATCGTGATACCGGTCTCGGCCAGCTCGCCGACGATCTCGTCCGCCCTGGTCTTCTCCAGCCCGTCCACGTCGATGTGGCAGACACCGGCATAGCGCCGCTTCGCCCCGCCGGCGGACGGCCAACAGGCCACCTCCAGTTGCTCGAACCCCTCGGCGGCCGCCCACTTCGCGACCTCGATCAGCGGCTGGTCGCCCAACGCGACCGACAACAGCCCGAGTTTCATGCTCACTCCACTTTCGTCCAGGTTCCACGGCGCGCGGCAGACAGGATTGCTTCCTCCAGGACGAGCCCGCGCAGCCCGTCGGCGAAGGTCGCGTACCGGGGGCGCTCACTGGGAGTGCCCCCGGCCACGTCGATGTAGACCGCCCGGAACAGGGCGGTGAAGGCGTCCGGCAGCCCTTCGGGATGGCCGCCCGGCAGCCAGCCGGTGGCGCCCGGCGCCATCAGGGCCGGATCGCGTCCCAGCAGCTGGTTGGGCGCACCCCGATGGCCGATCCACAGCTCCTCGGGGTACTCCGACTCCCAGGCCACCGAACCTCCAGAGCCGGCGATCTCGTAGCGCAGCTGGTTCGCATGCCCCTGCGAGACCTGCGACACCGTGAACTGCCCGCGGGCGCCCGAAGCGAACCGAAGCAGCACCAGTGCCGCGTCCTCGGTGGCGATCGCCACCTCCCGGGTCTCCCCGCTGGCCGTGCTGAAGGTCTGCACCGGCCCGACCGGCTGCTGACGCACCGGGACGAAGGTGGAGAACTCGGCGAACACCTCGACGATCCGGTCGCCGGTGAGGTATTCCACCAGATCGAGCCAGTGCGAGCCGATGTCGCCGACCGCCCGGGTTTCACCGCCGAGCTCGGGCTCCAGGCGCCAGTTCCAGTCGGTTTCCAGCGCCAGCCAGTCCTGCAGGTAGTGGCCCAGCACCAGCCGGGGCGTGCCCAACTCGCCATCCGCGACCATCGACCGGGCCTGGGCCGACATCGGGTACCAGCGATTGTGGAAGCAGACCGCCGCCACCAGCCCGGACTCGGCGGCCACCGCGGTCATCTCGCGGGCCTGCTCGACGGTCATCGCCAACGGCTTCTCACAGACGACGTGCTTACCCGCCCGCAGCAGCGCCAGCGCCTGCTCGGCGTGGGCGTGGTTCGGGCTGGTGATGTGGACGACATCCACCTCGTCGTCGGCGACGAGTTCTGTCAGGTCGGCGTAGACCTGCGGGATGCCGGCGGCGGCCGCCGCCGCGGCCGTCCGCTCGGGTGACGAGCCCAGCGCCCCGACGATCTGGACTCCCAGCCGGTGCAGCGCATCCAGATGCACCCCGCCGATGAAACCCAGCCCGATCAGCGCAGCCTTCAACTCGCGCACCTGTGTCCCCATGCCGCCTCCGTCGCTGGATCGACCGTCCCGGCGGGCCGGTAGCCCTCTTGCCGCCTGTCACCGAGTGTAACTAAGTTGTATAGAGGTTTGCGACAATAGGATGGACAGCGCGACACTCACGAACGGCGGTGGAGAACATGGCTGGGGACAGGCCCGTCGGCGCCCGCTACCTGGAGATCGAGTGGTGGCTGCGGGAACGCACCCGCACTGGCACACCGGGCGCCCTGCTGCCCTCGGAGTCGGAACTGGCGGCCCAGTTCCACGTCTCCCGGATGACCGCCCGCCAGGCAGTGCAGAACCTCGCCCAGGAGGGGCTGGTCGAGCGCCGCCGGGGGTCGGGCACCTACATCGCCGAACGCCCCTTCCACCGCCACGAGGGGGTCTTCCTGTCGTTCACCGAGGACATGCGGCGGCGGGGCATGAAGGCCAGTTCGGAGTTGGTCGAGGCGGCGATGCGGCAGGCGAGCGCCGCCGACATCGAGGCCCTGCGGCTGGGAGACGACCCGCGGGTGGTGTCCATCCACCGGATCCGGATCGCGGACGGGACGCCGCTGTCGATCGAGCGGGCGGTGCTGCCGGCCAGTTGCGCTGCCGTGCTGTCCTGTGACCTCGAGTCCGGTTCGCTGCACGAGGCGCTGACCGCGATCGGACGGATCCCCACCCTCGCCCAGTCCTGGATCTCCGCCCGGATGCCCACCGCCGAGGAGCGCAAGCGGCTCAATGTCACCAGCCAGCGCGAGCCGCTGCTGGTCGACCGCCGGGTCGTGCTCGACCAGGACGGCGCCCCGATCGAGCACACCGAGAGCGCCTACCTGGCCTCCCGCTATGTGGTGGACGTCACCTTCCGCAGCCCCGACCCCGAGCACACGGCCCGGCAGCCGTAGGGCTGGCAAGGCCAGCTGACCTTGAGCGCCGTGCCGGCTCTCAGCTGCGCAGAAACCGGGCAGGAGAGGGCACCGACGTGGATAGTGTCGACAGCTGGCCGGATTCACCCGGTTTGTGCGCAGACTGGTGCTTCGACGCAGCCGTCGAACCTCCCTGGTATCAGCCCAACTCCCCTCAGTCGGCCGTGCTCCGGGCCTGTGACCACAGGGCCGCGCCGATCGCCCCCGCGGCTGGGCCGAGTTCGGCGAACCTGATCTCGATGGCCTCGGGCGCGTCCAGCGTCATCCGGCGGCGGACGGCGGCCAGCAGCGGCTGCCGCAGCGCCTCGCCGGCCAGGGCGATCCCGCCGCCGATCACGAAGGCGTCCGGGCACAGCAGCAGGTAGGCGTTGGCCATCCCGATGGCCAGGTACTCCACCTCTACCCGTAGTGCCTCCACCGCCCGGGCCTCGCCGGCGGCAGCCGCCTGGAAGACTGCCCGGACGTCCGGCTGCCCGGCCCGTCGGCACAGCGCCGCGGCCTGGGTCAGCGTCTCCAGGCAGCCCAGGTTGCCGCAGCCGCAGCGCAGCGCCCGGGGCGACAGATCGACGGTCTGGTGGCCGATCTCCCCGGCCATCCCGGTATGACCGCCGTGCAGCCGGCCGCCGACCACCACACCGCCACCGACGCCGGTGCCGAGGGTGAGGCAGACCACGGTCGTCAGGCCGCGGGCCGCGCCGACGGTGGCCTCGGCGAGGGCGAAGGCACGGGCGTCGTTGATCAGCCAGACCCCGAGACCGACGGCGTCGGCCACCGGGCCGGCCATGGCAAAACCGTCCCAGTCGCCGGCGATGTTCGGGATCACCCCGGTAGTGCCGGCGCCGGTGTTGACGGTGCCGGGCATGGTGAGCCCGACGCCGTCGAACGGCCCGGTCTCCTGGCGGTGGCGCCGGATCAGCCCGATCACCTGGTCGCGGACGCCGCCAGGTCCGGTGTCGGCCGCGGTCGGGACGGAGCCGAGATCGACGACCCGGGGCTCGGCGCCGTCCGGGGACGTCAGCGCCACGCACTTGGTGTTGGTGCCGCCGACGTCGATCCCGAGGTAGCGCCCAGGGGTCATTGCGCCCGGGCCCGGAAGTCGTCCAGGATCGCCGCGGTGGCGGTGGCGCCGCAGCGGCTGACGCCGGCGTCGATCACGTCGGCCAGGGCGTCCAGGGTCCGCACCCCACCGGCAGCCTTGACCTTCATCCGGTCAGAGACCGAGGCCTTCATCAGGCGCAGGTCCGCCAGCGTCGCCCCGGACGGCGCGAAGCCGGTGGAGGTCTTGACGTAGTCGGCGCCGGCGGCCTCGACGGCGTGGCAGGCGGCCACCTTCTGCTCGTCGGTCAGGTAGGCGTTCTCCAGGATCACCTTCACGATCGCGCCGTCGGCGGCCGCCACCACGGCGGCGATGTCTTCCTGCACCCGGTCGAGCAGCCCGCTGCGCAGCCAGCTGATGTTGAGCACCAGGTCGAGTTCGACGGCACCGTTGGCCCGGGCGTCGGTGGCCTCGAACACCTTGGTGGCGGTGGTGTGGCTGCCGTGCGGGAAGCCGATCACGGTACCCACCGCTACCGTGCTGCCGGCCAGCAGCTCAACGCACAGGGCGACATCGGCGGGACGGGCGCACACCGAGGCGACCTCGTACTCCGCGGCGATCCGGCAGCCCTCGCGGACCTCGTCCTGGGTCAACTCCGGACGCAACAGCGAGTGGTCGATCGTGCCGGCGTACCGCTGGTAGTCGTAGCCGCGGTAGGTGGTCATCAGTGTTCTCCTGACTGGTTGGGGATCTCGTGGGGGGACAGTTCCTGGCCCTCCGACACCGTCCAGCCGCCGTCGAGGGCGATCACCTGTCCGGTGAGTTGGGCGGCATCCAGGGCGAAGCAGCAGGCCGCAGCAACGTCCTCGGCGGCCAGCAGGTCGCCGGTGATCGGCTGCTTGCGGGCGGCGAAGGCGAGGATCTCGGCGTCCTCGGCGGCGCGCCGTGCCATCGGGGTGCGCACCAGGCCGGGGGCCACCGCGTTCACCCGGATGCCATCGGGGGCGTAGGCGGCAGCCAGCGTCCTGGTCATCCCGCACAGCGCGGCCTTGGTGGCGGCGTAGGCGTGGGTGGCGAAGTAGCGCGGCGACGGCGACCAGCCCAGCACCGAGGTGGTCAGCACGATCGAGCCGGGGACCCGGCCGGCGAGGAAGTGCCGCAGTGCCTCCCGGGTGGCCAGGAAGGCAGTGGTCAGGTTGAGCGCGAGGGTGGCGTCCCAGCCGGCCAGCGGGATTTCGTGCAGCGGACCGTCGCCGGCCCGGCGTCCCGAACCACCGGCCACCGCTACCAGGCCGTCCATCCCGCCCAGGGCTGTGTCGGCAGCGGCGAAGGCCTGCTCGGCCTCCGCCTCCACCCGCAGGTCGGCAGTGCAGGCCCCGGCGGCCGCCTCGCCCAGGTCGGCGGCCAGCGCCTGGGCGTTGCCGTCGGTAGCCGAGATCACGAACACCCGGCGTCCGCTGGCGGCCAGCTGCCGGGCGGTGGCCGCGGCGATCCCGGTGGCGCCGGTCACCACCACCCGTCCTGGAACGGCCATGGTCAGGCCCCGGCCGGCGGCGTCAGAACCCGTGCCAGCCGCCGGGAGTACTCGTCGTAGGCGGTGTTGAACAGCTCGTCGGAGCGTGCCGAGCCCACCACGGCGCCCGAGGTGAGGACGATCGGCGGCTGGCCGGCGGCAACCAGCAGCTCGGCCGTCCGGACCTTGATCTCGTTGACGATCTGGACGCCGGTGAGGGTGGAACCGGGCCCGACCGGGGTGTCCAGGCCGTCGAGTTTCACCATCGCGTCGCCGACGGTGGTGCCGAGGTCGATGACCAGGTCGGCGTGATCCAGCAGCTTCGTCCCCGACGAGTGCCCGGACGGGCTGGCGGTGGAGTGGGCGACGCCGGTCAGCGCGATCACCTTCAGGCCGCGGGCCTTCGCGCCGAGCGCCACCTCGATCGGGACGGCGGTGGTGCCGGAATTCGACACGATCATGAACGTGTCGGACGGGCCGAAGTTGAAGTTGCGCAGGATCACCTCGGCCAGACCCTCCTGGCGTTCGATGAACATCGCCTGACGCTGGCCGTTCGCCCCGACCACCTGGGTGTGGAAGGTCATCGACAGCTCGACGATCGGGTGAAAGCCGGGAAACGAGCCGTACCGCGGGAACATCTCCTCCACGGTCATCCGCGAGTGCCCGGTCCCGAACAGATGGACCAGCCCGCCGCTGGCGATCGAGTCCGCGCACCAGTTGGCAGCGGTTTCCAGGTGCTCCGCCTCACGCTCGAGCAGTGCTTCGAGCATCCTGAGGGCGCTGCTCGTCCAGCGGCCGATCGCCGTCATGTTAGTCCTCCATACAGCTTGACAAGTTGTCTAGATAACCATAGCCCCACGGTGGGACGGCGTCGAGAGCCGGACGGCGGGCGGACACCGCTCAGCGGCCGGCGGGGACCGCAGCCACGGCGATCCGGTGGGAGAGCGGGTGACCGGCCGGCACCGAGGGCAGCGCGCGGGCGCCCGCCAGCCCGTCGCCCTGAGCGGGGAAGGGGACGAACGCCGGCCAGCGCCGCCGCAGGGCCGCAACGCAGGCGGCCCGCACCCGGGCACCGGCCGACACCCCACCGATCAGGCAGATCAGGGGATTGGTCCGGTCCGCCTCGCCGATCCGGTCGACGGCGGTGGCTGCCGAGAAGGCCAACTCCTCCCCCGCCCGGTCACAGATCGAGCCGGCCACCGGGTCGGTGTCGGCCAGCCGGTCGGTGTCCCGGGCGAAACTGGCCACCACTCGCACGTAGTCGGGGTCGGCCTGGAGTTGGGTGGGGACCCGGTCGAGGTCGGGGAAGCGGTGCCGCACCACGTCGGTGAGCAGCGTCGCCGGACCACGTCCGTCGTGGGCGCGCAGCACTGCCTCGAGCGCCTCGCGCCCGATCCAGTGGCCGCCGCCGGTGTCACCGATCACATTCCCCCAGCCGTCCACCCGCGCCACCTCGCGCTCACCGACACCGAGGATGATCACCCCCGTCCCGGCAGCGACCGTCACACCCCGGCGGTCGCCGAGCGCTCCGAGGAAGGAGGTCACCGAGTCATGGGCCAGCAGCACCCGGGTGACACCGTACGGCTCACACAGCCGCAACAGCCGCTCCGGATCGTTGTCGGGGCGGGTGAGGCCACAGGTTCCGACGGCCACCTGGAGCGGGCCGGTGACCTGGGACGCGGCCTGCCCCACGGCGTCGGCCAACTGCGGCAGCAGACTGGCATTGGCCCGCAACCCGGGCAGCGCGAGCGGCGGACCGTCTCCGACGGAGATCTTGATCGCGGTCTGCCCGGAATCGATGGCCACCAGGAGCGGCTCGCCCGTCCCAACCACCAGGCGTCCCTCCTTCGTCGGGTCACTGCGTTGTGAGGCGGGAGGGTGGGTGCGCCGGTAGACGGGGCGCACCCACCGCTTGATCCCGCAGACTACTGCGGTCAGCCCTTCAGAGCCTCCTTGACCACCGGACCGAGGTTCGGGTCGTCAACGTAGACCTCGGCCACGTTGTCCTTGGTCACCAGGATCGGAGTGATCAGGTAACTGGGAACGACCTTGACGCCGTTGTTGTAGGTCTCAGTATCGTTCGGCTCCATCGGCTTGCCCTGCTGGGCGTCGCCGATCAACTCGATGGTCTTGGCGACCACCGCGCGAGTGTCCTTGTAGATCGTGGAGTACTGCTTGCCCTGCGCGACCCACTTCACACTCTCCACCTCGGAGTCCAGACCGGTCGCCACCGGCCAGTGGTCGCCGGTCTTGCCGGCCGACTGGGCCGCCGTCAGCGCCGCCCGGGCGAGGTTGTCGTTCGGCGACAGGATGCCGTCGAGATCCTCGTTCTGGTAGTTCGCGGCCAGGATGGCATCCATCCGGTTCTGGGCATTCTTGGCGGTCCAGCCCGGGGTCACCACCTGCTTGTACTCGGTCTGGCCGGAGAGCACCTTCAAGGTGCCGTCATCGATCTTCGGCTGCAGCACGCTCATCGCGCCGTCGAAGAAGAAGGCGGCGTTCGAGTCGTCCGGCGAGCCGGCGAGCAGCTCGACGTTGTACGGCGCGTCACCCTTGAGCTTCGCCAGGCCCTCGAGCAGCGCCTGGCCCTGCAGTTGACCGATCTTGTAGTTGTCGAAGGTGACGTAGAAGTCGACGTCGGGGCTGCCGGTGAGCAGTCGCTCGTAGGCGATCACGATGACGCCCTGGTCCTTGGCCTCCTTGAGCTGGGTGCTCAACTGGGAGCCGTCGATGGCGCCCACCGCGATCACCTTGGCGCCCTTGGTGATCATGGCCGAGATCTGGTTCTGCTGCTCGGTGACACCGCCGTTGGCGAACTGGACGATGCCGTTGTAGCCGGCCTGCTTGAGGCCGTCGGTGAACAGCCCCTCGGCAAGCACCCAGTTCTCCGAGGTCTTCTGCGGCAGCGAGACGCCGATCACGGCATCCTGGGGGAAACCGGCCGCGGGCGCCTCGGAGGCGGCGGCGGACGTACTGTCGCTTGGTGCCGGGGCGGCGTCGGTCGCCGACGGCTCGGTACGGCCGGAGCCGCAGGCGGTCAACGCCAGGGCACCGGTGACTGCGAGCACGATCGCAGCCTTGCTGAACTTCTGCATTGCTCCCTACTTTCTGTTGTGCATCCTCGCGATGCCCGAGGGACGGTGGTCATGCGTCGACCGCCTCCCATGAGTCGCCCGCGGCGAGTGTCACAGCCTGAGCCCGACCTGCCGTCCGGCTTCGTCCGATGACCTCCAAACCCGCCTCGCGCGCCCGGGCCAGTGCGCCTGTGCCGTGACCCGAACATCGCAGATGCTACAAGCGATCGGTCACACTTGTGCAAACTTCGTCGATATTGTGACCAAATCTGAATATTTCCCGGAGATGTTCTCGACCACCTGACCAAACTTGGTCCTACTTGCAGTAGTATGCAGGTACGTCATGAGGCATCAGGAGGAGCCATGCTGGCACGGGAGCGACAGGACTACATCCTGGCGAAGCTGCAGCTTCAGCCGGCGATCTCCGCGGTGCAACTGGCCGACGAGTTGGGGTGTTCCCGCTCGACCATCCAGCGCGACCTGCGCGAGCTCGATCTGCGGGGCGAGGTGCAGCGGCAGTTCGGCGGCGCGATGCGCCCGCACTCCGACACCATCATGAGCAGCCTGAACGAGAGCGCCCTGGACACCAAACTCGACCGGAACGCCACCGCCAAGCAGTTGATCGCCGTCCGTGCCCTGGAGGAGATCAACGACGGCGACCTGGTGTTCGTCGACTCGGGCAGCACTCCCCTCTACCTGTTGCCGGGGCTGACCGAGAAGCGCGTGATCGTGGTGACCAACAGCGTCGCGCTGATGACCAGGCTCACCGGCACGCCAGCCGAGGTCTACCTGCTCGGCGGCCGCTACGAGCCCCGTTACCAGATCACCTCCGGCGCGATCACCGTCCGCGAACTCCAGGACTTCCGGTTCGACATCGCCGTGATGGGCGCCAATGGCGTCGACCTCGAGTTGGGCGAGGCATTCGTCAGCGAGTACCAGGTGGGCGAGATCAAGCGGAACGCGCTGGCCCGGAGCAAGAAGGCCATTCTGCTGGTCGACGACAGCAAGTTCGAGTACACCGGCGTCTGCCGCTACGCCATGCTCGACGACTTCGACAAGGTCTTCGTCGACCGCATCCCCGAAGACCAACCCGTGCCCGACAACCTCGTCGTGTGCGCGTGACCCGGAAGGAACTCCCGTGAATGTGACCGACCCCCGCAAGCGGGCCGTCCTGGACTCGATGGCGGGTCTGATCGTCTCCTGCCAGGTGCAACCGGACGACCCGACCTACACCGACGACCTCGTGGTGAAGCTGGCTCAGGCGGCGCAGTGGGGCGGGGCCGCCGGTATCCGGGCCAACACGCCGGCCCAGATCCGGCAGATCAAAGCGGCGGTCGATCTGCCGCTGATCGGGCTGTACAAGATCTGGTCGCCCACCACCGATGTCTTCATCACCCCCACCCTCGAGGCCGCCAGACAGGTGTGGGAAGCCGGAGCGGAGGTCATCGCGCTCGACACCACCTCCCAGCTCAACGACGACGGGCGTCCGGCCTGGGAACTGTTGCCGCAGGTGAAGGCTGCCATCCCCGAGGCGATCCTGTTCGCCGACGTGTCGGACTACGACGAAGCCCGGCGCGCCGTGGAACTGGGCGCGGACATCGTCGGCCCGACACTGCGCGGCTACACGAAGGCCACCGCGCACATCGAGGAGCCCGACTACCGGGAGTTCGCCCGGATGTGCCGCGACTTCGGTTCGGACGCCTACCTGATGATGGAGGGGCACATCTACACCCCCGAGGATGCGATGAAGGCGCTCTACGTCGGCGCCCACGCGGTGGTCGTGGGAAGCGCGATCACCCGTCCACACCTGACCACCCGACGCTTCACCGACCTGATCGGGCGCTACCAGACGAACTGGCGGGACGCCGAACGGAGCAGCCACCCCAATGCCGACAGCAACCAGCCTGCATAAGCCCAGCGCCGCCGGCGCCCAGAATGTCGAGGTCAGCCGGAAGCTGCCCGCGGAGAAGACCGTCGCCGAGCAACTGGCGCTGATGGCCGAGTACACCCGGGTGCACCGGGAGTCGCTCGACCTGCCGAAGGAGCAGCGCGAGCTGAACTGCCTGCGCGTCCTCTACCCGGCCCTGTTCCGCAATCTGGAGCCCGGCGACTGGTTCGCCGGACGGCTCGACTTCCTGCCGATCGGCTTCGGCTCGGTGACCTCGGTCGGCGGGGTCGGCCACTACTGCGTCTTCGACAAGCTGGACGACTTCCGCGAGTCCCTCGATGCGGCCGGCGACCGCGCCCTGGTCGACGAGCTGTACGACTACTGGACCGCGCACGACACCAAGGCGCTGTACTGCGCGGACGTGCTGACCGAGACCACCATCGGACGATTCATCGACCCGGACTACCCATTGATGGCCACCGCCCGGCTCAGCGGGGTGATGCTCGACTACGCCACCATGCTCGACCTCGGCCCGGACGGCATGCGGCAGCGGATCACCACCCGGCTCGGCACCGACCCCGGCAACGACTTCCTCACCGCCAGCCTGGGGGCGCTCGACCTCTACGCCGCAGTCGTCGACGCCTACCTCGACAAGGTCGCGACCGCCCTGGCCGGGCCATTGCCCGACGACCGGCGCCACCGGTTGGAGACTGTTGCCGACTCGCTGCGCCACGTCCGCGACGGCCGGGCCGAGACCCTGCACCAGGCGATCCAGCAGGCCTGGCTGTTCGCGCTGCTGGCCGGCTGCATCAACTACGGCCGGCTCGACGACTACCTCGGCCCCTACCTGGTGCGCGACCTCGCCGCCGGGCGGATCACGGGTCAGGAGGCGCACGACTACCTGGTCTCGCTGTGGACCCTGATCGAGAACCGCCGGACCACGGTCAACGGCCGGATCATCGTCGGCGGCGAGGGCCGGCGCGACCCCGAGGCCGCCGACGCCTTCGCCCGGCTGGCCATCGAGGTGACCCGGGAGTGCCACTTCGTCGAACCCCAGTTCACCCTGCGGTTCACCAAACACACCCCCGCCGACATCATGGATGCCGCGCTCGACAGCATCGGCGCCGGCGCCACCTACCCCACTCTCTACAACGACGACGTCAACATCCCCGCGATGATGTACGGCATGCGGGTCGACCGCCGGGCGGCCGAGCAGTACGTCCCGTTCGGCTGCGGAGAGTTCGTCATCCAGGGCCAGAGCGTGGGCACCCCCAACGTCCTGATCAACCTGCTCAAGCTGCTCACCATCGAACTCGGCGAGGGTGTCGACCCGATGGACGGACGCTTCAAGGCCGGGCCGGTCACGCTGCGCCCGCTGGCCCGGCTGCGCACCTTCGAGGAGTTCTACGACCAGTACAAGGTGCTGCTCGACTACTACCTCGACCTCGGTGCCGACGCCCAGGCGTACAGCTATCAGGTGATGAACCGGGAAGTCTCCTTCCTGTTCGCCAGCCTGTGGATGGACGACTGCATCGCCCGCGGCCGGAGCATGCTGGACGGCGGCATCCGCTACCTCGGCGGCACCAACGAGACCTACGGCAACATCAACACCAGCGACGCGCTGTTCGCGATCAAGACCCTGGTCTACGACCAGCACCGCTACACCCTGCAGCAGGTGGCCGAGGCCGTCCGCGCCGATTTCGCCGGGTACGAAGACCTGCGCCGCGAGCTGCTGGCCTGCCCGAAGTACGGCAACGACCTCGACGAGGTCGACGAGCTGGCCAACGACCTGTACGAGTACGTCGCCCGGGGCAACCGGCAGCGCGGGCTGGCCCGGGGCATGGACTACTACCTGATCGTGATCAGCAACAACCAGACCAACACCGAGTGGGGACGCCGGACCGCCGCCTCACCCGACGGCCGGGTCGCCGGGCAGTTCATGAGCCCGGCCAACAACCCCCAGGGCGGCGCCGCCCGCAGTGGGCCGACCGCGGTGCTCAACTCGCTGACCCGGTTCGATGCCCGCTACCACGGCGGGTCGGTGCAGAACATCAAGTTCACCCCGACGATGTTCAACCGGCAGCGACCGAAGGTGAAGAGCCTGATCGAGACCTACTTCGACTCCGGCGGCTGCCAGCTGATGGTGACAGTGGTCGACCCCGGGGTGCTGGAGGACGCCAAGCTCCACCCCGAGAGGTATCCCGACCTGATCGTGCGGGTGAGCGGCTTCAGCGCGGTCTTCGTCGATCTCGACCCGGACGTCCAGGACGAGATCATCAGCCGGGAACTGCACGGCCGATGAGTCATTCCTGCAGCAGTGCCGACTGTCCCCACGAGTCCCGCGGGATGGTCTTCGACATCCAGCGGTTCAGCCTGCACGACGGGCCCGGGATCCGCACCTGCGTCTTCCTCAAGGGCTGCCCGCTGCGCTGCAGTTGGTGCTCCAACCCGGAGTCGCAAAGCCGTCAGCCGGAGCTGATGTGGAGCCGGCGCGAGCAGCGGACGATCACCGTCGGCGAGTGCCTGTCGGTGGCCGACGTGATGGCGGTCGTGCTGCGGGACCGGAAGTACTACCAGCGTTCCGGTGGCGGCCTGACCCTGACCGGCGGGGAGTTCATGCTGCAGCCGGAGTTCTCCGAGCAGCTGATCCGGGCCGCCCACGACGAGGGGCTCACGGTGGTCGGCGAGACCTCCGGCGCGGTGCAGCCGTCCACCTTCACCCGGCTGGTCGACCAGCTCGACCTGGTGATGATGGACCTCAAGCACCACGATCCGATACGCCACGTGGCCGCCACCCGGGCACAGTTGCGACTGGTGCTGGACAATGCCGCCTACCTGGCCAACAGCGCCGTCCCGCATATCTTCCGGATCCCGGTGGTGCCGGGGGTGAACGACAGCCCCGCCGACGCCGACGCGTTCGCCCGGTTGCTGGGTTCCTACGGCATCGACACCGTCGAACTGGTCGCTTTCCACCAGCTTGGCAAGGGAAAATACGCCGACCTCGACCGCGCCTACCGGTTCGCCGACGCTCGCTCGCTCACCACCGCCGACCTGGACGGGTTCCGCGCCCGCCTGGCCGAGCACGGCGTGGCGTCGACGGTGGAGGCCTGACGCGCCGGCCCGCCAGCGCCGGCGGGGCCTGTCGAAGCCTGCCGCAGCCGGGCGCGACCCGCCGTCCGTCCTCAGTCGTTGTGCCGCTCGTGGGTGGCCAGGACGCGGGCCTGCAGCGGGCCGCAGGCGGCCAGCGCGGCGATCGCCAGTCCGATCCCGGCCAGCAGGACGATGCCCATCACCGGCAGGCCGGTCCACAGTTCCAGGCCCTGACGGCTCGCGGCCTGGGCCAGCGGGAAGGACAGCACCAGTCCCAGCCCGGCGCCCAGCACGATCGCCAGTACCAGCGGTGCCAGGGTCTCCCACCAGGTCACCCGGGTCAGGAAGCGGGCGGACGCGCCCATATTCGCCAACGCCAGGGTCTGCTCGGAACGCTCCAGGATCGCCGATGCCTGCGCGATGAAGATCGACATCGCGGTCAGGGCGAAGCCGACGCCCAGGGTGATGATGGCGCCCTTGGTGAAGTCCCACTGGGCAGCGCTCGCGAAGCTCTGCTGGGTCGGGTCGTCACCGGCGTTGAGGCTGAGCGGCATCACGGCGATGTACGACCCGATCAGCGAGAGCAGCCCCAGCCCGGAAACCCGCCGCCAGGTGGTGCGGGCATCGGCCTGCACCCGCCGGGCAGCCCACATCCCGGTGGCGGACGGCAGGTGCGCCAGCGAACGTGCGATCAGCTGCAGCAGCCAGGCGGCGAACAGGTTGAACCCCTGGATCACCACGACCATGATCGCGGCGAAGACCAGCAACGGCACCACCCCGCTCCCGAAGTGAAGCACCTGGGACGCCACCGCGAACACGATCAACAGCGCGACGAAGGCGACCACCCGCCAGGCCCGCAACGCCGGCCCCACCGAACGCCGGGAGACGCCCAGTGGCGAGATCCGCACCTGGCGCAGACCCCACCAGGCCGCGACCATCCCGGTGGCGAAGGTGGCCGCGCCCACCGACAGCGCCAGCCACCACGGCAGCAGCATCTCGCCCGGCGCGACCGGCATGGCCTGCATGGTGAGGAAGCCCCAGGCCGGCAAGGTGACCAGGTAGACGACCAGCCCGACGGCGATCCCGACCACCGCCTGGATGGCGGTGTCGATCAGCGACATCCGGGTGACGTCGGCCGACGACAGCCCGACCAGTCGTAGCACCGCCAGCCGGCGGTCCCGGCCACGCGCGCCCAGGACGGCTGCCCCGGAAGCCAGCCCGACCATGCTGGAGACCAGCAGGGCACAGGCGATCATCGCGAGCATGAAGTACATCGACAACATGGTCTCGAAGCTGGGATCGGCGGCGAGCAGCTCGGCATGGAGACCGGTCGGGTTGCGCCAGCGGTTGTAGAACATCCAGGTGCCGCCCGCCACGGTGAGCGCCAGCGCGGAACTGAGCGCGAAAGCGGCCACCGAGGAGAGGTAGAGCACCCCCTCACCCTGCCGGGTGGCCAGCCGGGCGCGGGTGAGGCGCGATGCCAGCGATCCGAGCCCGGTGGCGCGGGTGGAGGTCGGCAGCGACGCGGTCACGGCGCTCACCGGACGGCCTCCGCCGCGCCAGCCAGCGGTTCCAGCCGGCGGTCGGCGTGCACCAGGCCGTCCCGGATCTCGATCAGCCGGCTGCACCAGCGCGCGACGTTCAGGTCGTGGGTGACCAGCACGAGGCTGGCGCCGGACATCGCAACCGTGGTGGTGAGCAGCTGCATCATCTCGTGGCCGGTGGCCTGGTCGAGGGCACCGCTGGGTTCGTCGGCGAACACCACGTCCGGTTCGGTGGCCAGGGCGCGAGCGATCGCGGTGCGCTGCGCCTGACCGCCGGACATGTCGCCCGGACGGCGGTTGCGCAGGTCGACCAGCCCGAGCCGCTCCAGGACGCCGTCCGCGGTGCCCAACGCCCGGCTACGGGAGGTGCCGGTGAGCATCAGTGGCAACGCCACGTTCTCCCGCGCGGACAGTTCGGGGATCAGCTGGCCGTCCTGGAAGACGAAGCCGAACCGGGTCAGCCGCAGGTGCGAGCGCTCCCGGTCCCGCAACGCCGACACCACCTGGCCGTCGAAGGTGACCGCCCCCTGATCGGGCACCAGCACGCCGGAGAGGCAGTGCAGCAGGGTGGATTTGCCCGAGCCGGACGGCCCCATGATGGCCAGGGTCTCGCCCCGGGCGATGCTCACCGAGACCCCGGCCAGTGCCTGGACCTGGCCGAAGCTCTTGGTGATGCCCTGGGTGTACAGCAGGGGCGTTGCGGCGTGTGGTTCGATCATGGCTCCATTCCAGCCTGAGGACAGCGACCCTTCCATGGTGCCCGGGCTGCTCTTGGGGTAGTGCCAGCACTACTTTCCGCTCTCGTCGGCCGGCGGCGCTCGGCGAATGCGGGCGCGCCTGTCGACCCGTGTCGTGATTCTGCGTCTCGAATGCGCAACCAGCGGCCCGCCGGGCGCCAGCGACCATCGACCTGCAGAATTGCGACACTGCCGTGCCGCGGTGGGCCTCGGCCCGGCCGGCGAGTCCGCTAGGTTCGACCAGTGAGATTTGGACGGTCCCGCAGCCCCGAGGCGGAAGCGGTGCGCGCGGTCGAGCAGCTGACCGCGTCCCGCCGGGTGATCGTGGATGCCTACGAGATCGAACGCCGGCGGATCGAACGGGACCTGCACGACGGCACCCAGCAGTACCTGGTGGCCGCGGCGATGCTGCTCGGGGAGGCACGGACCTCGCCCAGCGTGGCCGCGGACGCCGACCTGGGCGGCCTGCTCGAGCAGGCCCAGGAGGCGCTGGCCAAGGGACTGGACGCACTGCGGGCCACCGTCCGGGGGATTCATCCGCAGGTGCTGGTCGAGCAGGGGTTGGCAGCGGCCCTGACCGATGTCGCCCAGGCATCGGCGGCCCCGGTCCGGATCGTGTGCCCGCATCCGCTGCCCCGCCTGCCCGAAGGGGTGCTGGCCGCGAGCTACTTCTTCGCCTGCGAGGCGATCGCCAACGCCGCCAAACACGCTCCCGGCGCACCGGTGACAGTGCTGCTCACCACCGACTCGCACCTGCGCGTCTCGGTGATGGACACCGGACCAGGTGGTGCCCGGCTGCGGCCGGGGCACGGTCTGGCCGGCATGCGGGAAAGGTTGGCGGCCTTCGGCGGCGAGCTGAGCATCTCCAGCCCGCCGGGCGGGCCAACCCAAGTGGTCGCGGCCGTCCCGTTGCTGTTGCACCGCGGCGAACCGGGGGTGGCACTGTGAACGACCCGATCCGGCTGGTGCTGGCCGACGACGCCGCCCTGCTCCGCGAAGGCCTGGCCGGGCTGCTGCAGCGGCAGGGTTTCGCGGTGGTCGCCCAGGAAAGCCGGGCCGATGCGCTGCGGTTGACCGTCGATCGGTTGGCCGCAGCCGGTGAACTGCCGGACGTGGTGGTGACCGACGTCCGGATGCCGCCCACCATGACCACCGACGGTCTGCAGGCGGCTCTGGATCTCAAGGCCGCCCATCCCGCACTCGGGGTGCTGGTGCTGAGCCAGTACGTGGCGGCGGTGTACGCCCAGCAACTGTTCTCCCTGCCCGCGACCGGCGGAGGCACCGGCTACCTGCTGAAGGACCGGGTGGCTGAGGTGGCCGACTTCATCGGCTCGCTGCGGGTGGTGGCCGCCGGTGGCGTGGTGATCGACCCCGAGGTCGCCCGCGCGATGATGCGGACGAACCGCTCCGGGCTCGGCGACCTCACCCAGCGGGAGTTCGAGGTGCTGGAACTGATGGCCCGCGGCCTGTCGAACGCGCAGATCGCCGACGAACTGGTGCTCTCCGGGGCGGCGGTGGCCAAGCACGTGTCGAACATCTTCGCCAAGCTGCGGCTGGATCCCAGCGAGGAGAACCGCCGGGTGCGGGCAATTCTGGCCTTCCTGGCCGACACCGGCACGCCCGGGCTGGTGTAGACCCGCGACGCCTGCGCGAGCTCGGGCATGCGCGGGCATGAGGTTTTCGTCGTACCACCAAGCGGCGACGCCTGCGCGAGCTCGGGCATGCACTGCCCCGAGCCGGGCGCGGTGGCCCCGACCTGCCGGATTGACCGGAGAGAAGCCCGGGCATCGGGCAGACTGCCCTCATCATCCCGGCACGGCCCGGGACATGCGCACAGGAGGCGACCGTGAGGTTCGGGATCATTGGCACCGGGTTCATCAGCGACTGGTTCGTGGACGCCTGCCGGGTGGCCGGCGGCACCCCGGTGGCGATCTGCTCCCGGGACGCCGACCGCGGACGGGAGTTCGCCACCCGGCATGGCCTCGGCCAGGTGGTGACCACCCCGGAGGCACTCGCCGGGCTGGACGAGGTCGAGGCGATCTACCTCGCCAGCCCGATCGCTTCCCACCACGACCAGGCGGTGATCGCGCTGAGTGCCGGCAAGCACGTCCTGGGCGAGAAGACCCTCACCACCTCGCCGGACCGGGCCCGCGCACTGTTCGACCTCGCGGCACGGCAGCAGCGGGTGCTGCTGGAGGCCATCCGTCCCACCCACGACCCGGCCTACCGCCCGATCCGCGAGGCGGTCGGACGGCTCGGCACGCTGCGGCACGCCCACTTCGAGAAGTGCCAGTACTCCTCGCGCTACCCGGGCTTCCTGCGCGGTGAGCGTCCTAACGCCCTCGACCCGGCCAGCGGCAACTCGGCGCTGCGCGACCTCGGGGTCTACTGCCTGCATCCCGCGCTGGAGCTGTTCGGGTCGCCATCACGGTTCACCGGTACCACCTACCGGCTGGAGAACGGCTTCGAAGCGGGCGGGACCACCGTCCTTGACTACGGCACCTTCAGCGTGACCTGCGCCTACTCGAAGGTCGCCCGCTCGGTGGCGCCGAGCGTGATCGAGGGCGAGGCCGGCTCGCTCACCATCGACTCGCTGGCCGAACCGGCCGACGTCCGCCTGATCGGGCTGGACGGCAGCGTCGAGCCGGTGCTCTCCGGCCCGCCGAGGCAGCCCGCCGAGAGCCTCCGCTACGAGATCGAGGAGTTCCTCCGGCTGTGCGCCGCCGGAGAGGTCGACCACCCCTACCGCACCAACTCCCTGATCGCCGAGCAGATCATCACCGGCGTCAGCCTCTCCGCCACCCCGACCTGGCAGGCCCTCCGCTGACTCGGCCTGCGCAGAAACCGGGCAGTAGAGGCCACTCGCGTGGATAGTGCACGCGAGTGGCCTGATTCACCCGGTTTGTGCGGACGCCACCCGGCTGGCTCAGGTCGAAACCCAATCTGAGCCAGGACGAAGGGGCGGCGGCACCCAACCGGAACCGGTGCCGCGGGGTAGATTCAAGTGTGGAGCAGTCGGGGGATCGTGCCGGGGCGCCCTCCCGGGAAGCCCACCCGGCCGGCCAGTCTGAACCGGACCTGCGGTCACCGGAGGGGTTCACCGCCTGGCTGGCGCCGCACTGGACAGCGATGGCATCGTTGGCTGCCCGCTCCCCGAACGACGCCGACGACATCCTGCAGGACGCTCTGGCGGCGGCCTGGCGCAAGCGCGATCAGTTCGATCCTGCCCGGGGGACGGCCCGCAACTGGCTGCTTGCCATCACCGCCGACCAGCGCTGGAAGGCCGGACGAGCTGCCGCCCGGTTGTTCTCCCACCGGACGACGGCCCCACCGGACTGGGTCACCGCCGAACCGGTCGATCCCCGGGGCGTCCGGCTGGACGTCGAGCGGGCGATCCGCCGGCTCCCGTCCCGGCAGCGGCTGGCGGTCGACCTGTACTACTTCCTGGGGCTGGGCGTGGCCGACGTGGCGGACGTGATGCGCTGCTCGCCGGGCACCGTGAAGTCGACCCTGGCCGATGCCCGCACCCGTCTGCGCGGCTTGCTCGGAGAGGACTACCAGTGAACGATATCGACGAGTTGCTGCAACAGACCGGCGACACCTGGCGCACCCGCGGCGTCCCGGCGCTCGACCTGGACGCCGCGTTGGCCCGGGGACGCCGCCGGCTCCGTGCGACCACCACCGTATTTGCCGCCGTGGCGGTGCTGGTGGGTGCCGGCGTCGTCTGGCAGGTGTGGCCGAGCGGCGGCCTGCCCGCCGTCCCCTCCCCCACCACAGCGACGCTGGCCCCGTTGCAGAGCCCCACCCCGGCACCAACCCGGACGCCGTCTGCTTCGGACGAACTCGTCCAGCTCACCCGGATCGCCCGGGACAACGCCACGTCACTGGGGCGCGGCCAGCAACCGGTGACCGCCGAAGCCGTGCTGACCACGCGCGGCCGGGCCGAGGCTGCGCTGGACAGTCAGAGTCAGCCGTCCGAAGCTGGTCAGGCGGTCTGGTTGCTGCAGTTGCGGGGGTTGTTCGTCTGCGACAGCTGCTCCCGTCCGGCGGGTGCTGAGGCGCCGGTCGGGTCGGCCGTCCAGCTGGTGCTGGACGCCACCAGCTTCGAGGGCAGTACGTTCGGGCTGACCCGCGAGGCGGTGGACCTGGTGTCCCTGGGCACAGTGGTGGCCCTCGACCTGGGCGACCTGCTCCTGGAGCCGCTGCCCACTCCCGATCCGGAGACCACCGCGCTCGCCGACACCGTCCGGCAGCTGCTGCAGCAGGTGACACACGACGACGACGCGCTGCTGTCCGGGAGCGCCGTGCCGACCACGCTCGGGGCCGCCCAGCGCGCCCTGTTCGGGCACACGCCGTATCCGGCTTCGGACACCGCCGTCTGGTTCGTCGAGTTGCAGGGGACGTTCTCCTGCCGCGACTGCACCCTGCGCGAGGATGTCAGCAAGGCCACCGGGAACGTGCTGACCCTGGTGATCGACCAGGTGACCGGCGAGCCACTGCTGCGGACGATCTCCAACCAGAGGGTCGATCTCCTCGACCTCGACGGCGCCGAAGCCCGGCAGCTCACCCCGCAGGACCTGAGCACCGGCCCGGACTGGCAACCCGCCTTCGCCCGCTACCCACGCAGCACTCCGCTGGGCGAGGGTGACGCCGCCGCGCTGGACGGGAGGCTGCTGCGCCTGGGCCGCTGCCTGGTGGTCGAGGCTGACGACGGTTCGGTGGTGGTGCCTGTCATGCCCCACCCGGACGCCAGCTGGTCATCGCTGGACCACACCCTCACCATCGGCACGACCGTGCTGCGTCCGGGCGACCGGGTGAGCTGGGGTGGCGCCGTCCTCGACACCCTACCGGCGGACGCCACCGTCCCCGACCAGTGCCATGGGCTGGGAGGTGAGTACTTCCTGGTGCACATGGTCTGAAGCACCCTGCCGCAAGGGCCGGTCGACCTCCCACACCGGCCGGACGCAGCACGGCGTGGGCAGCCTCCCCCAGGGAACTGCCGGCCAGCCAGTTCGCCGCAGCCGTTGACTGGGCCGGGACCAGCGAGGACGCTGGCTGCACTGCATCCCGGGAGGTCACCATGCCCCAAGCCCCTGCCGATCCGACCCCACCGACGCTGGCGGAATGCTCGCTGGTGATGAAGGGCGGGATCACCTCCGGAGTGGTCTACCCACAGGCCGTCACCGAACTGGCCGTCCGCTACCGGTTCCGGCGGATCGGCGGCTCCTCGGCCGGTGCCATCGCCGCCGTCCTCGCCGCGGCGGCCGAGTACCATCGCGGCCAGACCGGGACGATGCCCGACCCGAGCCTCCCAGGCACAGACCCAGCCACGGGCCAACCGTCGGCGAAGCTCACCGCACCAGCCCCTGCACCGCCGGTGGCATCCCCCGCCGCACCGCCGCCAGCGGCCTCGTCACCGTCAGCCCCGCGCAGGCAGGGGCCCCCATTGCCGGCAGACGCCTGGGATCCGGACGCGGTCGGCTTCGAACGGCTGCGCCGGTTGCCCTCCCTGCTGCAGACCCAGCTGCCGCTGCTGTTCGCCCCACCGCCATCGACGACCGGCGTCTTCGACTTCCTCACCACCTGGATCGAGCCGGACTGGTCTCCGGCCAGGCGAATCCTGGTCTCCCTGGGACGCCTGGTGCGCTGGGGCTGGCTGCCGTTCACCGTGGTCACTCTCGGGCTGCTCGTCCCAGCGTTCCTGTCCGCCACCGCGCTCGTCCAGGGACTGCGCCCGCAGACCTGGTGGCCGGTCGCCGGCGCTACCGCGCTGTGGCTGCCGCTGGCGGTGGCCGGCGGGCTGCTGGCCGCCGCCCTGGTGCTGGGACGGGGCGCCTGGCGCGCGATCAACCACAACGGGCTGGGCATGGTCAACGGCCACCTGGACGACAACTCGGACGCACTCACCGACTGGCTGGCCCGGGAGATCAACCTGACCGCCGGCCGGAAACCGTCCGATCCACCGCTCACCTTCGGCGACCTGTGGGGGCCGAGGGCCACTGCCGAGTTCCGCCAGACGTTCACCCGCGGCACTGGCGGTCAGGCGCGGTTCGAGCACCGGGTCCCGTCCATCGCGTGGACCGGGCTCGACCCCGACCTCGACCTGCGCGTGATGACCACCTGCCTGACCCACCGGCTGCCCTACAGCTTCCCGTTCTCCGCCGACACCTACCTGTTCTGCCCGCGCTGCCTGGCCGGCTACTTCCCGTCCGGGGTCAGCCGGGCGCTGGTCGAGCACTCCCGGGATGCGGTTGACGCCGGGGACGACTGGACGCCGCCGCGCTGTCCCAGCCACGACGCCGAACTGCGCCGGTTGCCGTTCGCGCCCGACATTCCGGTCGTGGTGGCAGCGCGGCTCAGCCTGAGTTTCCCGGTGCTGATCAGCGCCGTACCGCTGTACTACCTCGACTTCTTCCAGCGTCGCGAGGACGAACGGACGGTGCCGGTGGTGACTGCCTGGTTCTCCGACGGCGGGATCACCAGCAACTTCCCGATGCAGTTCTTCGACGCCTGGCTGCCGAACCGCCCCACCTTCGGGATCAACCTGGACAGCTTCGAGGCCGGCTACGACGACCAGGCCGTCACCCTGCCTGCCGCCACCAAGCGGGCCCGGCTCACCGAGACCCCGATCCACAGCGCCTGGGGTCTGCTGCGCTCAATGGTCACCACCATGCAGGACTGGCCCGATCGGGTGCAGATGGACTCCCCCGGCTTCAAGGACCGGATCGCTACCGTCCGCACCGCCGCCGATGAGGGCGGGCTCCACCTGGCCATGACACCGGAGGTGATCGCGCGGCTGAGCGCCAAGGGCGCCCTGGCCGGTGCGAAACTCCGTGACGACTTCGACTTCGAGCTGCACCGCTGGCTGCGCTTCCGGATCGCCATGAACGGGCTCAGCGTGGCGCTCGCCCGGTTCTCCGACAACCTGCCCGACTTCGAGGCGAACCTGCCCGAACCGTGGGTCCGTCCGACCTATCAGTTCCGGGCCAGCCGGGAGGCCCGGGTGCGCCAGGACGCGCGCGACCTGGCAGCCCTGGCCGACGCCTGGGAGGCGGACGGCTGGCCTGCCAACCGCGACCAACCGCCCCGTCCCGAGCCGATGCTGAAGTTCGGCCCCGCCGACCGCTGACCCCCACCCCGGGCCAGGGGACGGTTCTGTGGCCCACAGCTACCTCACGGCAGACCATCAGCCTCCCGACGGCGCACAGCAGGGTTGGGCACAGCCTGCACGCCGAGGGTGGAGCCATCGCTCAGCAAGGAGTTTCCGATGGCCTTCCCATTCGCCCGTACCGCGGCCGCGCTGCTGGCCGCACCCGTGCTCGCCCTCTCCTTCGCCCTCCCGGCCAGTGCCAGCGCCATCGCGGTGCGCTCCCGTCCGCCGGTCGGCGACTGGCACCTCTCCCCCTCGACCGGCCAGACCACCGACCAGGCCGCGACGCTGGCCTCAACCGCCCAGTCCACCGGGGTCGTCCTGATCGACACCACTATCGACTACGGCATCGGCGCTGCCGCTGGCACCGGCCTGGTGCTCAGTTCGGACGGCATCGTGGTCACCAACCACCACGTCGTCGAGGGCAGCACCCAGGTCGAGGTGACCGACCCGGCCACCGACACCAACTACACCGCCGACGTGGTGGGCTACGACCCCCTGACCGACGTCGCCGTCCTGAAACTCGAGGACGCCAGCAACCTGGCGACCGTCACCACTGACACCTCCGCCATCGCCGAGGGCGACGACGTCACCGCCGTCGGCAACTCCAACGGCGGCGGCGTGCTGACCGCCTCCGCCGGTGAGGTCACCGACACCAGCAGTGACATCACTGTCTCGGCCGACGACGGCAGCACCGAGCACCTGACCGACCTGATCGAGGTCGACGCCACCGTCGTCCCCGGCGACTCCGGCGGCGCCCTGCTGGACTCCGACGGCGAGGTGGTCGGCATGAACGTGGCAGCCGATTCCAGCGGAACCACCGGCTACGCCATCGGTATCCAGACCGTCCTGACCCTGGCCGACCAGATCCTGGACGGCGACGCCTCCGGGACGGTCACCCTGGGCTACGGTCCCGCGCTGGGGCTGCAGTTGAGCGCCCACGGATCGGAGCTGCTGGTGGTCGGCGTGGTGGACGGCAGCGCCGCCGACCAGGCCGGGGTCACCCCCGGTTCGGTGCTGACCCAGTTCAACGGCAAGCAGCTGTCGAGCTACTCGGCCCTGACCACGGCGATGTCGAAGCTCTCCCCCGGCGACACCGCAACGATCGGCTGGACCGACCAGACCGGCGCCACCCAGACCGCCACCGTGACCCTCGGTCGCGCCCCCCTGGCCTGAGGTGGCCGCCCTGACGACACCGCCGGGAGCCCCGACCGGCATCGGACGAGCCCCACTCTCTTCTCGCCCGGCAGACCTCTCCCGACTACGAGGATCCACCCGGCCCGGCTTGGGGTGCCTCAGAACTCGGGCCAGTGCCGCTCCAGCCCGGTGAGGATGAACTCGACCTTGGTGTCCATCACCGTCCGGCCCGTCCAGGACTCCTCCGGGCGGTAGAACGCAGTGGGGTCCCCGACCGCGTCGCGGAGGGTGTCGAATCCGCTCCGGCCGGTCTCGTCCACCGCGCGCATGGACTCCACCCCGAG
>NZ_JAYFPT010000051.1:0-14755 GCF_034927565.1 Propionicimonas sp.
GCCCGCGGGAGTCGTGATCGAGACCCGTCCGGACCTCGACCCGGGCGCCCGCTACGACGGCCGGGCGGCCGGCTACGACTGGCTGATCGGACGGGAGCTCTACAACCGCATCGCCTGGTCGACCTCGCCGCGCGATTACGAGGCCTTCGCCCGCCGCGCCGTTCGCTCGGCGTCCGGGCCGCTGCTCGACGTCGCGGCCGGAACGGCGACGGCCACCGCCAACGCCTACCGCACCAGCTCCCGTCCGGTGGTGGTTACCGACCGTTCCCGGGACATGCTCGCCCGCGCGGCCCGCCGGATCGCCGACGGCACCCGGGTGCGGCCCGGCGTCCGGTTCGTCCAGGCCGACGCCTTCGCCCTCCCCTTCGCTCCCGGAAGCTTCGACACGGTGGCCTGCCTCGGCTTCCTGCACCTGGTCGACGACCCGGCCGGTTTCCTCGACCTGCTCACCGTCCTGCTGAAGCCCGGCGGGAGGCTGTTCTGCAGTTCCCTGGTCGCCGAGACCGGACGCGGGGCGCGCTACCTGGCGTTGCTGCGCCGTGCCGGCGAGGTCGCCACGCCCCGCACCGCAGACGAGTTGGCCACCATCACCGCCCGCACCTGGCGCAGCCGGGGGTGCATGGCGTACCTGGAGGCCGTCCGCTGAGGTGTCGGGCGTCCGCCGCGGCCTCAGCCGTCCTCGTGGGCGCGGACGTAGTCGAGGTCGGGCTCGAGCCCGTGCCCCAGCCGGTCCGGAACCTCCATCCGGAGACCTCTACCCAGTCGCAACGCCGAAGAGTGTCCCGATGGCGTAGGTGGCGATCATGGTCAGGGAACCGATCAGCACGTTGCGAGCGATCGCTCGACCGCGCTGGGCCTCGCCAAGAGAAGCACTGATCCAGCCAGTCAGGAACAGCCCGAGAACGACGGCGGCCACCGCCGCCCAGATGCGATGGTCGCCGAACGGCAACAGGATCATGGCCAACGGGATCGCCGCGCCCACCGAGAACGCCACGAACGAGGAGAAGGCAGCCGCCCACGGACTGGTGAACTCCTTGTGGTCGATGCCCAACTCAATCTCGGCATGGGCGGCGAGCGCGTCGTGCGCGGTGAGTTCCTCGGCAACCTGCTGGGCGAGGTCGGCAGAAAGACCACGGTCCCGGTAGAACCCCGCCAACTCCAGCAGTTCCTCTTGTGGATAGTCGGCGAGTTCCTGCATCTCCTGGGCGATCAGGGCCTTCTCGGTGTCCCGCTGGGTGCTGACCGACACGTATTCCCCGCCGGCCATCGAGAAGGCTCCGGCGACCAGTGCCGCCAGCCCCGCGGTCGCCATGGCGAGCACATTGCCCGGTGCCGCCGCGGCGACCCCGATCACGACTCCCGCCGTCGACACGATGCCGTCGTTGGCGCCGAGCACGCCGGCACGCAGCCAGTTGAGTCGCTGGTTGATGCCCGCTCGGTGCGGTTCCCCGGGATGCGCCATGCCCCCAGTCTGGGGTAGCCCGAGGTAGCTCGACAAGCAAGCTCAGCCTCGCCTAACCCCTAGCCATCGGCACTTTCCGACTCAGCTCGGTCGAACTCGGCCAACCGCCCGTCCATCCCCATCACGGTGCCGAAGAAGTCCCCTTCGGCGCGGCCCTGGCCCGTAGTCCGTGGACGATCCACAGCACGAACATTCCGCCAGTAGGGTTTGTCACACCGTCACTCAACCGGCAAGGAAACTGGATCACCGTGTTCGTTCTCCACGCATTCTGGGCCCCGGGTGACGGCCCTGGCGTGTGGGCGGAGGACTCCGAGCTGCCAGTGACCAGTCCCAGCCAGGCGGTGCGGACGGCGCGCCCGCATCCGTTCGCCGTCCCGGCGGGGATGCTGGCGTCCCTCATCGGAAGCCTCGCAGGCAGCACCACTCTGCTGCTCCCGTCGGTACGCCGCGCCCCGCTGGACTCCCCCGAGATGGTGCGGGTCACGCCACGTTCCCCCGGCCGCTCCGCCCCGTCACTGCTGGCCTGGCAGGTGCCGTGCGTCAGGCTGGATCCGGCCGGCCTCGCCGAGACCCTGGCCACTGTCCTGGATCCCGCCAGCTGGACGGAGCGCGGCCTGGAGGTGCGGCCCTCCGCGTCCCTGCGCTATCTGGCTGAGTTGGCCGGTTTCGCCGAGGAGTTGCTTGCCCGGGAACGCGTCCTGCCTGGCCTCGACCTGGACGGCCCCACTCCGCAGGCCCGTTGGCGGGTCGCGCTGACCGGCCCGGACGCCGTCGCGGCGCACTGTCTGATCACCGCGATGCCGCCGTCGTTCCGGGCCACCGAACTGGCCGCCCAGCCGGCGGCGCTGGCCAGCGAGGCCCTCGACGCGTTCGCCGATGCTGCCGCCCGGCAGCGACTGCCGCGGTCGTTCCTGCCGGCCCGGCGGGGCCGGCAGCCGCGCCGAATCCCCAGGACCGAAGCCTGGCTCGACGCCCTGGCCGGCGCCGACGCCACCGTTGACGCCGACCCGGGCGAGCTCTCAGAACTGGGCAGCGCGCTCCACCCCTGGGTTGAAGCTGGCCGCGAAACACCCAGTCCCGCGCAGCTTGTGCTGCGGCTCAGCGACCCCCGGACGACAGTCGCCGCCGCGACCGCGGACACCGCCGGCGAACCCGGCTGGGTGCTGGACTTTCTGTTGCGCTCGCGATCCGACCCCAGTCTGGTGATCGATGCCCAGCGGATCTGGGCCGACGACGGCGCCCTGGGACGCTGGTTGGAGCGGCCGCGGGAAGTGCTCCTGTCCCAGCTGGCCCGTGCCCAGCGGGTGTACCCCGGTCTGGAGGCCGGCCTGCGGCAGGCCCAGCCGTCCGGCCTCAGCCTCGACGCCCAGAGCTGCTACGACTTCCTCAGTACCGCGGCGCCCGCCCTCGACGAGGCCGGCTTCGAGGTGCAGCTTCCCGGCTGGTGGGGCAGGCGCAATCGGCTGGGCCTGAAGCTCTCCACCACCCCGATCGACGGCGGCGCCACCGAGGGCGGCTTCGGCCGCGACCAGCTCTGCGACTTCCGGTGGGAGATCGCCGTCGGTGACCACGGGCTGACCGAGGACGAGATCGCCGCACTGGCCGCAGCCAAGGCACCCTTGGTGCAGTTGCGCGGCCAGTGGGTCGCCCTCAACCGCGACCAGTTGGACCGCGGGCTGAGGTTCCTGGCGGCCAACGGTTCCGGGCAGCTGACCGCGGGCGAGATCCTGGCCCTGGCCCTCAGCCATCCCGACGACCTCGACCTGCCGCTGGACCTGGTGGACGTGGCCGCCGACGGCTGGCTGGGCGATCTGCTGCGGGGCGCGGCGGCAGAGTCAGTGGCCGATGTCGAACCGCCGGACGAGTTCACCGCCACACTGCGTCCCTATCAGGGGCGGGGCTTGGCCTGGCTGGACTTCCTCCGGCGGCTCGGGTTGGGCGCCTGCCTGGCCGACGACATGGGGCTGGGCAAGACCGTCCAGTTGCTCGCCCTGGAGGCCACCTGCCGAACCGAGCCAGCCGAGCCGGGGAACCGTCCCCTGGCTCGGCCCACTTTGCTGTTGTGCCCGATGTCGTTGATCGGCAACTGGCAGGCCGAGGCGGCTCGGTTCGCGCCCACGCTGCGGGTGACCGCCCACCACGGCGCCGACCGTCCCCACGGCGACGACCTGACGGCCGTCCTGGCCGCGTCCGACCTGGTCATCACCACCTACACCACCGCGCTGAACGACATCGACGAACTGGCCGAGATCGCGTTCGAACGGGTGGTGCTGGACGAGGCCCAGGCGATCAAGAACCGGCTCTCCCGCACCGCCAAGGCGGTGCGTCGGCTGCAGGCGGGGCAGCGGATCGCGCTGACCGGCACCCCGGTGGAGAATCGGCTGGCCGAACTGTGGTCGATCATGGACTTCCTCAACCCCGGCATCCTCGGCTCGCCGGAGGTCTTCCGGGCCCGGTTCGCCACCCCGATCGAGCGCTACCGGGACGAGCCGGCGTCGGCATTGCTGCGCCGCATCACCCGTCCGTACATCCTGCGGCGGGTGAAGACCGACCCGACGATCATCGACGACCTGCCGGAGAAGATCGAGATCAAACAGCACTACCGGCTGACCGTCGAGCAGGCCTCGCTCTACCAGTCGGTGGTGGGCGAGATGATGGAGCGGATCGAGAACTCCGAGGGCATCGAGCGGCGCGGCAACGTGCTGGCCGCAATGACCAAGCTCAAGCAGGTCTGCAACCATCCCGCCCAACTGCTGCACGATCGCTCCCCGATCGGACGGCGCTCCGGCAAGGTGATCCGGCTGGAGGAGGTCCTGGAGGAGATCCTCGCCGAGGGCGATCGAGTGCTGTGCTTCACCCAGTACACCGAGTTCGCCGAACTGCTGATCCCGCACCTGGCCGCCCGGTTCGACACCGACATCGCCTACCTCTCGGGCAGCACCACGCGCCAGCGCCGCACCGAACTGGTGGAGCGCTTCCAGTCCGGCGACGGGCCGCCGATCTTCCTGCTGTCGCTGAAGGCGGGCGGCACCGGGCTCAACCTGACCGCCGCGAACCACGTCCTGCACCTGGACCGCTGGTGGAACCCTGCGGTGGAGAACCAGGCCACCGACCGGGCCTTCCGGATCGGGCAGCGCCGCCGGGTCCAGGTGCGCAAGTTCATCGCGACCGGCACCCTGGAGGAGCGCATCGACGAGCTGATCGACGACAAGCAGGCGCTGGCGAACCTCGTCGTGGGTGACGGCGAGTCCTGGCTGACCGAGCTCTCCACCAGCCAGTTGCGCGACCTGTTCGCGCTGTCGAAGGGAGCTGTCGGTGAGTAGGCGTTACGACTCCCCGTTCTACCCCGCCTCGAAGCCACGGACGGTGGAGGGCGGGCTCCGGGCCCGCAGCGCGCGGGGGAAGATCGCCACCACCTGGTGGTCCACCCGCTTCATCGAGGTGCTGGAAACCAGCGGCATGGGCAACCGGCTGACCCGCGGACGCAACTATGCCCGTCGCGGCCAGGTGCTCTCCCTTGAGTTGGACGCCGGGATGGTGACCGCCAGCGTCCAGGGTTCGCGGTCGCGGCCCTACCGGGTGCGGATCGGGGTGACGGCCTACGGCAAGGACCAGTGGGCCAGGGTCGAGGACCGCCTGGCCGGTGATGCCTGGTTCGTCGCACAGCTGCTGGCCGGCGAGATGCCGCCTGACATCGAGAAGGTCTTCGCTGAACTGGGGCTGGCGCTGTTCCCGTCCGGCAGCCGGGATCTGTCGCTGGACTGCTCCTGCCCGGACTGGGAGGTGCCCTGCAAGCACCTCGCCGCGGTGTTCTACCTGCTCGCCGAGCAGTTCGACGACGACCCGTTCGCGATCCTTGCCTGGCGTGGCCGGAGCCGCGACGAGCTTCTCGCCCGGCTGAACACGGCCTCTCCCACCGCTGCCGGCGACACCGGTCAGGCGGTGCCACTGACCGAGCTGCTGGACGTCTTCTACGCCTTCGCCGGCGATCTCCCGCAGCGGACGGCGGCGCCCAGCGGGACGAGCCTGCTCGACCAACTGCCGCCGCTGGCCCTGACCGTCCGCGGGCTGTCCCTGGTCGATGCGCTGCGCCCGGCCTACGCCGCGCTGGCGCCTGAGCCGGCTCGCGCGACGGTCGCCGAAGGGTAGATTGACGGCCATGGTGATGCCACGCAGCACGCCCGCTGCCCAGGGTGTGGACGGACGCGGGCTGCTCGCCCTGCTGGACGCCGCCGAGACTCCCGGGCACGGCTACCACTCGCTGATGATCGCCCGGCACGGTCACGTGATCGCCGAGGGCTGGTGGGCACCGTACGCCCGTGACCGGGTGCACCTGGGCTACTCGCTGAGCAAGAGCTTCACCGCGACGGTCCTGGGCAGCCTGGTCGGCCGCGGGCTGATCGACCTGGACGCACCGGTGCTGTCCTATCTGACCGAACTGCGGTTGGTGCCACCGGCCTGGCGGCGGGTCACCGTCCGGGACTGCGTCACGATGACCGTCGGACACACCACGGACATCTGGGACTGGCGGGGCGATGCCGCACCGGCGCCGCAGCAGCCGGACGAGCCTGACCCGCTGCTGCCGCTCATCCTGGAGCGTGAGCCGGACGGCGAACCCGGCCAGGTGTGGGCCTACAACCAGGTCGGGCCCTATCTGGTCGCCCAGGCGATCGCGGCGGTCACCGGCCAGCCGCTGTCAGCGCACCTGCGGCGGGAATTGCTCGACCCCTTCGGCGGAGCGGACGCCAGGGCGCAGCGCACCCTGGGTGGTCGTGATCTGGGCTTCAGCGGACTGTGCGTCACCACGCCGGCGATTCTGGCGCTGGCCCAGACCTGGCTGGACGGCGGGGTCTGGCAGGGCAGGCGGATTGTGCCGGCGGAGTTCGCCGAACAGGCGCCGCGCCCGACCTCCGCCTCGCTGGCCTCCGACGATGTCGGCGACTGGTCCCACGGCTACGGCTACTCGTTCTGGCGTTCCAGCCATGGCTATCGCGGCGATGGCGCCTTCGGACAGTTCGCCCTGGTCCTGCCCGAGCAGGACGTGGCGGTGGCGATCACCTCCGAGACCGAGGCGATGCAGGACGTGCTCGACCAGGTGTGGCGCCACCTGCTGCCCGCGATCGATACCCAGCCCGACCCGCAGGCCGACGTCCAGTTGGCCCGACGGCTCGCCGGGCTGGAACATCCACCCTTGTCAGGCTCAACCCGCCGGTCTGCGGCGCCGGCGCTGCGGGATCCGGCGTCCCAGCTGCCCGCCACCTACCGAAGCGCCGCCCTTGAGGTGTCCACCGACGGCCATCACCGGCTGCGCATCGACCACCCGGCCGCCGAACTCGTCACCGAGATCGGGGACGGCTGCTGGCTGGAGTCACGCTGGCCGACGCCGAGCGGACCAGACCTCGCGCTGGCCGCCAGCGGTGCGTGGCGAGACGGCGTGTTCGTGGCGCAACTGCGGTTGGTGGAGACCCCGCACACCATCCTGCTGGAACTGGATCCGGCCAGCGGCACGGCGCTGCTGAACTGGCGGCTGATCCCGCTCACCGGCCCCGACCCGCTGCAGGCCGCCGCCTTCCCGATCTGAGCCCGGCTGGAGCAGCCGCGGCAATCGGCCGACGCCGAACCCGAGGCCAGAACCTGGCAGGCTGGCTGAGGCCCCGCCACCAGGTCTGGGGCCATCGCGCGCCTCGCAAAGCGGCAGGCTCGCCACCTGGCAGGCGACTCCCGTGGGCCGTCGAAGCGGCGGCGCCGCGGTACGTCTTCGCCGAAGCGCCAGCGCCCGGCAACCGGGCGGCGTAGCCTCGAAGCAACGACATTGACGTCGTGGAAGGTCGCCATCATGAGTATTCAGCATCTCTTCACACCGGTGACTATCGGCAGTCTGACACTGCCTCATCGCGGCATCATGCCGTCGATGGTCGTCAACCTCTGCGGGCTTGACGGCACGGTCACCGATCAGTTCATCGCCTACCACGTGGCCCGCGCCGAGGGCGGGGTCGCACTGAACATCACCGAGGCCGCCTACGTCCATCCCGGTGGCAAGGGCTTCCCGAACCAGTTGGGCATCGACCATGACGGCCTGCTGCCGGGGCTGCGCCGCCTGACCGACGCGGTGCACGACGCCGGCGGGCGGGTCGCCGTCCAGTTGTTCCATGGCGGACGGCAGGCCAACGCAGCCTGCACCGGCGGCACCGTGGTCGCACCGTCGCCGATTCCCTGCCCGGTGATGCAGACCATGCCGCACGAGCTCACCATCGCCGAGATCCACGACCTGGTGCAGGCCTTCGTCGACGCCGGCGTGCGGGCCCAGCAGGCCGGGTTCGACGCCATTGAGATCCACGGCGCGCACGGCTACCTGGTCAACCAGTTCCTCTCACCGCACACCAATCGGCGCGACGACGAGTACGGCCGCGACCCGGCCGGACGTGCCCGGTTCCCACTGGAGATCCTGGACGGGCTGCGGGCAGCGCTCGGCCGGGAGTACCCGCTGATCTACCGGATCTCTGCCAACGAGTTCCTGCCCGACGGCCTGACCGTCCCGGACACCGGAGCCTTCTGCACTCAACTGGTGGAGCACGGGATCGATGCGATCAATGTCTCCGGCTCGATCTACGAGACCAACCGGGTGGCCGGCGGTCCATGGGATCCGCTGGGGGCCTTCGTGGACGACGCGGTCGCGATCCGCAAGGCCATCGGGGCAGCGGTGCCGGTCTGTGTGGCGAACCGGATCAAGACCCCGGCGTTCGCCGACGAACTGATCGCCTCGGGTGCGGTGGACCTGGTGGCCACCGGACGGGCGGTGATCTGCGATCCGGAGTTCTACCGCAAGGCGAAGGAGGGCCACACCGACCGGATCCGGATCTGTCTTTCCTGCAACTACTGCATGAGCGAACTCATGATGGGACACGCGGTCAGCTGCCTGTACAACCCGCTGGCCGGCCACGAGTCCGAGTTCGACCTGCATCGCGACCCGGAGGCGCCGAAGGAGGTCGTGGTGGTCGGCGGTGGTATGGCCGGGATGGAGGCGGCAGCCACGGCGGCCAGCCGTGGCAACCACGTCCGGCTCTACGAGGCCACCGGCGAACTGGGCGGCAACGTCGTCCCCGGAATCCGCCCGCCGTTCAAGTCCGAGATGGGTGCCTGCCTGCGCTACGAGAAGAACACCCTGGACACCACCGGGGTGCAGGTCTTCCTGGACCACCCGGTGGACGCCGGCTTCCTGGCCGGCTGCGGAGCGGACCGGATCATCGTTGCCACCGGCTCTGAGCCGATCCTGCCGGCGATCCCGGGAATCGACGCGCCCTGGGTGGTGACCGCCGAACAGGTGCTGCTCGACCCGGCGGTCGCCGGCCATGCCGTCGCGGTGATCGGCGCCGGATCGGTAGGTGTCGAGACCGCCGAACTGCTCAGCGATCGGGGCAGCCAGGTGACCGTCATCGAACTGACCGACGACATGCTGACCGACCTCAGCCCGACCCTGCGAGCACCATTGGAGGCCCGGATCCGGCAGACCCCGACCAGCTTCGCGTTCGGACACGAGGTTCGCGAACTGCGCGACCATCGGGTGATCACCCAGGCCGGCGACCTCGGACCCTTCGACACCGTGGTGATCGCGGTCGGGTACCGGGCGAACACCGCGCTCGGTGATGCCCTGACCGCCGCCGGGATCGCGTTCACAACCATCGGGGACGCGGTGCGGCCACGCAAGATCAGCAATGCCGTGGCGGAGGGTTTCCGGGCCGGCTACGCCGTGTGACCCGCTCGCGTGCATCGTCCCGGCTGGCCAGCCTGCCACTGTGGCAGCCGAGCGATCCCGCGCCATCCGAGGTTCGCTCCGAGTTTGTGCACCGTGTTCAGTGCACAAACTCGGAGTCAAGCGGGTTGGGGCTCCCGATTGCCCGTCAGCGGCCACGCTCGCGCGACAGCACCGTGTCAGTGGGAGCCGATTCGAGGATGACGGTCTGGTAGCCGGTCAGCTCTCCCTTGACCCGCACTGTGATGGTGTGACCGACATCGGTCTGTCCCAGCAGGTAGCTGTCGCCCAGGGCGCGGGTGTTGAGGACGCCGTCGCTGTACCAGCGGTAGGTGAATGTGACGCCGTCGGGGGCCCAGGTTCCGGGCTGGGCGGTGAGCGTCGTCCCTTTCACTGCCAAGCCGGTGATCACCGGCTTGGCCGGGGTCAGCGTGCCCGCGGACACCTCGACGGTCCAGCCCGAGTAGCGCGCCACCTTCTGGTAGCCGGTCTTCGAGCCGGTCACCCGCACCCGGAGCCGCTTTCCGAGATCGGCCGGGGTGAAGACGTGGCTCGCTTTGGTGGCGCTCTCGATCTTCTCGTCCTTCTCCTTGCCCTCACGGAACCACTGGTAGCTGAGTTTGACCTCGCCCGGGCCCCATTCACGCGGCAGCGCGGTGACCTTCTGGCCCACCTGGGCAATGCCGTTGTAGGCCGGATCGGGGGTCGGCCCCAGTTTGCCCGGCGCCACCTTGCCGGTTTGTTCGGAGTAGCGGGTGGTCTTGGCGAAGTGCTTGGCGGTGCCGACGACGCGCACCTTGATGAGCTGGCCGTGGTCGGCGGCGGCGAGTTTGTAGCTGCGCTTGGTCGCCTTGGCGATCTTCTCGTCACCCCGGTACCACTGCCAGGCCAGTGTGACCTCGCCCGGCCCCCACGGGTCGACGTCCGCGGTCAGGGTGTTGCCGACCCGAGCGGTACCCGTGATCTCGGGGTCACTGGCACTCAGCTTTCCCGGCGCCACCGGGCCGACCGGAGCGGCATCGACCGTGGCGGTGGCGAAGCCCTTGCGGGTTCCGGTGACCCGGATCCGCAGACTGTGATCGATGTCGGCCGCCGCGACCTTGTAGGAGGTGGAGGTTGCGCCGCTGATCGCGGTATTGCCCCGCAACCACTGGTAGCGGAGCTTGACCCGGCCCGGGCCCCAGGTTGGCTCGTCGATCGAGAGCGTGCTGCGATACCGCGGGGTGCCGTCGATCTCGGGCACGGTGGTCTGCAGCGTGGGGGTGGACGTCGGCGAGGAGGTAGGCGTCGGTGTCTGGGTTGGTGACGGCGTCGGCGTCGGCGTCGACGTCTGGCTTGGCGACGGTGTCGGCGTCGGCCCCGGTGTTGCCGAGGACGGCGGCTCCGGAGTGGCGCTGGTCGGTTCCGCCGTGGGCGACAGTGCCGGCGTCGGCGTGCTGGTGGGCGAGGCCTCCGGCGCAGTGACGGTGACCGTGGGGGACGGCGTCGAACCGCACCCGCTGAGGAGAAGCCCGGCAGAGACCACAACTGCTCCCCACCGACGGTCGATCTTCATGGACGTTGCCTCCCGCTTCGTTTGGCATACGGTAATGGCCCGCACCCGCACGAGGCCAGCGTCCCGAGCCCCGCTGGATTCGCCCGAACCGGCGAGGGTGTCACCGCGTCCGGCCGTCGGATGGTCAATCGATGGAGATCACGATCTTGCCCAGGATGCCGCGTTGTTCGGCGCGGGCGTGGGCCTGGGAGATCTGCTCCAAAGCGAAGACCGAGTCGATCACCGGACGGAGTTGGCCGGCCTCGACCGCGTCGGCGAGCGCGTCCAGCTGCGGGGTGCGCGGGATGCCGGTGACGAACCGGGTGCGGCGCCCGCCGAAGCGGACGGACGCCAGGATCTGGCCGATCGATCGGAAGGGATGACTGAAGTCGGCGGTGATGGTCAGCAACCGGCCGGTGGGGGTCAGGCACTGGCGGAAGGACGCGACGGCGGTGCCAACGGTGTCCAGCACCAGGTCGAAGCGGCCGAGCCGGGACGGGTCGGCCTCCCTGTAGTCGAGCACCCGGTCGGCGCCGGCGTCCGCCACCCCCGCCAGGGTCGAGCCGCTGGCCAGCGCCGTGACCTCCGCACCTCGGGCGTGGGCGAGTTGGACGGCGGCCAACCCCACCCCGCCGGCACCCCGGACCAACACCCGCTGCCCGGACCGAACCGGACTGCCACCTCCCAGCGCCAGCAGTGCGGTCGTCCCGGCCACCGGGAGCGCACCGGCCCGGACCGGGTCCATCCCCTGCGGCAGCCGCCCAACCCGGTTGGCGGCCATCAGGACGTACTGCGCGTAGGCGCCATCGCCGGTGGACACTCCCCAGACCTGCTCGCCGACCTGCGGGGACGCCACCCCGGGACCGACCTGCTCGACCACCCCGACGACGTCCATCCCCAGCTGCTTGGGCCACCCGGGACTCATCGCGGTGCGGAACTTCGCCTGCCCCGACCGGGCCTGCAGGTCGCCACCGTTGACGCTGGTGGAACGCATCCGGACCAGCACCTGGCCCTTGCCGGGAGTCGGGATGGGAACCTCGTCGATGGTGAGCACAGCGGGCCCGCCGTAGTGGCGGTAGACCGCCCGTTTCATGGTGCGCTGTGTCATCGGACTCCTCGACTGCCGGTGGGTTGTGGTGTGGTCATGGCTTCCTTCTCTGGGGTGTCGGGTTCGACAGCGTGCTGAGCCGCCGCCAGCTGGTCGGCGAGCCGGGCGAACCTCTCCGGACGGTCACGCGGACTGTTGTGGGCGCCGGGTACCACGGTGAGTGGGCAGCCGAGGGCGGTGGCCACCGCGGCGCCGGCGGTCTCGGCGGCGGTTCCCCGGCTGAGTTCGCCTGACGAGACCCCCACCGGGATGCCCTGGAGAGCGATGCGGACGGCACCCAGGTCGACGCCGCCGGCGATGCCGGCGACGTCATGGGTCACCATGGTCGCCAGATTGCGGTCGACGTGCGCCACCTCCGCTTCGGTGAGCGGCGGCGCCGCAGGGTCGGGTTCGCCCTGAAGCCGGAGGGCTGCGATGATCGCCCCCGTCGTGTCTCCGGACGCTGCCAGCCGCGCGATCGCCGCCCAGTCAGCGGACCGGCCTTCCGCGCTGCCGGGCCCCTCCCACCCGACGGGTTCGTGCAGCACGAGGGCACCGATCAGGCCCGGCTGCGCCTCCGCGAGCCACAGTGCGATCCCCCCGCCGAGGCTGTGACCGGCCAGCACCACCCGTCCGCCGGCTCCGGCCGCCTCACACACGGCGGCAAGGTCGCCGACCTGCGCGTTGGTCGACCAGTCGCCGTCCGCCGGATCACCCGACTCCCCGTAGCCACGCCGGTCATAGCTGACCACCACGCGTCTGCGTGCCAGGATCTCGGCGGTGGCGGCGAAGAACGAGGAATCCACCCCGCCGCCGTGAACCAGCACCACCGGCGTTCCATCGCCGGTGCCCTGGCGGTGGCAGGCAAGACTCACACCGGTGCGCGTCACGACGAAATCCGAACGGTCCGGCACCACTACCTGGTGTCTCACCATCACCGCCCGACGACCTGCCGGCGGATCTCGCGGGCCTGCTGCTGCAGTTCGCGGTCCAGCTCGGTCACCGGATCGAGGCTCATCCCGTGCGGACGGGGCCGGCCGGCGTCGTCCACGATCACGAAGGTGAGGAAGCCGTCCATGATCGCCCGGTCGCCCACGGTCACGTCCACGTGGGTCAGGATACTGGTGCGTCCGGCCAGCACCGCCCGGCCGACGAAGGTCACGGTCTCGCCGAGCTGCACCGGCACCGCGAAACCCAGCCCGTGCAGATGGGCGCAGACCGTGTCCTGCGGCGGGGTCCACCGGCAGGTCGCCATCAGCCCGGCCTGGATGAACCACTCCGCGGTTCGTCCGCCGTACAACGTCTGGTGGTGGTTGAGATCCTGGTTCAGGACGATGTGGTTGGCCACCACCGGCGTGATCGGCGACACGTTACCCCCGGTCCCCGGCCGCGCCGAGCGCACCAGCCAGGTCGCGGACGGAGGCGGCATCGGACACGGTGATCGTCCGGGTCTGCGGGGCGATCCGGCTGGCCAGCCCGGCGAGCACGGTGCCAGGACCGAACTCGATGAAGGTGTCGACGCCCGCCTCAACCATCAGCCGGACGGTCTGCGCCCAGCGGACGCATCCGGTGACCTGGGCGACCAGCTCGTCGCGTACCTCGTCCGCACTGGACAGCACAGTGGCCGTGGTGTTGGCGACCAGCGGCACCCGGGGTGCGCCGAGCCGTGCCGCGGCGACCGCCTCCCGCATCCCGGCCACGGCCGGTTCCATCAGCGGGGAATGGAAGGCGCCAGAGACGTCCAGCGGGATCGCCAGTTTCGCGCCGTGCTCGCGGGCCAGACGCCTGGCAGCCGCGACTCCCGGGACGGAGCCGGCGATCGCCACCTGGCCGGGGCAGTTGAGGTTGGCGACCGACACCTCCGTCTGCCGGCACACCTCGGCCACCTGGTCGTCGTCCAGGCCGATCACGGCGGCCATCGTGCCCGGGTTGCGGTCCGACGCCTGCTGCATCAGCTCTCCCCGCCGGTGAGCCAGTGCGATCGCCGTCGCAATGTCACAGACACCGGCCGCGACCAGCGCCGCGTACTCGCCCAGACTGTGGCCGGCCACGAAAGCCGGCAGCGGCAGATCAGGACCGGCGACCTCCCGCGCTGCCGCGAACAGCGCCAGCTCCACCATCAACAGGCCGGGCTGGGCATTCACCGTCCGGGTGAGTTCCTCGTCCGGGCCGTCGAGCACGACGCGCGACAGGGCGAACCCGGCGGCCTGGTCGCCGGCATCGAACACTGCCCGGGCGGAGTCGAACCCGTCGCGCACGTCGGCGCCCATGCCAACCTCCTGGGCACCCTGCCCCGGAAACACCCATGCCACCGTCACCTCAGCCACATCCCTTCAATCAACACCGTCATTGCCCCGCCGTCCGGCGCTCCGCGACCGCCAACGCGACGACCAGGTCGCCCTGCCTGCTGGTCGACACGAGCACCTCATCGACCTCTGCCCGATCCAGGCTCTCCCGCAGTGCTGCCGCGATCTCAAGCCGCGGTGTGCCGTCGGCAGCGGTAGCCGTCGCCACGATCCGCAGGTCGAACGACTTCTCGGGCAGCAGCGGCGCCACCACCTTGAACACCGCCTCCTTCACCCCGAACCGCCCCGCGAGCACTCCCGCCCGGTCGCGACGGCCCCGGGCGTCCGCCAGCTCGCACTCGGTGAAAATGCGGGCGAACACTCGCTCCGGGAACGCGCCCAGCAGGCGTTCCTGCTCGGCGGCGTCCACCACGTCGATCCCTACCCCGCGGACCATCGGACTCCTTCCCGCCTCCCACGCGGCTCCCTCGCGTTGACATAGAATGCCGCGCGTGCCAAAGACCGCAAGCCCCGTGATGGGACGCCGACCCGGCCCTGGAAACTCGCGTCAGGCGATCCTGACGGCCGCGTCCGAGTTGTTCGCCGAGCGGGGCTACGAGGGAGCCTCGTTGCGGGC
>NZ_JAYFPT010000044.1:0-42886 GCF_034927565.1 Propionicimonas sp.
TCGTAATCGCGCGGCGAGGTCGACCAGGCGATGCGGTTGTAGAGCTCCCGTCCGATCAGCCAGTCGTAGCCGGCCGCCCGGCCGTCGTAGCGGGCGCCCGGGTCGAGGTCCGGACGGGTCTCGATCACGACTCCCGCGGGCAGCTTCGCGTCACGCACAGTACGACCCTATTGCCAGCTGAGGTTGGGGCGCTGTCACCGTCGCGAAACCTGTCAACGGCCGCGTTGCCCGGACGGAGGGCAGCTCGCCTCCTTCCGGGCAACGCAGCAGGTGGTCCTCGGGCTCAGACCTCGTCGCCGACGGTGATCGCCTCGGCCTCGTCCTGCGCGGTGACGTGCGGACGCCGTCCGACGTGGGCCAGGGTGTGGCCGCCCAGGGTCAGGACGAGGATCGACACCAGCAGCGAGGCGGCGCCGAACCAGTACGGGCCAGAGGCACCCAGGGCCGCCGCGATCGAGCCAGACACCGCCGGGGCGATCGCACCACCCAGGAAGCGGACGCCGGAGTAGGTCGCGGAGGCCACCCCGTGCGGCAACTGGGTGGCGACCATGACGGTCTCGGTGAGCGCGGTGTTCAGGACACCGAGGAAGAGCCCGGCCGTGACCACCAGCGCAACCAGGACGGTCACCGAGTGCACGCCGATCCCCATGCCCGCCAGGGTGACGGCCAGCAGGCCGAGCATCGCGAACAGCACTGGACGCAGACCGAACCGCCGGGTGAGGACAGGTGCCAGCAGCACCGAGCTGAGCGCCAGGGCGACGCCCCAGCCGAAGAAGACCAGGCCCAGTTCATGGGCCCCGAAGTCCAGTCCGATCGCTGCCGCGGCGCTCTCCAGCGGGTAGGGGCTGTAGGCCAGCAGGGTGAAGAAGCCGTAGTTGTAGAACAGTGCGGTGAGCGCGAGGGTACGCAGAGACGGGTCGCGCAGGGCGGTGAGCCCGGCAGTGATCGAGACCGGCTCGGGCCTGGTTGTCGGCGGTCGCAGCATCACCGCGATCGCGATGAAGCCGATTGCCATCAGGGCCGCGGTGCCGAAGAAGGGGCCGCGCCAGGACAGCTCGCCGAGGACGCCGCCCAGCAGCGGGCCGACAGCCATGCCGACGCCCAGCGCCGACTCGTACAGGATGACCGCCTGCCGGCTGCCGCCGCTGGCGGCCCCGACGATGGCGGCGAGCGCGGTCGAGATGAACAGGGCGTTGCCGAGGCCCCAGCCGCCGCGGAAGCCGATGATCTGGTCGACGGTGCCGGAGGCGCCGGCCAGCGCGGCGAAGGTGACGACCAGCGCCAGCCCGATCAGCAGGGTGCGGCGGGCGCCGAGCCGGCTGGAGATGAAGCCGCTGAAGAACATCGCCACGGCGGTGATCAGCAGGTAGCTGGTGAACAGCAGCATGGTCTGGGACGGGGTGGCGTCCAGTTCGGCGCTGATCGCCGGCAGGATCGGGTCCACCAGTCCGATGCCCATGAACGAGACCGCGCAGGCGAACGCGATTGCCCAGACCGCTACCGGCTGCCGCAGGATGGACGGTGGCCTCTCGGTCTGGTGCTGCTCGCGCGCGTGAGTGGCTGTCATCGTGTCGTGGTTCCCTTCGGGTGGTTGGCGGTGGTGCCGGCTCAGTGCTGCGCCAGCCGGTCGGAGAGCAGTTCGAAGAGCTCGGCGGCGCGAGTCAGGGTGGCGAGGTCGGCCCCGTCGAGGTCGGCCAGCACTGGACGCACCACGGCCGCGGCACGGCTGCGGAAGCTCTGCAGTTCGGCCAGGCCGGAGGCGGTCAGCCGCACAACGGAGGCGCGCGCGTCGGAGGGGTCCGGATGCCGGGTGACGAGGCCGTCCTGCTCCAGCCGGTTGACGGTGACCGTCATCGTTGGCTGGCTGACAGCCTCGCGCGCGGCCAGTTCGCCCACCCTGAGGTCGCCCTCGTGCTGAAGGTTGGACAGCACGCGCATCGCGACCAGGGAGTGCCGCATGCCCGCCCGCCGGTTCACCGTCCGCACGAACCATGAGGCCTGGGACAGGAACCTGCTGGTCAGTTCGTCGGGGATGGCCCGAGCAATACTCATAGCTAAACTATATAGACTATCTATGGAAATGACCGGATCGTCCACACCCTGGCGAATCCCGGCTGGAACAGGTGGTCCGTCGGAACCGTCCGCATCAAGCCAGACGTCCACACGTTGCGCCTGTCAGAACACGCACAACGTGACCTACGGAGCGCAATGTGCGGTCACGCGACAGCAGGACGACCCAGGGCGTGCGCGCGGCGGGTCTGACGGGCTCGGCGCCGGCACCGCGGGGGGCCGTGGGCCACGACCGGGTCGCCATCGAGGCGCTCGGCGCCGGGTCCGGGGGGCTACATGTCCCGGTAGCGCTTCGCGTTGGCCAGGTCGGTGCGCAGTTCGGCTGCGGTCCGCGGGGTGACATAGCCCGGGGTGTCGCGCTGGATTCGCCAACCCTGCGACAGCGGCGTGACCACCACCGGATCGAACCCGAGTTCGTCGATCAGCCCGGCGACGGTGGCCGCGGCTTGGGCGTCGTTCGACACCGCGGCGAGCGCTCGGCGGTTGGCCGTCCCCGCAGGGCTGGCGTGTTCGAGGATGTGCCGGAACATGATGTGGTTGAACGCCTTCACCACCTTCGAGGTCGGTAGGTGTGCCTGCAGCAGCTCCGACGTGGTGGTTGACTCGTCGTCGAGGGCCGGGATCTGCCCGTCGCGTTGCGGGTAGTAGTTGTTGGTGTCGATCACGATCTTGCCTGCCAGCGGCTCGACCGGGACGGAGTCGATCGCCTTCAGCGGGATCGTGACGACGGCGATGTCGGCGGCTTCGGCAGCCTCGGACGGCGTCGCGGCCCGGGCGTGGGGGCCCAGTTCGGCCACGAGGTCGGAGAGAGTCTGCGGGCCACGAGAGTTGCTCAGCACGACGTCGTGGCCGTGGTCGACGAAGGCTCTGGCAAGAGTGGAGCCGATGTGCCCGGCCCCGATGAAACCGATGGTTGTCATACCGGCTCCAACCTGCCGATCGGCGGCGACATTCCCCGGGTCGGGCCAGCCGGGGTGAGGCCGGCAGGCACCTCGCGTACGCCATCCACGATCGGACTGGCCCGGAATCCTCTGTGCGGGGCATGAGTTCGGCAACCGTGTGCCATCCCGACCGGCTAGCCTCAAAACCGGCAGTTGTCTGCCAGCTTCGACCGGATGACCAGCACCAAGGCTCCGCATCGTCCACCACCCGTGGGCGGTGCCGCCAGCGTTGCCCACCGTCGTCGCAGCCGTCCACCGAGAGAGGAAATCAGCATGGGTGTTCTGAACCACGTCGGCCTGACCGTCGCCAACCTGGAGCGGTCGATCGAGTTCTACAGCGGCCTGATGGGCCTGGGAGAGCCGCCGGAGGGCTGGATCTTCACCATCGGCGGCGAGTGGCTCAGCCAGATGGTCGGCGAACAGGATGCGGTCGCCCGGGTCGCCTTCCTGCCGATGGACGACATCGTTCTGGAGCTGTTGGAGTACCAGCAGCCCGAGGGCGAGAAGGTCAACAACCGCCCCAACCGGGACGCCGGCGCGATGCACATCGCGCTCAACATCGGCGACGTCGATGCCACCTACGAACGCCTGAAGGACAAGGTGGTCTTCAACTCGCCGCCGCAGACCGTCCCCAACGGGCCGTGGCAGGGCGGACGGGTGGCCTACCTGCGCGACCCGGACGGCACCTCACTCGAACTCGTGCAGTCCGCCTGATCACCGCCGGCTGAGCCCGTCGAAGCCTGCGGCCGGGGAGCCGGCCGCGGGCTCCGGCAGGCTCACGGACTCGAGGGGCGATCATCAGGTCTGGCTCCAGGAACGCGGCGCGAGGCCCGGCCCCGGGCCGCCGGGCGTCCTGCCCGGCACGACGAGTTCGGCCGGTGGTTGGGACGCCGTCCTGGTGGTGGCTGTCACCCGATCAGGTCAGCGACCTCGTGCACGGGGACCGGCCCCAGCAGCTCGCGCAGCCGGGGGACGGCGCCGGATGCACAGCTGAACAGCACACAACTGGCGGGTCCTCCGGAGTCGGTGCGGCAGACCTCTTCCGGCTCCCGCCAGGCCACCGACAGCCCTGCTGGCTCGGCCAGCTGGGGCAGCTCCCAGGCCAGGCCCCGGGAGCCGACCGGTAGCGCGTCGTGCACCAACCCGGACGCCATCGCTGTGCGCACGGCCGCCACCGGCACCTGGCCGGGGTGGCCGATCCACAGCTCGTCCCGCGGCGCCGACAGCGGCACGCCCGCGCACAGCACCACGTCGCCTGGCCACGAACCGCCACTGTGCAGCCCGTCCGGACCGAGCCGGCCCAGCACTGTCACACCGATGCCGGTGGCCCGGGTAGCAACGTTCTCCTCTGTGCTCCCGGTGATCGCCTCGGGCGGCACCCCGGCCTCGACCGCCAGTCGGTGGATCTCGGCGATCATCGGCCGACCGGTGGGCTCCAGCTCCACGCACAGGTCATCGATCACGGCGACCGGGAGCGCGCCGCAGCACAGCACCTCCAGCAACGGCACCCGCAGGGCAAAATGGCCGACCGTCCGGGCGTCGGCGGCGACAGTGTCGGCAGGTTTGGGGCCGATGCCGCCGCTCGAGTCGGTGGCGACCACCAGGTCGCCCAGCACCAGCAGGTCGCGGACCCGGCGGGCGCCCGACCGCGTCGCGTCAGCCGCCGCGATCTCCGGCTGAACCGCTTGCTCGAACTCGCTCACGCTTCCTCCTGCCTCCCACCGTCGGGGCTGCGGTCCAGTACCCCGTCCATCTACACCACCCCGTATCCCAGGCCGTAACGCAACCAGCAGATCGCGGCGAGCGCCGCCGCCAGCACCGCCAGCACCACCAGATCGGAGGGCCGGAACCTGAGGTCACGCATCATCGTCATCGTGGGGTGGGCACCATAGCCGCGACTGGTCATGGCCACCGCGAGGTTGTCAGCCAGCAGGATCGAGTTCGTGATCAGCGGCACCATGATCGGCACGAAGGCGACCAGCTGACCGATCGGCCCGGAGTTCTTCACTCGGGCGCCACGGGCACGCTGCGCCTCGACGATCTGGTCCTTCCTGGCCACCATGGTCGGGATGAACGCCAGCGCGGTGGTCACCAGGATCGACAGCCAGACCGGTGCGTGCACCCGAGCCAGCACCACCAGCAGGTCATCGATCGAGGTGCTGACCGTGAACGCGTAGCTGGCCACCACCATCAGCACCAGACGTGCGACCAGGTTGAGTCCCAGCAGCAGCCCGGCCCAGGTGGCGTCCAGTCCCCAGACGCTGAACAGCACGCGGGTGTCCCCGCCGGTGGTGAACGGGCTCGGAGTGAACATCGTCACGACGACGATCAGCGCCATCACCAGCAGCAGCGGCTGGAGAGCCGTCCACAATCCGCCCAGCGGGGTCCCGGCAAGTGCCAGAGCCAGCAGCAGAACGGCCAGCAGCACCAGATTGGCCGCCGGATTGGCTATTACGAACAAGGCCACCAGGATGATCGTGAAGCCCGCGATCTTCACCCGCACGTCGAGCCGCTCGAGCCTCATCGCACACCTCCGGCGAGGGTCTTGGCCAGGTAGCGACCAAGGGCGGCCTCGTCCAGCAGGACGGGAGAGCCCGGCCAGAGCCGGCGGCACAGCTCGACCGTCTGGGTGGTCGCGACCGCCGCTTCGGCCAGCAGGTCGGTGCGGGCCAGCACCTCGGCGGTCGGACCGTCAGCGAGCACCTGGCCGTCGTTCATCACCACGACCCGCCGGGCATGGTGGGCGACCACGTCGATGTCGTGGGTGACCATGACGATCGTGGTGCCCTCGGTGTTCAGCTGATCGATCAGCCCCATCATCGTCTGGATGCCCGCCCAGTCCTGACCGGTAGTCGGTTCGTCCACCACCAGGATTCCCGGCCGCAGGGCGAGAATCGAAGCGACGGCGATCCGCTGCCGTTCCCCCTTGCCGAGCGAGAACGGGTGCTCGTCGCGGACGGCGTCCAGCCCGGTCAGGGCGAGCACCTCGGCGATCCGCTGCTCGACCTCGGACGGTGGCAGTCCGGCGAGCCGCAGGCCGTAGCGGACCTCCCCGGCGACGCTGGTGTTGAAGATCTGGTGGTCGGGGTTCTGGAAGACGTAGCCGACCTGCCGGGCGAGTTCCCAGGGCTGCAGCCGGCCGGCGTCCACACCGTCGATGATCACCGTCCCCGAGGTGGGTTCGAGGATCCGATTGAGATGCTTGGCCAGGGTGCTCTTGCCCGCCCCGTTGCGGCCGACCAGCGCGACATAGTCGCCGCGGTTGACGGTGAGATCCACCCCGGCCAGGCCACGGCGGCCTCCCGGGTAGGTGTGGACCAGGTTCCGCAGCTCGATCACCGGGTCGCCGGTGGGTAGCGCGCCGAGGGTCGGGTGGCCGGGGTCGGTCGACGCGGAGGGGACGCCGGGCGGGGGCGCCCCCTGGCCGACCGCTCGATCGGCCGGACCCCGCTGGGCTCGACCAGCGACGGCCCGGGCACCGGGTGCCGACAGTGGCCGGCTGGTGGCAGGCGCCACGGGTGGGGGCAACAGGCGCCGGCCGGCAAGCCGGCGCACCAGGGCCTCGGCCTCAGCGACAGCGAGCGGGACCTGCTCGCGTCCGATCAACCCGGCGGCGACCAGCTCGGTGCCGAGGACGGCCACCGGCAGCGGTTTGACCAGGTGCCGGACGGCCAGGTCGGGATCGCGGAAGAAGTCCGCCGGCCGTCCCTGCCAACCCACCTGGCCGTCGACCAGGACCAGCAGCTGGTCGGCGCGGTGGACGACATCGCTGCTGGCATGTTCGGCAGCGATCACCGTGACCTCGCCGGAGTCGCGCAGCGCGTCCACCGTGGTGTACAGCTCGGCCCGCCCCTGCGGGTCGAGTTCGGAGGTCGGCTCGTCCAGGCAGAGCACCTGCGGCTGCAGGGCCAGGACACCCGCGATCGCCAGCCGCTGCTTCTGCCCGCCGGAGAGCCGGGCGGTCTCGCGGTCCTCGAAACCGCCGAGGGCGACTGTTTCGAGGCAGACGCCGACCCGTTGCCGGATCTGCTCGCGTGGCACCAGGTGGCTGCGTGGGCCGAAGGCCACGTCCTCGGCGACGGTGCGGCCCAGCAGTTGGCTCTCCGGATCCTGCAGCACCAGGCCCACGTAGCGGGTGATCGTCTGGACGCGGAAGCCCGCCAGGTCGGCACCGTCCAGCAGCACCCGGCCGGTCAGGGTGCCCTCCTTCAACTGCGGGATCACGCCGTTGAGGGTCATCAGCAGGGTCGACTTGCCGCTGCCGGCGCGGCCCATCACGACGGTGAAACTGCCACGGGGAAAGCTCGCGTCCACGTCGTGGAGGACGTCGGCGTCGGCCCGCGGATAGCGGTAGCTGACGCCGACCACCTCGAGTGAGCGCTCCACCGGATCAGTTCAGCAGCTTGCTGTCGCGTACCGCGTAGTACGCCACTGCGGCGATCACCAGGTTGGCCGCGGCACCGACCAGCAGGGACGGCAGGCTGGCGACATACATCGCCCAGCCGCCGATCGGCAGCACGACCAGCGCGAGCCCGAAACTGTTCAGCAGGGTGGTGACTACCACGGCGATCACCAGACCCGCCAGTGTCCTGCGCCCCAGCCAGCGGAAGACGAGCGCGCACAGCCCCATCCCGAGTGCGATCAGGAGGTGCACCGGCAGCGTGAACGGGAAGCCCACGATCGCTGATGTCAGGACGTGGCCGATGGCGATCACGATGAAGCCCACCCAGGGCCCGAAGGCGACCGCCGAGAAGAAGCCGGGCGCCGAGTCGAGCGCCACGGTGCCGAGCGGGCTGGGGATCTTGATCAGCGACCCGACGGCACTCAGCGCGATGAAGATCGCCATGACGGCAAGGGTGCGAGCCGAGAACGGCGAGGGGGTGCCGTTGTCAGGGGACTGGTCGGAGAGCGACATGGCTACTCCCCGGTGGTGCCGGCGAAAGCGGCGGCAATCATCGCTGTCCTCCAGGTGACGGTGCGGCAGGGGACCTGCACGGAGCAGATGCGGGACGAGGTCGCCCCTGTCTGGGAAGCCTAGAGCGTGTCTGCCCATCCCGCAGGTGGCCTGCTGCGCATCGCCCGGGAGTTCTGCCGGGCCCAAGGCCCGGGTGCGAGACCGATTCCAGCGCCAGACGCCGCCTCGACGCGCCACGGCCGCCAGGGACCAGCGGGCGCCAGGATCGTCTCACCCCGGGGGCGGAATCGCCGAGGGACGGCATCATCGCCGGCTGCACGCAGGGCCACCCCCACGCACCACCCCCACCGCTCCCCGGCGGTGACGATCCGCGGACCAGTCACCAACAGACGATCCGCGAACCGGTCAGCAACACCGGAAATTCACCGTTCTGCCGTATCAGGGCCCCATACCAGCAGTGTCGCTCCCGGTGGCCGTGGGAAAGAATGGCGGAGAGACCGCGACAACGACAGGAGCGACATGTCAGCGAACAGCACCGACACCACGGCCTGGCGGGCCCGGCCCGCGGGCGCCCCGGAGACGATCAGCGACCAGACCGCCGAACTCATCGAGGGCTGGTGGCGTGCGGCCAATTACCTCTCGGTGGGCCAGATCTATCTGCTCGGCAATCCACTCCTGCGCCGGCCGCTCGAGCGGGACGACGTGAAGCGGCGACTGCTCGGGCACTGGGGCACCACGCCGGGTCTGAACTTCCTCTACGCACACCTCAACCGGGCCATCGTCGAGCGCGACCTCAACGCGATCTACGTCGCGGGTCCCGGTCACGGCGGGCCTGGTCTGGTGGCCAACGCCTACCTGGACGGTACCTACACCGAGATCTATCCGAGCATCACCCAGGATGAGGCGGGTCTGGGGCGGTTGTTCAAGCAGTTCTCGTTCCCGGGCGGCATTCCCTCCCATGTCTCGCCGGAGTGCCCCGGCTCGATCAACGAGGGCGGCGAACTCGGCTACTCGCTGTCCCACGCCTACGGATCGGTGTTCAACTCGCCCACCCAGCTCACGTTTGCCGTGGTCGGCGACGGTGAGGCGGAGACCGGGCCGGCGGCCACCGGCTGGCATGGCAACAAATTCGTCAACCCGAAGACGGACGGGGTCGTGCTGCCCGTCCTGCACCTCAACGGCTACAAGATCGCCAACCCGACCGTCCTGGCGCGCATCCCCGACGATGAGTTGGCCGACCTGATGCGCGGCTACGGCTACGACCCGATGGTCTTCGTGGCGCGCCCGGACGATGACCACCTCGACGTACACCGGCGGTTCGCCCGACTGCTCGACGACGCCCTGGACAAGATCGTCGCCATCAAGGCGGCGGCTGAGGCTGTCGACGCCGAGGCGGTCGAACGTCCGCGCTGGCCGATGATCGTGTTCCGGACGCCGAAGGGCTGGACCGGACCCAGACAGGTCGACGGCAAACAGACCGAGGACCACTGGCGCAGCCACCAGGTGCCCCTGGCCAACGCGCGCGATTCCGCTGAACACCTCGCGGTGCTGGCGGACTGGCTGGCGAGCTATCGCGCCGAGGAGTTGTTCGACCACGACGGCGCGTTCGCGGCCCGGTTCGACGCGCTGCGCCCGTCCGGCGACCACCGGATGTCGGCGAACCCGGTGGCCAACGGTGGTCTGCTGCTGAAGGACCTGCTGCTGCCGGACTTCCGCGACTTCGCGATCCAGCCGGACCCGGACGGGCACGGCGGCCCGGTGGTGGAATCGACCAAGCGGCTCGGGGAGTACCTGGCCGAGGTGGCGCGGCTGAACCCGCACAACTTCCGGGTGTTCGGGCCGGACGAGACGGCGTCCAACCGCCTCCAGGCGGTGTACGAGGCGACGCCCAAACAGTGGCTGGGGGAGTACCTCCCGACCGACCAGCCCGATCCGATGCGCAAACAGGGCCAGGTCATGGAGGTGCTCAGCGAACACCAGTGCCAGGGCTGGCTCGAGGGCTACCTGCTCACCGGGCGCCACGGCGTGATGAGTTCGTACGAGGCGTTCATCCACGTTGTCGACTCGATGTTCAACCAGCATGCGAAATGGATGGAGGCCACGAACGAGATCGGCTGGCGGCGTCCGGTCGCGTCCCTGAACTACCTGCTCAGCTCGCACGTGTGGCGGCAGGATCACAACGGCTTCAGCCACCAGGACCCGGGCTTCCTCGACGTGGTGATGAACAAGTCGCCGGAGGTGACCCGGGTCTACCTGCCGCCGGATGCGAACACCTTGCTGTCCACCTTCGACCACTGCTTGCGCAGCAAGCAGTACGTCAACGTGGTGGTGGCCGGCAAGCAGCCTGAGCCGGTGTTCCTCTCCATGGAAGAGGCGATCGCCCACTGCACGCGGGGGGTGGGGATCTGGGACTGGGCCGGGACGGAGGTCGCGGGCAGCGAGCCGGACGTCGTGCTGGCCTGCGCCGGGGACGTCCCGACGCTGGAGGTGCTGGCTGCGGCCGACCTGCTGCGCCACCAGATTCCGGAGTTGAAGGTGCGCGTTGTCAACGTCGTGGACCTGATGCGGTTGCAGGACGAGGCCGAGCACCCGCATGGCCTGTCCAGCCGTGACTTCGACACGATCTTCACCGCCGACAAGCCCATCATCTTCGCCTTCCACGGCTATCCGTGGCTGGTGCACCGGCTGACCTACCGGCGCACGAACCACGTGAACCTGCATGTGCGCGGCTTCAAGGAGAAGGGCTCCACGACGACGCCGTTCGACATGTGCATGCGCAACGACATCGACCGGTACCGCCTGGTGATCGACGTGATCGACCGGGTGGAGAGTCTGCGGTCGCGCTACGCGATGCTTCGCCAGGACATGGTGGATCGCCGGATCGAGGCCAAGGCCTATGCCTATCAGTGGGGCATTGACATCCCCGAGATCGCCGAATGGGTCTGGCCGGACGCCGGCGACGGCACCCGCAGCCCGAAGGCCGCCCTGTCCACCGGCGGAGACAACGAGTAAGCCGGCGCCTCCCGCGGATCGCGGCGCAGGCCTGCCGGCGAGCATCCTGAGGGCCGCTGCCACCGGTTCCAGGTGCGGGAGGCGGCCGGTCATTCGGCTTCGTCCTCAGACGCCCGGGCGTCCGTCGGTGTCGTCAGGGTGTGGCGATGTCCGGCCGGGTGGGGCCGACGACGTGCCGGAGCCCAGGTCGCGCGCGATCTCCTCGTCGCGTCCGGCCCGTGCCAGCCACAGCAGGACTGCCGCTGCTGCGCCCAGGCTGCACAGCAGCATGGCCGGTTGCAGCCAGCCCCGGCGCCGGGCGCCGAGGCTGCGGGCCACTGTCGTGCTGGCACCGACGGCCGCGAGCAGGGTTGCCTCGGCGAGGGCGCCGGCGCGTCCGGGTTTCGAGCGGCGCGAGGTTGCTGCCCAGGCTGCCACAGCGGCCGGGCCGAGGGTAGTGGCGAGGTCGACGGCGGCGGCCCGGCGCTTGGGCGTCCAGCGGTCGGGGGTGCCGTCCCAGGTCCAGTGCGAGGGCAGCGGATCCGGCAGCGACCGGCCACGCACCAGGTAGTGCAGGACGGTGGCCGCCGCAAGGCCGGCGGGTAGCGCGAGCGCCGTGCGGAAGGCCGCCTCGGAGGTGGAACTGAACGGGATCGCCTCCGCGTCCGGCTCGATCAGCCCCAGTCGGACGGCGATCGCCCCGAAGTTGATGTCCCAGCCCAGGCCGATCGCCCGCGGCAGCAGCAGGCGGGGGTTGGCGGGATCCCACCAGGTGGCGGCGATTCGCTCGTCGGCGCCACGCAGCCGGAAGCCGGCCACCAGCCGGTCGTACCAGGCCTGGTCGGTCCGTCCGCCGACCGGGCCAGCGTCGGCGACCAGGCGTTCGACGTCGGCGGCGGTGGCATCGGGCGAGAGGCGCTCGCACAGGTGGGCGGTGAGTTCGTCGATCACCGCGCTGCGCAGGTCGGCGGGCAACCTGGACGACTCGGTCTGGAGATAACGTTCGGCCACGGCCCGGGCCTGCGGGCCGAGGTCGGTGAGAGAAGTGATCATCATGCTCCTTCCAGCACGGACCGCAGGGCGGTGGCCACCGAGTCGAAGGCGACCGTCATGGCATGCAGTTGCGCGCGTCCGGCGTCGCTCAGCGCGTAGTACTTGCGCGGCGGACCGGACGGCGACTCCTGCCAGGTGGTGCGGACCAGGTCGCTGCGGGCCAGTCGGGCGAGCAGCGGGTACACGGTGCCGGCGCTGATCGCCAGCGCCGGGTGGGCGGCCAGGTCGTCCACGAGTTGGGAGCCGTACCTCGGCTGCTGGGCGAGCAGCCCCAGCACGGCCAGTTCCAGCACTCCCTTGCGCAGTTGTGAGGCCCAGGCCTCATTCTCCGACGTCATTTGATCACGGTATAACCAGCTAGCTTGTATTGCAAGCTAGCTGGTCTGGTCAGGTGCGGCTTAGCATGCCGGCATGTCCCGAGACCACCTCGCCGCCTTGCACGCCTACCAGGACGACTTCCTGGCGTCCATCGCGCTGGCCGACCCGTCGGCGCCGGTGCGTTCCTGCGGCGACTGGACGGTGGCCGACCTGGTGCTCCACCTCGCGGAGATCCACCTCTGGGCCGCAGCCAAGGCCAGCGGTGGCGAGGAACTGCCCCTGGGTGACGTCGATACTGATTCGCCGCGGCAGCTCGCCAAGCTCTACGGCCAGTGTGCAGCCGTCCTGCGCGACACCCTTGCCCGGCTGGACCCCGACGCCCCGGCCTGGACGCTCACCGACCAGGACCTGCCCGAAGGAGCGCCGCGCACTGGCACGGTCGGGTTCTGGCACCGCCGGCAAGCCCTGGAGACCCTCATCCACACCTGGGATCTCCGCACGGCCGCCGGCCTCGGCTACGACCCGGGCGACGAGGGCTGGCTGGACTGCGTGGATGAGGTGGTCACCGTGATGCACCCGCGCCAGCTCAGGCTGGGACGGATCGCGCCGCCGGCCGTCCGTGTCCGGTTCCGCACCGCCGCGGCCGACGCCGGGGAACTCGCCGGAGCCGATCCGGCTGCCCCAGCGGTGACAGTCTCGGGCCCGGCGAAAACCCTCGCCCTGCTGGTCTGGGGCCGCGCCGACTCCGACGATCCCGCCCTCGCCATCGCCGGCGACCGGGCCGGCCTGGATGCCGTCCTCGCCCAGGGGCTGACCCCCTGATACGCACCGGCAACGGACTGTGGGCTTGCCCGGCGAGCCGCAGGGACCGCTCGGAACGCTTCGCCAGACGTCCGCGATCCGGCCTACCCGATGCCCACGGCCTGCGCACCGCGGCGTACCGCGTCCAGGGTCTGCCGGACGGCCTGGTCGTCGGTGCCGTAGTTGCTGACCGAGAACCGGACGACGGCGCGTCCGCGCCAGTGGGACGAGGACGGCCAGGTCGTCCCCTCGGCGCGCAGCCAGTCGCCCAGCGCCGCCGTGCGCGTGTCGTCCGGGCCGGCAAGGCAGACCTGGGTGAACGCGACGTCGTTGAGCACCTCGAGTCCCGGGATGGCGTCGAATCCGTCGGCGAGGGCGCGGGCGGCCATCACCAGGCCGTCCAGCAGCGCGGCGACCCCGTCCCGGCCGAGCGCGCGTAGCGCGGCATGGATCGGCACGCCGCGGGCCCGGCGAGAGAGTTCGACGGTGCGGTCCTGCGGCTCGGGGACAGCGTTGCCCTCAGGCAGGTACGCCGCCCGCTGGCCGAGGGCAGCGGTCATGGCCGCCGGGTCGCGGACGATCGCAACCCCGCTGTCGTAGGGCACATTGAGGGTCTTGTGGGCGTCGGTGGCCCAGGAGTCGGCCGCCTCATGGCCGGCGACCAGGTGCCGCAGCGACGGGCTCGCCGCAGCCCACAGCCCGAAGGCGCCGTCGACGTGCACCCACGCGCCGGCCGCATGGGCGGCGGCGATCGAGCGGGTGAAATCATCGAAGGCGCCGGAGTGGACGTCTCCGGCCTGCAGGGCGACGATCGCCGGGCCCTCCTCCCCGGCCAGGACCATGGCCAGCGCGTCCGGGTCGATTCGGCCCTGGTCGTCGACCTCCACCAGCCGGGGCAGACCGAGCCCTGCCATCCGTCCGGCGGCGACCAGCGAGCCATGGACGCTGGCGCCGGCCAGCAGACGGAGCCGAGGCGCGCCCTGCAACCCGTCCTGCTCGACGTCCCAACCCTCCGCCCGCAGCACCGCATTCCGGGCGGAGAGCAGGCAGGCGAGGTTCGCCGAGGTCGCCCCGGTGGTGAACCCCACCGCCGCACCGGGCGGCAGGCCGAGCAGCTCACACAGCCAGTCGCCGGCGAGTTCCTCGACTGCCACCACGCCGGGGGTGGTGCTGCGGAAGCTGGCGTTCTGGTCCCAGGCCGACACCAGCCAGTCCGCACCGAGTGCAGCGGGGTAGGTGCCGCCGGTCACGAACCCGTAGAACCGCGGTGACTGCATGGCGATCAGCCCCGGCTCGACGGCGTCCGCCAGCTGTGCGACGACCGTCCCGGCGGGGGCCCCACCGGCCGCCAGGTCGCGGCCGAGCCGATCCTTCACCTGGTCGATCGTGAGCACCGGGGCGATCGGGCGCGTCGGCATCGTCTGCAGCCACGCGAGCGCAAGAGCGTGGGCAGCGTCCAGGGCAGTCTCGTAGTCACCAGGCATGCGGTTCAGCATGCCGCCGTGGTCGCGGTGCGCCCATGGGCACTATTCCCAACTGACCCACCTGGGTGGTTTCTCTGGTCGGGCGACGGCTCAGTGGCCCTCGCCGACCAGCTTCAGCCCGATCACGCAGCCCACCAGGCCGGCGATCAGCAGCAGTTTCACCACCGAGACCGGCTCGCTGCCGGTCACCATGGCGACGATCACGGTCAGGGCCGCGCCAATCCCCACCCACACCGCGTAGGCGGTGCCGGTCGGGATGTCCCGCATGGCGATGGCGAGCCCGATCATGCTGGCCACGACACCGACGCCGAAGACGATGGACGGGACGAGCTTGCTGAACCCCTCCGACCTCCCCAGAGCGGTCGCCCAGACCGCCTCGAGGGCACCGGAGAGGATGAGAATGAACCAGGACATGTGGGATCTCCCCTGGCAAGTCTTGTCGCGCGCCGGGTACTTGACCATCGTCCGGGAGCCGTTCAGGCTCTGCCGCCGAGCATAGCAAAACCGGCCGGGCAAGCCGGAATCGCCGCTGAGCGATGCGGCTGCGGTGGTTCGCAGGGCCTGGTTTGATGGACCCGTCGAACCAGGAGTCACCTTCCGTCCCGCGTCCCGCGGCCTGTGGCGGAGGATTCCACGCGCTGCCGGCCGAGCTCCCGGCCGGCAGCGCGACTCACGTCGACCTCCCGGGTGGGGACAGCAGAACCGTCCCCACCGGTTCGGGCGCCGACCGGCTCAGGCCAGCCGGGCGTCCAGCGTGATCTCGATGCCGGCGAGGGCCTGGCTCACCGGGCAGCCGGTCTTGGCGCCCTCCGCGAGCTGGGCGAAGGTCTCGGCGTCCAGGCCGGGCACCACGGCCTCGACCTCGAGGTGGCTGCCGGTGATGCCGGTGCCGGGGACGAAGCTCACCTTCGCCGTGGTGGTGAGGCTGGTCGGCGGCGTGCCGTTCTGGGCGAGCGCGTTGGAGAACGCCATCGAGTAGCAGGAGGAGTGTGCTGCCGCGATCAGCTCCTCGGGCGTGGTGACCGAAGAGGAGCCCTCGGAGCGGGCCTTCCAGTTCACGTCGAAACTGCCGATGCCGGAACTGTCGAAACCGACGGTGCCGGAACCCTCGAAGAGGCTGCCCGACCAGCTGGTGTGTGCGGTACTGGTGACGCTCATGTCGTGTCCTTCGGTGAGGGTGCGGGACGGCGGTTGCCGTCTGTTTGATCAGCCTAACCGTGCGGGCCAGAAATAAGTACAATGCATGTTGTGAAAAACAACCGCGAGGACGCAGCAGACCTCGACACCAGCCAGTTGCCAATGGCCGCCCGACCGATCGAGGATGTTCCCGGCCACTGGCTGCTGGCCCGCCTGGGCAAGCGTGTGCTGCGTCCGGGTGGTCGCGAGCTGACCCTTCAGATGCTCGACGCTGTCCCGCTCGCCGGCCTGGACGTGGTCGAACTCGCGCCCGGCCTGGGCCTGACTGCCCGGGAGATCCTCGCCAGCAGTCCACGCAGCTACACCGCCGTGGACGAGAGTCCCGAGGCCGCCGCGCTGGTGCGGCGGGCGATCGGCGAGGCCGGACGGGTGGTCGACGGCGACGCCGCCCATACCGGACTGCCGGCGGCGAGCGCGGACGCCGTGATCGGCGAGGCCCTGCTCACCATGCAGACCGACCGTGGCAAGACAGCGATCATCGACGAGGCAGTCCGGGTGTTGCGCCCGGGCGGCTACTACGCGATCCACGAGCTCGGCCTGCAGCCAGACGAACTCGACGACCACGCCAAGACGGCGATTCGCCAGGATCTCGCCCGGGCGATCAAGGTCAATGCCCGGCCGCTCACCATGGCCGAGTGGCGGGCGGCGCTCGCCGGCCACGGCCTTGAGGTCGAGTTCACCGCCACCGCTCCGATGGCCCTGCTCGACCTCCGCCGCAACCTGGCTGACGAGGGCGTCCGCGGCGTGCTGCGGATCGCCGGCAACCTGGTGCGCAACCCGGCGGCCCGCCGGCGCGTGCTCACCATGCGCACCGTCTTCCGCCGTCACCGGCAGGCCCTGGTGGCCGTCACCCTGGTCGCCCGCCGTCCCGCACTTCCCACCGATTCCACAGCCAAGGAGCCAGCATGACCGATGTCCCCTTCACCGCCATCCCCGACCTTGCCGGGCTGATCGAGGTTCAGACCGAGGCGACCGTCTCCCGCACCGCCTTCCGGGCGCCGGGGGTGCGGGTGGTGCTGTTCGGTTTCGATGCCGGCCAGGAACTCACCGAGCACACTGCCGCGATGCCGGTCCTGCTGCAGGTGCTGTCGGGACGGCTGTCGATCACCGCCGACGGCCGTACCGAGGAGCTCCTCCCCGGCGGCCTGATGCACCTCGACACCCGGGTGCCGCACTCGGTCTGGGCGCACGAGCCGTCGAAGCTCGCCCTCACCATGCTTGATCCCCGCTGAGCCGGGGCGGGGAGGGCCGTCGGCGTCTAGACGGTCGTGGCCGGGTGGGTGCGCGCCGCACCTGTCACCAGCCGCAGTCGGTGCTCACCCGTCGGCTGAACCAGTGATCAGCCGACCAGTTCCAGATCCACCGCCTGGACGATCCCGAGTTGGTCGAGCCGGCGGGGGGTGTTCCCTGGCTCGGCGTCGTGGAGCTCGAAGGTCGCCGCGTCGAGCACCAGGATGAGCGTGCTGACGCTCTGCTCGGGGCCGGTCTGCCCGGTCTGGCAGTCGTCACAGGAGAACGCGCCGTGCAGTTGCACGACCCAGACCTCGCCGTCCCCGGCTGGTTGCCCGGGTGCCTGGTCGACCGTGAACCCCAGGAACTCCTGCGCCTTCTGCCAGGTGGTCAGCACGGCCTCGCCGGTCACCGGGATGCCGAACCGGGTGCCCTGGTCGTGGACCGCCCGGGTGAAGGAGAGGTTCCCGGTGCTGCCGTCAGGATCGAGGGTGAGGACGGTTCCGAGCTCCGGCAGCGGACGGGTGACATCGCCCAGCTCGTACCAGATCTGGTGGAGTCCATCCGCGGTCAGCGCCATCGTCAGTGTGCTGACGCTGCGTTCGGGCCCCTGCTGTGTGGTCTGGCAGGTGTCGCAGCTGAACTCCCCGGTGACCTCCACCAGCCAGACGGCAGTGTCGCCAGCAGTCGGCTGGTCGCCGGAGGCCGGCAGGAACTCCTGTGCCTTCACCCAGGTGGTCGACACGGCGCTCGCCGTGGCCGGGACGCCGAACTGGGTGGCGTTGTGGTGGACGGCGTCGGTCAGCTCTGCCAGGCCGGCCGGGGCGGCAGAGGGAGTCGGCTTCGGGACGTCGGGCGCGCTGGGGCCCGTTGCCAGCGGGGCGGGCGTGGCCGGAGTCCCGGGGCTGAACTGGTCGGCAACCAGCACGCCGCCGGTGGCGAGCCCGACCACCACGATCAAGGTAGCGGCGGAGGCCAGCCTGGAGCGCCGGGTGGCGGCCCGGGCGAGGGCGGCGTCGACATCCGGGGCGGCGACGGCGGCCGGCTGCCAGGCCTGTCCGTCCTCGCGGAGCAGTTCGTCACGATCGTTCATCGGTAGTCATCCCCCAACTGGGTGCGGAGTCGTCCCCGGGCGCGGGACAGATGCGATTTCACGGTGCCCTCCGGGCAGTGCATGACGACTGCCATGTCGGAGACTCCGAGCCCGAGGTAGTAGTGCAGATCGATCGCCAGCGCCTGTTTGGCAGGCAGCCGGTCGATGGCCCGGCGCAGATCGAGCCGGACCTCGAGGCCGGGCGCCTCGGTAGCGGTGCGGGCGAGCTCGGCCGGGGTGCGTCCTGCCTCCGGATCGGCCCACGGACGCGAGAGCATCCGTCCGGCCCGGCGCCAGGCCTTGGAGCGCTGGTCGGCGGTGATCGCCAGCAGCCAGTTCCGGGCGGTCCCCCGGGCCGGGTCGAACTGGGCACGTTTGCGCCAGGCGACGGCGAGCGCGTCGGCGAGGATGTCGTCGGCGTCAGGGGAGTAGCGTGCGGCCAGCCGGGCCATCGCCTGCCAGTGCGGCTCCACCCAGCGGCTGAACCCGTCCGGGGTGCCAAGGTCGTCCGCGGAGGGTGACCCGGTGGAGTCGTCGGCGTGCTCCATGGCTTCATCCAAGCCCGCTCCGGGGCGGCAGTCAGCGATTTGGTCGAACTTCGCTCGCGTTCCGGTGCGAAGACCGGACGGCGTTCGGACGGGGGGCTGGTCGTTGCCGTCGTCGTTGTCGGTACAGGCCGGATGGCACTGGCTGGCCGTGCTGGACTGCCGGACGGCACCGGGCGTCCAGCCCGACGGCGGGCCTGGATCCGTGGTCAGCCGGTTCGGCGGCCTTCCGGGTGAGGTCTTCATGCCCCTGTCTAGCCGGAGCGGCCGGATCTGGTTGCAGCCGGGCCGGGAATTCCGGAGAACCCGCGGCCCGGGACGGCCTTGACCAGGGCCACCAGCACCGGAACTGGCCCCGAAATGTCCCCGTACGGGGGACTGCGCACCGACGATGCCGTCCCTACACTCGGTTGCGGGGTATTACCTGCATATCGTCTGAGGGGGCGGCGCGGGGGTAGTCGGGGGACGACGAACCGCGTAGTGCAGCTTGAGTGGGCGCGACGTGATGTCGCGCCCACTCTGCGTTGTGGCTCTTTCCGGGTATGCACCCTCGACCGCGGGGTGCCGGCATCGGCACCCCGCGGCGCGTTCCGGATCGCGCGGGACGCCGGAACCGTCCCCTGTCCCGCAGAATCGAGTGGGACGCCGGAACCGTCCCCTGTCCCACAGAATCGAGTGGGACACCGGAACCGTCCCCTGTCCCACACCTGTCCCACCTGGGACGCCGGACCCTTCCCGCTGGCGAGCTTGGGCGACGGCCGGGATCGTGGGAGATTGGAGCCATGTCCACCCAGCTTCCCGTCCTCGAGGTGGCGAACGCGCAGTTCGTGACCGACCGGCTTGCGGTCGGCGGCGACCTGGCACCGGAGTTCTCCCTGGCCCGGCGGCAGTTGCAGGAGCTGGTCGCCGCCGGAATCACCCACATCGCCGACCTGCGCGACGAGTGGAGCGACGAGGCGCTGGTGGCCGTCTGGGCTCCCCAGATCCGCTACCTCAACCATGGCGTCGAGGACGCCGGCCAGACCATTCCGCCGGACTGGTTCGAGGAGCTCAACAGCTGGGTCAGTGACGCGCTGGCCGACCCGGACGCCAAGGTGCTGGTGCACTGCCACATGGGTGTGAACCGAGGCCCGTCCGCGCTGCTGGCGGTGATGCTCGCGCAGGGCTGGAAGTTGCGGGACGCGCTGACCGCGATCCGCACCGCGCGGCCGATCGCCGTGATCGACTACGCCGACGACGCCCTGGCCTGGCACCTCGACCGGGCGGGGGCCAGCGCCCAGGCCAGGGCCGGTGCCACCCGTTCACTGAAGTCCTGGCGGGAGGCCAACCACCTCGACCTGCATCAGGTGATCCGGCAGATCCGGCAGGCCGAGGGCTCGGGGTCGATCTGGGCGGTCGCCCTGGACCCGCAGACGGCGCTGGCGCTGGCCGAGGTCATCGCCAACCATCCCCGTCCCACGGTCGGGCTGGGGATGGACCACGAGCCGGACGAGTTGGCGATCCGCGACGAACTGGTGCTGGTCGACCCGGACGGCTCCGTTCTCGGGTTCGGCATGGTGGCCGGTCCACCGCAGCCGGTCCCGGACGGCGGCGCCCTCGCCCTGCCGGTGCTGGTGCTGGAGTTCGACGTCGACCCGTTGCTGACCGCGGACATGATGAAGGTCATCTCGCCCGAGGGGCTCGGGCTGGGCGGGCCCAATCCGGCCCGGCTCACCGAGTCGGCGGTGCGCACCCTGAATCTCGCGCTCCGCCTGTTGGCCAGCGCCCTCGAGAGCGACTAGGGCAGGCCTCCTCATCCCCCAGGGGGCTTGCCGTGCGTCGCCCGGTGGGCACCTCGCCCCGGTGTCTCCGGCGACGATGCACCCACAGTCTGAGTAGGGCGGAACCACCGTTCCCTGGCACTACCAGCAGGACCGGCCGGGCCGTCCTCGGCCTGAGGAGGGGGGACCACAGTTCCCTGGCATCGCGGTTCCTGAAACGGACATCCGGGCGGGGCTTTGTGCAGGTTTTCTGCGATCTTCCACAAAGTGGACACGTCCGGGACCGTCCCTGCTTACGATGATTCAGGCTCGTGCCGTCAGCGCCGCCGGCACGAGCCGCCCTTCCGTGGGCCCGACATCCCGCCCGTGACAAGCACATTGGCCCTCGGTGGTGTCCGCCGGGCAGGAACCTCCACGGCCGGATCGCCCGCCCGTCGGCCGGTCGCCGGCCGGACTGCCCTGGCTTCGGCCCACCAGGTGGCTAGGTTGGAGACGCAGGAGGTGCAATGGCGCTGATCGACGTCGTGGAGGCCGAGGAAACCGGCCCGGAGTCGCGGCCCGCCAACGCGGCGGGGCTGGGGGCTTCGCCCACGTCCGCGGACCTCCCGGCCCGCGGCGGACCGGTCTTCCACCTGAAAGGTGCCGGGATCAGCTACCTCTTCCGGGTGACCCGGTACGGCCACCTGGAGCATGTCTGGTTCGGGGCGTCGGTCGATCTGGGTGACCGCCCGGACGAGTCTGTCGAGACGCTCGCGGTCAAGCAGCCGGCGGACGGGGACGGGGTGAAGTATCACCGGGACGATCCCGGCTACAACCTCGACCGCCTGCCACGGGAGTATGCCGGACTGGGCAAGGGCGACTACCGCCTGCCCGGAGTCGAGACCACCATGCCGGACGGCAGCTTCGTCACCGACTTCCGCTACGCCGGCCATACCCTGCATGACGGTGTCGTGCCGCCGCAGGACGGGCTGCCGTCCGCACTGGCCGCCGACCGGCCCTGCCAGACCCTGCAGGTCGATCTTGCCGACGCCGAGGTGGCGTTGACTCTCTACTACACGATCTTCTCCGACGCCGACACCGTCACCCGCCGGGCCGTACTGACCAACCACAGCGCCACGCCACTGCGGCTGCGCCGGCTGATGAGCCAGCTCGTTGACCTGCCTGACCGGGGCTTCGACCTGGTCACCTTCGATGGCGCCTGGATCGCCGAGGCGCACAAGCATGTCCGTCCGCTGGCACCGGGCATCTACGTCAACTCCTCGACCACCGGATTCAGCTCCAACCGGCACAACCCGGGGGTGCTGCTCGCCCGCCGCGGCGTCGGCGAGGACCACGGCGAGGTCTACGGCTTCAACCTGATCTACTCCGGGAACCACTACACAGCCGTCGAACTCAGCCAGCGCGACCTGGTGCGGGTGTCCTCGGGGATCAACCCGCTCGGCTTCGAGTGGACGCTCGAACCAGGCGGCAGGTTCGAGACTCCCGAGGCCGTCCTTTCCTGGAGTGACAAGGGGTTCAACGGGCTGTCGGCCAACCTGCACGCGTTCGTCGGCAGGCACATCGTCCGCGGCGAGTGGATGGACGCTGAGCGTCCCGTCCTGGTGAACAACTGGGAGGGCACCTACTTCGACTTCAGCCACCGCCGGCTGGTCGAGATGGCGCGCAGCGGCAAGAAACTGGGCGCCGAACTCTTCGTCCTGGACGACGGCTGGTTCGGCAGGCGGGAGGACGACCACGCCGGCCTCGGCGACTACTGGGTCAACCGCCGCAAGCTGCCCCACGGGCTCGACGGGCTGGCCCGGGAGATCACCGGGCTGGGGCTGGGTTTCGGGATCTGGCTGGAACCGGAGATGGTCAACCGCGACTCCGACCTGTACCGCGAGCACCCCGACTGGGCGATCGCCGTGCCCGGCCGGACGCCGAGCGAGGGACGATTCCAGCTGGTCCTCGACCTGACCCGCCCCGAGGTGCGCGACTACATCGTCAGCCAGGTCGGGGCGCTCCTGGACCAGGTGCCGATCAGCTTCGTGAAGTGGGACTGTAACCGGAACATCTCCGACCAGTTCTCGGCGGTCACGCCGGCGGGCGAGCTTCCGCACCGCTACATCCTCGGGCTCTACGAGGTGCTGCGGCGGATCTTCGATCCGCGGCCGGGCGTCCTGCTGGAGTCCTGCGCGTCGGGCGGCAACCGGTTCGACCTGGGGATGATGTGTTTCTCACCGCAGGTGTGGGCCTCCGACTGCACCGATCCGGTGGAACGGCTGCAGATCCAGCTGGGACTGTCCTACCTCTATCCACAGTCGACCATCGGTGCCCACGTGACGGCGTCCCCCTCCGCCCAGACGCTGCGGCACACCCCGCTGTTCACCCGGTTCAACGTGGCGGCCCTCGGCCTGCTCGGCTACGAACTGGACACCACCGATCTCACCCGCTCCCAGCGCCGGCAGATTCGCGAGCAGATCGCCTTCTACAAGCAGCATCGCCGCCTGTTGCAGTACGGACGGCTGCGCCGCCACGACCCCGTCCGGGACAACCAGGTGACGGTGTCGGTGCACGAACCCGGCGGTGAACCACGGATCGTCGGCCACTACCAGGTCGGCTCCCGGGCGGCATCGGCCCCCGAGCCGCTGCCGATCCCCGGCCTCGACCCGCATCGTCGCTACCGGGTGCGCGCGCTGTCGCAGCAGGTGCCGCTGAAGTCACTCGGCAGCCTGGTGAACCACGTGCTGCCGGTACGGCTCTCGGGCCATGGCCTGCCGCTCACCGTCCTGGACTGGTTCCGTTCGGTGCCCGACCGCGAGCAGGAGTACCTGGGCACCGGCTCGGCTCTGGCCTGGACGCAACTCGTCCCGCTGTTCGACGGCCAGGACACCACTGCGCGGTTGGTCGGCGACTGGGGCTCGGCGCTCTATCTGGTCGAGGCCCTCTGACCTCGTCAGAACCTGGGACACCGGCTGTTCCCCCATCCCGCGGCGGCCGCATGCTCCGCGCGCGGGCTCACAGGTGGGGCGGCCGGTCTCGTCCGGGCTGGTGCCGGGCGCAAGCTGTGGCGGAGATTCCGTCCTCGGGTTTGCGATAACACCGTGCGGTCGAAGCGCTGGTGCCGGGCGCAAGCTGTGATGGAGGTTCCGTCCTCGGGATTGTGGCAGCACTTTGTGGCCGGAGCGGCCGCGGGCGGCGTGGCCCCTCCCCTCCGGGCAGAAGGGCACAAGCTGTGGCGGGGATTCCGTCTTCGGGATCGCAACCACATCCTGCGGCCGCAGCAGCTGGGAGCGGCCGGGGCCGGAGACAAGCTGTGGCGGAGATTCCGTCTTCGGGATTGTCGCAGCATCTTGTGGCCGGAGGGGCCGGAGGGGCCGGAGTAGCGGGAGGCGGCGTGGCCGGTCTCTTCTGGGCGGTGCCGGGCACAAGCTGTGGCGGGGGTTCCGTCTTCGGGTTTGCGACAACACCGTGTGGCCGGAGCGGCCGGTGCCGGGGGTCGGGAGTGGACGAGAACAGTTCTCGGGCACGGGATCTGGGACCGATTTCAGCGCGGGCCGATTGGCGGGTTACAGTTCTCCCGTGTCTACCGCTGCACCTCGTTCCGTCCGTCTGCTCTGCGCAGCTACGGCGATGATGTGCATGCGAATGTGCTGCTGCTGACCAGCTGACAGCGCGTTCCCGGCCCCTGATGGCCGCAAACCCTTTCTTCGCTGCCCGTCCGTCGTGATCGACGCAGGCCGGGTGCGCGCCGTCAACAGCCCACCACCACCCGGCCCGACTGCGCGCTGACCAGCGCGAACGTCGTCGGGCCACGTCCTGACGAGAGTGACTGATGATCACGGTGACCGACCTGAAGAAGGTCTACTACCAGGCCAAACGCGAGATCCGGGCGCTGGACGGAGTGACGCTCAGCGTGGCGTCCGACACAGTGCACGGCATCATCGGACAGTCCGGCGCCGGCAAGTCGACGCTGGTGCGCTGCCTCGCCCTGCTCGACCGCCCGACCTCGGGGTCGGTGGAGATCAACGGCGTGGAACTCACCGCCGTCCATGCCGCCGAACTGCGCCGGGCCCGCCGGCGGCTGGGGGTGGTCTTCCAGCAGGCCAACCTGTTCGACTCCCGTACCATCGCCGGCAACGTCGCCTACCCGCTCGAACTGGCCCGGGTCCCGGCGGCCGAGCGGGCGGCGAAGGCGGCCGAACTGCTGCGACTGGTCGGCCTGGGCGACGCCGGGGACGCCTACCCGTCCCAACTCTCGGGCGGGCAACGGCAGCGGGTGGGCATCGCCCGGGCGCTGGCCACCGATCCCGACGTGCTGCTCTGCGACGAACCCACCAGTGCCCTCGACCCGGCCACCACGAACGAGATCCTCGACCTGATCGGCACGATCAAGGCGCGGCTCGGGCTGGCGGTGCTGGTGATCACCCACGAGATGCACGTCGTGAAGCGGATCTGCGATGCAGTGTCGCTGCTCGACCAGGGACGGGTGCTGGAGTCCGGCACGCTGGTGGAGACCGTCGGACGGTTCGGCAGCCGACTCAGCGACGCCCTGCTCGCGCTCCCGCCGCACGACCCCGCCGAGACTGCCGGCGGCAGCCTGGTCGAGGTGCTCTACACCACCAGCCCCGACACGCCGCCGAAGCTGACCGCCGCCGAACGCCACTTCGGGATCGACCTCCCGGTGGTTGCCGGCACCATCGAGCACCTGGCCGGCACCACCTTCCACCGTGCGCGGGTGCGGGTCCCGTCCGGGACCGACCCCGTCCAGGTGGTCGGCTTCCTCACCGAGGTTGGCGCCTCCGCGTCCCTGTCCGGACAGGAGACCGTTCGATGAGCGAGTTCTTCGCCGCGCTGGTCAGCAATCCCGCGATCACCAATGCGCTGTGGCCGGCCTTTCTCGAGACGGTGGTGATGGTGGGCATCTCCGGCCTGGCCACCGTCCTGGTCGGCCTGCCGCTCGGGGTGGTGCTGTTCATCACCCAGCCGGGCGGGCTGGCCGAGAGCCGGGTGGTCAACGCTGTCCTCGGTGCGGTGATCGTCAACATCACCCGGTCGATTCCCTACGCCATCCTGATGCTGACCCTGATCCCGGTCACCCGGATCCTGGTGGGCACGTCGATCGGCCCGATCGGGGCCTCGGTGTCGCTGTCCATCGCCGCCATCCCGTTCTTCGCCCGGCTGGTCGAGACCGGGCTGCGGGAGGTGCACCCCGGCAAGCTGGACGCGGCCCACGCCATGGGCTCGACCCGGCTGCAGACGGTCTGGAAGGTGCTGCTGCCCGAGTCGCTGCCCTCGCTGGTGGCCAGTATCACCACCACGGTGGTCACCCTGATCGGCTACTCGGCGATGGCCGGCCTGATCGGCGGTGGCGGCCTGGGCCGGCTCGCCTACAACTACGGCTACCAGCGCTACCAGGGCGAGGTGATGGTCGTCATCCTGATCGTCCTGGTGCTGCTGGTGCAGCTCGTGCAGTGGACGGGGGATCGCCTTGTCCGGCGCGTCGACCACCGCTGAGCTCCAGACGGCACCGACAGAAGCCCTCCGCCGCTGCCCGGCCGCCCGTTGGGGCGGTCTGACCGGCGGGCGAGTGTCCGTCGGCTATCCCAGGGCGGCGGTCACCGTCCCCACCAGCACCTACGGGTGCCCCGAACTCCCCGCCGCGGGCGGGGGAGGGCCGGCTCCGGCCGGTCAGTACACCACCAATCCGGGCCACGGCCCACAACTGTGAAGGAGCACCATCATGGGAACCCTCAGCAAGCGACTGTCAGCGATCACCGTCGGCCTCGCGGCCGCGATGATGCTGACTGCTTGCGCGGCGAACCCGGCCAGCACGCCCGCACCCGAGCAGGGCGCCGGGGCCCAGGACGCCTCCCCGGCCGCTGAGCTCACCGTGGTGAAGGTGGGCGCGAGCCCCGTCCCGCACTCCAGGATCCTGGAGTACGTCAAGGAGAACCTGGCACCGGCGGCCGGGATCGACCTGGAGATCACCCAGTTCGACGACTACGTGCTGCCCAACGAGGCGCTGGCCTCGGGCGAGATCGACGCCAACTACTTCCAGCACGTCCCGTACCTGGAGCGTGAGATCGCCGACAAGGGCTACAAGTTCGAGCACGGTGCAGGTATCCACATCGAGCCGTACGCCGCATTCTCGAAGAAGTACACCTCCTTCTCCGAGGTGCCGGACGGTGCCACGATCGCCATCACCAACGATGCCGCCAACCAGATCCGCGGCCTGCGGCTGCTGCAGGAGGCCGGGCAGTTGAAGGGCATCACCGACGACAGCACCGTGGTCAGTCTGACCGCCGAACAGAACCCGCGCGGCTTCAAGTTCATCGAGAACCAGCCCGAGGTGATCGTCCAGCAGATCGATGACCCGGCCGTCGACGTGGCCTTCGTCAACGGCAACTTCATCCTGAGTGCCGGGCTCAACACCGATGATGCGATCGCCGTGGAGAAGGTCGAGGGCAACCCGAACGCCAACGTCCTGGTCTGGCGGACGGACAACACCAACCCCGGGGTGGCCAAGCTGGAGGAACTGCTGCACAGCAAGGAGGTCGCCGACTTCATCCGGCAGACCTGGCCCTCGGGCGACGTCCTGCCGGGTGAGTGAGGCCCGCCGGAGCGTGACCGGTCCGGGTGGTTCGACGAGGGACGACTGCGTCGAACCACCCGGACCATCGGTCCACGGTGGAGCCGGGTCAGGTGAGGGACTTTCCCCGTGGAATGGCTCACCCCGAAGCGCCGCGAGACCGAGTGCCTGGCAGGCGGGGAACTTTCGCTCAGACAGGGACGGCCGGAGGACGCTCGGCTGAACCCCGCGGGACGTAGTGCACCGGCAACTCCACGTGGTGGGTGATGCCGGTCGGGTCGTCCAGCCGGTCCAGCGCCAGGCGGGCGGCGGCGTGACCCATCGCCACCGGGTCGTGGGCGATCACCGAGATGTTGAAGATGTCGGCCATCTCGAAGTCGTCGAAACCGATCAGCGCGACATCGGCCTTCCGCAGGCGCGTCACCCGGACCGCCCCCACGGTGGCACGGTTGTTGCCGCCGATCAGGGCGGTGGGAGGTTCGGAGCTGTCGAGCAGGTGATCCACCAGGTTGTCCAGCGGCACCCCCGGGTCGTCGGTGGCGCGCACCAGGCGGTCGTCGGCCGGCAGGCCGGCTTCAGCCAGTGCCTGCCGGTAACCCTCCAGCCGTTCGGCCTGGGTGTAGACGTTCACCGGGTTGCAGACATAGCCGATCCGCCGGTGGCCGTGGTCGAGCAGGGCCTTGGTGGCCAGGTAGGCGCCCTCCCGGTTGGCCAGCACCACCGAGTCGGCCAGCAGGTTGCGGGCCGGGGCGTCGATCGCCACGATCGCGGTGCCCAGCCGGCGCTCGCCCTCCAAGTAGGAGTGGTCGTCGCCGAGGGGGACGAACAACACCGCACCGACGCGCTGGGCGACCAGGGTGTCGATCACCTGCTGCTCGCGCCGGGCGTCGTCGCTGGAGGCCAGCACCATGGTGAAGCCGTGCTGGGCGCACTCCCGTTCGATGCCGGCGGCGACCTGGATGTAGAACGGGTTGACGAACTCGGACGTGACGAAGGCCACGGTCTGGCTGACGCCCCCGCGGCGCAGATCGCGGGCCAGCAGGTTGGGACGGAAGTTCAACCGCTCGGCCGCCGCCCTGACCTTCGCCGCGGTCTGGGGGGAGACGGTGTCGGGGTCGGCGTAGACCCGCGAGACGGTCTTCGCGCTGACACCGGCGAGCCGGGCCACGTCGGCCAACGTCGGCCGGGGCTGCACAGCAGGCATCTTTCCTCCAGAATCGCGGCCGAGCGTAGCAGAATTTCCATGACATCGTGAGACATACGCGGAGACCTCCATCGTGTTCAAATCGTGACCTTTCATAAAAGTCCTTGCCAACAAGCCTTTTATGGATTCAACAGGCTGGGCGAGTGCTTGACATCGTTGACATGCTCCGGTGGGCCGACCTAATGTGCTCAGAGCAGCGTGGCTTGCCCTGCTGCGCAGTATTACGTACGGGAGCGGGAGGGTCGCGACGATGCCCAGTCACGCTCCTGCGACGCAGGAGGACTACATGGACGATCAGCCGGGCGTTGCGCGCGCCGACGACGCAGCGGATGGCAGGAGCCCGATCATCCTGGAGATGATCGGTATCACGAAGGAGTTTCCGGGAGTTCGCGCGCTGGACAACGTCACCATGACCGTCAAACGTGGCGAGATCCACGCGATCTGCGGTGAGAACGGTGCCGGCAAGTCCACGCTGATGAAGGTGCTCTCCGGAGTGCACCCGGCGGGGACCTACGAGGGCCGGATCGTCTACAACGGCGAGGAGATGCAGTTCAACGGCATCAGGTCGTCCGAGCACGTCGGCATCGTGATCATCCACCAGGAACTCGCGCTGATCCCCGAGCTGTCGGTGACCGAGAACATCTTCCTCGGCAACGAGGTCGCCAATCACGGTGTGATCGACTGGGTGAAGGCCGGGCGGCTGGCCGCCGGGCTGCTGGAGCGGGTCGGCCTTGAGGTCGATCCCCAGACCCCGATCAAGAACCTCGGCGTCGGCCAGCAGCAGTTGGTCGAGATCGCCAAGGCACTGTCGAAGGACGTCCAGCTGCTGATCCTGGACGAGCCCACCTCGGCGCTGAACGAGGAGGATTCGGAGAACCTGCTGAACATCCTGCGGCAGCTCAAGGCCAACGGCCTGACCTCGATCATGATCTCCCACAAGCTGAACGAGATCGCCGAGATCGCCGACTCGATCACCATCATCCGCGACGGCAGGACGATCGAGTCCCTGGACGTCAGCGAGGGGGATGTCGACGAGGACCGGATCATTCGCGGCATGGTCGGCCGGGCCCTCGAGTCCCGCTTCCCCGAGCACACCTCCACCATCGGTGAGAAGTTCTTCGAGGTTCGCGACTGGACGGTCGAGCATCCCCAGGTGCCCGGACGGCTGGTCTGCAAGCATTCGAACTTCTACGTTCGCCGCGGCGAGATCGTCGGCTTCGCCGGCCTGATGGGCGCTGGACGGACCGAGCTGGCCCGCTCGATCTTCGGCCGCACCTACGGCACCTACCAGGGCGGCCAGATCCTGATCGACGGCGAGGAGGTCACGATCCCGAGCGTGTCCTCGGCGATCGCGCACGGTATCGCCTACGTCCCCGAAGACCGCAAGGTGCTCGGCCTGAACCTGCTCGACACCGTCAAGGACACAGTGGTCTCGGCAGGGATCAAGCGGATCTCCAAGCGGACCGTGATCGACCCCGACGCGGAGGTGCGGGCGGCCGAGGAGTACCGCAAGGCGATGAACATCAAGGCCTCGTCGATCCGGGTCGGCGTGAACACCCTGTCGGGTGGGAACCAGCAGAAGGTGGTGCTGGCGAAGTGGATGTTCACCGAGCCGTCGCTGGCGATCCTCGATGAGCCCACCCGTGGTATCGACGTGGGCGCCAAGTACGAGATCTACGGGCTGATCAACCGGCTGGCCGACCAGGGCAAGGGTGTGGTCATGATCTCGTCGGAACTGCCCGAACTGCTGGGCGTCTGCGACCGGATCTACACAGTCTTCGAGGGTCGGATCACAGGAGAGATGGACGCGAAGGACGCCACCCAGGAATCCCTGATGCGTCTGATGACCGACACCTCACACCAGCCCGTCTCCACTGTCCAGAACTAGCCAGGAAACCACGACGATGACCGCAACGAACGCAACTGTCACTGAACCGGGCCAGACTGAGCCCGCCAAGGGTTCCGCCCGAGGACTGGCCGACGGGGTCAGACAGCTCCTGGGGAGCAACCTGCGCCAGTACGGCATGCTGGGCGCACTGATCCTGTTGGCGCTGTTCTTCCAGATCGCCAGCGGCGGCAAGATGCTCACGCCGTCAAACGCGCAGAACATCCTCAACGGCAACTCCTACGTGCTCATTCTGGCGATCGGCATGTTGTTCGTGATCATCACCGGCCAGATCGACCTGTCGGTCGGCTCGGTCGCGGCGGTGGTCGGGATCTGTACCGCACTCTCCATCAACTTCTGGAACTTCCCGTGGTGGGCAGGCGTCTTGTTCGGCCTGTTCGTCGGCATCCTGATCGGTGCGTGGCAGGGCTCCTGGCTGGCCTTCGTCGGAGTACCCGGCTTCATCACGACGCTGGCCGGCATGATGCTGTTCCGTGGTCTCTACCAGTACGTCGGCAAGGCCTCCTCGAACCCGGCGCCGGACGAGATTCGCTTCATCGGTGGCGGCTACCTGCCTGAGTGGGGCCCCAACACCGGTTTGAACAACTCCACGCTGCTGCTCGGTGTGGTCGCCTTCGCGATCGTCGTCCTGCTGGAGTTCCGCCGTCGCGCCCGGGTGGCGAAGGCCGGCGGCACCGCAGCCCCGCTGTGGGCAACCGTCCTGCGGCTTGTGGTGATCGGTGTCGCACTGGGCTACCTGACCTGGTTGTTCGGTAGCGGGCGTCCCGGCACGTCGTTCCCGGTGACAGGCCTGATCCTGGTCGTCCTGGGGCTGATCTACAACTTCATCGCCAACCGCACCACGATCGGCCGCGGGGTGTACGCGGTCGGTGGCAACAAGGCTGCGGCCGCCCTGACCGGCGTCAGCGTGAAGCGGGTCTACTTCCTTGCGATGACCAACATGGCTTTCCTGTCGGCGGTAGCGGGCATCATGTTCTTCGGACGCTCGACCTCGACCGGCCCCTCCGACGGTGTCGGCTGGGAGCTGGACGCCATCGCTGCTGTGTTCATCGGCGGCGCGGCGGTCTCCGGCGGCATCGGCACTGTCACCGGCTCCCTGATCGGTGGTCTGGTGATGGCGGTGCTGAACAACGGCCTGTACCTGATGGGCGTCGGCTCCGACATGACCCAGATGATCAAGGGCTTCGTCCTGCTGGTCGCCGTCGCGTTCGACCTGTACAGCAAGTCGCAGGGCAAACCGTCCATCATCGGCGCCTTCACCCGCGGGCTGAGTCCCAAGAACGTCGAACGCGAGCTGCAGGGCAGCGCCGTTCAGACCGGCGATGCCGGCAACGCCATCTGGGCACTGGTCGGCTTCCTGGTGTTCCCGGTCGGCATCGTGTTGTGGGCACTGTGGAACAAGACCCAGCCGAACAATGCCAAGCAGGCTCGCAACGGTGTCATCGCAGCGCTGGTCATCGGTGCTTTCGTCGGGGTGATCGCGATGTTCGTCGCGCTCGCCCAGACCACCGGACTGCTGAGCTGATTTCCCCCTGTCGTTATCCGATTCACCAACCACAAAGAAGGTAGACACATGAAGAAGATCGCAACCGCGATTATCGCTCTGGGTGCCTCCGCTGGGCTGCTGCTGAGCGGCTGCAGTAGCAGCGAACGCACACCGACGAGCGCAGCTCCGGAACCCGGCGCCTCGTCCGCGAGCCAGGCCCCGGCCCCCAGCGAGACCGCCCTGCCGGACAACATGATCCAGCTCGGTTCCGGCTTCGACGCCGGTGCCAAGATCGGCATCTCGCTGCCGCAGAAGACCTCCGAGAACTGGGTGCTCGCCGAGGGCCTGTTCACCGACCAGTTGAAGGCTGCCGGCTTCGATCCGATCGTGCAGTTCGCCAACGGTGGCGCTCCCGAGCAGCAGAACCAGATCTCGGCCATGGTCGAGCAGGGCGTCAAGCTCCTGGTCGTCGGTGCCGTCGACGGTTCCCAGCTGGGCAGCCAGCTGGAGGCCGCCAAGGCAGCCGGCATCCCGGTGATCGCCTACGACCGGCTGCTGACCAACACCGATGCCGTCGACCTGTACATGGCCTACGACAACTTCCAGGTGGGCGTGCTGCAGGGCACCGCGCTGCTGGAGGGGCTGGAGAAGTCCGGCAAGGCCTCCCCGTGGAACATCGAGCTGATCTCCGGTTCGCCGGACGACGCGAACTCCAAGCCGTTCTTCGAGGGTGGCATGAGCGTGCTGCAGCCGAAGATCGACGACGGCACCCTGAAGGTGCTCTCGGGTCAGGTGTCCCAGCAGCAGACCGCGACCGCGGGCTGGAAGGCTGAGAATGCCCAGAAGCGGATGGACGCCATCCTGTCGGCGAACTACCAGGGCGATGTCTCCCTGGACGGCGTGCTCTCCCCGAACGACACGCTTGCCCGGGCTGCGCTGACCGCTGTGAAGTCGGCTGGCAAGGCCAACCCGGTGATCACCGGTCAGGACTCCGAGGTCGAGTCGGTCAAGCTGGTCTTCGAGGGTACCCAGTACTCCACCATCGACAAGGACACCAAGACCTTCGTGACCAAGGTCGTGGAGTACATCGGCCAGATCCAGAAGGGCGAGCCGGTCGAGGTCAATGACACCAAGTCCTACGACAACGGTGTGAAGGTCGTCCCGGCCTACCTGCTGACCCCGGTCATCGTGACCAAGGACAACGTCTGCACCCAGTACGCGCCCGACACCGCTGCGGGGAAGGCTGCCGCCGAGGTCTGCGGCAAGTAGTTCGCAGCACGTAGTTCCCTCTTACCGGTGGGTGCGCCGCCCGGCGGCGCCCCCACCGCTCCTTGTTCTCCCGGCTTCAGAAAGGGACGCACGCGCGATGGCTGTGCTCGCGATCGACTCCGGCCAGACCGCCATCAAGGTGGCACTCGGCGATCAGACGTTCAGCTTCCCGGGGGTGCGTACCAACGTCAGTCTGCTGCCGCAGTTGGCTGACGTGGTCAGCCAGGTGGTGGCGCGCACCGGTACTGGAGCCGACGAGTTGGCGATCGGCACCACGGGCCTGACCGCCGCCGAGAACGACCCCGACGAACTGCTGCGGTTGTGCGCACCCCACGGGCTGCGCCGGGTGTTGCTCGCCCACGACTCAGTGACGTCCTTCCTGGGGGCGGTCGGGAACCGCCGCGGCGTGGTCTGCGCTGCCGGGACGGGGGTGATCACCTTTGGTGTCGGCGCCCACGATGTCGCCCGGGTGGACGGCTGGGGGCACATCATCGGCGACGCCGGCTCCGGCTTCTGGATCGGCCGTGAGGCGCTCAACGCGGTGCTCCGTGCGCATGACGGACGCGGGCCTGCCACCGCGCTGACCGAAGCGGTGCAGCGCCGGTTCCCCGATCTCGAGGATGCCTACATCGAGTTGCAGACCGATCCCGACCAGGTGCGGGTGGTGGCCTCCTTTGCCCGGGTGGTGGGCGAACTCGCCCCCGGCGACGTCGTGGCCGCCGCGATCTGCGAGCGTGCCGGCGAACAGTTGGCGCACTCCTGCGTCACTGCTGCCGAGCGGATCGGCGAGACGGACAATCCGCTGATCTGCTTGGTCGGCGGCGTCTTCACCAGCGAGCACGTCCGGGCTGCCTGCGTGGCGGCGCTGCGCCGCCGCTGGCCCGGCTTTGCTGCCTACCCTGCCCAGGGCGACGGCCTGGCCGGCGCTCGCGCGCTGCCGTCCGTCCCGGACGATCATCCGCTCGCCAGCCTGATCGCTCGCTCCGGGGCACCGGCTGTGCGTTGAGCCTCGGGAGTGGCTCGACAGAACCCGTCCCTGGTGACCCCGCCCGGAAGGACGCGCCAGCACGGGGCTGGGCCCAGGCTCTGTGGCCCGAAGCCGGCCCCACCGAGGTGCGCAACTACCGCTCCTGGTAGGTCAGGCTGCCGTCCTCGTTGACAGTCAAGCGCCAGTCAACGCAGGCGGGCTTGTCCACCCGACCCACCAGGTCGCCGTCGGTGGTCTCCACGACAATCCCCGTTCCGCGGCAGTCTCGAACCGGCAGTGAGTTGGTCCCGCCGTCCCGCGAGACTTGAATCACTGCTGGATGCTCCACACCATCCAGATGCACCTGAACATCAACGCTCAGGTTGTTCTCGAAGACCACTTCCGGCTTGCCCGCGTCGAACACGCATCCAGCAAGAAGGACAAGAGCAACCGCCGATCCGGCTACCGCACCAGGAACGTACATCGTGTGACCTCATCTCTTCCAGGTGTCACCACCGTCAGGCGTAGGCGGCGGCCAGCCGCGGCTTGGACTTCCCCTTCAGCTGGGCCAGGATGCCGGCGGTCAGCACGGCGAAGAAGAGCAGGAACCAGGGCAACCCGACGGTGAGCAGGGACGGCAGGGTGTCCCAGGTGAGCGCGGTGACGTCCACCGCCCCGAGCAGGCCGAGCAGGCCGACCACGACGGCGGCGGCACCGACCACCGAGGTGACCACCACCAGCAGCACCTTGGGCAGCCTGCTGGCCAGGGCGACGATCGCCAGCACGAGCGCGCTGAAACCGCCGCAGATCAGCACCTGTGTGCCGGCGAACCCGAACATCGGGGCGACGGCCACGCCGATGCTGTACCCGATCGCCCCGACGGAGATCAGCACGCCGGTGGTGTAGAAGGCGAAGGCCAAGGTGGCCAGCAGCAGTCCGATCAGGATCGCGGCCCCCCAGTAGATGACCGTCCGGAACTCCGGCCCCAGGTCGAGATAGGTACTCACGTAGCCGCCCAGGCGCCAGCCGGCGAAACCGCCGATGATGGTCAGGATCCAGCGCATCGAGACGTAGCCGAAGAAGCACAGCACGAGCCCGGCGGCGATCACGACAGCGGGAACCAACACCTCGGGAGACATGACCTGATGGTAACCGTCCGGGGCGCTCAGGCACGCCAACCTGCACGAGTGCCCAAGCGACGATTCAGCCGGCGGCGCGCAGCGCGCGGCGCAACTCCCGGCGTCTGGTCTGCTCGGCCGCGTCCGGTACCGGGACCGCGGCGATCAGGTCACGGGTGTACTGCTGGGTCGGGCTGCGCAGCACCTGCTCGCGGTCGCCGAGTTCGACCAGCTTGCCGTTCTGCATCACCGCGATCCGGTCGGCCAGCATGTCCACCACCGCCAGGTCGTGGGTGACGAACAGGCAGGCGAAGCCCATCCGGTGCTGCAGCCGGACGAACACCTCCAGCACCTTGGCCTGCACCGACACGTCCAGCGCCGAGGTGGGCTCGTCAGCGACCACGAACTCCGGCCCGGTGACCAGGGCGCGGGCCAGACTGACCCGCTGTCGCTGCCCACCGGAGAGCTCGTGGGGATACCGCTGGGCGTAGTCGGACGGAAGCTCGACCGCCTCCAGCAGCCTGCGGACGCGCTCGTAGTGCTCCTCCTTCGTCCCGATGCCGTGGATCCGCAGCGGCTCGGCGATGCAGGCCCCGACGGTCATCCGCGGATTCAGAGAGGCCGCCGGATCCTGGAAGACGAAGCCGACCCGGCGCCGGAACCCGCGCAGTTCCCGTGCGTTCGCGGTCACGATGTTCGTCCCCAGTACCTCGATCTCGCCCCGGGTCACCGGCTGCAGACCGACAGTGCAGCGTCCCAGCGTGGTCTTGCCCGAGCCGGACTCACCGACCAGCGCCACGATCTCGTGGGCATGGACGTCCAGCGAGACATCGGCCACGGCATGCACCGGCCCGGAGCCGAACCGGCCCGGGAAGTCGACGTCCACGCTCCGCACGCTCATCACCACGTCACGGGACGGTTCGGCCACCAGCGGGGTGTCCATGGACTCCGGCCGCGGTGCCCCCAAGTGCGGCACGGAGGCCAGCAGATGCTGGGTGTAGGGATGGTGCGGGCGCTCGAAGATGTCCCGGGCAGTGCCGGCCTCGACGATCTCGCCGCGGTACATCACTGCCACCCGGTCGGCCAGGTCGGCCACCACGCCCATGTTGTGAGTGATCAGGATGATCGCGGTACCGAGTTTCTCCTGCAGGTCGCGCAGCAGGTCGAGGATCTGCGCCTGCACCGTCACGTCGAGGGCGGTGGTGGGTTCGTCGGCGATGATCACCTCCGGGTCGCAACTGATCGCCATCGCGATCATCACCCGCTGCTTCTGGCCGCCGGAGAGTTGGTGCGGATAGGAGTGGACGCGGTGCTCCGGCTCGGGGATGCCGACCAGGTCGAGCAACTCCACCGCCCGGGCGAGGGCCGCCTTCCGGCTCAGCCTGCGGTGCATCTGCAGCGCCTCACAGAGCTGCCAGCCCACCGTCCGCACCGGGTCGAGGGCGGTGGAGGGCTCCTGGAAGATCATCGCGATCCGGTCGCCACGCACCCGCCGGATCTGCTCGCCGCGCAGCCCGACCAGTTGGGTGTCGTCAAGGGTGGCCGACCCTTCCACCCGGGCCGAGTCCGGCAGCAGCCCGAGCATGGCCCGGGAACCGACGGTCTTGCCCGACCCGGACTCGCCGACGATCGCCAGCGTCTCGCCGGGCGCGAGGTCGTAGCTGATTCCCTGCACCGCGCGGACGGGGGCGCCGTCGGTCCGGAACGACACGTGCAGGTTCTCCACCCGCAGCAGCACCTGGGGTTCGGTCTGGGCGGTCATCGCGCTTCCCCCTCGGTGTCGGTGGGCTGCCTGGAGGGCGGTGGGCCGTCGGGTTCGGGGGGCTCGGGGTGGGCCACGGAACCGTCCCCTGGCCCGGCGTAACCGTCACCGTGATCCGCCGGGGACGTGGGGTCGTCGTCGGTGGCCATCTCCTGCTCGGCGAACGCGGCCACCTCCTGCTCGTCGGCAGTGGTGCTGCCGCCGCGGGTCCGCAGCAGCGGGTTGAGCACGTCGTTCAGCGACTCGCCGATCAGCGTGATCCCGACCACGATCAGGACGATCGCCAGGCCGGGGAAGACGCCGGTCCACCAGATGCCGTTGGCCACATCGGCTCGGGCCTTGTTCAGGTCGTAGCCCCACTCGGCAGCGGAGTTCGGCTCGATACCGAAGCCGAGGAAGCCCAGGCCGGCCAGGGTGAGGATCGCCTCGGACGCGTTCAGCGTCATCAGCACCGGGATCGACTGCGACACGTTCGGCATGATGTGCCCGAACATGATCCGGCCGGGGTTCGCCCCGGCCACCCGGGCGGCGTCGACGTAGGGCTCGGCCTTGGCTGCCATGGTGGCATTGCGGGTGACCCGGAAGTACTGCGGGACGAACACCACGGTGATCGAGATCGCCGCCGACGCGATCCCGCCGAAGGCGCTCGAGCTGCTCGAGATCATGATCGACACCACGATCGCCAGCAGCAGCGACGGGAAGGCGTACAGCGCGTCCATCACCAGCACCAGGACGCGGTCCAGCCAGGAGCCCAGGTAGCCCGACACCAGGCCGAGTGGCACCCCGATCACGATGGAGAGCACCACCGCGAGCAGGATCACCTCCAGCGCCGTCCGGGCACCCCAGACGATCCGGGAGAAGACGTCGAAGCCGCCGACGGTGGTGCCCAGCAGGTGCTCGCCCGACAGCGGCTGCTGCGGCGCGAAGATGTCGGCGAAGCCGTAAGGGGCGATCCAGGGCGCGAACACCGCGACGACCAGGAAGACCGCGACAATGCCGATACCGGTCAGCAGCATGCCGCGCTGCAGGCCGTGGGTGGAGCGGATCAGCGCCAGGCCGGGGATCCCTGAGCCGCGGCGGCCCGGCGGCACGGTCGAGACCGGTGCTTCGAGAGTGGGCAGTGCCATGTCAGTACCTCACCCTCGGGTCGACCAGTGCGTTGATCAGATCGATCAGGAAACTCGCGACCGCCACGATCACCGCGATCGCGGTGACGATGCCCTGCACCGCCACGAAGTCGCGGGCGATCAGGAACTGACTCAGCCAGTAGCCCAGCCCCTGCCACTCGAAGGAGGTCTCGGTGAGGATCGCGCCGGCCAGCAGCATGGCGATCTGCATGCCCATCACCGTCACCACCGGGATCAGCGCATTGCGGAAGGCGTGCTTGCTGACGACGTCCTTCTCCGGGACGCCGCGGGCCCGGGCGGCGGTCACGAAATCGGCCCGCAGGGTCTGCAGCAGGTTGATCCGCACCAGCCGGATGAACACCCCGGCGGTGAGCAGGCCGAGCGCCAGGCCGGGCAGGACGGCGTGCTTGAGGACGTCCAGGATGTAGGCCGGTTCGCCGTACTGGATGGCGTTGAGGATGTAGATGTGGGTGTTGGTCTGGACCCCGTTCTCCAAGACTGAGGCGACCTGGGTGGAGGCGCGGCCGGAGATCGGCAGCCAGCCCAGCCAGACCGAGAACACCAGCTTCAGGACGAGAGCGACGAAGAACACCGGGGCGGCGTAGAACAGCACCGCGAAGGAGCGGATCAGCACGTCCGGAAGCTTGTTGTAGTAGCGGGCCGCCAGCCGTCCCAGCGGGATGCCGATCGCGAAGGCGACGATCAGCGCCCAGAAGGCCAGTTCGAGGGTGGCGGGGCCGTATTCGATCAGAATCGAGCTGATGGTGCGGTTGTCGGCAGTGCGGCCGAAGTCCCCCTGCAGCAGGTCGCCGAGGAAGCGGAAGTACTGGACCAGAATCGGGTCGTTGTAGCCCGCTGCCTGCTTGCGGGCCTCGATCTGGTCGGGTGGCAGGCGTCCGCCGAGGGCGGCAGTGATCGGGTCGCCGGTGACCCGCAGCAGGAAGAACACCACCGAGACGAGGATCCAGACCGTGGGGATGATCAGTACCAGTCGGAGCCCCAGGTATTTCAGCAACGCCTTCGTCGAACTCTGCGTGGATGCCATGGACTCGCTCTCAATTGTTGTCGGAGGGGCACGTCCGCCCCCGGTCCATGGTGGATCCGGGGGCGGACGTTGCTTCAGTGGGTCACGCCTTGGCGATCGACACGAAGGAGAGGTTCTCCGACGCTCCCAGTGAGATCCCCGAGACGTTGGTCCCGGAGAACGCCCACTGCGAGCCCTGCAGCAGCGGCAGTGTGGACAGGTACTTCTCCGCCATCGTCTTCTGGATCTGCTCGATCTTGGCCTGGCGCGCTGCGGCGTCGGTCTCGGTGACCTCGGCGTTGATCGCCTCCTGAATGTCCTTGGCGTCAAAGTGGTTGGCCAGGAAGTTGTTCGCGTTGAAGAACGGGTTCAGGTAGTTGTCGGCATCCGGGAAGTCCGGGAACCAGCCCAGCTGGTAGGCCGGGTAGGCGTCGGCCACCCGCTCCTTGGAGTAGGTGACCCACTCGGTCGCCTGCAGGTTCACCGTGAACAGGCCCGAGGACTCGAGCTGCTGCTTGATCAGGCCGTACTCCTGGTCGGAGCTGGAGCCGTAGTGATCCGGGTTGTACTGCAGATTGAGCTCCACCGGGGTCTTCACGCCGGCATCGGAGAGGTACTTCGCGGCCGCGTCCTTGTCGAGCGGGTAGGTGTCGCAGACCGCCGTGTTGGCGCCAACGTAGCCGTCCGGAATGTAGGAGCACAGCGGGGTGTACTGGTCCTTGTAGACGTTCTTCGCCAGAGCATCGCGGTCGACCAGCGAGGCCACCGCCTGGCGGACGGCGAACTTCTGCGCGTCGTTGTCACCCGGCTGGGTCTTCAGGTTGAACACGATGTAGCGGATCTCGCCGCCCTTGGCCTGCCACACCTTCACCTTGTCGTCGGACTGCAGCGACTCGATGTCGGTCGGGGTGAGCGAGCGGTACGCGACGTCGATGTCACCGTTGCTTATCGACAGCTTCAGGTTGGTGGCATCGGTGAAGGTCTTCAGCGTCACGCCGGTATTGGACGGCGCGGGCTGGGAGCCCTTGTAGTCGGCGTACGGGGCGAACTCGAGGGTGTCGTTCATGTTGTACGACGTGATGGTGTACGGGCCCGAGAAGGCGTTGGCGGCCACGATGTCGGCGTCCGGGGTGAGCGCGTCGGGGGAGAGCACCTCCTCGTCCACGATCGGGCCGGCGCTGGTGGCCAGCACCTGCAGGAAGGTCTGGTCGTTCGCACTCTTCAGCTTGAACTGGACGGTCAGGTCGTCCGGTGTGACGATCGAGTCCAGGTTGCCCAGCAGCGAGGCCGGACCGTTGGGATCGTTGATCGTGAGGATCCGGTCGTAGGAGAACTTCACGTCCGAAGAGGTCAGGGCGTGGCCGTTGGCGAACGTCAGGCCGTCCTTCAGCTTGCACTCGAAGACGGTCGGCTCGGTGAAGTCACAGGACTCCGCCGCGTCCGGCACGGGGGCGTTCCCGTCCCCGACGAAGCCGTACAGGAACTGGTACACCTGAATTTCGACGGTCAGCGATCCATGGTCGTAGGAGCCGGCCGGGTCGATGGTGCGCACCTTGTCGGTGGTGCCGACGATGATCGGAGCCGCCGCGGCGGTGCCGCCGGACGGCGCCGTGGAGCCCCCGGTCGAGGAGGCGGACGGTGCGGGAGTGTCGGCCCGACCGCAGGCGGTGAGCACCAGCCCTGCCGCGGCGGCGACGGCTGCGATTCGCGCAACCTTGGTGACCTTCATGGATGTCCTCTCTGTTCGGTGCCGGTGGTTCGGCGTCCGAAGCATCAAATTCATGAGGGGGACAGTTCACCCGACCCCTCGTTACGCGCGCATTACATTTCTTCGCCGAAGTGCAAATCGATACCAGATTGTGTCCATCCGTCTCGGATGGTGGACGTCTGGTTGGTTCTGGGCGAGGTTCTTGCGTTGCTGAACACTCGGTGAGCGCGGTCGGAGGTGCGGTGGGGCGCAGGACGACGGGGAGTTCGTGCTGGTGCGCGAGACGAACTGGTGATCGGTTGCCCGGTTGCCGAGAATGACGGTATGGCTTTAGTCCAAAGCGCCGAGATCAACCTCCGCCTGGCCCAGGTGGGCCTTCCCCTGCTGGACGGCTTCACCCAGACCGAGGAAGCGAGGCTGGTCGCGCCCATCCTGGCCCGGCAACGGGAGCTCAGCCGCCGGCTGGCCGACCGGCTGTGCGCGGCCGATCAGCGGATCCAGAACTGGCTGGACGACTACCTGGCCGACACCGGCCTGGCCCCCCGGCTGCCGCGCCGCACCCTCGTGCTGGACGAGCCCGGCCTGGCCCGCGAACTGTCACTGCCGTTCGACGGCGACACCTACGCCTCCCCGCTGCTGAGCTCGTACCGGCTGGCCCAGGGGGTGCTGCACAACCCGGCCAATGACCGCCGCACCACCGCCGGGGTCTTCCACATCGCCGAAGGCGGCCTGCCGATTCCCGACGACAAGATCGCGGTGCCCAAACCGGTCTTCGCCCGGCTGCTCGAGCTGGCCTTCAGCCCACCCGAGGTCGACAAGGTGCTGCCCTACACCGCCAACCAGGCGGCCCCGGCGGCCTGCTTCGTGTCGCTGCTGCTGCGTCCGCTGGTGTCCCCCGAGGTGCCCGGTCAGGTGCGGGAGAAGCGGCTTGAGACCCGGTTCATCGTGCCGGGCGGGCTGGTGGCGAACCTGGACTTCGTCGAGGGCATCTTCGGCAACGGCGGCGACCCCTACCTGCCGGAGAACGACTCCTCGCTGGCGCCGCAGACCTGGACCGGGCACACCGGCCTGGTGGTGCTGGCCCCGCACCTGACGAAGGTGACCAAGAAGGAACTCGGCCTGCCACACGTCTCGCAGGCCACGCCCCGCCAACTGCGCGACGGCGCCGCCTGGGAGCACGAGGACGAGTGCTACAACAACGGCCAGGCGTTCAAGATCTGCGCGCGTGATGAGCGCGGCGTCATTGTCACCGTGATCGCCGACAATTACTTCGGCTACTGCAAGAAGGAGGTCAAGTCCCAGATCTCCTATTCGGCCAACCTGTTCGGCAACGCCGAGGAGGAGCACTCCGGCGGGGCCTTGGTGTACGCCTCCTACAACCTGGGGCAGGAGTACCACGAGACCTCCTGCGCCGACGAGTACACCCTGGCGGAGGTGCTCGAACGCGATCCGGAGCGGTTCCAGCTGCAGCCCGAGGGGCACGCCCTGGACACCCGCCAGCCGGGCGTGGTGCTGGTGCCGGCCAACCCGTACTACTCGCTGCGCACCCTCACCGTGTCCTGGGACGACGGTGCGGGCGGGCAGGCGTCCGTCCCGCTGCGGGCCGGCACCGCCTATCTCAGCCCCAACGGCTACCGCGTCGAGATGAAGCAGCAGGCCGCCGACCGCACCCAGTGGAGCCTGGCTGGCACCGTGCCGTACGCGACCAGCTGCCACAAGCCGTCAACGGTGTCCGGCGGCGGGAAGTCGGAGATCTCCAAGGCGATCACCGATGCCTTCATCTTTGGCAATGCCTATGCCCCCGACATCGAGCACGACCTCGACGAGGTGGCACAGATCATCAAGGGCGACTTCTCGCAGCGGTTCGCCGATCCGGCGGCCAACGGCATCGACCACCGTCCGATCCTGGCCGACACCCGCTCGATCGGCTCGGTGATCAAGCTGCTCACCCCGTCGCCGGAGTTCCACGACCACTACAACGCCTGGCTGGAGTCGATCCCGGCACACATCACCGAACTGGTCTTCGTGGTGAAGCGGTTCTAACAACCCGAGTGGGTCGACGACTGGCGCTCGCACTTCACCGTCGGACGGATCAACGGCCGGCTCGGCAACGCGCTGCGGCGCGATGGCGACAAGATCGTGGTGAACATGCTGCGGGTGGGTTTCGAGGCCGACGGGTCGTGGCGGCTGTTCGGGCTGCGGCATGACTTCAGCCCGGCGGTGAAGGTGCAGACCGAGGACGACATCACTGCCTCGACGGTGGTCCCCGGCCACCAGATCGGGCTTGACCCGGAGCGTTCCTACAAGCTGGTGGAGAACTGCGAGAACCTCCTGTTCCAGCGCCCC
>NZ_JAYFPT010000105.1:0-27104 GCF_034927565.1 Propionicimonas sp.
ACCAGCGCGGCGAAGATCTTCGGCACGTCGGAGCCGTAGGTCGAGGTGAAATAGGTCGGGATCTGGGTGATCGCCTGCAGGTTCGGATCCTGCAGGAACAGCAGCGGGAGCAGGAACTCGTTCCAGGAGTTCAGCAGCGCCCAGACCACGATCACCGCGATGATCGGTTTGGACAGCGGGATGACGATCCGGAACAGGGTTCCGAAGCTGGAGGCCCCGTCGAGTTTGGCCGCGTCCATGAGTTCGTCGGGGATGCCCTGAATGTAGTTGCGGGTGAGCAGAACGGTCATCGGCATGATCACTGCCGTCAGCGGCAGGATGACGGCGACGAAGTTGTTGAACAGACCGAACTGCCGCACGATCAGGAAGATCGGGACGATCAGCGCGACCGCCGGGATCATCAGTCCAACCAGGATCGCGTTGAAGATCAGCTTCTTGCCGGCGAAGTCGAGCTTGCCCAGGGCGTAGCCAGCCAGCATGGTGCATGCGAACACCAGCGCCACCGTCCCGGCCGAGATGACCAGGCTGTTGAGGAAGAACCTGACGAACGGGGTCTGGGTGACCACCGCCGAGTAGTTCGCCACCGCCCCGCGTCCCTCGAAACTGATCGAGATGATCCAGAACAGCGGCAGCGCGAAGGGCACCACGCACAGGGTCGCGAGCACCTGGTAGAAGATCCGGTTGCGCAGGGTGGGTCGTCCGAACACCTCAGTCCTCCTGGTCGAGACGGTAGAGCCGGAGCTGGACGAGGGTCAGCAGCAGCGCGAGCACCAGCATGATGATCGACAGCGCGGCACCGTAGCCCACGTGGAACTGGGTGATGCTCTGTTTGTAGATGTAGGTGGTGAGGAACTCGGTGGCCCGGCCCGGCCCGCCGCCGGTGATCAGGTAGACGATGTCGAAGGTCTTCAGTGAGCCGATCACCCCGGTCAGGGCCAGGGTCAGGTGGGTCGAGCGCAGCTGCGGGATGACGATGTGGCGGATGGTGCGCCAGGTTCCGGCACCGTCGAGCTGGGCGGCCTCAAGGTTGTTGGGGTCGATCTGCGACAGCGCTGCCTGGTAGAGGATGAAGCTGAAACCCGTCCACTGGAAGATGTTCACCGCCGCCAGCGCAGAGAGCGCGAACCGCGGATCCGCAATCCAGGCCTGAGCCATCCAGCCGAGGCCGAGGGTCTCCAGCACCTGATTGACCTGTCCGGTGGGGCTGAGGAACTGACGGAAGGCCGTCGAGATTGCCGCCGGCGCCAGCACGACCGGGATGAAGATGAGTGCCTTGTACACCCCCCGTCCGGCGACCGGCCCGCTGAACACCAGCGCCAGCGCCAGCCCAAGCACCATCTGGATCGTGATGGTGATCACACCGAAGATCGCGACGTGGGAGAGGGAACCCCAGAAGATCGGGTCGACGGCAATCGCGGCGAAGTTGCCGATCCCGACCGAGGTCGGACTGGGATCGACACCATTCCAGTCGAGGGTTGAGACCCAGCCGTTGTAGCCAATCCCGAAGTAGGTGATGCCCACGATCACCACCAGCGCCGGCAGGAGGTAGAGGTAGGCGGTGGGTTGCCGCGTGCTCCGGCGGCGTGCGGTGGGCAGGGACGTCGTCACGGTGACCTCCTTCGTGGTTGCCTCGATGATCCTGACGGTCACGGTTGTGGTGCAGGCACTGCGCCCGCACCACAACCGACCGGGTTCAGCCGGCGATGGCGGCCTGAACCGCCTTGGCCGCATCGGCCGAACTCTGCTGCCCGGACGCGACCGCGGAGAGCGCGTCGCCGAGGGCGGTGTTGACATCGGCGCTGTCGATCTGGCGGGCACCGATCATGTCGGCCAGCGCCGGGCCCTGGGCCTCAAGGGCCGCCTTCTGGGCATCGGTGGTGACATCGGAGAGGTCAAGCGGCACGGACTTCAGCGCAGGCTGCTGAACGGTCTTGGCCATCAGCTTCTGACCGGTCTCACTGGCGCTCAGCCAGGTGACGAACGTCTCCGCCGCCTCCTTGGCGTCGCTGGACGAGGCCACGGCGAAGCCGACGTCAGGGCCGCCGAACATGGTGCCGGTAGTGCCGCCGTCTACCACCTGCGGGAAGAAGTACGGCATGAACACGGTGTTCGGGTCGAACGCGTCCCCGTAGCTCTCGGCGTACTCGGCCAGCCGCTTGTTTGTGGTGTCAGCGTTCTGCCAGCTGCCGAAGGCGATCAACGCTCCCTCGCCCTTCTTGAAGGCATCGTTGGCGTCCGGGTAGCCGGTCATGCCGAGGGCACCGTCGATGAAGATGCCGTCATCGAAGAAGCTCTTCCAGATGTCAAAGGCCTTGACGAAGTCGGGCCCGCTGAAGTCGGCCTGACCGGCCAGCGCCTTATAGAACTCACCGGGGGCGATCTGGTTGATGATCGACTGGTAGACGTCGATGTTCTGCCAGGCGTCCTTCGCGCCCTGCAGCATGCAGGCCTTGCCGGCGTCCTTGACCGCCTGGCAGAAGGTCTTCAACTCGGCCATCGTGGTTGGCACCTTCAGGCCGAGTGAGTCGACCAGGGTCTGGTTGGCCCAGATCAGGCCGCCACCGGTGATCATCCACGGTGCGCCGACCTGCTTGCCATCGACAGCGAGCTGGTCGGTAGCGGTCAGCTTGTCCTTCCAGTCGGCGCCGAGTTTCGCTTCCAGCGCCGGGGCGAGATCCTCCGACAACGGGGCGAACTGGTTGGTCAGGGCTCCGACCTGGATACCGAAGACGTCCGGTCCGGAGCCGGACTGGAGCGCGAGTTGGACGGTGTTGACGTAGTCGGAGTACTGGATGAACCGCGGGGTCACCTTGATCGTCGGGTTCTCCTTCTCGAAGGCCTCGATATAGCTGACCGCCGTCTTCTCGTCGGGGTTCCAGCTCCACAGGTCGATGGTGGTCTGTGCGGCAGGCGCCGAACCGCCACCGGCGGAGCTGGACGTGCTCGGTGCAGGGTTTGATCCGCAGCCTGCGAGCAGGAGCGCGGTGGCGATGCCGGCCGCGACCAGCGACAGGCCCTTGGGTTTGCGTGAGAACATCGCTGTCCTTTCGGTTCTGGTTGATTGGTGCTAGTCGTCGGATGGTTGGGTGGAACTCCAGGGGAACGCCGCCCAGTCGAGGTCGTGGGCGTAGGCGTGGATCCGGAACGGGCTGGAGAAGGCGAGATGGAGTTCGGCGGGGGCGTGCTCACCGTCGTGGACGAGTTTCACCAGGATCTCGTTCCAGCCCTGCCGCAGGTGGACGTCGGCGCCGATCCCCTCGGCCGACTTCTGGTTCGGTCGGATCAGCCGGAACTCGCGGTTCTGACCGATCTCGACCCCGTTGAGCCAGTACCTGATCGGGCAGCTCGGGTCGATCACCAGGAAGCCGTCCCGCTCGCTGGGGCAGTTGATGAACGCCTGCAGGTAGCGGACGCCGGCCCGGTCCAGCTCGACCGGCTGGGCATGCCCGTCGGCCCAGGCGATCTCCCACGGCCCGGGGCGGCCGTTCTCGCTGAGCGGTGAGGTGGCGGTCTCGGCGGCGAACGGCGCGTCGAGCAACTCGTCCACGGTTCGTCCTTCGGCCGCCAGCACGGGAGTGCGCCGCACCGCGTGCGACCCGACCAGGACCACCGGCAGTGCCGGCGGAACCGGACGGTCCTGGGGCACCAGCTCCAGCCAGCAGTGGTTCGCGAGTCTGACCGTGCCCAGCGGCCCGGGGGTGATCTCCCACTCCACCAGTTCGGTACCGCCGGCTTCAAGAGCGATCGTCCGGGTCAGCGGCGCGGTCCAGCCGGCGGGGACCCGCAGCGCCGCTGTCAGGTCGATGGGGTCCAGACGCCGGTTGGTCAGCCGGGTGCGGATCCGCTGGACGGCTCCCGGGACGCAGCCCGGACCGTCAACGTATGCGATGGCGACGTCGAGGTCTTCGCCGGGGAACGGCACCGTGTTGGGGTCACAGGCGAGCAGCTCCGCGATCCCGGCGTCGGCGTAGAGGTCGTCCAGCACCACCGAGTAGCTGGTCCCTTCGCCCAGCACCCCACGCTCGCGGAGCACCCGCTGGGCGGCGACCCGGATCCGGGCGATCAACTCGTCCAGATCGGCGGGCACCGGATTGGTGCCGTCGGCGAGGTGCCGCACGCCACCCCAGGACTCGTTGGTGGAGATGCCCGTGCCCAGCGGTGCCACCCACTCCTCGGGAAGCCCTGCGCTGCCGAGGATGATGCCGAGGTAGCTGCCAATCGCCGCCCCGGAGGAGTCGGTGTCGTAGCCGCAGTTGACCGTCGTGCAGATCCCGTTGCCGAAGTCGGTGCCATAGAGCAGCCCGATGACCTGGAAGCCGGTGTTGATCGGGGAGTACTGGGCGTTGTAGTGCGGGGTCGCGTCCAGCACCGCCCGGCGGGCCTGCTTCCAGTCCAGGCCGGCGGCATGGGCATTGCGGGCAGCCACCACCGCCGTGCGCATGGCGCAGTCCTGTGGGATGTAGGACAGCGCGATGTCGATCAGCAGTTGCGGGTCCTGCACGACGAAGGCCGCCGACTCGAGCGCGGCGTTGAACAGCTCGCCGTAGACCCCCTCTCCCCCGGCGTGGTCGCAGATCGCGTCCTGATAGGCGTAGCGGGCGGCCACTCGCGGTGCGCCTGGGGCCAGGCAGGCCCAGATCTCGGATCGGATCGGCGACCCCATGCAATCGGTGAACCAGTTGTTGTAGTGGCCGCTGACCGGCGGCTCCAGACCGAGGCGAAGGTTGAGCTTCGACAGGCCGTACTCGTCGAAGTTGTAGCCGATGTGGTCGAGCCAGTAGCGCGACAGATCGCGGGCGGTGATGCCTGGCCCGACCTCCTCGACGGCCTTCAGCCACACCAGCTGCATCTCGAGGTCATCGTTGGGCAGGCCGCCCTCCTGCAACTCGGGGTACCACCAGACGTCGAAGGGCTCTTCGCGTCCCCAGGCCTCCTCCAGGGGTGTGCCCAGGGTGCCGCCGGCGTTCTTGCCCTGCCAGCAGCCGTACACCCGGTCGGTGTAGTCGGCGCCGGCGAGATCGACCACCAGATCGGTCGTTGACGAGACGGTGCTCATGGTTTCCTTTCTCAACTGCCAGGTGGGGACGGCTCCGCTCACTGCCCGGCCGGTTCGGCACAGGACTCGCGGATGACAAGGGTGGATTCGAGGACGACCTGCCGTGGTTCGCCAGCGGGTGCGGCGCCGGACAGGCGATCCATCAGCAGCCGGATCGCCGCCCTGCCCATGCCAACCATGTTCTGTGCGACGGTGGTCAGCGGCGGGATCGCATGGACCGCCATGTCGACATTGTCGTAACCGATCACCGACAACTGTTGGGGGACCCTGACGCCGAGCCGGTGGGCACCCTGCAGCACGCCCAGGGCAAGCGCGTCGTTGGCTGCGAACACCGCCGTCACAGGCGCCGGTTGGGTCAGGAAACGCTGCACCGCGTTGAAGCCGGCCTCACGATCCATCGTCCCCAACGAGATCAGGTCAGCGTTGATCTCGATGCCCGACTCCGTCAGCGAGTCGCGATAGCCCTCGAACCGCCCGCTGGCCATGTTGGACCCGCCGACATAGGCGATCCGGGAGTGCCCCAGAGCGAGCAGGTGGGACATCGCCAGACGGGCCCCGCCCCGGGTGTCGCCGCTGACCAGGTCGGTGACCATGGGGTTGGTCCGCAAACCGATCCCGACCACGGGGATGCTCCGGGCGGCAGCCAGGAGGGCGTCGTTGTAGGCGGGGCTTTCCGGTGGCGTCACGATCAGTCCGTCGACGTCGTGGCTGCGCAACAGGGTGATCGCCTGGATCGCCAGGTCCGGATCGCCGTTGGAATCGGAGATCACCACTCCATAGCCGTCCGCCCGCGCCTCGTCACCGAGCGCTGCCGCGACTTCAGCGGTGAACGGGTTGCTCAGCTGCGAGACCACAAACCCGAGCAGTCCGGTCTTCTTGGTGGTCAGACTCGCCGCCGCCCGGTTCTGGATGTAGCCCAGCTCAGCCACGGCCGCGGCGATCCGTTGCCGGGCGGCCTCGCTGACATAACCATTGCCGGTCAGGTAACGCGACACGGTTCCCACCGAGACGCCAGCCTGCGCCGCGACATCGTAGGCGGTGACCACACCAGCCTCCTCGCTACTGTGTAACCGGTTCCAGCTGGAACCGGTTACACAGTAGCTGTCGGCTCAGATCTCGTCAAGGGACGCCGACAGCAGTGCCCCCGCGGGGTTCAGCCGACGATCGCCACCCGCACGGTTCGCGTGCGGGCTCGCACCTGGTCGAAGTCGGCGAAGTAGATCCGTCCGAAGTCGCCCAGTTCGAGCCGGCCATCCTGCAACGGGATGGCGACCGAGCGTCCGAGCATCACCGAGCGCAGGTGGGCGTCGGTGTTGAGGCTCCACACGGGCTCCTCGGCACGTTCGGCCTGGGCAATGCGAATGTGCTCCGGCCCGGGGTGCAGATACTGGCCCTCGGTCGCGCAACTGGGGAACAGCGTGGCGAGCCCGCCGACGAGGTCCTGCAGGATGAACTGCGTCCCCCAGTAGTTGACGTCGTCGGACTGTTCCTGGATCAGCACCGCGCAGGTGGTGTGCTGGGAGTAGACCGTGACCAGGCCGTCCGCGAGGCCGCAGCCGGCGGCGATCTCGGTGACCCGGTCGGTGACGTCGTCGAAGGTGGGGCGGCGATCCGAGTCAATGGTGAACTGGGCATGCACGGTGGTCATTGGGACTCCTCTTGGTTCGTGGCTGGAAGGGGGCGTCAGTCGCCCATGACGGTGACCGAGACCTCGCGGTCGCGGGGACGGGTCTGGTCGAAGTCGACGAAGTACACGTGGGCGAACCTGCCCAGGTCCAGGTCTTGATCCACCACCGGGATGGTCTCGCTGCGTCCGAAGAAGGCCGAACGAAGGTGGCCGTCGGTGTTGAGGGTCTCGGGCTTCGACTCGCCGTGGAGCCGGGAGAACTCGGTGAGCTCGGGGCCGGGGTGGCGATACTGCCCCTCCGCACGAGTGGTGGGGATGAGCTCCTCCAGGATGTCCCACAGATCCTGCTGCAGGAACTCCAGGCCGTTGTAGGTGAGGTCGATCGAGTCTTCCTGGATCATCACCGAGCAGGTGGTGTGGTGGGTGGAGACCACGCAGAGCCCTTGCCTCACCCCGGATGCCGCCACGGCGGTCTTCACCTGGTCGGTGATCTTGTGGAAGGACGGACGGCCGCCGGCGGAACTGATTCCGAGGGTCGAACGGTGGGTGGTCATGGGCGGGTTGCCTTTCTGTTGGTGGACACGGACGGCTCCTCGCGAAGCTGGTCCCGGGCCGCGGCGAGGGCGGCGATCATGGTTCGGGCGACGGCTGCGGGGTCGGGGGCAGCGACGATCCCCGAGGCAACGCCGACACCGTCCGCCCCGGCCAGGACCAGGGTCCGGACGTCGTCGGCGCTGGTGATGCCGGCCGCCTGTTCGACCAGGATCTGCCGGGACACCGCACGGATCGCCACGGTGGACTCCCGGGCGAAGTCGAGTGGAACTCCGCCGGTGGTGCCGATCCGGTCGCTCGGTTCGGGGTTGATGATGTCGGGGCCGAAGCCGGCGATCGCCACCGCCTCCGCCACGCTGTCGGCGCAGACGAAGGACAGCAGACCCAGGTCGCGGGCCCGTGCGATCGCCAGACGCAACTCGCCGATCGCCAGCGGGTCCTCGATGTGGTTGAGGACGACTCCCGCGGCGCCGGCGTCCTTGATCCCCTCGGGCAGCACCTTGCTGAGGCCTCGTCCCGGCGGGATGAGATCCATGTGGGGGGCAAGAACGATCAACCGTTCGGTGGCCTCGCAGACCCGGCGCAGTTCCAGGGTGGGAGCGATGAAGAGCACGTCCACGTCGTGGGTGCGGGCGGACTCGTCAGCAGCGCGGGCCAGGTCGAGGACGGCGTCGCCGTGGAGGTAGTTCTTCACCCCGATCTCGAAGAAGGGGGTGCGGACGATCGGGGTCCCCATCAGCGCTCCCGCCAGGTCGGCGACACCGGCCCGTAGACGGCGACGGCGTTGTCGTAGAACACGGCATCGCGCTGGGCCCGGCTGAGCCCGGCCGCGTCGGCGGCGTCCAGGAAGGCGGCTATCTCCTCGTACAACATGAGGGTGAGTCCGTCGGCGTCGTCGGTCTCACGCATGGTCGGATCGTCGCTGACGTCGCCGTAGAGACCGCGCGGCACGATGTTGAGGTAGCGCCCGTTCTCGACGACGCGGTGACCGCGCAGGCCGAAGATCGGCAGGTCCGAGCCGAACAGGACGCGCCCGGGGTCGACGACGTCGAGCAGCCTGCGCATCACCTCGGTGTTGGTGTTGGCGGTGATGTCGAAGAGCAGGTTCCTGGTGGCCGCCAGCACGTTCATGCCCTCGCCGATGTCCTCCAGGGCGTAGGCGCGGCCGATGTGGGTGACGATCACCCTGGCGTGGGGATAGTCCCGGTCGATCTCGGCGAGTTGCCGCAGGTTGACCGGATCGCCGAGGCGTCCGGGACGCGGGATGTGCAGCATGACCACCCAGCCGTGCCGGTCGGCCACCTCCAGGTGGGTGCGCGGCAGGAAGTCGAAGATCTCGATCTCGGCGCTGGGAATGTCCGTCGGCGCGAAGTTGAGGTAGGGCTTGCAGCCGGCGAAACCGCCGTCCAGCACACGCTGCTCGAACTCCGCTGCCGTCCAGTTCGGGTGCGAGACGGCGAGGGCCGGCAGGCCGGAGATCCTGGCGTCCGCCGCGACGTGGGCGTTGTTGGCGAGGATGTCGACATTGGTGTCGATGTTGCCGAAGATCGCCGGGGTCACCTGCTTGCCGGGGAACAGCCGCCGGTAGGTCTCGGCCAGGTCGGCCAGCGGGTTGGTCGCGGCGATCCGGGCGGCCCAGGCCGCCGAGCGGCGCGCCGGATAGCTGCCCTCAGGCAACAGGTCGGTGTCATACCAGACGTGGGCGTGCCCGTCGACGATGCGATCCGGCAACTGGGCGCGCAGCCGCTCGTAGTAAAAGCGCCGGTCGGTCGGGGTGATGGTGGGAACAGCCATGTCAACTCCTCGGTGGTGTGGCAGTCGTGCCGTACGTGGCCGAGAGCACCTCGGCGAATGCCTGGCGAACGGTCGCCTGATCTGCGTAGCGGTCGCGGTCGGGCCCCGGTTCACGGACGGCGACCTCACCGACCATCCGGCGGCTGGTCTCGGCGATCCGGGCGGGGTCGCCCGCCGCCGCGATCACCGCTGCGCCCAGGCAGGCGGCGTCGGCGACCGCGGGCAGTTCGATGGGGACGTTCGCCAGATCGGCGAGGATCTGCGGCCAGATCGGGCTGCGGGTCGCACCGCCGATCAGCCGAACCCGCCGGGCCGCCGGGTTGAGCCTGCGATGAAGACTCAGCAGGGCGGCAGCCTCGGCGCCGATCCCTTCCAGGGTCGCGCGCAGGAAGTGCTTGCGCTCGTGGATCAGGTCGACACCCACGAAGCTGCCCCGGCTGGCGTCGTTCCAGTCCGGCACGGTTCCGCCGAAATGCGGCAGGAACAGCAGCCCGTCCGCCCCTGCGGAAACCTGCGCCGCGTCCTGGTTGACCTGGTCGAAGCCGAGCGGGACGCCGTCGGTTCCCCACAACCGGCGTACCCACTCCAGGGAGGAGCCGCCGTTGAGCAGCGAACCGAACTGTCCCCACAGCCCGGGGACGGCATGGCTGCCGAAGGCGAAGTTCTCCTGCGGGTCGGCGATCGGGTGTGCTGCGGAGCCGAGCACCACCCAGGCGGTGCCGGCCGACAGCAGCACCGTCTCCTCGTCGATCGCTCCGGCTCCGACGGCCGCGCAGTACTGGTCGTGGGCGCCGGCCACGACCAGGACGCCGGCGGGCAGGCCGAGGGCGTCGGCTGCCGCGGCGGTGAGCGGGCCGATGACGGTGCCGGTGGGGACCAGCGTTGGCAGCCGGTCGGTGGTGATGCCGAGGGCGTCGAGGATCTCGGGGTCGTAGCACTGCCCAGCGGCGTCGAGGAGTTGGGTGATGCCCGAGGAGTTGAGGTCGGTGGCCACCTTGCCGGTCAGCCGCCGGGTGATGAAGCCCGCGGTGTCGAGGAAGCAGGCAGTGCGGCCGAACAGGTCGGGCTCGGTCGCCCGCAGGTCGGCGAGCTGGGCGGCGTTGTAGCGAGGACCGAGCCGCCAGCCGGTACGTTCGTAGAATCCGTGGGCACCGAAGCGTGCTGCCAGTTCGGCCGCCGCGTCGACAGCGCGGTTGTCCAGCCAGGAGCGGGCCGGGGCGAGCGGACGTCCCTCGCTGTCGGCGCACACCAGCGCGCCGCCCTGGGCGGACAGTGCCAGAGCGCTGACCCGGGCCGGGTCGATGCCGGTGAGCGTGTCGCGCACGGCGGCAACCACCCCGTCCCACCAGCCGGTAGCGTCCTGTTCGACCTGTCCGGTGGTGGTCCGTGAGGTCGGGTAATGGTGCACCGCGCTGGCGAGGACGGTGCCGTTGCCGTCGACGAGCAGGGACTTGGCACCCGAGGTGCCCACGTCGATGCCGAGGACAAGGTCAGTCATGGGTTTCTCCTGCGGGTGGCGCCCCGCGTTCTGGTGCGGGACGCCACCGTGTGGGGGTTGGAGCGGGACGATCAGTAGTCGAACTGGTCGATGTTCTCCGAGGTGATGTCGAGGAACTCGTTGAACAGCAGCACGTCACCGGAGAAGGTGAGCTTGTCGTAGCCGTCGTAGCCGGTGACCGGGCCGTCGGAGAACTTCTTGCCGTCGAGCAGGTCCTTGACGACCTGAACGTCGAGCTTGGCGTACTTCTCGAGGTCCCAGAAGTTGAGCACCTGGGCCGAGTTGTCGGCGATGTAGGGCTTCATCACGTTGGGGGTGCTGATGCCGGTGACGAACACCTGACCCTGCTTGCCGGCCTGCTGGACGGCGCGGGCGGCGCCCACGGCAGCCTCGGAGCTGTTGGAGATGATGCCCTTGAGGTCAGGGTGGGCGGTGAGCAGGTTCTGCGCGATGGTGTAGGCCTTGTCCGGGTCGACGTCGGCGCCTTCGACGCTCACCAGTTCCATGTCCGGGTAGGCGCTGGCGGAGTAGGCCTTGATGGCGTCGATGCGTTCGTTCAGCAGGTTGGCGCTGAGCGAGCCGGTGATGACGGCGTACTTGCCGGACTTGCCGGTCAGGTTGGCCATGGTGTCGAGCATGTGCTGGCCGAAGTCCTCCATGGAACCGATGCCGATGTAGGCCTCGCGTCCCTCGGGGTTGGTGTCGACGTCCCAGGTGTAGACGTGGATGCCGGCGTCCATGGCCTGCTTCAGGACCGGGACGATGGAGGTCCCGTCCACGGCCGAGATCACGATCGCGTCCACTTTCCTGGTGATCATGTTCTGCACGATCTCGGCCTGCTTGGCGGCATCGGCAGTGTCAGGCCCCTGGTAGATCCAGTTGATGCCACCGACCTGGGCCGCGGCCTCCTGCATCGCCTTGTTGGCGGTCTCGAAGTAGGGGGCGCCGACCAGCATCGGGATGAAGGCGACGTCGTAGGAGCCGTTGTCGGACGAGGCCGACGCGGACGGGGCAGCCTCGCTGGACACGCTCGGGCTGCTGGAACAGCCGGTGAGCGCAAGCGAGGCGAGGGTCAGGGCCGCGAGCGCGGACCTCACGCGATGGGTCATGCTTGTTCCTCCTTTGTGGTTGCGGGCACACCGGCCGGTGGCGTGCTCGTTGTGCGGGAGTGCTGCGCGAGCCTCCCGAACAGTTCGCGGGCGGTCAGGACGGCGATGAGGGTGACACCGATGACGACCGTTTGGATGAAGACCGAGATGCCGGCCAGCCCGAGCCCGTTCTGGATGACGGTGAAGATCGCCACCCCCAGGAAGGCACCGAGCACATTGCCGCGGCCGCCCACGATGCTGATGCCGCCGAAGACGACAGCGGAGATCGCCGACAGCACGTAGGCGTCGCCCAGGTCGACCCGCGCAGTGGCCGTGCGGCTGGAGAGCACGACGGCCACGACATAGGCCAGGACCGCGGCGAACAGGTAGGCGCCCGCCAGCACCCGCGAGACCCGGATACCGGCGAAGCGCGCCGCCACCGGATTCGAGCCGATCAGGTAGACCCTGCGTCCCCACCGGGTGAAGGCCATCAGCACCAGGGTGAGCGCGACGACGGCGAGCATCACGAAGACCTGTGCGGGGACGGGGCCGACGAAGCTCTGCCCGAAGACGTAGTACGCCTCGGGGAAGCCGGACACCGCCCGTCCCTCGCTCATCGCCGTCGCCGCGCCGGCGTAGACCAGGCTGGTGCCGAGGGTGGCCACCAGCGGTGGGACGCCGAGCACGCCGACCAGCAGGCCGTTGATGGCACCGGCGATCAGTGCGACGACCAGCCCTGCCAGCAGGGCGGGAACCATCGCCCAGCCCGAGACGATCAGGACGGCCATGGTGACGCTGATCAGGCCGACCTGGGCGCCGACGGACAGGTCGATGCCGCCGGAGATGATGACCACCGCCATGCCACAGGTGATGATCGAGAGCTCCACCATCTGACGGGCCAGCTGGAACATATTGCCGGTGGTGAGGAAGGCGGGGCTGAGGCTGGACACTGCCCAGAACAGCACCACGAACAGTCCCACGAGCACGAGTTCGGTGGCGTAGCGCTTGGCTAGTCGGCGCATCACTCGACCTCCTTTCCGGCCGGCGTGCGCGCGGCCCTCAGCCGGGAGGCCCTGTCCTGGACGACCGCCGCGGTGATGGCCACCACGACGATCAGGCCGCTGACGAGGTCCTGCCAGTAGACCGGGACGCCGCTGAGCACCAGTGCGTTCTCGATCACACCCAGCAGCAGGACGCCGAGCAGCGTGCCGCCGATGTGGATGCGTCCACCGAGCACCGAGGCGCCACCCAGGATGGCGGCGGCGATGGCGCTCATCTCGATGCCAACGGCAGCACCGGGCTGGGCCGAGCCCATCTGGAACAGGTACAGCACACCGGCCAGGCCCGACAGCGCACCCATGATGACGAAGACCAGGAAGTCGGTCCGGGCGACCTTGACTCCCAGCCGCAGCGCCGCCTCCCGGTTGCCGCCGACGGCGAGGATGTCGCGTCCGGTGGTGGTGTGGTGGATGAACAGCCACAGCGCGACCGCCACCACCAGCAGCACCCACAGCACGGTGGGGATCCCGAGCGGACCGTGGACCTGCTGGTCGGTCATCCAGGTGGGGATGCCGGAGCTCCACGAGCCGTTGGTGGTGGCAAACAGTAGCCCTCGCAGGATCGAGGACATGCCGAGTGTGACGATGATGGCGGGCAGCCGGACCCAGGCCACGAACACACCGTTGATCGCCCCCAGGACGGCACCGACGACCAGGCCGAGCAGCAGCACGGACACCGGGTTCATCACCACTGACTGCTGTACGGCGGCAATGGTGAGGTCGCCGATCACCACGGCCACCAGCGCCAGTTGGGCGCCCACCGACACGTCGATGTGGGCCGGTACCAGCACGACTGCCATGCCGAGGGCGAGCACCGCCGGCACGACATTGCCGCTGACGATATTGAGCAGGTTGGCCGCTGTGAAGAAGTGCGGGGAGATGCAGCCGACGATGATCGCGATCCCGAGGATCACCGCGGCAATGACGCTCTCCCGGCGGGAGGAGAGCCTCCGGAGTTGCTGGATCATGGCTGTTCTCCTGACAGCTCGAGTGCCAGGATCGACTCCTGCGTGCTCTCTTCGGGAGTGGTCTGGGCGACGATGCGTCCCTGCCGCATCACGAGGATCCGACTGGCGATGGCCAGCACCTCGGGCAGTTCGGAGGAGATGACCAGAACCGCCGTCCCGGTCTCGGCAAGCCGCTTGAGCAGCTGGTGGATCTCCCGCTTGGCGCCGATGTCGATACCGTTCGTCGGCTCGTCGACGATCAGCAGCCGCGGACGGGCCGCCATCCAGCGGGCCAGCAGCACCTTTTGCTGGTTGCCGCCCGACAGGGTTCCCGCGTCGATGCCGGGACGCGCCGGACGGATGTCGAGTTCTTCGACGTAGTGGCGGGTGAGGACCGCCTCCTTGGCGGGGACGACCTGCCGCACAGCGCCGAGGGTCTGGTCGAGGGCGGCGACACAGAGGTTCGTGCTCACCGCGTGCCCGGCGAAGATGCCCTGCGCCCGGCGGTCCTCAGGGACGTAGCCGATACCCAGCCTGACCGCTTGCGCGGGCGAGCCGACCCTGACCTGCTTGCCGTCGATGCTGATCCTTCCGGCCCGCGCCGGGGTGAGCCCGAAGATGGTGTGGGCGAGTTCGGTGCGGCCCGAGCCGACCAGGCCGGTGAGCGCGACGATCTCGTTCTCGTGCACGGTCAGGCTGACCGGGCCGGTGGCTCCGTCGACCAGCAGTTCCTCGACGCGCAGGACCTCCCGTCCCGGCTGGCCGGTCACCCGCGCGGACTCGTACTCGGTGCGGCGACCAACCATCGCGGCGATCAGCTCGTCCTCGGTGTAGTCGCCGATCGGGCCGGAGGTGATCACCTGGCCGTCGCGCAGCACGCTGACCCGGTCGGCGATCCGGAAGACCTCATCGAGCTTGTGGCTGATGAAGACGATGCCGGCGCCCCTGGCGCGCAGGTCCTCGATGATGCCGTAGAGCAATGAGACCTCGGCCGAGGACAGCGCCGAGGTGGGCTCGTCCATGACGATCACCTGGGCATCGGAGGCCACCGCACGGGCGATGGCGACCATCTGCCGCTGCCCGAAGCTCAGGGTCTCCACCAGTGCGGTGGGGTCGTAGTCGAGGCCGAGCTTGCGCAACAGTGTGGTGGCGTCATCGACCCAGGTGGAGTGGCGGTAGAGACCACCCCTGCTGCGGGCCCGGGTGAAGCCGAGGTTCTCCGCCACGCTGAGGTTGGGGAACAGGCTGAGATCCTGGTAGATCACCGAGACTCCGAGCCGCAGGGTCTGGACCGGATCGACGCCCTGCCGCTCGGTGCCGAAGTAGCTGAGGGTCGCCCCCGGATCGGGCGACTCCGCACCGGCAAGGATCTTCATCAAGGTGGACTTCCCGGCGCCGTTCTCGCCGACCAGCGCATGCACCTCGCCGGCCCGGATCGTGAGGTTCGCACCGCTGAGAACCGTGATGCCCGAGTAGGTCTTCGACACCTTCTCCAGTGACACCAGAACAGGCTCCTGGCTCACCACCGGCGGACCTCTCCGACGGTGCGGAGAGCACGCTCCCCACACCTCTGACTCAGGCCTGACATCCGTCCTCCTCACCAACCGATGACGCAATCGTTGCATACATCTGCACAGTTTTGATTGATTCATGGGATTTTGAACCAGATAGTTACATTCCCGTAACATCATCGCAGCAGCTCCACTCAACTTCGCTACGAAGTCTGTGCGGAGTTCCCGGCTCCGGGGCGGGTCAGGATAGGGTCTGGCCAGCGTGGTATCGCCGTCAGAAAGGCAGGGTGCAGATGAAGGCGCGCGACCGCTGGAACCACATCCTCGGACTCATGTCCCGGGAGGGCTACGCGGAGATCACGACGATCGCCGACAGCCTCGGCGTCTCCCCCGCCACCGTACGACGCGATCTCGACCGCCTCGCCGACCAGCAACTACTCACCCGCACCCGTGGCGGCGCTGTCTCCAACTCGACCGCCTACGACCTGCCGCTACGGTACAACGCCGAGCGCAACGTCTCACAGAAAACTGCCATCGCCGCCGCAGCCAGCGCACGGGTAGCCGACCATTCTGTCGTGGCCATCACCGGCGGCACCACGACCACCGAGGTGGCCCGGGCGCTGGCACTGCGTTCCGAGCAGGACGCCTCAGGCCAGTCGGCACTCACCATCGTCACCAACGCCATCAACATCGCCAACGAACTGACGGTGCGGGCCAACATCAGGCTCGTGGTGCTCGGCGGCGTCGTCCGTCCGCAGTCCTACGAGTCGACCGGCCACCTTGCCGAACTCACCCTCGGCGAGATTGCCATCGACGAGGCGATCATCGGAGGCAACGCCGTCGACTCCCGCCACGGCCTCTACTGCCACAATGAGTCGGAAGCGGCCATAGCCCGCGCCATCCAGGCCCGCGCCATCCGCACCACGATCGTCGCCGACGCCTCCAAGCTGGGTGCCCACGCCTTCGCCCGGATCTGTGGCGCCGAGCAGATCACCACCCTGGTCACCGATTGGCGAGCCCCCCGCGATTGGGTGGCCGAGTTTGAGGAGGCGGGCGCCGAGGTGGTCATCGCCACACCTCCCCCGGAGACCTCGGCACCTCCGCGCGACGCCGTGGCGGACCTGGGCTGACAGGCCCATCCTGGCTCGGTCGAACCTGGCGGTCAGACGCGGCTGGCGGTCCGGGTTCAGGACGGCGCGTGTCGATTCAGCAGCCGAGCCAGTAGCGGATCGGCCAGCAGGACGAGAAGCGCCCAGAATCCCAGTTCGGGAAAGCCAACGGCGAGCAGCAAGGCCACGGCGAACAGGCTGCTGTTGGCCGCCAGAGCTCGCGTCGACCGGATGGTCATCGGCCGATCCGGCTGCTGCAACGCCAGCCGACGGCGCACCCACAGGTGCATGGCGAGGGTCAACAGACTCGTCGCCAGCATGCTGCCGATATACACTCCGAGCTGCACCCGGTCGGTGTCCAGCGCACCCACGAGAGCCGTCGCCACGGGGAGCCACACGATGGTGAACATCCAGCCCACATTGAGCCACAGCAGCACCGCGTCCTGGCCTCCGACATGTTCGAACAGCCGGTCGTGGCTGCGCCAGAAGGCAGCGATGATCACGAAACTGAGCCCGAAGCCAAGCAAAGGCCCCTCGTTCTCCACCAGAAACTGAGCAGTGTCGAGACCGGCGCGAGCCGCCTCGGTCACGGCTTCGACCAGCGGCAGGATCAGCAGCGTCATCGCAATCGCGACCACCGCATCGGTGAAGAAGACCAGCCGTTCGACAGGATGAATGCCGTCACGCGATGCCACCATGGGGCATACCTAAGCGGTCCTCGGGCCGCCCGGCAAGCCCGGGCGCGAAAGTGAGCCGCACTCCGCGGCCCGGCTGGCAGGCTTTGCCAGCGCCGCCCGACTCCATCGCTGAGACAGCTCCGAATGTGTACGGACCGTGCCTCCCACCAGATCGAACCCCGTCGCGAAAGCAACGCTGGCACTGCGATCATGGTGCAGTCGGACCGGCGGAAGGAGGGCTGGTGGCTACCGGCATCGACGTAGCGTTTCCGTTCACGGGCCGATGGCTCGTCCAGAACAGTCCGGCCAACCACGTCCCCAGCCACGGCACGACACTGTTCGCTACCGCCTACGCAATCGACTTCGTCCCCGTGGACGGCGCCGGACACACCGCGCCGTTCACCGCTCGATCGCTACTGCTCCCCGAACCCGCTGACGCCTTCCCTGGTCATGGCAGACCTGTCCTGTCGCCGGTCACCGGCACCGTCCTGACCGCCCACCATGAATCTGCCGACCACCCCGCCTATCGAGGCTTGCCATCAGTCGGTTACGCGCTGATGCAGCGGCGCCGGGTCGCTGCAGGCTGGACAGCGCTGGCTGGCAACCACGTTCTCATCGGCAACGGCCAGGCGGTAATCGCCCTGTGCCATCTCCAGCAGGGCAGCATCACCGTCCGTCCCGGCCAGCGGGTGCGCATCGGTGAAACGCTCGGCCGCTGTGGGAACACCGGCAACAGCACCGAACCCCACCTCCACATCCAGGCGATCGACAGCCCAGACATCGCACGCGCCCACGCCGTACCGCTCACATTCCAGGGATCACTGCCCCGCAACGGCGACCTCATCACGGTGTGAAGCAGCCAACTCCGGATGAGATCGCCAAGGGACGCGATCGGTGTGAAAAAACACATGCCCCACGACTAGACACGTGTCTTGTGAGTGGCCTACTGTTTCTCCACCGAGTCCTCCACGGATCCGGGAACCACAGGCCCACTCGATGATGAGGTGTCTTTATGCCCAACCAGGTAGCTGCCCAGCTTCCACCCACGATGCGTGCTGTCGCGATCAACGACCAACAGGGCGTCTCTTTCCTTGACGCCGTCCCCGTTCCTGTCCCGGGTGCCGGGCAGTTGCTGGTGGAAGTGATCACCTGCGGCATCTGCGGCGGCGACCCCAAGTTCCCCGGCTACCTGAAGGCCGGCACGATCCTGGGCCATGAGTTCCTCGGACGCGTGGTCACACTGGGCGACGGCGTGACGGACTTCACGATCGGCGAGCGGGTGGTCGGCCTTCCGGCCCAAGCCTGCGGAACCTGCGTCTGGTGCCTCACCGGCGAACAGGTTCAGTGTGCGCAGTTCAAGATGGTTGGTCAGGACGTGACCGGGGGATACGCCGAGTATCTGGTCGTCGACGCCCAGTCGATGTGTCACGTGCCCGGGGAGGTCAGCGATCGCCAGGCCGGGCTGATGGAGCCGCTATCGATCGGCGCGAAGGTATTCGAGGAATGCCGAGTGGCGATGGGCGACAAACTCCTGATCATCGGCGCCGGGCCGATCGGCCTGGCCGTCCTCATCTGGGCGGTTGCCGGCGGCGTCGACACCATCGTCGTTTCCGACGTCAAGCCCGCCCGGCGTGAACTCGCGTTGAAGCTGGGCGCCACCGACGTCCTCGACCCGGCGGCGACTTCTCTGGAGGACTATTTCGACAACACCTACGGCAGCCGCCCCGAAGTCATCTGCGAGTGTGCGGGGTTCCCGGGCATCCTCGACCAGGCCATCAAGCTCGCCCCACTGCGCGGCCGCGTGGTATCGGCCGGTCTGCACTTCGGTGAGGAGACCATCACCCAACTGATCCCGCATGTGAAGAACCCCACACTGGTATGGGCAAGCTGGTATGCCAAGCGGCACTGGCGGCACGCACTGACCATGACGGCCCAGGGGCGGATCGACCCGACGCCCATGCTCACCGATGTCATCGCGCTCGAGGACGTACCTGCAACCTTCGAAGCCCTCGGCAAGCCCAACGACTTCGGGAAGATCTTGATCGACCCGCACCAAGCACCGGCTCGCTGATCCCGCCCGGCACCATGCCGGCTCGGACCCTGTTCTCAGCCTCGTGCTGAGCTACCCCTCTCTTCTCGCACCCTCTTTTTGAGGAAGGAACACCCATGTCGAGGGACACCTCTGTCTCCATGCCCAAGGCATCCATCTGGCGCAAGCTCGGCTACGCGATCGGTGAGATCGGCTACAACGGAATGTGGTACGTGGTCAGCGCCTTTCTGCTGGTCTTCTATACTGACGTCTTTCTGATCCCGGCGGCGACGGTCAGCACCTTCGTGCTGATCATCCGGCTCGCCGATGCCATCGTCGATCCGATCGCCGGCAGCATCGCCGACCGCACCCGCACCCGCTTCGGTCGCTACCGTCCCTACCTCATTGCCGGCCCGCTGGCCATGATCATTACCTTGACGCTGACGTTCTGGGCACACCCCGATTGGGCGATGCCAGGCAAGATCGCCTACGCGATCGTGACCTTCGCGCTCGCCGCGATCGCCTCCACCTTCACCAACATGCCCTACGGTGCGCTCAATGCCGTCCTGACACTGGATACCGACGAGCGGTTGTCCTTCGCAAGCTGGCGCTTCGTCATGGTCTCCGTCGGCAACGCGTTGATCGGTCTTGCCGTGGTTCCGCTGCTGGAATTCTTCAGCAAGGGACCCGGCGGCGCGGTGCAGGGCTACGTCATGACCGTGCCCACCGTCGGCATCGTCGCGTTCATCATCTTCGTGATCTGCTTCCTCAGCACCAGAGAGGTCGTCCAGCCGAAGGCAGGAGTCGCCGCACCCAAGATGAAGGACCTGTGGCGTTCGGTCCTCCACAACCGCCCGCTGCAGATCGTCGTACTGGGCTTCTTCCTCTTCGGCTTCCTGGCCTACGGCCGGATCGCGGTGATGGCCTACTTCTTCCAGTACAACATCGGCGATCTGGGCCAATTCGGACCGTTCAACCTGGTCATCAACATGACCGGCCTGGTGGGCAGTCTGCTCGCACCGGTACTGCTGAAGTGGATCCCCAGCGGGAACAAGGCCCGTGTGGTCATCATCGCCTGTCTGTGGCAGGTCGGGTGGTATGTCGCCAGCTATTTCGTGGCTGCCGCGGACACTATGGGTTGGTTCTTCGTCTTCAGCGGCCTGGCCGGCCTCGGCTACGGCGTGCTGCTCACCATGATCTACGGCATGGTGCCCGACACCGTTGAATACGGCGAGGTCAAATCCGGAATTCGCAGCGAGGGCTTCAACTATGCGTTCACCTCACTGGCCATGAAGTGGGGCGGGGCGGCTGGCCCTGCGGTGCTGGGGTTCCTGCTGGCAGCCTACGGCTACTTGCCCAATGCCCAACAGAATGAAGGTGTTCTCGCCGTGATCGCACTGTCGTTGACCATTCTGCCGGCCGTGTTGACCTTGATCGTCGCCATCCCATTCTTCTGGTACCGCATCGATCGCAACAGCCACCACGAGATGGTCTCGCAGTTGCTGGAAAGCGGGTCCCTGGAACACTCCTGAACCACGGCAGACTCCGATCACAGCATATTGTCTGGAGGAAAATGAATACCGAAGAACGAGCCGAACTCATCGAAAGCCTACAGAGCAAGGCGGCCTATATCCGCAAACGGATCTGTGAGGCAGCCAACCGCATCGGCACCACGATGCACGTCGGCGGTCCGCTGTCAGCCACCGACGTGGCCGTGGCGCTCTACTACAAGTATCTGGGCTTCGATCCGGAACGCCTGGATGATCCGGATCGCAACAAGTTCATCCTGAGCAAGGGGCACAACGGCGTCCTGCTCTACAACATCCTGACCGACCTCGGCCTGTACGACTGGACCCACATCTTCGAGGGCTACAACGTGCCGGGACAGCCGTTCGGCATGCACCCGAACCGGAAGTACATCCGTGGCATCGAGGCGTCCACCGGGTCACTGGGGCACGGCTTGCCGCTGGGACTCGGCATGGCGATCGCCAATCGAATCGATCAGCGTGCCTCGCGCATCTACGTGATGGTGGGCGACGGCGAACTCCAGGAAGGTTCGAACTGGGAGGCCATCATGTATGCCGGTTCGCATCAGATAAACAATCTCGTGTGCATCGTCGACAACAATCGCGGTTCGGTCGCTTTCGAGTACGACGAGAACCTGCACTACGACATCTCCGCCGCCTTCGAGGCATTCGGATGGGAAGCCGCCGAGATCAATGGCAACGATATGGGTCAGGTCGTCGATACCTTCGAGAAGCTCACCGCCATCCCGGTCGACACCACCAGCAAACCCACTGTGATCGTCTCCAACACCCTCAAGGGCTATGGAGTGGATTTCATGATGGACGCACCCCGCTGGAAGTGGCACCTGGGGATGATCAACGATGAACGGCTGGCTCAAGCGATCGACTCGATCGATCGCGGACTGGCGGAGAAGGCAGCGAGGTAGGCAGAAATGCTCAAAGCAGACAATATGAGCAGCGGCGGGGTCAACATCAGCACCGACGAGATTATCCGGATGCTCAATGCACGCGACCTCGTGCCCAAGAAGATCCTTGATCTGATGAAGACCCACGATGAGATCGTCTACATTGCTTCCGACGAGATCGCCGCGGGCACCGCTCCTGCCGAGGCGAGGGCGGCGTTCGGCGAGCGCATTGTCGACGTCGGTATCGCTGAAGCTGATTTGCTGGGCGTTGCCACCGGGCTGGGACTGGCCGGCAAGATGCCGTTCGTCAAGACCTTCTCCGCGTTCCTCTCCCTGCGTGCCACCGATCAGCTGCACACCGACGTCGCGTACAACGACGTGCCGGTTCGGATCATTGCCACCCACGGCGGCACCACAGCCGGCGGCGGACCAACCCACTACGCCATTTGTGACTTCGCTATCGTCAGCGCGATCCCGAACATGACCATGATCGCCCCGGCGGACGCGGCGCAGGCGGTGAAGGCGGTGGAGGCATCGCTGGAGTACCCCGGCCCGATCTACATTCGCGTCGCGCGCGGCGAGGAGCCGGCGGTGTATCCCGAGGGAGCCGACTACGACTACCAGATCGGCAGGTCGATCCTTGTCCGCGACGGTTTGGACGCGACTGTCGTCGGCACCGGGATCGGGGTGTGGCTCGGCCAGCAGGCCTCGCAACTGCTGGCGCAGGAGGGCCTGTCGGTGCGCGTCCTCGACATGCACACCATCAAGCCCCTTGACACCGAGGCTGTGCTCAAGGCGGTCGACGAAACCGGCGTCATCGTCACCGTGGAGGACCACAACGTTCGCGGCGGCCTGGGCAGCCTGGTGGCGGAGACGATCGCCACGACCGGCCGGTCAGGGATCGTACGCAAGCTCGGCATCCCTGACGAGTTCGCCGTGCTTGGCTACGCCGAGGGTATCTACACCCACTACGGTTTCGACGTCGAAGGTGTAGCCGCCACGGTCCGCGACGCCATCAAGAACAAGAAGCGGGCGGGAGCAGCACCGATCAGCTGAGCGGTACTGGGCGGCGGAGCAGCAGTTCCGCCGCCCAGAAGCTCGTCAGCGCATCGGTGAGGTCTGCGACCGAGGCCTGACGGCCGCGCACCAGGAACTCGTAGCAGACGTAGAGCAGTTGATCCACCAGCATGGCGATTCTCAGTTCGGCCAGCGCACGCTCGGGCTGGGGCCGTTGCTGGGTCTCTTCGGCGAAGATCGCGATGCAGCGCTCCCGGATCAGGACGTCCTCTTCCAGAAATCTGGCGCTGCTGACGCTGGCACGGAACCCGACAGCGAGATAGGTGCTCTTGCGCCGGAACGCATCCACGGCCGCGTCCACACCGGCCCGCAACTCGGCTTGGGTGGTGGCCCTCGCCATCGCACGCAGCGCCGCATAGACGTCGGGGAGCGGATAGGTCCCGATCTCGATCGACAGCTCCGCCAGATCAGTGAAATGTCGATAGAACGTCGCCCGGCTGACTTGAGCCTCCTTGGTGATCATGCCGACGCTCGCGCCGTCGTAGCCCTTCTCGCGAAAGACCTTGATCCCCGCCTCGATGATCTCCTGGCGGGTGTCCGCCTTGCGGCGCTCCCTGGCGTTGAGCGGAGCCCCCGGTGTTTCCTGCACGTCGCCTCCCTGATCGAACCTGCGTCGGCAGCCGTAGCCAGCGCCAGCCCGTGTTCGCACACTTCGCAGGGCTGTCAACCATACCCCAAACCGTGAGACGTCTGGCTCATGATGCGTCGCGTGAATAGTCTCCTGGGGCTCCGAACGCCTCGTCGCGGTGGGGAAGGAGACCGTCCGTGGCCGCCGAATCCCGGGCGCGGCACCACCGGTCGGATCGTCGGGTTCTCCCTGACCTCCTGCCTCCAGACGCACCTCGATAGCAGTGTCATCGTGAGCGATTGGCCGCTGCTGGGGCCCCGGTGTCGCGGGTCAGGCAGCGGTGAACGTCAGCCCACGTCCGTCCGGAGCCGTCAGGGTCAGCCTGGCGTGCACTCCCTGGACAAGCTCGACGGACGTCACGTCGCCGAGAACCGCCAGCACCTGGCTCTCCAGCTTCATCACTCCCTCACCGGGGCAGGACATCCGGGTGGACATGATTCCACCGACCGAAATCGTGTCGTCCTTCAGCGTGTAGGGACCACCGAAGGTGTTGCAGACCTTCCCCGAGAGACGACCTTCGGCGAAGGACAGCGTCACCGCCACGTCCGCCGCCGGCGACGAGACCGCGTCAGCTTCGACCAGGCCGGTCAGCGTCCAGGTGGGACCTTCCACAGCGACCGGCGGGACGGGCTCCAGCCCCATCACGACCGTGCCGAAACTGTCGAGCAGTTCCAGCCCGGTGCTCACCCGGCGCATCCCGGCGACCGCGGTCAGTGCCGTCGTGACGGCCGCCTCCTGTTCCATCACGCCGTCGTCCGTGCAGGCCATTGCGGTCATCGCGAGCGGTTCGCTATCAAAGCTGAGGGCGGCGCCCGAGGAGCGATAGGCACCGCTGAAAGAGTTGCAGCCCCCGGAGCCGGACACGTGTCCTTCACCGTCGAAGCTGATCGACGGGCGATTCCCCGGCAGGGTGGGGCCGGAGTTCAGCTGGGTGACCACCCAGGAGGTGCCGGCCAGGGACGGCGCCGCATCTGCGGGGACGACGGCGGTACAGCCGCTGACCAGCAGGCCCAGTCCCACCGCCGCCACGACGAACCTCTTCATAGCTCTTCCTCTCCCCCGCCCGGCCGCGCGCCGGAACCGACGCCAAGCTCCCACCGTGCGCCGCACCTGGCCGATTCGCGCCGACAGGGGCGAACCTCACCATTGCTTCCTTGCCGGGGCACGCAGCGGCGCCGCCCCCATCCTGACACACCGCCTCCCGCAAGCACAGGCAGGGTGCGTGGTTGTGACGGTGCCGCGGTGGTTGAGGTCCACCCCTGCCCGGCAACCTCACAGCAGACGCACAACCTCACCCGATCTGATTGCAGGCCTGGCCACCAACACTCGGGGGCATGACAGCGGTTCACAGCCCCACTATCAGCCCACCATCGCTCGCAGGCCGTCCCACCGGTAACACGGTCTGGCCGGCTGCAGCCGTCGCCCTGGTGCCGGCCTACCAGCCAACCGACACCCTGCCCGGCCTGGTCACCGACCTCAACCACCAGGGCTTCGCGGTGGTGGTCGTCGATGACGGCTCGACCGCAGCCGAACCCATCTTCACCGCCATCGCCGACCAGGCGGTGGTGGTACACCACCGGGTCAACCTGGGCAAGGGAGCCGCGCTGCGCACCGGCCTGGAGTGGATCGGCGAGCGCTACCCGGCCGATGCGGTAGTGATCACCGTCGATGCCGATGGCCAGCACCGTCCGTGGGACGTCGCCGCGGTCTGCCGGGCCACGTTCGCGCAGACGAGTTCCCCTGCTGGCCGCCGGCGGGTGGTCCTCGGGGCCAGACAGGACGGACCCGGCACGCCAGCGCGCAGCCGGGCCGGGCACGCGGTTACCCGGTTGGCGCTGCGGCTGATGACCGGACTGCGCCTGTCCGACACTCAGACCGGATTGCGTGCCTTCCGGGCTTCCCTGATCCCGACCCTGGTCCAGATTCCGGGGCAACGCTACGAGTACGAGATGAACATGCTGCTGGCGCTGGCCGAACAGGGGATCCCGGTCAGCGAGGTCGGCATCGACACGGTGTACGACGACGCCACCGTCTCCCACTACCGCGGCCTGCGCGACTCACTGCGGATCGGTCGGGATCTGGTCGCCTTCAGCCTCTCGTCGATCGCGTCCTTCCTGATCGACTACGGCCTGTTCGCCCTGCTGACCGCCGTGCTCGGCTGGCTCACCGCCCCCGCAGCGGTGCTCTGGGCGAACATCCTGGCCCGGATCGGCTCGGCCACCGCCAACTACACCATCAACAAGCGGCACGTCTTCCACTCCCGCGGACGTACTGGCACGACCGCTCTCCAGTACGCCCTGCTGGCCGCCGGAATCCTGGTCGCCAATACCGCGGTGCTCGGCTGGCTCACCGGCGCCCTCGCGCTCAACCCGTACCTGGCCAAGATCGTGGTCGAGCTGACCTTCTTCGTAGTCAGCTGGCTCGTGCAACGCCATCTCATCTTCGCTCCGCGGCGGGACGCCGGCCATGAGTAGCCACGAATCCTCGCATCGGCCCAGCCGGCAGTCCGGCACGGCTGGCAGTAGCGACACCGCTGGCCGGCGCCCCCGCTCCTCCCGCATCGTCGGTGGCCTGTTCAGCCTGGTGCTGACCCTGTTCACCGCGTTCGTCCTGCTCGATACCTTCGTCATCCCGCATCGCTACGCCACCGCGGCGGCGGCGACGCCGACGGTCGCCGCCTCGTCGGCGTCAAGTAGTACGCCATCGACCGCGTCGCCGACCGCTGCCAGCTTCCCGTCCACCCTGACCCCGGAATCCGAACCCGTCAGCTACACGGATGCGACCAAGGCGATCACCATGGCCACCTTCCGCGTCGATGACACCGACGTGCACGTCGCCGACGTGGTGCTTACCGATGCCTCGGCGTTGCGCACCGCATTCGCGGAGAACACCTATGGCCGCAATGTCACCGCCACGACCTCGGACATCGCCACCGCCAACGGCGCCGTGCTGGCGATCAACGGCGCCTTCTATGGGGCACGCACCACCGGCTATGTCGTGGCGAACGGCCAGGTGTATCGCGACCAGGCCAGCTCCGCAGACCAGGAGGACCTGGTCATCTCCGCCGACGGCAGCTTCTCGATCATCCGCGAGGGCTACGTCACCGCGGCCGACCTGGTCAGCCAGGGCGCGGTCACCGTCCTCAGCTTCGGGCCGGGGCTGGTCGAGAACGGCCAGAGCATCGTCGAGGCCGGGGACGAGGTCGACAAGGCCATGGCCAGCAACCCGCGCACGGCGATCGCCCAGATCGACACCCTGCACTACCTGTTCGTGGTCGCGGACGGGCGCACCGATCAATCCGCAGGGTTGAACCTGGACCAACTCGCCGACTTCCTGGTCAGCCTCGGGGCGACCACTGCCTACAACCTCGACGGCGGTGGCTCCTCGACCATGTGGTTCTCCGGCGACATCGTCAACGTCCCCACCACCAATGGCAACCGTGAATCCGAACGAAAGGTGAGCGACATTGTCTACCTCTGATCCAGTCGGCCTGCCGTACCCGCCGATCGCATCCTCCGGTCCGCTGGCCCGCTCCGGGCCGTCCGGCAACCAGCGATCGCGCGACTCACGCACAGCGCTGACCTACCTCGCGGTCGCCGCGTTCTGCGGAGTGTTCGCCGCGGTCTACGAGCACTTCTCCCACGGCGTCTACTCCGCCTGGATGGTCCTGCTGTTCGCCTGGCCGCTGCTGGCCGGCGCCGTACCGTACGCCATCGCAGCCCTGCTCACCCGCCACGCGTCTGTTCCCGTCGGCCGGGGGCGCGACTGGGCCAGGCTCTGCCACCACGCCGCGATCGCCACCGCCACGATCGGGGCCTGTCTGAGCGGCGTCCTGGAGATCTACGGCACCACCTCCGACTGGCTCGCCTGGTACTGGGCAGCCGCAGCCGTCCTCGCTACCACGGCGCTCGGCCTGGCTGTTGGCAGCCGGCAGAGGCAAGCCCGTCACAGCCCTGCGAGGCTGGGCTGATGCTCCCCGCCCAACTGCCGGGAGCGCACTGGAACGGCGAACGAGCCAGCGG
>NZ_JAYFPT010000056.1:0-3840 GCF_034927565.1 Propionicimonas sp.
CGCGTCCTCGCTCGCCGCGACGATCACCGGAACCGATCGACCCGGACTGCTCGACCGGCTGATGGACGCGATCGCCGCCACCGATGCCGAGATTCTCGACCTGGAGCAGACCGTGGTGCGGGGCCAGTTGAGCATCGGTCTGCTGCTGGCGGTCGCACCCGGGGTCGCGGTCACCATTGAGGACCGGCTGGCTGGAGCCTGTGCCCGGCTGGGGCTGACCGTGTCGATCTCCGAGGGCGTCGGCGACAATCCGGCGCGCCGCAACCGTACCGTGGTGACCATCCTCGGCCGTCCGCTGCTGGCCGCCCACCTTGCTGCGGCAACCGCTGTGATCGCCGGGCTCGGCGGCAATATCGACCGCAGCCGCCGGCTCTCCCGCACCCCGCTCACCACCGTCGAACTGTGGGTCTCCAACGCCGATCCGGCGGCCTTGCGCCCCGCGCTGGCGAAGGCCGGCGCACGTGGGGGATTCGATGTCTCGGTCGCGGCGGCGGGACTGAGCCGGCAGGGCCGCCGGCTGATCGTCATGGACGTCGACTCGACCCTGATCCGCGACGAGGTGATCGATCTGCTGGCAGCGCGGGCGGGCTGCGAGCCGGAGGTGGCCCGGGTCACCGAACGGGCGATGCGCGGCGAGCTCGACTTCGCCGACAGTCTGCGTGCGCGGGTCGCGCTGCTCGCCGGCCTGCCAGTCGAGGTGCTGGACCAGGTGCGCGCCGACGTCCGACTCACCCCCGGCGCACGCACCCTGGTCGCCACCCTGAGAGACCTGGGGCTCTCGATCGGCGTGGTCTCAGGCGGCTTCCTCGAAGTGGTCGCACCGCTGGCAGCCGAGTTGGGCATCACCTACTGTCACGCGAACCGACTCGAGGTCGCTGACGGCAGGCTCACCGGACGGGTCCAGGGTCCGGTCGTGGACCGTGCCGCCAAGGCTGCCAAGCTGGCCGAGTGGGCGGCACGGGAGGGATTGCCGCTGTCCCGCACGATCGCGATCGGGGACGGCGCCAACGATCTCGATATGCTCGCCGACGCTGGTCTGGGCATCGCCTTCAATGCCAAGCCTGCCGTCCGGGCGTCCGCCGACACCTCGCTCAACCTGCCATACCTCGACGCTGTGCTGTTCCTGCTGGGACTCACCCGCGAGGAAGTGGAAGATGCTGCCGCCGCCCGCGCAGCCCAGTGATCCCGGTGGTCCCGCCGGTGGCGTTGGCCACCAAGAGGCCTCCCAGGAAATCTCGAAAAAGATCCGCGGGCCGCGTCATAGTTCGTTCCGAGTCCGAGTCTTCCCAGTAGCGGCGCCGGGTAGGGGGACGACGGTATTGCCACCAGGCCGGGCGGAACCAGGCGAGGGAATCACCTCGGGGGACCTGGTTCCACCCGGCCGCGGCACCACCGCGAGGACGCCGCCAGCGGGTTCCGCCGTTCGCCGGCCCGGTCGTCGGGAGACCTGATTGGGCTGCGCGGCCGCCGTCGTGCTCGAGTCGCCCGGGCTCCGTCGGGGTGAAGGTTGTCAGGTCCACTTTGAGGACCCTGCCGCGACGCTGCCCCTCCAGCCCGACTTTGCGACCGCTACAACGGACGCAAAGTCGAGTTGGGCCCGCAAGGTGTGGCCGAAGGCCCTGGGCCTGGAGCCGGGTGCCACCGTGGCCCGCGCGGCGGGTGTGGCGTGCTCAGGATGGACCTCCGCCTGGTCCGGCCAACCCGGCGCTGACCTGGTTGTGCGGAGTTCGGCTCAGCGCCGAGCTGGTTGTGTGGAGTTCGGACGGGAAGGGCGCCCGGGATACCCGGCGGAAATCCGCACAACCGATGGAGGTCTGGTGTGGACGGGGTCGCTGTCGAGGGCGCCTCGCCGCCCCTGGCCAACAGGCTGGGAAGCCCCAGCCTGTTGGCCGTGTCGAAGGAGGAGTCGTGAGTCGGTACCACTACTGCCCGCAGCAGCGTCCACCGCTGCCCTGGCCGCTCTGCATCCGGTACGCCAGACCGCGGGCCACGCTGGCCTACCGTCAGTGCCTGCCCGGTTCCCCCGGGCTGGCCGAGTGGCTCGCCCACGGCGCCGACGACCGCCGCCCGAACGAGATCGGCGACAATCCGCCGACACTCCCCCCGAAGTAAGTCGCGTCGGCGCGCGGGCGCCGTAGGGTTCGGGACATGGGCGTGACAGGGGTGATCTTCGCGGTCATTTCTGCGTTCTGGCTGGTCGTCCTGGTGCCGTACTTCCTTGCCCGGCGAGGACTGCCGGTCGAGGGCGAGGACGAGATCGACATCCCTTTCGCCTCCAGTGCCGTCACCGTGGTGCGGACGGGGGAGTCGCTCGCACAGGCCGACGAAGGCTCAGCCGAGGTCTCCACGCCCCTGACCCGCAGCGCCCTGCTGCGTGAACTCAAGCTGATCGACTCCCGCGCCGCCCAGCGCAGGCGCCGCGTCCTGATCTTCCTGCTGCTGGTCCAGCTCGCCGTCGCAGTGCTCGCCGCGCTGAGCCTGGTCCACTGGTGGGCGGCGCTGATCCCCGCCGGCCTGGTGGTGGTTTTCCTGGTGATCGCACGCTTCACCGTCCGTTCGATGCGCGCCGATCTCGACCGCCGGGCCGAGCAGATCCGGCAGGCGGGCGCCGAGGAGACCGTCGCGCTGAAACTGGGCGAGGACGCCGACCATGAGCACTCGATCGAGATCAGTGCCCCGATCGCCGCCATCGGTTCGCTGTGGGATCCGGTCCCGATCACCCGTCCGACCTATGTCTCCACGCCGCTGGCGCCGCGCACTGTCCGGACGATCGACCTGTCGGCGCCGGTGACACCGTCCTCGCCGCTGCCGGTGACCGCCGACCCGATGCAGGACGCCCTGCCCTTCCAGGCCGACACCGGCGAGGCCGCGGGCGAGCGGGAGGTCTGCGGAGCTCAGCCGACGCCCAGCCACTCCCGCCAGCCGGGAGCTTCCCGGCGAGCCTGGGCGAGTCCGGCCTGGTAGCTCGCCTGGAGCACCGGCACGCTGCGGGTGTGGTTGCGCACCGCCATCTGCTCGGGGGCGAAGAGCAGCGCCTGGCCGGAACGCTCGAGGTCGAAGAGCTCCTCGCGGGTGGCGTTGTAGTGCCGCCAGCGGTCAGTGAGGGCGTCCGCGACCGCTGGCAGCTTCCGGAACCAGGAGCGGTACGCCGCCGGGAGCCGGCTCGGGGGCTTGCGGTAGCCGCGCTCCTGGGTCAGCACGACGAAGAACCTGGTGAAGCCGGCTGCCTTTGCCGCGTCCAGCGCGATGCCGCCGGACGGGCCCAGCGCCCCGTCCACGTAGACGTGGCCGTCGATCGCCACCGGTGGCATCAGGATCGGCATCGTCGAGGACGCCCGCACCTTGCGCATCAGGTCGGGCAGGGTGGCCAGATCGTCCCGGCCCCAGTAGACCGTCCGTCCGGTGTCGGCCTCGAAGGCGCCGATCGCGCACCGGGCCGGGTTGGCGAGGTAGGTGGCCAGGTCGTAGGGGAGGGCCTGGCCGGGCAGCGAGGTCTGCTCGTAGATGTAGTGCGCGTTGAAGTAGCCCTTGCCGGTCAGGAAGGACCCCCAGCCGCCGAACTCGGGATCGCCAGCGAACTCGACGAACGAGCGGCGGGCGCGGGCGCCGTCCCGGGCCAGATAGTTGGCGGTGTTCGTCGAACCGGCCGAGATCCCGGCCACCCAGTCGAGGTGGAGACCTTCGTCGAGCAGCACCTGCACGACGGCGGAGGTGTAGCTCGCCCGCATCCCGCCACCCTCGAAGATCAGGGCGACATCGGTGACATTGCTGGTGAGTGGTTCGGGCACCCCTCGACTATGCCGTGCCTGCGGCGTCCGAGGGTGCGAAGTTCACCAGATG
>NZ_JAYFPT010000059.1:0-9483 GCF_034927565.1 Propionicimonas sp.
ACGCTGTTGCGCGCCAGTTGAGCGACCTCGTCGGCACTCAGGCCGAGCGACTCCCGGGCAGCGGTGAGGTTGTCGTCCAGATAGCCACCGAAGTAGGCCGGGTCGTCGGAGTTGACCGAGACCAGGGCGCCGGCCCGCAGCATGACCGCCAGCGGGTGGGCGGCCAGCGAGGGCACCGCCTTCAGCCGGACGTTCGACAGCGGGCAGACGGTGAGCGGGATCTGCTCGTCGACCAATTTCTGCAGCAGCATCGGATCCTCCACCGCGCGGATGCCATGGTCGATCCGTTCGACGTGCAGGGTCTCCAGCACATCCCAGACGTAGCTCGGGTCGCCCTCCTCGCCGGCGTGGGCGACGGTGTGCAGGCCGTCCGCCCTGGCCCGGGCGAAGACCTCGGCGAACCGGCCGGCCGGGTTGCCCACCTCGCTGGAGCACAGCCCAATGCCGAGCAGCGGTACCCCGGTAGCCACCGCCTGCTCGTAGGCCTGCAGCGCCGATTCGCCCGACAGGTGCCGCAACAGGGTGACGATCAGGCCGGTGGAGATTCCGTACTTCTGTTCAGATGTGGCAAGCGCTAGGTGGACGCCACCGAGCGCCTCGGACGGGGCAATGCCGCGGGCGGTGTGGGCCTGCAGGTCGAAGAACACCTCGGCCCGTCGCACCCCGGCTTTGGCGGCCCGGGCCAGGTAGGCGTCAGTCAGGTCGGCGAAGTCCTGCGCGGTCTGCAGCACCTGCATGTTCGTGTAGTAGAGGTCCAGGAAGCTCTGCAGGTCGGTGAACTCGTACCGCGACCGCAGGTCGACCAGGTCACGGTAGGGCAGGCTGACGCCGTTCCGCTCGGCGAGCGCGAAGATCAGCTCCGGCTCCAGGGTGCCTTCGAGGTGCAGGTGAAGTTCGGCCCAGGCGGTCATCGACGTCCCTTCTCGTTCCACCGATCTTGGCACGAACCGGTGCCCACCACGTTGCTTCCGGACGAACGCGCACCCGGGACCAGAGAAGTCAGCCAGGAGGCCTCCGCACAAACCGGGTGATCCCGGGGAGTCGTGTGGACTATCCACGCGAATAGCCCCTCCTACCCGGTTTTTGCACAACCCGAGACAGCAGCCACCGAAACCCAAGCGACCCGAGTCGAAGACGGTACCAACCTGAGACAGCCGGGCAGCGTCCGCACAAACCGGGTGATTCCGGGGAGTCGGGTGGATTATCCACGCGAGTCGCCTCTCCTACCCGGTTTCTGCATGACCTGGGGTGGGAACTGCCGAAGACCACGGTGAGCTGACAGCACGGTTCGGCAGACCCGTCGAACTGGCCAACACCCGCCCAGGCCGCAGTGATCATCTGCCGCGCGCATTCTGTCGTCCAGGGCAGCGTCCCGAGCCTGATACTGCGACGATCAGGGGAGCAGCCTCTGGCGAAGGAGAGACCCATGCCATATCCGACTCGACCGGTCACGCTCGCGGTGGTGGGAGCAGGGAACCGGGGACAGGCCTACGCGGACTGGACGCTGCAACACCCGGAAGCAGCCCGGGTCGTCGCAGTGGCCGAACCCGACCCGGCCCGCCGTGAGCGGTTCGCCGCCAGCCACGGCCTCGGGCCCGACGCGACCGCCGCCGACTGGCGTGAACTGTTCGACCGGCCCCGGGTGGCGGATGCGGTGATCATCGCCACCCAGGACCGGCTGCACACCGAGCCCGCGGTGGCCTTCGCGCGGGCAGGTTACGACGTCCTGCTGGAGAAGCCACTGGCCCCAACTCTCGACGAGTGCGAGCAGGTAGCCGAGGCTGCCCGCGCCGGCGGCGGCATTGTCGCGGCCTGCCACGTCCTGCTCTACACCCCGCACACCGCAGCGCTGCGGGAGGTGCTCGCGTCCGGGCGGATCGGTGAGATCGCCAGCATCCAGCACCTCGAACCGGTCGGCTACTGGCACCAGGCGCACTCCTTCGTCCGCGGCAACTGGCGGCGGCGCGACGAGTCGGCCTTCATGCTGCTGGCCAAGTCCTGCCACGACATCGACTGGCTCCAGCACATCGTCGGACGGCCGATCCGGCGGGTGTCCAGCTTCGGCGGACGGTTCCACTTCGGTCCCGAGCACGCGCCGGTCGGTGCTGCCGAACGCTGCGTCGACTGCCGGCTGCAGGACAGCTGCGAGTACTCGGCCGTGCACATCTACGGTGACCGGCTGTCGGCCGGGGACGACGGCTGGCCGGTGTCGGTCGTGGTTGATCCGGCCACACCGGCGAGTCTGGCGGAGGCCTTGCGCACCGGCCCGTACGGCCGTTGCGTCTACCACTGCGACAACGACGTCGTCGACCACCAGGTGGTGTCGCTGGAGTTTGACGGCGGGGCGAGCGGAGTGTTCACCATGACCGGTTTCACCGAGTACGCCTACCGGCAGACCCGCATCTTCGGCACCCACGGTGAACTCACCACCGACGGACGGTTCATCGACATCGTCGAGTTCGCCGGCGATCGCCGGGAGCGAATTGATGTCGAGGCTGTCGGCGATGCCACGGCGGGCGGCGGCCACGGCGGTGGGGACGAGGGCCTGATGGCCGCCTTCAGCCACGCTGTGGCGACCCGCGACACCAGCGGGCTCTACTCCGGCATTGAGGCCTCGTTGGCCTCGCACCGGGCGGTCTTCGCGGCCGAGCGGGCGCGGCTCGAGTCGGCGGTGATAGGCCTGTAGACCGCGCACCGCCGGGCCGCGGCCCACTCCGCCGCCGGTGTGGCGCTGGTTCGGCAGAGGGTTTCACCGAACCAGCGTCATTTCTCCACCAGCAGCGACCACATCCCCGGCCGTCGCAGCGGTGTTTGGTGGAACACCTCGCAAGGCCAAGGAGTGGGCGACAGGTGCATCCTGGTTCGACCACGGCAACGCAGCGAGCTGCCGTCGAGCGACGTACAGCAGGCCACCTGGGGATGGGGAGACACTCCAGACTCGACCGACTCGACCGACTCGACCGACTTGGCCGACTTGGCCGGCTCGGCCGTCGGCCGGCTAGACGTTCGGGTAGCGCTCAGTCGCGGGCGCGATCGGGCCACCGTTGCCGATCTCGTAGACCAGGCCGAGGGTGTCCTTGGTGTCGAGGTAGTAGTGGCAGTCCTGGTCGATCCAGCCGGTCTGCAGCACCCGGGCGCCCTGCGCCTCGAAGGCGGCGATCACGCCGGGGATCTCCTCGTCCGACATGACGTCCTTGATGTGGTGCAGGCCCTCGCCGTACTTCTCCAGATGCTCCCAGTAGATGTTCGGCCCGGCGATCGGCTGGACGAGTTCCAGTTCGACCTCGCCGACCCAGGTGACCGCACAGATGAAGTCGAACGGTTCGGTGACCGGCTCGCCGTTGACCTTGAAGTCGCGGACGCTGTCCTGAGTGAAGTGGCGGATATCCCACGGCCCGATGCCGAGGAACTTGTACCACTGGTCGATGGTCGCGTAGACGTCCTTCACGACCAGTGCGATCTGCTTGTAGTTGGGCGTGCGCATTCTCTTCTCCTTCGGGGGTTGTGCCGCGCTCAGCCGAGCTCGACGGTGGTGCCCTGTGCAGCGGAGGCGAAGATGGCCTCCAGGGCGCGGGTGTTGTCCAGCGACCGCTGCAGCGGGTAGCGCAGTGGCTGCCCGCTCCGGATGCAGTCGGACAGGTGCTCGATCTCAAGCCGGTAGGAGTCAGCCCTCGGGAAACTCTCCAGCGTCGGCTCGACGCCGTCCAGGAAGACCTCGTCGCCGTAGCTGTGCCACAGCAGTCGGGTGAACGGCTCGCCGCGCATCCCGCTGCCCGGCATGGTGAGCCAGCCGTCGGTGCCGAGCAACTCGGCCTGGGCGTAGGGGTTGGGGTAGTCGAAGGAGACGTTGACCAACGCCTTGCGGCCATCGTCGAAGCCGAGGATGGCCTCGGCGGAGGTCTCCACCTTCTCGCCGGGACGCGACCAGCTCGTCGCGGTCACCGTCCGCAACTGTCCGGGCAGCAGCTCGCGGGCCATGTCGACCGCGTAGCAGCCCATGTCCCAGACCACGCCGCCGGCGGCTGCGGGGTCGAAGCGGATGTTGTAGCCCTCGTAGTGCTGCTTGAACGCCAGGCCCAGCCGCGCCACCCGGGGGTCGCCCACGACACCGTCACGGATCAGCTGCAGGGCGCGCTGCCAGCGCGGCGAGAATCGGTACATCAGGGCCTCGAGCACCAGCCGGCCGGCGCGCTCGGAGGCGGCCAGGATCTGCTCGACACCGGCCGAGCTGACCGCCAGCGGCTTCTCGCACAGGACGTGCTTGCCGGCTTCCAGCGCGCGGATCGTCCACTCGACGTGGGCGGTGTTCGGCACCGGGATGTAGACCGCCTCGATGTCGGGGTCGGCCAGCAGGGCGTCATAGCCGTGGTACCAGCGGGGGGCTCCCCAGCGCGCTGCCTCGTCCCGGGCCCGGTCGGCCGAGGACGAGGAGGCGACCGCCAGCAGCTCGGCGTTCTCCGCCGTGGTCATCCCCGGCAGCGTCAGCTGGTTGACCCAGGCGACCCCCAGGACTCCCCAGCGGACCTTGTCAGTGGTGGGCATCGGTACCTCTCTCTCGCGTCGTGGCAGCTGATTCAGGCAGGGTGGTTACGGTCGAGTGTTGCGGGAACGGCCGCGCGAGCAGGCGCCGCCAGTCCAGCCTCCCGCTGATTGTGGCCAATCCCATGACTGTGATCAGAATCGCACCCTGGGCGATCTGGTAGGTGAACTGGCTCAACCCCAGCAGGTTGAACCCGCTGGCAACCATCTGTAGCACGAGGGCCGCGAGTACAACGCCGGCGACGGACGTCCGGCCACCATTGGGGTCGGTTCCCCCCAGCACCGCGATGACGATGGCCAACAGCACGTAGGACTGTCCGTAGTCGGCGTTGGCGCTGGCCGTCCGCGCGGACAGCACCATGCCTGCGATCGCGGCGACCAGCCCGCAGACCAGGTAGGCGCGTACCAGCACGGCCCGGTTCGGCAGCCCTGCGTAGCGAGCAGCAGTCTGGTTCGCGCCGAGCATCCGGATCCGAAAGCCCAGGCTGGACCGCCCGACCACGACACCGAGGATGAGCGCCGCGGCGGCGAAGACCAGGAAGGGCGACGGGATTCCACCGACGGTGCCGCTGCCGATCCAGAGGAAGGCGGCAGGCATGCCGTACACCGCTTCACCGTTCGTCCAGCCGACGGCGATGCCGTTGAACAACTGCATGGTGCCGAGGGTGGCCAGGATCGGACTCACGTTGAGCCGGGTGATGACGAACCCGTTGACCAGCCCACAGGCCGTGCCGACTGCCAGTCCGGTCAGGATCCCTGCAACCAGGGCGAGGGGCCCGCCGTCCACCGCACCCGTGACCACGAAGACCTGGGCCGTGGCCAGGGCGGACAGGTTCGCCACCGACACGATCGACAGATCGATCCCCGAGGTCAGCATCGACAAGGCGATGATCAGGGCGAACAGCCCCACCTCGGCGACCTGGAATCCCATCGACTGATAGTTCAGCGGGGAGTTGAACATGGGGGTGCTCAGCGACAGCACCGTCCACACCACGAGGGCGAGGACGACAAGCCCCCACGTCGACGGCTGGACCCGCAGCGCACGCAACCGGGAAAGGGTGCCGGCAGTCATGAGATCGCCTCCAGAATGGCGGGCCGGCGGCGGCGCACGGCCTGAAGACCCTGCACGCTGACCCCGACCAGCAGGAGCAGGCCGACGGCGGCTCGCTGCCAGGATCCGGGCACGCCCAGCAGGATGAGGGAGTTGTTGATCAGCGAGATGAGCAGAACCCCCAGGACGGTCCCGGTCACCGAACCCTTGCCACCGAAGATCGAGGCCCCACCGAGAACGACTGCCGCGATCACGTCCAGTTCACCACCCACGAGAGCGAACGGATCCGCCTCCCGGACCAGCACAACGTGGCACAGCCCGCCGATCGCGGCAAGCCCTCCGGCCAGGGCATAGACCATCACCTGCGTGCGAAGGACGGGGATCCCGACCCGCCTGGCCGACTCCGGATCGGAGCCGAGGGCGTAAACCGAGCGGCCCAGCAACGTCCGGTTCAGGACGAGCGCAATCGCGACACAGAGCAGGGCCAGCGGAACCACGAGAATCGTGAGCGGGGTCTGGACCCGTCCACCGACCACCACCAGGTAACTGGTCGACAGGTCGGCGACCGCACCGGGCAGGTCGGAGATGACCCGAGACCCCACGAACGTGATCAGGACACCACGGACGATCCCCTGCGTCCCGAGGGTGGCGATCAGCGTCGGGATCTTGAGCCCGGCGATCGCGCCTGCGTTCAGCAGCCCGAGCAGCACACCGATCGCGATCGCCAGCAGGAAGGGGAGCCAGACCGTGGCCGACAACCAACCTGCGCCCGAGGCGGCCTTGAGCGTGGCGTAGGCGGCGAAAATCCCGATCGCCATGAACGACACATCGATCCCGCCGGAGACCAGGACGACTAGCGCGCCCAGCGCGAAGGCGATCGTGGCACTGGCGCTGGCGAGCAGGTTGATCGCCGTGGCGGCACTCCAGAATGCCGGCGCGACCGTCCCGACGACGAGGGCGAGGACCACGATCAGCAAGGCCAGCACGCCCTCGTTGTTGGCGCCCCGCAGGCGCCCCAGAACCCGGGTCATGCGGCCAGCCTCCTCGTGATCGATTCCTCGGTGATCTCCGGTGCCCTCAGTTCGCCGTCGAGGCGACCGTGGCGGACGAAGATCACCCGGTGACAGACCGCGACCACCTCGGTGGGATCGTCGGAGATGATGATGACGCCCATCCCCGCCTCTGCCCGATCGCGCAGGATCTGCAGGATCCCGGCCTTGGAACCAACGTCCACACCCACCGTCGGGCTGTTGAGAATGAGCAGCCTCGGGTTCCGGGCCAGCCACCGCGCAATGACCACCCGCTGCTGGTTCCCGCCGGACAGGCTGAGGACGGGGCGCGACGCCGAGGGTGTCTTGATAGCCAGTTCCTGGATCGACCGGGTCTCAAGGTCACGGATCCTGCGGCGATCGAGCAGCCCGACCCGCCCGGTGGCTTCGGCCACCGAGCCGACCACCAGGTTGTCGCTGATCGACTGCTCCAGGAACAGTCCCTGGCTGAGCCGGTCGCCGGGGACATAGCCGATGCCCAACCGCAGGGCGTCCGCCACGCTGGCGATCCTCACCTCCTGGCCATCGACCTGGATCCGGCCGCTGTCGGCCGGCTGCAGACCGAACAGGGCCTCGGCGATCTCCGTCTGCCCGGAGCCGAGCAGTCCGGTGATCCCCAGCACCTCGCCCGGACGCACAGAGAACGAGACGTCGGCGAAGGTCTGGTCCAGGCCCAGCCCGTCGACCTGGATCAGCGGCGCAGTGCCCTGGGCCGGCGGATCAGCGGGCGCGATGGCGGCAAGGTCGCGTCCGGTCATCGCAGCTGAGATCCGCGCCGAGTCGAAGTCGGCCATGGCGCCTGCCGCTACCACCTTCCCGTTACGCAGAATAGTGATCCGTTGGCACACGGCCCGGACCTCGTCGAGCTTGTGGCTGACGAAGACCACCGCGACCCCGCGGCTGGTCAGTTCGTCGACCGCGCGGAACAGGAACTCGACCTCGCGGTGGGTGAGCGCTGTGGTCGGTTCGTCCATGAACACCACCTGGGCAGAGCGGGCCATCGAGCGGCAGATAGCCGTGAGCTGGCGATCTGCCACCGACAACTCCTCCACCCTGGCATCGAGATCGAGGTCGACATTCAGCGTCGAGGTGACCTGCTCGGCCACCTGACGCATACGTCGACGATCCACCATCGCCTGGCGCCGGGAGAGCGCGGCCGGCAGGGCGATGTTCTCGGCGACGGTGAGGGTCTTGAAGAGCGCGAGATCCTGGAAGATCACGTCGATGCCAAGGCCTACCGCCTCCGTCGGGGTCAGGTGGGACAGCTCCCTGCCGGCGAGGCGCAGGACACCGGAGGTCGGTCGCTCGACCCCGCTCATGATCTTGATCAGCGTGCTCTTGCCCGAGCCGTTCTCCCCGGCGAGGCAGTGAACCTCGCCGGGGAACAGTTCGAGGCTGACCCCGTCCAGAGCGTGCACGCCTCCGTAGTACTTCGCGATGGCGTCGACCTGGAGGACGGCGGCCGACGCCTCCTGCGGAGGTGGCTGGGCTGACATCAGAAGTCGTACTCGGCCATGTTCTCGACGGTTACGTCCACCCAGGCATTGCCGTGCAGGACGTTCTCCTTGCCATCGGTGGCTTGCAGGTTTTCGTAGCCCGGGATTCCCAGATCGGTCCCGACGCCCACTTTTTCTCCGCGAGAGAGCTTGTCCTGCAGCGTGACAAGGACCGCACCGGTGACCTTCGGATCCCAGAAGGTGATCGCGTCAACCGAACCGTCCTTGAGGTACTTACCCGCAGTGGACGGGATGGACGTACCGGCGACACAGGTCTGGTCCTGAAGACCGGCCTCACTAATCGCGCGACCGATACCAGCCACATCAGAAGCTGCCGAGCCAAGGAAGCCCTTGATCTGCGGGTACTTGGCCAGGATCTCCTTGGTCTTCTCGTAGGTCTGGGTCAGATCTTCCTTGGTCTCGATCGGATCGGCGACCCGGGTGATGCCGGGGTACTTGCTGGTCGCGAGGTCGAGTTCGGCCTGTGCCCACTTCATATGGCTCTCAGCCGTCAGCGAACCGACCATGGTGACGTACTGGCCTTCGCCGCCCATGCAGTCGGCAAGGGTCTCCATCAGGTGCTCGCCGTAGTCGACGTTGTCGAACGCCTCGATGTCGAGGTCGGTGTTGCCTTGGCTCGGGGCCTCATGCGTGATCACCTTGATGCCGGCCGCGCGAGCCTGCCCGAGTACGCCTTCGAGTGCCTGGGGCGACAGCGGCACCACCGCGATCGCGGCAGGCTTCTGAGCGATCAGGTCCTGGATGATCTTGACCTGCTTCTCTGGACTGGCGTCGTCGGGGCCGACCATGGTCGAGGTGGCCCCGATTGCCTTCGCCTGTTCATCCAGCCCGATCTGCATCCGATCGAACCACGAGATGCCCTGCAACTTCACCACGGTGACGAACTTCTTTGCCTCTGCGTCCCCGCTCCCCGCGGGCGCAGGCTGAGCTGCGCACGCCGTCATGGAGAGGGCGAGTACTGCGGAAAGACCGACCACCACATGGTGGATTGAGCGATGCGTCATTGCTACGCCTCCATTTGTTCCGTATTTCGAACAGGTAAACGAGATGTTGCACACAGCCTGCCTTTCCGGTGAAGGTCTGTCAAGGTGGACGAACCGGTTCCCGACCGGGACGAAAATCGGGCATGCTCATGCGGGCACACGAAAGGAGCCTGATGCCGAGCGCAGCGCTGGATCACCCGTCGCAGAGCAGGGTGCCCGCGGTCGACCGCGCGGTGACGATCCTCGACCAGGTCGCCCGGGACGGCCGTCCCCTGCAGCTGGCCGAACTCACCAGGCAGGTGGCTCTGCCCAAGTCGACCGTGTTCGCCGTCTGCCAAGCTCTG
>NZ_JAYFPT010000022.1:0-3486 GCF_034927565.1 Propionicimonas sp.
CCCCGAAGGCGCTCCTGCTCGACGCGTCCACGGCATTCAAGGATTGCATCCGCGACGGGTTGCGCTTCCAGTCCTTGATAGAACGTCGTGCGTACGTCCCCCCTGACCTGCGTCAACTCGATGAACGGCGGCAGCTTCGGACGGGCACGACGACGGACGGCCACCTTGCTCTGCCGGGGGTTCACGTCGGCGAGGCCACACAGGGCGAGCACCGACTCGCCATGGAGGTAGGCACCGTCCCCCGTCCGCAGGAGGGCCTCGGCGAACTGGTCGTAGGGGGTCAGTGGCGCATCTGGCGCTGATCAGGCTAAATAGTGGCATTTCAGTAGTAGTACGGGAACCGGCTCCAGTCCGGCGACCGCTTCTCCAAGAACGCGTCGCGTCCCTCCACCGCCTCGTCGGTCATGTAGGCCAGCCGGGTGGTCTCACCGGCGAACACCTGCTGGCCGACCAGGCCGTCGTCGATAGCGTTGAAGGCGAACTTCAGCATCCGCTGGGCGGTGGGCGACTTGCCGCAGACCTTCGCCGCCCACTCCAGACCGACCGCCTCCAGCTCGGCGTGCGGGACGACAGCGTTCACCATCCCCATCCGGTGGGCATCCTCGGCGGTGTAGGTGTCGCCGAGGAAGAAGATCTCGCGAGCGAACTTCTGGCCGACCTGGCGGGCCAGGTAGGCCGAGCCGAAGCCGGCGTCGAAAGACCCCACGTCGGCGTCGGTCTGCTTGAACCGGGCGTGCTCGGCCGAGGCCAGAGTGAGGTCGCAGACCACATGCAACGAGTGCCCGCCACCGGCCGCCCAGCCGTTCACCAGGGCGATCACCACCTTGGGCATGAACCGGATCAGCCGCTGGACCTCCAGGATGTGCAGCCGTCCCAGGTTGGCGGCCTCGCCGGATCGGGCCAGGGAACCGTCCCCTGGCTCAGCGGCGGGTGACTCGGCGGCGGGCCCGTCGGCGTACTGGTAGCCGGACCGGCCGCGGATCCGCTGGTCGCCGCCGGAGCAGAAGGCCCAGCCGCCGTCCTTCGGGGACGGGCCGTTGCCGGTCAGCAGCACGCAGCCGACATCGGACGACATCCGGGCATGGTCCAGGGCGGTGTACAACTCGTCCACGGTGTGCGGACGGAAGGCGTTGCGCACCTCCGGACGGTTGAACGCGATCCGCACTGCCGGGACGTCGAGCGCCCGATGGTAGGTGATGTCGGTGAAGTCGAAACCCTCCACCGCCCGCCACTTCTCCGGCTGCCAGGGACTGGTCACGGGCTCCTCCTCAGCTCTCGGCGCGCAGCGCCAGCGCGACGTCGGGGATGTCGGTGATGACCGCGTCCACGCCGTACCGGAACATCCGGCGCAGGGTTCGGTCCGCGTTGACCACCCACGGCCGCACCACCACGCCGGAGGCCGTTGCCTTGCGCACGTACGACCTGCCGAAGATGGTGTGCACCGGCGGGTGGATCGCGGTCGCACCCAGCTGGGCGGCGTATTTCCACGGCTTGAACAGCGGGTCGTTCGACAGCACGGCGAGCTGGGAGGGTGCGTGCAGGTCGCGCAGCCGCCGCAACGAGTAGTGGTTGAAGGACGACAGCACCACCCGCTGTTCGATGCCGAAGGCAGCGATCGCCGCCAGCACCTTCTCCTCCAGCCCCGGGTAGTCGACCTCGGAGTTCTTCAGCTCGACGTTGACCGTCAGCGAGGTGGGCGCCACCACCTCGAGCACCTCCTGCAGGGTGGGGATGTGCACCCCCTCGAAGCCACTGCGGCCGGCGCTGGCATCCAGCGACTGCAGCTGGGCGAGGGTGTGTTCCCCGACCGCGCCGGACCCGCTGGTGGTGCGCCCGAGGGTCTCGTCGTGGATCACGACGGGGACGCCGTCCGAGCTCAGCTGGACATCGAACTCGACTCCATCGGCGCCCTGGGCGATCGCCAGTTCGAAAGCAGGAAGGGTGTTCTCCGGCGCGTACCCGCTCGCGCCCCGATGTGCCCAGATCGCCGTCATCGCCATCTCGCCTTCCCTCTGCCACGGCTCGTCCGACCGGAAGGCCGAGCCACGCAACCATCTGCCTCATGTGTATCAGCTAGCGGCCGGGCGCGCACCGGGACGATCGGCACCAGTTCGCGACGCCGGCGGACGAGACCCCGGGACGCCCGGCGACCAGACCTCGATCAACTCCGTCCAGCAGGCCTTGATCGTCGCTGGCTAGGGGTGTTGAAACCGTCGGCGAAGGCCGTGACAACGTGTTTTACCCAGGTATTCATGTCCAAGGACGACTCGCCCATCTATGAGGAGCGACTACGGCCGGCCCATCCCGATGTAGCGCCAGCCAGCCGCGCGCCACGCCCGCGGGTCGAGGACGTTGCGCGCATCCACGACAGTCCTGGTCGCAACCAATTCGCCGGCATGTTCTGGCGAGAGCTCCCGGCAGTACTCGTCCCACTCGGTGACCAATACCACCACATCGGCGCCGCGGAGGGCCTCGTCCCGGTCTGCCACATAGCTGAGCTGGGGATGGACGCGACTGGCGTTCGCCAGCGCGGCCGGATCGGTCACCGTGACCAGCGCCCCCAACCCGTGTAGCCGGGCGGCGACCTCCAGCGCGGGCGAGTCGCGGACATCGTCCGAGAACGGCTTGAATGCAGCCCCGAGCACCGTGATCCTTCTGCCGAGTACAGAGCCGCCCGCCGCGGCCACCACCAACTCGACAGCCCGCTGCCGGCGGCGCAGGTTGACCGCCTCCACCTCCCGCAGGAGGCCTGCCGCCTCACCGCGACCGAGTTCCTCGGCGCGAGCGGAGAAGGCCCGGAGGTCCTTGGGCAGACAGCCTCCGCCGAAGCCGATGCCGGCACCCAGGAAATGCCGGCCGATTCGAGCGTCGTAGCCGATCGCATCCGCCAGCTCGGTAATATCGGCGCCGGCCACCTCGGCCACCTCGGCGATGGCGTTGATGAACGAGATCTTGGTGGCCAGGAACGAGTTCGCCGCAACCTTCGCCAACTCAGCGGTGGCATAGTCGGTGACCAGGAAAGGGGTCCCCCGCTCCACGGCCGTGCGGTATACCGAGCGCAGTACCTGTGCTGCTTTGTCGCCAGCCTCGCCGGACGGGACGCCCACCACCAACCGGTCCGGCTCGATGCTGTCCGTCACCGCCCAACCCTCACGCAGAAACTCAGGGTTCCAGACCAGCGTCGCGCCGACAGCAGCGACCTTCTGCGCGAGGCGGGCGGCAGTGCCCACCGGGACGGTCGACTTGCCCACGACGACATCTCCGCTGTTGAGCTGGGGCAACAGTGCTTCCAGGGCGGTCTCGACGTGACTGAGGTCGGCGTCGCTGCCGTCTCTGCGCTGTGGGGTGCCGACCGCGATGAAGTGCACCAACGCCCCCCAGGCCGCGGCCGGATCAGTGCTGAAGGTGAGGCGGCGCGAGGCAACGCCTTCGGCAAGCATCTCCTGCAGCCCTGGCTCGAAGAAAGGTGCCTCACCCTTGGTCAGC
>NZ_JAYFPT010000061.1:0-22588 GCF_034927565.1 Propionicimonas sp.
AGGCTGAGCAGGTTCAGTTCGCGGCGCAGGTTTCGTCGATCTACTCCCAGACCCTGAGCATCATCGAGTCCGTCGAGCCCCGGATCGCCGCGGCCACCCGCGCCGAGCTGCGCGACCAGCGCGGCTCGCTGAAGCTGATCGCCAGCGAGAACTACGCCTCGCTGCCGGTGCTGATGACGATGGGGACGTGGCTGTCCGACAAGTACGCCGAGGGCACCGTCGGTCACCGGTTCTACGCCGGCTGCCAGAACGTCGACACCGTCGAGTCAGTGGCCGCCGAGCACGCTCGCGCCCTGTTCGGCGCGGAGTACGCCTACGTCCAGCCGCACTCCGGGATCGACGCCAACCTGGTCGCCTACTGGGCGATCCTCTCCCACCGGGTGGAATCACCCACCCTGGAGCGGCTGGGCGCCAAGACCGTCAACGACCTGGCCGAGGACGACTGGGAGGAGCTGCGGGCCACCTTCAACGCCCAGCGGGTGATGGGCATGAGCCTGGACGCCGGCGGCCACCTCACCCACGGCTTCCGGCACAACATCTCCGGCAAGATGTTCCGCCAGCACGCCTACGGCACCAATCCCGAGACTGGCCTGATCGACTACGGCAAGCTGCTCGCCGACGCCCGTGAGTTCAAGCCGCTGATCATCGTGGCCGGCTACTCGGCCTACCCGCGCCGGGTGAACTTCGCCACCATGCGGGAGATCGCCGACGAGGTGGGCGCCACCCTGTTCGTCGACATGGCCCACTTCGCGGGCCTGGTCGCCGGCAAGGTATTCACCGGGGACGAGGATCCGATCCCGCACGCCCACATCGTCGCGTCCACCACGCACAAGTCGCTGCGCGGCCCGCGCGGTGGCTTCGTCCTGGCCACCGCCGAGTACGCCCCGGACGTCGACCGCGGCTGCCCGATGGTGCTCGGCGGCCCGCTCAGCCACGTCATGGCCGCCAAGGCGATCGCCTTCGCCGAGGCCCGCCAGCCGGCCTTCCAGGCCTACGCCCAGGCGGTCGCCGACAACGCCAAGACCCTCGCCGAGGGCCTGATGAAGCGGGGCGTGAAGTTGGTCACCGACGGCACCGACAACCACCTCGTCCTGTTGGACGTCAGCGGCTTCGGCCTCACCGGGCGGCAGGCCGAGTCGGCCCTGCTGGACTCCGGCATCGTCACCAACCGCAACTCGGTACCGCGCGATCCGAACGGCGCCTGGTACACCTCGGGGGTCCGGATCGGTACCCCCGCCCTCACCTCCCGCGGTTTCGGCCCGGCCGAGTTCGACCGGGTGGCCGAGCTGATCACCGACGTGCTGCGCGGCACCACCCCCGCTACCACCGCCGACGGCAGACCGGGCAAGGCGAAGTACACCCTCGCCGAGGGCCTGGCCGAGCGCACCCACGCCGCGGCCGCCGAACTGCTGGACGCCAACCCGCTCTACCCGGGCCTCGAGCTGTAGGACGTGATGCCCGGGCTACCGCCCGGTGGCTCCCGCGAGGGTGCCGATCCCGAAGCTGGGGGAACCATGGCTGCCCGAGCCACGGCCCGGGCACCCGTCGGCTGTTCCGCTCAGCGGCTGAACAGCGTGCCCTGCACCGTGGTCACGAAATTGCGGATCGAGTCCGGCAGGTAGGACAGGTGCCAGTCCGTCGGGGCGTGGTACCAGGTCAGGTCGGTGCTGTCGGCAGTGTCGTCCCGGTCCGCGTCCGCAATCGCCTGGAGCCACCGGTCAGTGCCGCCGAGCACCACGGCGTAGGGCAGGATCCGCGACAGCTGCTGATACTCCCGGCCATGCGGGAGCTGGTCTGTCGGCTGGGTGGCCAAGCTGCCGGCGAGGGCCCGCAGGCCGCCCAGGATGCCCATGCCAGACCGGGTGCGGGCCGGCATCTCCGCGGCCACGAACAACAGCCCGAGGGCGACGATCACCAGCGCCAACCCGACCAGGCCGAAGGAGGTGAACGCGGCCAGCAGGCCGGTGGCGATGACGGCCACCGCCAGCGCCAGCCAGCCGATCCGGGACCACAGGTTCCGGGTGGTGTCGGGACGGCGGGCGAACCAGCCGCGGGTCACCACGTCGTCATAGAGCTGCGCCTGCACGGTGCCCACCACCGGGGCGACCACGGCGCTGAGCTGCGACACCCGGACGGGGCTGCCGTCGGCGGGCGCGACGGCGTCCAGCAGGGTTTGTTCGTACGGCGCGAGCGAACCGGAGCCGGCCTGCCGGACGAAGGCCCAGTCGGTCGCGGCGTGCGCATGAGGACGTTCGAGTTCCTCGATCCGCAGCTGTCCGCGGACGGCGAGGTCGAGCAGGGTGGCGGTCACGTCCACCGGATCGACCCGCTCGTCGAGCACCGTCCCGACGTGGCCCGGACGGACGGCGTCCAGTACCCGGAACTCGCTCTGCCCCTCGCCGACCGGATGGAACTCCGCGATCGGGGTCGGGGCCACCACGCCGGCGTCGCTGCCGAACCGGCGGTGCGTCAGCCACAGCGCCAGGGCGCCGATCACGAGCAGGCCGAGTGCCGAGCCGAGTTGGACGGGGCCGGCAGCAAACGCCCGCTCCACGGTCCACAGGGTGTGCAGGTCCTCGTTCACCGTGACACTGCCGGCCGGGAACCGCAGGGTGGCCTGCACGAACTGGCCGGCGGCCAGCCCCTCATGGTGGAAGAAGGGTTCGGGATGGTCGTGGGTGCCGCCGCCGTAGAAGGTGCAGGCGGTCGGGGACGCCGGGTCGCCCGCCTCACAGTCGATCATGCTGAACTGCACCGGACCAGCGACGCTGACCGTGCCATCGAACTTGATCACCGGAACGCTCAACCCCTGCACTAGCGGCCAGGTGACCACCGTGCCGCCGTCCGCGCTGGCCATGGCCGCGCCGGTGACGACGTAGCTGAGTTCCACCGGGGCGGTGACCCCGGTGGTGGGCACCGTGATCGTCGTGCTGCCGCTGTGCTGTGTCAGCTGGGCGCCGAGGTCGCTGCCGCCGGCGGTGGCCGCAACCTCGCTGATCGTGAACCGGTACTCCTGGCCGTCTGGCGTGCGGGTGGCGGTGTCGATCACCTGGCTGAGCGAATCCGGCGCCTGGTCGAAGGTGATGGTTGCCGCAACGTGCAGCGTGCCGTCGAGCTCGACGGTGGCTTTCACGACGTAGCTGCTGGCAGCTTCAGCGGCCTGGGCCGGCGATCCGACTGTCAGCCAGGCGGCCAGTCCAGCCAGCAGGGTCAGCAGTATCCGCAGCGCGCGGGAGGAACCCTTCGTCACGACACCCTTCCTCACGACAGGCGATCTGGCCCCGGACGGGGCTGGCGCCAGCCTAGTGCCGAGGTGGTGGTTCGCGATATCTCCCACAGCACCAGGACCGGTGGCGCCCGGATGCTGAGTCCGGCATGCGTGGACGGGGCGATCGCAGGGGTGAGCCCGCAGTTCGGCGGCCGTCTGGAGCAAGGAACCCCGGTTGCCCAGAGCGTGTCTCCTCGTCCCTGGCCGTCGCGAGCGGGGTCCTGCGGAGTGGTTCGCCAGGCACAGGAAGGAGGCGATTGGCGCGTCGCCGACCGACAACAACGCCGCGAGACGCCCGTGGGGCACCACGCAGCAGGCCACTACTGGGATGGGGAGACACGCTCTAGCTAGGCTGGGGCCGTGACGCAACAACCGTGGGGACAGTCGGGCGCCCAGCGGCCCGGCAGCTATCAGGGCGGGCCTGGCTGGCCGCAGCAGCCTGGCCAGGCCCAGGGCTGGCAGCAGCCGTATGGTCAGCAGCCTGGCTGGGGGCACGGCCAGGCCCCCTGGCCAGCCCAGGCCCCCACCCAGTACCAGGGCCAGTGGCCCGGACAGTACCCCGGACGGGCTCCGGTGCAGCAGTACCCGGGGGCGCCCTCCCAGCCGCCCCGCAAGCAGGGCTCGCCGCTCAAGCTGCTCCTGCTCGGGCTGGTCGCGGTGGTGGCGCTGGGGTTCTTCTTCATCAGCCTGAAGCACTACCTCGACGGCGGTCAGGATGTGGTCACCCCGCAACCGGGCAGTACCCTGCCGCCAGCCGTTGCACCGGAGGACATCCCCGAGCCGGACTACAACCCGTCCGACCTGCCGATGCCGACCACCTACGCCGAGGCCGAGCAGTGGCTGACGGACAATCCGGTCTATGCCCAGTCAGTGGCCGTGCCAACCAACTGCGCGCTCACCCGGGTGGATGCGGTCAACGCCAGCGTCAGCGAGTTGGAGGATCATCTCAACAACCTCACCGGCTGCCTGTGGGTGGTCTGGAGCCCACCGCTGGAAGCGGCCGGTTTCGAGATGCCACGTCCGCCGGTGACGGTCTACAACCAGCCGATCACCACCGGTTGCGGGCAGTTGGAGGACGTCAACGCGGTCTACTGCGCCGGTGACCAGCGGGTGTACTACGCCAAGCCGCTGTACAAGATCTTCCCGGCCGACGTCGCCAGGCTTCCGTTCATGCCGGACATGGTGATCGGGCACGAGTTCGGCCACGCCATCCAGGCCCGCACCGGCATCCTGATCTCCGACCTCGCCCTGGAGCAGAAGATGGACGAAGATGAGGCCACCGTCATGTCACGCCGAGCCGAGCAACAAGCCGACTGCTTCGCCGGCCAGTTCCTGCAGGCCGTCTCTCAGGCCACCGGGATGAGCCAGGACAACCTGACCAATCTGAAGCTGATCGCCGCCAACCTGGGAGATGACGTACTCACCGGCCAGCCCGGCTACGTCGGCGACCACGGTTCGAGTGCGGCCCGGGAACGCTGGTTCACCAAGGGGCTGACCGAGACCAGCATGGGTCAGTGCAACACCTGGACAGTGCCGGCGGGCCAGGTTCGCTGATCCATCTCTGCCCCAGCCCCGGCCCGCGACCGGGGCTGGCCGTCGGCCGGACTCGGCGGCGACCTGGGCTGACTACTCGGCGGCGACCGGAGCTGATTGTCTGCCCGTCTCGGCGGCGACCGGAGCTGATTGTCTGCCCGTCTCGGCGGCGACCGGAGCTGATTGTCTGCCCGTCTCGGTGGCTGCCGGAGCTTGCTATCTGCCGACCCTGGCCGGCTACCGGGCCTGACCGTCCGAAGTCAGCAGCGCGGTGGCGAGCGCGGCAACGCCCTCACCGCGGCCGGTGAGGCCCAGCCCGTCGGTGGTAGTGGCCGAGACGCTGACCGGTGCTCCGACAGCAGTCGACAGCACCTGCTCGGCCTCACCCCGGCGTCCCGCCAGCCGGGGCCGGTTCCCGATCACCTGGACGGCGAGGTTCCCGATCTCGAAACCGGCAGCACGCACCAAGCGGGCGGCCTCGCTCAGGAAGGCCACCCCGCTCGCTCCGGCCCACTCCGGCCGGTCGGTGCCGAAGTTGCTGCCGATGTCCCCCAGCCCGGCGGCCGACAGCAGCGCGTCCACCGCCGCGTGACAGGCGACATCGCCGTCAGAATGCCCGACCAGCCCCTGGGGCTCGTCCGGGAAGAACAACCCGGCCAGCCACATCGGTACGCCGTCACCGAGGCGGTGCACGTCGCTGCCGATCCCCACCCGGATCATCGCCGGCCCGCCGCGATCGCCTCGGCGAACTGCAGATCCTGCGGTTCGGTGATCTTCAGCGCGTCGCGGTGCCCGGCGACCAGCACGATCTCGTGCCCGAGTGCCTCGACAGCGGCAGCGTCGTCGGTGACCACCGTCCCCGACCCGGCCAGCCGCCGGTGCGCCTCGACCAGCACTGCACGCTCGAAACCCTGCGGGGTCTGGACGGCGCGCAGGTCCGCCCGGTCGACGACCCGGGAACCATCCGGGGTGAGTTGACGAATGGTGTCGACCACCGGCACCACCGGAACGCACCCGACGGCTCCGGCCTGCAGTGCCGCGATCACGCCGGCGGTGACCTGCGGCGGTACCAGTGCCCGCGCCGCGTCGTGCACCAGAACGAACCGGCTGCCCGCCAACTCGGCGGCCGCGTCGATGGCCTCCAGGCCGTGGCGGACCGAGTCCTGCCGCTCGCGGCCGCCGGGCACCACCAACACCGGGATGATGGCATCGGCGAGTTCGAAGACGAACTCCTCCTGGAGCGCCGCGGGGGCGACCACCACCGCGTCCGTCACGCCGCCAGCGGCGAGCGCCTCGACGCTGCGCGACACCAGCGTGCGTCCACCCACGGTGCGCAGCGCCTTGGCCACCTCACCGCCCAGCCGGGAGCCTGCACCGGCGGCCACCACGATGGCAACGACGGGTTCGGACATGGACGAAGTATGGCACTGCCCCGCACCGGGCGCTTCCGGCTACGGGCCCGCCGCGATGCAGAAACCGGGCAATCCGGAACTGCCGCGTGCACTATCCACGCGAGTGGCCTCTACTGCCCGGTTTCTGCCGGGCAACAGGGCCTACTGATCGGCGGCGGTCCGGCTGGACGCCGAACGTGGCACCGGCCGCCACCCTCAGGTGACGGCCGGTGCCACGTGTTCAATGAGCTCAGGCTCAGGAGGCGAGTACCTCGTCGAGCAGGACCTCGGCACGGTCCTCCTCGACCTTCTCGGCCAGGGCCAGTTCGGAGACCAGGATCTGACGGGCCTTGGCCAGCATCCGCTTCTCACCGGCGGACAGCCCGCGCTCGCGTTCGCGACGCCACAGATCGCGAACGACCTCGGCGACCTTCATGACATTGCCGGAATGGAGCTTCTCAAGATTGGCCTTGTAGCGACGAGACCAGTTGGTGGGTTCTTCGGCGTGCGGGGCACGCAGAACGGAGAAAACGCGTTCCAGGCCGTCGGCGTCCACCACGTCGCGCACACCCACCAGGTCGAGGTTGCAAGCCGGCACACGCACGACGAGGTCATTCTGACCAACGATGCGCAGCACCAGATAGAGCTTGTCCTCGCCACGGATGGTGCGGGTCTCCATTGCCTCGATGACCGCTGCGCCGTGATTGGGGTAGACCACCGTTTCACCGATTGTGAACGTCATAGCTGAATTGACCCCTTTCGAAGGCCTCCATCATAGCATGCGAGGGCCACAATCCCAAGGTGTTTTGGCTAGCCAGGTGGCAAATGAGGGGTTGACAAGGGGATTGATGCTGTGCCTCCACAGGTTGCTCAAAGCCCGTCAGTCACACCACAAGAGCTGGTCAATTGCGGTACGGCTACGGCTTTCCTTGCACACATGGGTATAGGGTGTCGCCCCACGCCGCGGATCAGCCGTAGGTCTCCTCGCTGGAGAACAGGCTGCTGACCGACTCCCCCGAGCCGATCCGCCGGACGGCCTCGGCGAACAGCGGGGCGACCGAGACGACCGTCAGGTTGTTCAGCCCGTCCGGTGCCGGGACGGTATTGGTCGAGACGATCTCCTGGATGTCGGTCCGGGCGTTCAGCCGCTCCACGGCCGGGCCGGTGAACAGCCCGTGGGTGCACGCCACCGAGACCGACTTCACGTTGTACCGCCGGATCGCCCCGACCAACTCGATGATCGAGCCAGCGGTGGCGATCTCGTCGTCCAGCACGATCACGTCCTTGCCAGCGACGTCGCCCACGATCTCGTTGATGATCACCTTGTCATCGGAGATCCGCTGCTTGGAGCCGGCCGCCATGCCGACGCCCAGCAGCCGCGCGAAGTGCCCGGCGTCCTTGGCATTACCGAAGTCGGGCGAGACCACGATGGTGTTCGACAGGTCACGGTGGCGGAAGTGCTGGGCGATCGCCGGCAGTGCGGTCAGGTGGTCGACCGGCATTGAGAAGAAGCCGTGCACCTGCGACGCGTGCAGCGCCATGGTCAGCACCCGGGTGGCGCCGGCAGTGTGGATCAGGTCGGCCACCAACCGGCCACCGATCGAGATCCGCGGGGCGTCCTTCTTGTCCGAGCGGGCGTAGGCGTAGTGCGGCATCACGACGGTGACGCTGGCGGCCGAGGCGCCGCGGGCCGCGTCCACCATCATCAGCAGCTCCATCAGGTTCTCCTGCACCGGAGGCACCAGCGGCTGGACGATGAAGACGTGGCGCTGGCGGCAGTTGGCGCGCAGCTGCACCTGCAGGCAGTCGTTGGAGAACCGGGAGAGCCGCGACGGCGAGAGCGGCACGTCCAGCAGGCTGCACATCTCCTCCGCGAACTCGTTATGGGCATGTCCGGAGAACACGGTGAGGTCGGCCACGGGAACCAACAGTAACGCCGCCGGCAAAGCTCGCGCACCTCACCGGACGCCCGCGAGACGCCCTCCGGCTCGACTCCCGGCACCGGCGAAGCCCACTGGAACCAGCCGTTTCCCAGCGCCCCGACTCACGTCGGGGACGGCTCTTTCCTGGTCAGGGTGCGACTCGAATCGGAAGCAACCCGTCGAACCGGGACGGACGGCATGCCCCGGGGTGGGGCTCAGCCCTCGAAACGGTAGCCCAGGCCGCGGACGGTGAGCAGCAGCCGGGGGTTGGCCGGATCCTGCTCGATCTTGGCGCGCAGCCGCTTCACGTGGACGTCGAGGGTCTTGGTGTCGCCCACGTAGTCCGGCCCCCAGACCCGGTCGATCAGCTGGCCACGGGTGAGCACCCGGCCGCTGTTGCGCAGCAGCAGTTCGAGCAGCTCGAACTCCTTCAGTGCCAGCTTCACCGGCTCGCCGCGGACGGTCAGTTCGTGGCGCTCGACGTCCAGCCGGACCTCACCGGCCTCGATCACGTCCGGCACCAGGTCCACCTCCTGGCCCCGGCGCAGCACAGCGCGGATCCGGGCCACCAGTTCGCGGTGGCTGAACGGTTTGGTGACATAGTCGTCGGCACCCAGTTCGAGCCCCACCACGGTGTCGATCTCGGAGTCGCGGGCGGTGACCATGATGATCGGGACGTTGCTGACCGCACGCAGTTGGCGGCAGACCTCGGTACCCGGCATCCCGGGCAGCATCAGGTCGAGCAGCACGATGTCGGCCCCGGACCGGTTGAACAGCGCCAGCCCCTCCTTGCCGTCGGCGGCCAGCTGCACCTCGAAGCCCTCACGGCGCAGCATGAAGCCGACGGTCTCGCGGTAGGTCGCCTCGTCCTCGATCAGGAGAACCCTGGTCATGAGTCTTTCCTTTCGCCGGCAGTTGCGGTGCCGGTCCTGTCCTGGCCGGGGGCCGGCTCGGCCCGTCCCGGTTCGCTGGCGTACTGCGGAAGTCGCAGCGTGAAGGTGGAGCCCTGGCCCAGCCGGCTCCAGGCCGTGACCTCGCCACCGTGCGCCGCGGCAACGTGCTTGACGATCGAGAGCCCCAAGCCGGTGCCGCCGTGGTCACGGCTGCGTCCGGCGTCGACCCGGTAGAAGCGCTCGAAGACCCGGGCAAGGTCGGCCTGGCTGATCCCGATCCCGGTGTCGGACACCTTCACGTCCACCAGCTCGTCGGCCCGGGCCTGGGCCGAGACCACCACCCGGGCACCCGGCTCGGAGTAGGCGATCGCGTTCTGCACCAGGTTGGAGACCGCGATCTCCAGCTGCCCGGCGTCCCCCAGGACCCTCAGCCCGCGCTCGCCACCGACCGAGAGGGTGATGTCCCGGCGCTCGGCCTGGGCGCGGTTGCGGCGCAACGCGTCTTCGATCACCTCGTCCACCTCGACCCGCTCGGCCGCCAGCAGCGGATCCTCCGCCTGCAGCCGGGACAGCGCGATGATGTGCGAGACCAGTTCGTTCAGCCGTTGCGACTCCTCGTCCAGCCGGACGGTGAAGCTGCGCACCGCCTCCGGGTCGTCGGCGGCTGCGGCCAGCGCCTCCGAGAGCAGGATGATCGCCCCGATCGGCGTCTTCAGTTCATGGGTGACGTTGGCGACGAAGTCGCGACGAGTCTCGGTGAACCGCAGATCGGCCGACCGGTCCTCGCCGGTGATCAGCACGTGGCCGTCGGCCAGCGGGGTCAGCAGCAGTTCGAGTTCGATCGGCCGGGACGGGCGCCCACGGTCCAGCCGGACGTCCAGGGAGCCGGGCTGACCGGAACCGGACACCTCCGCAGCGGCCCGCTGCACGGAGCCGTCGGTGAGCTGGGTGCTCCGGACCAGCCCACTGGCTCGGGCGAAGCGGCTGCTGGCCGTCACGCTGCCCGCCGGACCGAGGATCACCACGACCGCGCGGAGGTTGTCGACCACCGCCTGCAGGTGGGCCTGCGCGGCGACCACATGCTCATGCTGGCCAGCCCGGGAGCGCAGGGTGGACCAGACCAGCAGGCCGCCGACGACCAGCCCGATGACAGCTCCCAGGAGCGCTGCGGCCAACGGCGTCATGGCCTGGAGTGTAGGCGGGAGGACGGACGGCGATCGAGTCTGCGCTGATCACCCGGGGAGGAACCGACAGGCTTCACGAGGTGAAGACTAGAGGCCGTCCGCAGCCCGCAGTGCCACCGAGCGCTGGTGAACCGCTGACGGCCGGCCCAAGATTCACCTCGTGTTCACCGGTTGTTCTCCTGAGCGGCGAAAGTTCGCCTCCGGCCGCTCCCTAGGGTGTTCACTAGAGCAACAAGGCCCTGACGACCCTGCCCAGCCAGAAGGAAGTTTCCCGCATGCGTGACAGTTACCACGAGGCACTCGACGGCGTGGTCGACGATCTCGTCAAGATGACCGGGATGGTCCAGGTCGCCCTCAGCGAGGCGACCAGTGCCCTGCTGGAGGCCGACCTCGGCAAGGCCGAGGACGTGATCTCGGCCGACTCCCGGCTCGATGATCTCCACGACGACCTGGAGAGCCGCTGCTTCTCCCTGCTCGCCCGGCAGGCCCCGGTCGCCGGCGAGTTGCGGACGGTGGTCGCCGCGATGCGCATGGTTGCCGACCTCGCCCGGATGGGCGACCTCTCGGCCCATGTCGCCAAGATCGCCCGGCTGCGCTACCCCGAGCACGCCGTCCCCGAGGGACTGGTGCCCAACTTCACCCTGATGGCGCGGGTGGCCCAGGAGATGGTCGCCACCGCTGCCCGGGCGCTGAACGAACGCAACGCCCATGATGCCGGCAAGCTCGCCGACTCCGACGAGGAGATGGACGAACTGCGCAAGAACCAGTTCCGGGTGCTGCTGAGCAAGGACTGGCCCTACAGCGTCGAGGCGGCCGTCGACGTCGCCCTGCTGGGCCGCTACTACGAGCGGATCGCCGACCATGCCGTCCTGATGGCCGGACGGGTGGTGTATGTGGTGACCGGGCTGCTGCCCGAGGGCGGCAACTGGCCGGTCGCCTGACGCCTGCCCGGCTCTCTGCAACCTCCTCCCGCCCACGGCGCATCCCCCCGCGTCCGTGGCAACCCGAGACCTCCGGGCGTCCGCTCGGATGCGACTCTCGGCAGCGAGCCGGGCCCGGGCTGACCGCCACCCTTCTGGAACTGACCGCCACTTCTGTCGCCGAGCGCCAGGCCCTAGGGACGAGCGCTCGGCGGTAAGGGTGGCGCTCGGCGACAGCGGACGGGCGGAACCGACGACAGCAAGCAGGGGCCGGGCTCGGGAGAGGCCGGCCCTGCTGCGTCGGGGAGCTACTTCTTGCCCTGGTTCTTGACGGCCTCGATCGCTGCTGCGGCGGCTTCCGCATCGAGGTAGCGGCCACCGGGGACGGTCGGCTTCAGGTCGTCGTCCAGCTCGTAGACCAGCGGGATGCCGGTCGGGATGTTCAGCCCGGCGATGTCGGCGTCACTGATGCCGTCGAGGTGCTTGACCAGCGCCCGCAGCGAGTTGCCGTGGGCGGTCACCAAGGTGACCTTCCCGTCCCGCAGGTCACCGACGATCGAGTCGTACCAGTAGGGCAGCATCCGGATCACGACATCCTTCAGGCACTCGGTCAGCGGCCGGGCCTCGCTGGGCAGGAAGGCGTAGCGCGGATCGTCCACCTGGGTGAAGGTGTTGTCCGGCGACAGTGGCGGCGGCGGAGTGTCGTAGGACCGGCGCCACAGCATGAACTGCTCCTCGCCGTACTGGGCGAGGGTCTGGGCCTTGTCCTTGCCCTGCAGGTCGCCGTAGTGGCGCTCGTTGAGCCGCCAGGAACGCCGCACCGGGATCCAGTGCCGGTCGCAGCCGTCGAGGGCGAGGTAGGCGGTGTGGATCGCCCGCCGCAGCACGGAGGTGTGGACGACGTCGGGCAGCAGCCCCTCGGTCCTGAGGAGGTCACCGCCGCGCTGGGCCTCGCCGACACCCTTCTCGTTGAGGTCGACGTCCACCCAGCCGGTGAACAGGTTCTTGGAGTTCCATTCGCTCTCACCATGGCGGAGCAGGATCAACGTGGAGGTCATGGTGTCAGCCTACCGGCGTCAGCGGGGTCCAGGTGAGCCGGGAGGCTGCCGTCCGGCAAATCCGGGATCCGGCCCGGCGCGCCGGAGAAGGTTGGCAGAATCGGGGTCATGAACAATCGTCGGATCGCCGTCGTCACCGGAGCCAGCAGCGGGATCGGAGCGGCCACCGCGCGCCGCCTGGCAGCCGAGGGGTTCGAGGTGATCTGCGCTGCCCGGCGACGCGACCGGATCGAGGCGCTGGCCGCGGAGATCGGCGGACGGGCGCTCGCCTGCGACGTCACTGTCGACGCCGATGTGGACCGCCTGGCACAGCAGGCCGGCCCGCAGTTGGCCGTCCTGGTGAACAACGCCGGTGGCGCCTTCCGGCAGGAGCCGGTCGCGGTGGCCGATCTCACGGCCTGGCAGGCGATGTTCGATGTCAACGTGCTGGGCGCCGCCCGGGTCACCCAAGCCCTGCTACCGGCACTGATCGCCGCCCAAGGGGTGATCGTGTTCGTCACGTCGACCGCCGCGGACGCACCGTACGAGGGCGGCGCCGGCTACAACGCCGCCAAGGCGGGCGAGCGGTCCCTGGTTGGCGCGCTCCGGCTGGAGTTGTTCGACCAGCCGGTCCGGATCACCGAGATCGCGCCGGGCATGGTTCGCACCGACGAGTTCGCCCTGGTGCGCTACGACGGCGACCAGGCGAAGGCGGACGCGGTCTACGCCGGGGTTCCAGAGCCGCTGGTGGCCGACGACATCGCCGACGCGATCGCCTGGATGGCCACTCGTCCGTCCCATGTCAACATCGACCGGCTGACCATCCGCCCCCGCGCCCAGGCTGCCCAGCACAAGGTCCACCGGATCGGCCAGTAACCGGGCCCAGGAACCGTCCCCTGTCCCACCAGCTCCAACGTCGTACCTGGTCGGTCTGGTCACATCGGAAGCCGAACAAGGACGAGGCCGGATGGTCACGGGACGGAGGGCGCCGGTGGACACGGCCTTCTGCCAGCTGGTGCGACTCCCGAGGACCAGCAGTCAGCTGTGCCAGGACGCGACGGTGGCCCGCCCCAAAGGGACGGGCCACCGCGCAATGAATCAGGCCTCTTCGAGCTCGATCAGCGCCTGACCGCCCTGGACGGCGGTGCCCTTGTCGACCAGGATCCGGGCCACCTTGCCGGCCTTCGGCGCGGTGATCTCGGTTTCCATCTTCATGGCCTCCAGGACCAGCAGCACCTCGCCGGCGTCGATCTCCTGCCCCTCCTCGACCAGTACCCGGGCCACCGAGCCGGCCAGCGGCGCGACCACGGCGTTGGCCGAGGCGCCCTGCACCGAGGCGGTGCTGGGCACGGTGATCGCACCGGCGCTGCCGCCGATCACGATCGCACCCAGGTTCTGGGGCTCCTCCTCCTCGACCTCCACATCGATCAGGTAGGGGACATCGTTCACTGTCACCTTGAGTTTCATCTGTCTTCCTTCCAGACCGTTCAGCGCGAGTACAGCGGGTGATGCAGGTGCTGGGAGCGCCGCGTGCTGGACGTCCAGTTCCTGCCGGAGGTGAAGTGCGGCTGGCGCCGCTTGGCCCGGTGGCCGAGGTAGGCGGCCACCGCTGCGGCGATCGCCACCAGGGTCTCCTCCGGCACATCCTTGTCGATCAGCTCGAGCCGCTTGATCCGCAGCTCCAGCCCGTCGATCCTGTCGTACAACCCCTTGACCAACTCAAGGAGTTCCGCATCCTGCGACATCCGAACCCTCCTAGACCGGCATGAGGCCGTGCTTCTTGGCAGGCCTGGTCTTGCGCTTGTTGGCCAGCAGTTCGAGCGCCTGCGCCACCTTCTGCCGGGTCTCGCCCGGATCGATGATGTCGTCCACCAGACCGCGGGAGGCGGCCATGAACGGCGTCGCGAAGGTGTTGCGGTACTCCTCGACGAGCTCCTCCTGCCGGGCGGCCGGGTCGTCGGCAGCGGCGATCTCCTTGCGGAAGACCACGGCCGCGGCGCCCTCGGCACCCATCACGGCGATCTCGGCGGTCGGCCAGGCGAACACCTTGTCGGCACCCAGATCGCGGCAGGCCATGGCCAGGTAGGAGCCGCCGTAGGCCTTGCGCAGCACCACGGTGACCAGCGGGACGGTGGCCGAGGAGTAGGCGTAGAGCATCTTCGCGCCGTGGCGGATGATGCCGCCGTGCTCCTGGGCGACACCGGGCAGGTAGCCGGGGACGTCGACCAGGGTGACGATCGGGATGTTGAAGGCGTTGCAGAACCGGACGAACTTGGCGCCCTTGTCGCTGGCGTTGATGTCGAGCACGCCGGCCAGCACGTTGGGCTGGTTGGCGACGATCCCGACGCTGCGGCCGTTGATCCGGCCGAAGCCCACCACGATGTTCTGGGCGTAGCCCGCCTGCACCTCGAGGAAGTCGGAGAAGTCGACCAGCCGCGCGATGATGTCCCGCACGTCGTAGCCCTGCTTGCCGTCCACCGGTACGATGGAGGAGAACTCCGGGTCGTACTCGACGTTCGGATCACCCTCCACCACCGGCGGTTCCTCGGCATTGTTCTGCGGCAGGAAGCTGAGTAGCTTCTTGGCGATCAGGATCGCCTGCTCGTCGTCGTCGGCCACGAAGTGGTTGACGCCGGAGACCGCCATGTGCGTGTCGGCACCACCCAGGGCGTCCTGGGAGACGTCCTCGCCGGTGACCTGCTTGATCACGTTCGGCCCGGTGATGAACATGTGGGCCTTGCGGGTCTGGATCACGAAGTCGGTCAGCGCCGGGGAGTAGACCGCGCCACCGGCGCAGGGGCCGGCGATGATCGAGATCTGCGGCACCACGCCGGACAGCTCGACGTTGGCGTAGAACACCTGGCCGTAACCGGACAGCGAGTCGATGCCCTCCTGGATCCGGGCGCCGCCGGAATCGTTGATGAAGACGAACGGGGTGCCGTTGGTCAGCGCCGCGTGCATCATCTCGACGACCTTCTTGTTGTGCGTCTCGCCGGCCGACCCACCCATCACGGTGAAATCCTGGCTGGCGACATGCACCGGACGACCGAGTACCGTGCCGGCGCCGGTCACGACGCCGTCGGCGGGCATGTCGGCGACGTCCATCCCGAAGGTGGTGGTCCGGTTCCGGCGGAACAGCCCGACCTCCTGGAAGGAGTCAGCGTCCAGGAAGGCGTCCAGCCGTTCGCGGGCGGTCAGCTTGCCGGACGAGCGCTGCTTCTCCAGCCGTGCCTCACCGCCGCCCTGCTGATCCTTGGCCCGGGCCTCGGCGAGTTCGGTGACCCGCTTCTTCATGGGGACTGGTTTGGTAGCCATTGTCTTCTTCCTCACGCCATCTCGACGGCGACGCTGTGCTCGCGTCCACCGAGGGAGACCTTGTACTTGATCGGGCCGCGGACGGCGTTGGCGGCACCGCTGGCCGCATCGGCCTCGGCCTTCAGCTCCTCCGGGGTCTTGCCGACGTTCTTCGGCCCCTCAGCGCGGTGCTCGAAGAAGCCCGGAGCGACCCCCGGGAACATCGCGTAGGTCAGGACGTCCTCGTCGGTGCCGTCGAAGCCCTCCAGCTTGGCGGCGTCGGTCACCAGGGTGTCCCATTCCGGCGGCAGCAGGTCGGCCGGGCGGACCGTGATCGGCTCCTTCTTGGCCTGCGCCTGGGCGATCGCGACCACCTCGGGGTTGCGCTCGCCGATGCACTCGCCGTAGTAGCCGAGCATCAGGTCGGCGAACTCGCCGGTGAGCACCTTGTAGCGACCCATCAGGACGTTGAACACCGCCTGGGTGCCCACGATCTGCGAGGACGGAGTGACCAGCGGCGGATGGCCGGCGTCCGCCTTGACCAGCGGCACCTCCTCCATCACTTCCTTGATCCGGTCGCCGGCGCCCTGGGCCTTCAACTGGCTCTCCATGTTGGAGAGCATGCCGCCGGGGATCTGGCTGGAGAAGATGTCGGTGTCCACCAGGGTGGCCGACTCGAAAGCCTTGTACTTCGGACGGATCTTGGCGAAGTGGTCGCGGATCCGGATTAGCCGCTCGTTGTCGAGGTTGGTGGTGTACTGCGTACCCTCCAGCATCGCCACCAGGGATTCGGTCGGGTTGTGGCCCGGGCCGAGCGACATCGAGCTGATCGCGGTGTCAACCACGTCCGCGCCGGCCTCGATCGCCTTCTGCAGGGTGACCAGGGTGACACCGGTGGTGGAGTGGCAGTGGACGTTGATCTGGACGTCCTCACCGTAGGTCTGTTTGATGCCCCGGATGATGTCGTAGGCCGGCTGCGGCTGCAGCAGGGCTGCCATGTCCTTCAGCGCCAGCGATTCGGCACCCATATCGAGCAACTGGCCGGCGAGGTGCACGTAGCCCTCGACGGTGTGCAGCGGGGAGATGGTGTAGCAGATGGTGCCCTGGGCGTGCTTGCCGGTCTTCTTCACCGCGGCCATGGCCTGGGCCATGTTGCGGGGATCGTTCAGCGCGTCGAAGACCCGGAAAACGTCCATCCCGTTCTCGGCGGACTTCTGGACGAAGCGGTCGACCACCTCGTCGTTGTAGTGGCGGTAGCCGAGCAGGTTCTGGCCGCGCAGCAGCATCTGCAGGCGGGAGTTCGGCATCAGTTCGCGGAAGGTCCGCAGTCGCACCCAGGGATCCTCGTTGAGGAAACGGATGCAGGAATCGTAGGTGGCACCGCCCCAGCACTCGACGCTCCAGTAACCAGCCTTGTCAATGTCCTCACAGGCCTCGACCATGTCTTCGAGGGCCATCCGGGTTGCGAGGAGGCTCTGGTGTGCGTCGCGCAGGACGAGCTCAGTTACGCCAATGGTTCGCTGACTCATGACCGAAAGTCTTGCAGGCCCACTACTACGCAACGTCGCGATCCGCGGATTCCCGAGTTCGCGTGAGACAGATGGTCTCACCAAGCGGGACGAAAACCACTCTCACGGCTGGTCTGGGAATTCGCCCCGTGCCCGCCCTGCCAGATGCACGAATGCCAGCCCGACTTCGGGATACCGCCAGGTCAGGCGTTCTCGCCCAGCCGGAGGTCGAGCAGTTCGCGGTAGCGCACGTCACACTGGTGGCTGCTGGTGCGCATCGCACCGCCGGCGAGCACGAAGGCGATGATCGCCGTGCAGATCAGCAACTCGGTCTCACCCGGCCAGGACTCCGGCCCCACCAGCGCGCGCCACAGCCCCAGGCCCACCAGCCCCGCCCCCAGGCAGGCCAGCAGGACCGAGGCAATGCCGAGCGTCCGGGACGGGTGGATGAAGGCGTCGAGATCCCGGCCGGACAGACCGCGGTAGCGACACTCCGGGCACTGCGCGGCCAGCCAGTCCCGTGCAGCCTGCCGGCTCCAGCTGTCGTGCCAGTCCGCCGAGACGCCCCAGATCACCAGCAGCACCAGCCAGACCACGACATTGGTCACCACCTGGCCGTCCCCGATCGGCGGCGGATCCGGGAACAGCGCCTGGGAGGTCAGCATCGTGGTCACCGCCGGGGCGACGAACCACCAGGCCAGCCAACACGACCAGACCACCACGGCGGCCAGCGCCCCGAGGTGAAGCCAGCCCACGATCGGGGGGACCCGTGCGGAGACCGGCTGCGGCCGGATCACGCCGGTGTGGACGCACCCCAGGCCGTCGGTCCTCGGCGACACCGTCCCCGTCCTGCCCTGGACCGGCGAGGCGGACGGACGAACCAGCGCCGGGGCGCCGGGTGCGAACAGGGCGGTCACCGGCACCGCAACCGGCGCCGGTGCGGACCGGAGCACGACACCGCCAGCACTGGCCGGAGCACCCACCGGGACGGCCGACCCGAGCGAGCCGGCGACCGGGACAGCCGGACCAGGGACCCCACCAGACGGGCGCGCACCGGACGGGAGCGCACCGGGTGCCGGCGCGGCAGGTCTGGGCGGGCGGGCTGCCCTGGCCGCCCGGGCGGCGGCGACCCGGGCAGCCAGTGCGTGGGACTGGTCAGCCAAGACGGACCGGGCCGAGCGGGCGAAGCTGCCCACCTTCTCCGGTATCTCTGCCTCCTGCACCTTGCCGGCCAGCGTCGACCAGGTCGCCCGGGCCAGGGCTCCCGCCTTCTCCAGAGCTTCGGCAGGCTGGAACAGCGGCCCCTGCACCAGGGGCGGCACCACCAGACTGCTCGACGTCCCCGACGCCGGCTGCGCACCCGGGCCGACGAGCCCGCGGCGGCGCCAGACTCGAGGCCGGCCGGGCTCGAAGAGCCGGTCCCGACCCGCCGGATGCGGCTGCACCCGGTTCAGCGACAGCGCCCGCCGGGCGTGTGAGGCAACGGCCCTGCGACGAACCACCACCTCGGGCTGGGCCTGCGCAGACCGTCCGCGCCGGACCACGGCACGATGCATGCGGACGGCAAGCCCGTGGTTCGGCAAGGCCACCTCCTCGGTGCGGGTGTCGGGCTGCGCTCGTCCTGCGCAGCCCGGGAGTACAGGGTGTCCGGCCACAGTAGCGCCGCCTCAAGCCTGCCTTCCCGTCGGTGCCCACACAACGAACGACAACTGGGAAGTCCCTGAGAAACCCCTGATCAGCACTCAGGACACGCCCAAAAAAGGCCATTCCAGGGCGCGATTTCCGGGCGGGTCCTCAGGTACCGCCGGTCAGCCTGCCCTGCCGTTCTCGGGGGACGCGGAGTCGACGGCCTGGTGCTTCTGGCGGATCCGCGGCAGCCTTTTGGCGAGTTCGGCCTCGAACACCTGCTTCACCGCCTCGGTGTCGAGTACCCCGCCGGCGGTCGGCAGCGACTTCGCCGCCGCGCGCTGGCAGACCACCAGCCAGGCCTGCCCCATCGCGAGGGTGAAGCCGGAGGCCACCGAGGCGTTGATCACGCCGCCTGCCACCGTCCCGGCACCCGGCAGGAATTTCAGCAACCCGGCCGCCGCCGCCCGCCCGGCGGAAGTGGCGACCGAGGTGGAGGCGATCGCCAGCATGGCCGCCCGGTCGAAGGGCAGCCCGTAGAGGTGGGCCAGCCGCGCCATCATGCCGAGCTGGATCGGCACCAGGATGGCTGCCGAGGAGAACGGGATCGGGACGGCTGCGGCCGCTGCCGCCCCCGCCGTCGCGCCGGCTATGGCTTTCTGGGACTGGGCCGCCTTGAGCGCCAGGTCGATGGTCTGGGCAGCCGCGAGCGCGGCCCGGACGGCTTCGGGCGCAACGTGAAAGGTGGCGGCCAGCACGTCCATCAAGCCGTGGGACGGCTGACCGGTGAACTGGTCCCTCATCGCGTAGGTCATGAACGGGCGGCCACCGACGATCGGCAACTGCCTGGCTTCGATCTGCCGGGCGAGTTCGACGGCGTCGGGGTGGTACACCAACCCAGGCCGAGCGGCGACCCGAGCTTGCGCGAGGCCTTCGGAGGCCACCGTAGGTGCTGACGAGCCAGCCGAGGAGGAACGGCCAGCCATCGTCGGCACCTGGGTGAGCACCACCAGCACAGGCACATCGAGCTCGGCCAGGGTGCGGATGAAGGTCTCCTCGACGTCCTCGAACCGGCGGTCCATGCCGCGGATGCAGTACCAGGCGACGTGGATCTGCTCGACGACCGGCTTCTTGCGCAACTCCTTCACTGCCTTGGTGACCTCTTTGATGATCTCGGTGTCGTCACGGCCGATCTCCAGGCCACGGGTGTCGATCACCCCGAGGGTGCCGCGTTTGTCGAGGTAGAGATGCGAGCCCTGGGTCACCGGTGCCCCAATGCCGGTGGCCGCGAGCGGCTCGCCGAAGATCGCGTTGACCAGCGTCGACTTGCCGACTCCGGTCTTGCCGAAGATGGCGAGGTTGATCCGTCCGAGTTCGGCGGCCTGCTTCTCGAACTCGGTGTGGAAGCTCTCGGTGAACCACTGCGTCACGCGGCAAGACTACGGGGCCAGGGTTCTGGCGACGAGCGAGGCTGGCCTGCCGGCTGTCCCCCCTAGGTGGGACCCAGCGGCGAAAAGCAGCTTCACCGCTTGTCAGAACGGGATCAATTCCTCGATTCGGACAGCGGCGCCTTGGCAGACTGCGTAGGCTGGATGGTCGGGTAGCTGACCATGGTGAAGGACGCGCGAATGACCACAATCCTGGGTGAGGAAACCTCCCTGTTGCTCGCGATCCAGGTGCCCGAGGACGACACCGCTCACCGTGAGGCCGCCCTGGAGAATCTCTCGGCGACCGTTGTCACCCGACTCGCGCTGAAGGCCAAGGCTGACTCCTACCGGGTGCGGATCGACCGCTGGCTGGCGATCGCAGCGAACCAGGGCGCCAGCCTTGATGAGCTCGCAGCAGCAGCCGGGATGAGCCGCGCCGAGGTGCAGGACAGGCTCGCGGCCACTCCGGACGGGCTGCTCACCGAGGGCGCCCGGCGCCGGCTCGCCGCGGATGCCCGGAGCTCTGGCGCACCGGCCGAGGTTCCCGCCACGGACGAGATCACCGTCGACACCAGAATCACCCCGCCGGCGGGCGCCCCGAACCGGCGTTTCGGCTGGCGTCCCCGCAGCCACGGCTGAGCACGCGCTGATCGTCGCCGGGCCGTGTGAGGAGTAGCCGCCGCGGCAGAGTAAAATCGGTCGGGTTGTCTACAGATCGGAACCCGCATGCCGGTGCGCGCAGACCTGCGCAATGTCGCCATCATCGCCCACGTCGACCACGGCAAGACCACCCTGGTGGACGCCATGCTGTGGCAGTCCGGGGCCTTCCGCGAGAACCAGGACGTCAACACCCGCGTCATGGACTCGATGGACCTGGAGCGTGAGAAGGGCATCACGATCCTCGCCAAGAACACAGCCGTCGACCACACCCTTGCCGACGGCTCGACGGTCACCATCAACATCATCGACACCCCCGGCCACGCCGACTTCGGCGGCGAGGTGGAGCGCGGCCTGGAGATGGTGGACGGGGTGCTGCTGCTGGTGGACGCTTCGGAGGGCCCGCTGCCGCAGACCCGGTTCGTGCTGCGCAAGGCGCTGGCCAAGAAGCTGCCGATCATCGTGGTGATCAACAAGGTCGACCGGCCGGACGCCCGGATCGCGGAGGTCACCGACGAGATCTACGCCCTCTTCCTGGATCTGCTGGAGGACGATGAGGCCGACGCCCTCGACTTCCCGATCATCTACTGCGCAGCCAAGGCCGGCCGGGCCTCGCTGACCCAGCCCGCTGACGGTTCGCTGCCCGACTCGCCTAACCTGGAGCCGCTGTTCCAGCTGATCATGGACACCATCCCGGCGCCGACCTACACCGCGGACCACCCGCTGCAGGCGCTGGTGACCAACCTGGACGCCTCCCCCTACCTGGGTCGGCTGGCGCTGTGCCGGGTGGTCGAGGGCACCCTGAAGCGCGGCCAGACGGTGGCCTGGTGCCGCCGGGACGGCTCGGTGGCCACGGTGAAGCTCTCCGAACTGCTGATCACCAAGGCCCTGGACCGGGTTCCGGCCGAGTCGGCCGGGCCGGGCGACATCGTCGCGATCGCCGGCATTCCCGAGATCACCATCGGGGAGACCCTCGCCGACCCGGCGGACCCCCGTCCACTGCCGCTGATCCACGTCGACGAGCCGTCGATCTCGATGACCATCGGCATCAACACCTCCCCGCTGGCCGGACGGGCCGGCAAGCTCCTGACCGCCCGCCTGGTGAAGAACCGGCTGGACACCGAACTGGTGGGCAATGTCTCGATCAGGGTGCTGCCGACCGACCGTCCGGACACCTGGGAGGTGCAGGGACGCGGCGAGCTGCAGTTGGCGGTGCTGGTGGAGATGATGCGCCGGGAGGGTTTCGAGCTCACCGTCGGCAAGCCCGAGGTACTGACCCGGACGATCGACGGCGCCCTGCACGAGCCGGTCGAGCGGCTGACTGTGGACGTCCCCGAGGAGCATGTCGGGACGATCAGCCAGCTGATGGGCACCCGGCGGGCGCGGATGGTCGACATGATCAACCACGGCACCGGCTGGGTGCGGATCGAGTACGTGATCCCCGCCCGCGGGCTGATCGGCTTCCGCACCGAGTTCCTCACCGAGACCCGCGGCACCGGAATCATGCACCACGTCTTCGACGGCTACGAGCCCTGGTCGGGTGAGATCAAGACCCGGCTGAGCGGTTCGCTGGTCGCCGACCGGCTGGGGACGGTGACCGGCTACGCCCTGTTCAACCTGCAGGAGCGCGGCACCCTGTTCGTGGCGCCGGGTGACGGGGTCTACGAGGGCATGATCGTCGGCGAGAACCCGCGTCCCGAGGACATGGACGTCAACCCGACCAAGGAGAAGAAGCTGACCAACGTCCGCTCCTCCACCGGGGACGAGCTGGAGCGGCTGATCCCGCCCCGGCTGATGAGTCTGGAGCAGTCCCTGGAGTTCTGCCGGGCCGACGAGTGCCTGGAGGTCACCCCGAAGGACGTCCGGATCCGCAAGACCATCCTGGACGCCAACGACCGCGCCAAGGTCCGCAGCCGCGCCAAGAACGC
>NZ_JAYFPT010000120.1:0-15581 GCF_034927565.1 Propionicimonas sp.
CTAGGGGTATGTCTTGGGCGTCCTCACCCAGGCATGCCAGACTCATGCCATGCGTGGCATCATCCTGGCTGGCGGATCGGGTACGAGGCTGCACCCGATCACCATGGCGACCAGCAAGCAACTCGTCCCGGTCTACGACAAACCCATGATCTACTACCCCTTGTCGACCTTGCTGCTGGCGGGGATACGCGAGGTGCTGGTGATCACCACGCCGCACGAGCAGGCGGGCTTCAAGCGGGTTCTCGGCGACGGCGAGCGGTTCGGGATCTCGATCGACTATGCGGTCCAGCCCGAACCGAAGGGATTGGCGCAGGCGTTCACGATCGGCGCCGACTTCCTGGACGGCGAGAAGGCCTGCCTGGTTCTGGGAGACAACATCTTCTACGGCCAGGGCGTCGGCAGCCAGCTGCGGCTGAACGCTGACATCGAGGGCGCCGCGGTGTTCGGCTACTGGGTGGCCGAACCCTCCGCCTACGGCGTGGTGGAGTTCGACGCCGGCGGCCGGGCAATCTCGATCGAGGAGAAGCCGGAACACCCCAAGTCGCACTACGCCGTGCCGGGGCTCTACTTCTACGACGCCGACGTGGTCGACATCGCCGCGAGCCTGGCGCCGTCAGCACGTGGGGAGTACGAGATCACCGACGTCAATCGGGTGTACCTGGAGCGAGGCACGCTGCAGGTCTCGGTGCTGCCGCGGGGCACCGCCTGGCTGGATACCGGAACCTTCGACTCGCTCAACGACGCCAGCAACTTCGTGCGCACCATCCAGGCCCGCCAGGGCCTGCAGGTCGGGTGCCCGGAGGAAGTCGCCTGGCGACAGGGGTTTCTCTCAGACGCCGAACTTCTCCAGCGGGCGATTCCGCTGGAGAAGTCCGGGTACGGGACATATCTGCGACTACTGCTCGAAACCCCCCGGTAGAGCAGGGGTCGCAGCCTCCCTGGTTGGCTGGTGGCGCCGGGTCGGGGGACGAGGGAAACGGCGCCACCAGGTCTTTGTTAGTAGGCGCCGTCCGAACCGACGACTGCCTTTGCGGTCTTCGCCAGGATCATCAGATCCTGGGTCATCGACCAGTTATCCACGTAGTAGAGGTCGAGGCGGACGGTGTCCTCCCACGACAGGTTGGAGCGTCCCGACACCTGCCACAGGCCAGTCAGGCCGGGGCGGACATCAAGGCGTCGCATGGTGTCGGAGTCGTACTGCGCAACCTCACGCGGCAGGGCGGGCCTGGGACCGACCAGGCTCATGTCGCCACGGAAGGCGTTCCACAGCTGGGGCAGTTCATCGATCGAGAACCGCCGGATGAACTTGCCGACCTTGGTGATCCGGGGATCGTTGGTCATCTTGAACAGCACTCCGGCGCCCTCGTTCTGCGCCTGGAGCTCGGCCAGCTTCGCCTCGGCGTCGGTGCACATGCTGCGGAACTTCAGGCAGAAGAACTCCTCGCCCTTCAGGCCGACCCGCGGCTGCTTGAACAGCACCGGGCCGCCGTCCTCAAGTTTGATCGCGATAGCGGTCGCCAGCAGGATCGGCGAGGCGAGCACCAGGAGCACCCCGGCACCGACGATGTCGAACGCCCGCTTGATCCAGCGCCCGGCCTCGATCGCCTGCGGGCGGTCGACATCCACCAGCGGAAGGCCGGCGAGCGGACGGACGTCCAGCCGGTGCGAGCCGACATCGGTCAGGGTCGGCACCACGATGATCTGGGTGTCGTGGTCCTCCAGCTTCCAGGCCAGGCGACGGAACTCGTCGGGGCTGTTGAAGGAGCCCTCGGCGAAGATCACGGTGTCGATCCGGTGTTCGGCGATCACGTCGACCAGCTTGTCGAGGTTGCCCAGCACCGGCAGGCCGGTGGCGGTCTCGGTGAGGTGCTCACGGGTGATGGCCCCGGCGACCCGGTAGCCCAGCCAGTTCTCCCGGCGCAGCACACCGGCGATGGCATCGACGTGATGGTCAGCGCCAGCCACCAGCACCGGCGTCTGCAGGTGGCCCCGGAGGTGCAGCCGGTGCATGACCTGCCGGCGGGTGAACCGCGAGACGACCATGCCGAGCGTGCCGAGTGCGAACCACAGGATGAAGATCCCGCGCGGGTAGTCGACGTCGAGCAGATAGCAGATGATCCCGACAGCGCCGGCCACCGTGGCGGACGCGGTGATCACCCGCTTGTACTCGGTAGCACCGGCGCGGACGTGCCGGATCGCGTAGACCCCGAAGGCCGCCATGCCCAGCACCCACACGATGCCGATCGCGACGGTCGCGGTGAAGATGTTTGCGCTGGCGATCGGGTCGCCGAAAGGCAGCAGGCCACGCGCAGCGAAAGCAATCAGGCTGGTGATGACCACGGTAGCGGTGTCCACAGAGCACAGCACTGCCTGCTGGGCGCGCGGACTGACCATCCGCTGCCAGCGGTCGGTTTTTGATTGCCTTTGATCAAGAGTGAGCGCGTCAAAGTGCGCACCAACTGTGGTCATGATCCCCCCGGTTCAGACCGTCCCCCCCGACTTTCCCCCCGAAAGTCGCATCGACGATACGCCCCCCAGCGCTCAGGTCGATGGGCTTATTGAACACGGACTGGAGGTCAATTGCAAACGCCCTCGTGGATCCGGTCAGATCATGGACGTTCCCGGGCCGGTCGGGGCGTGGGAACGGGGTTCCCCGTCCGAATCCGGCCGGGGAAGCGGACCCGGGCAAACGCAGAGCTGGCGGGCGTTCCCGTCAGGGCGCCCGCCAGCTCGTCAGTCTCAGACCCCGGTGTCCAGCCCCATCGCGTCGATCAGACCGTCGGCGTACTGGCGGAACGAGAACCGGTCGGCCAGCAGCACGGCATCGGTGGACGCCTTCTCGGCGTAGCTGGTCCAGTCGTCGGCTATGGCCTCGACGGCGTCCGCTATCGCGGTCGCGTCCGCAGCAGGCACGAAGATCCGGCTGGTCGCCGCCTCGCTGGCCTCTTTGAGGCCGGCGATCTCACTGACGATCAACGGCCGGCCGGCCAGGGAGGCCTCGACGGCGGTGTTACCGAAGGATTCGTCGACCAGAGCCGGGATCACGACGATGTCGGCTTCTGCCACTGTGTCCCAGATGGCCGGACGGAAGCCGAGGAAGCGCACCGCGTCGGCCAGACCGGCCTCGGCGACCTGTTCCCGCAGCCCCTCTTCGTACGCCTCGTTGCCGGGGAACACGGCCCCCAGCAGGTCGAGCTGTACGTCGCGGCCCCGTTCCCGGAGTTGGCGGACGGCCTCCACCGCAACCTGCGGCCCCTTCCGCTGGGACAGTCGTCCGACGTAGAGCAGCCGGATCGGTGCGGTCAGGTCGGCTCTGGCCAGAACCACCTGTGACGGTCCGGAAACGGTGTTGTAGACCACCCTCGCCCGGTCGGTCAGCCAACTCGCCGACTCACCCAGGACGTGGCGGGTGAACTGGCTGTTGATCACGATCCGGTCGGCGAACGACAGCGGCAGGTACAGCGCCCGGCGCAGCAGCGGGGACACCGTGCTCTCGGCCTCATGCACATGGCAGACGACCCGGCGCCGGGCCAGTTTCCCCAGCAGCGGCCAGAGCGGGGGAGTGATGGTGTTCACCAGCACCGTCCCCGCATTCGTGTACTTCAGCAGCTGCCAGGACGGGCCCCACGCCGAGAGCGTCTCGCGTGCCAGTTGCAGCAGGCCACCGGGGGAGAGCAGGCTCCGGCGGATGATCGGCGTCGGCTGCTCCAGCACCGTGGCCCCGGCGCCGGTCAGCAGGTCGATCAGCGGACCCGGGCCGGGCACCGTGACGAACACGGTGAAATCACCCTCGACCAGCGCCCTGACGCTTTCCACCACCATCCGGTCGGAACCGTAGAGGTCGGCGCCGGGGTTGCAGATCAGGACGGTGCGCGGGTCAGCAGGCATTACGTCGTCCAGTACCTGTCGACCAGCTCGCGGGTGCTGGCGATGTTCCGCCGCGAGGAGGCGCCGAACACGATCGCCTCGATGTTCGGCTGCTCGCACACCCACTGGATCGCCTCGTCGGGCGGGATCGCGCCGGAGGCGTAGACCGACATCGCCACCGGGCGGAAGTCGTGCGACTCCAGCGCCCGGTGGTAGGCCTCCATCCCGCCGGACATCCGGAAGCCGAGCTTGTTGATGTTGGAGCAGATCAGCGGGGACGAGATGCCCTGCGCGCTCAGCGCCTCGGCCAGTTTCGGCAGGTTCATCGTGATGAAGCCGGGCTCGGCGTTGTACTTGCTGCGGACGTGCTCGGCGAAGATGCTGAAGGCGTCGTTGAAGCCCATCCCGAGCAGCAGGTCGGTGACCACGTTCTGCAGCCAGATCACCGGTGTCGGCAGGCCCTCGAACATCTTCATCTCGGTGTCGATCAGCAGCGTGACGATGCCCTCGATGTCCTTGCCCACCAGCGAGGACGTGCCGCGCATCGCGGCGTCGAGGAAGCCTGAGTCGGGCAGGAACCGCTTCAGCGCGCCCATCATGCCGTCGGTGGTGACAGCGTTGGCATATTTGTGCGCATACGGCATGCCCGGGAAGAAGGTGAAGTCCGGGTAGGTGGCGCGGTTCTCGCGGAAGTAGTCCGCCACCTCGCCGATCCGGTCGTGCGTGGTGCACATGAAGGTGGTGACACCCTCGGCATAGGCGTCCTTCAGGACGTCGATCACCGCGTCGATGTGCTGGAAGCGCATCTGCTGCTGACGCGCCTTCTCCTCCGACATGTGGTTGACCCCGAAGAACTGGTTGTCCCCGAAGAGCAGTCTGTCCATCGTCATCCTCACTTCCTGCCCGAGAACAGCGTCCGGGCTCGACCGATGCCGGACCGCACCGCGTCCACGGCTCGCGCCGGCAGCGACCGCCGGGGCGCTGGTGCGGGCGCCTCCACCGCGTCGCTGAGCCGCACCGACGGACCTCGGCGGGAATCCTCGACCATCCGCTCGATCAGCTTGTCGGTGACCAGTGCCGAGGCGAAGGTGTTCTCGCCCCCGAGCGACCCGGTGCGCACCCGCTCCACGAAGTGGGCGAGCTGGGCGGTGTACTCCTCGCCCCGCAGGTAGAACTCGACCGGCTGGGTCAGCTCGGTGGTGTAGCGGACGTTCCAGCCCGGGTTGTAGCCCTCCGGGATGGTGGTGTCCTCGCGCAGGTAGACCTGGATTTCCTGGCGGTCGGCGAAGATCCGTCCTCCGGTTCCCCACAGCGTGATCCGGGTGGTCATCTTGCGAACCGACTCGTCCGACCAGTTCACCGACACCGAGACGGTCCGGCCCTGGCCGTAGTAGAGGGTCGAGGACACCTCGTCGTCGATCTCCGCGGAGAACACGCTGTTCAGCACGGTGCCGCCGACGCCGACGGGCTCGCCCAGGTACCAGTTGATCAGGTTGAGCGGGTGCGCGGCGTAGTCGTAGAGGCAGCCGCCGCCCTCACTGCTCTTGCTCCGCCAGGTGCCACCCTGCGGTTTCAGCACGACCGGTCCGTAGGACTCGGCCAGGCCGTGGGTCACCGTCCCGATCGCGCCGGCGTCCAGCAGTCGCTTCACCTCACCGAAGGCGCCGACGAAGCGGTTGTGGTACCCCACCTGGGTCACCAGACCCCTGGCCTGTGCCAGCGCGACCAACTCCTCGCCCTCGGTGCCGCTGAGCGTGAACGGTTTCTCGCAGAACACCGCCACCCCCGCCTCGAGCAACTGCTTCACCATCGGGTAGTGCAGCCGGGAGGGCGTGGCGACGATCGCCGCATCCGGCTGCTGCGCCGCCAGCAGCTTGTCGATCGAGGTGTAGGTCTCCAACCCTGTGTACTTCTTCAACACGCCGAGCACGTAGGTGGTGGTGTCGACGATGCCGACCACCTCCACCCCAGGCAGCGCCCGCACCATGGACAGGTGCGAGATGCCCATCTTGCCCAGGCCGATAACGGCCACTTTCACCATCGTTCAGTGCCTCCCGGATCGTGAGTTCTTCGGGTTCTTGGGTAGGTAGCGGTCCAGCAGCAGACGGTACTGCTCGCCCACCTGCTGCCAGGTGAGCCCGGCGTGGTAGCGCGCCCGGGCGGCCTGACTCATCTGCTCGAGCCGTTCCGGGGAGCCCAGCACCTCGTCCAGGGCGGCTTCGACATCGGCCGCCGTGGTGAAGTACGCCTGCTCGGGACCGGCTGTCCAGCGGTTGTAGGGATTGTCGTGAGCGAGGACGGGATTGCCCGCGCCCAGGGCCTCGACCAGTGACGGATTGGTGCCACCGACGGTGTGGCCGTGCAGGTACAGCGCGCTGTGGAACCGCAGCGGCTGCACCACCTCGGGGTCGAAGATCGCACCGGCGAAGACCACGTCCTTCGAGGCGGCCTCGACCACCTGCCGGTGGTAGTCGTCGGTGGCCGGGTCGTAGTTGCCCAGGATCACCAGCTTGTGCGAGCGGGGACGGGCGGAGAAGCCCTGCACGATCTCGAGGATCGAGTTCTCCGGGATCGGGCGGCAGATCAGGGTGAGGTAGCCGCCCGGCTCCAGGCCGAGCTCCCGGACCGGCCCCTCGTCCGCGGTGAGCACCTCGTCGGCTCCGTAGGCGATCATCGTCACCTTGCGCTTGGGCGCCCTGGTCCACAGGTACTTCTCGATCTCGGGATGGTCGGCGATCAGGTGGTTGCCTGCCAGTGCCGAGAACCGCTCGTTGACATAGAGGATGGCCTGACGGGGGACGCCCCAGCGTGCCCGGGACCACTCGATGCCGTCCATGTTGATCACCATCGGGATCCGCTTGAGTCGTTGCCAGACGTTGAAGATCCCGGTGTTGTAGCCGAAGACCAGGCACAGGTCGTTGAACCCGCTGGCGTGCCGAACGCACTTGAGGTCGAACAGCGAGGTGCCTCGCCAGCCGGGCAGGTCGACCGGGACGTTGACCCGCTCCAGGCCGCGCCACTGGTCGTAGCTGATCTCCCCGGTTCCCTCCACCTGGCAGTAGACGATCACCCGCCAGCCGGCGGCGAGCAGATGCAGGCCGACCTTCTCGGCCGCGGTCTCGAAGCCGCCGTAGTTGGCCGGGACGCCGTGGGTTCCGAGGATGCGGACGGTGGGCCGTGGATCGTCCTCGCCGGCGGGAGCGTCAGCTCGGACCGGATCGGTGTGGTTCACAGGCAAGACGTGAGACTCCTTCGGTGGCCAGTCGCGCAAGGATGCACGTCCTGGGGTGGGGTGTGCGACCGGGCAGCCCCCAGCGTAGCGGGAACCCGGGCGTGCCGGGTGGGCAGACCTCAGCGAGTGGCGAGAATCTGCCGCAGTGCGGTCGAGGACGTGTGGGCCGTGTACGGGAAGTAGTGCACCGTGGCGCCGACGCTGGCCATCTCGGCCTCGAGCCGGTCACCCTTGGCAGTGCCCCGCCAGTCATCGCCCTTGAACAGGATGTCGAAATGCACCCTGTCCCAGACCTCCAGCTTGCTGCTGGAGTAGTCGACGACGGTCGCGTCCACGATGTCCATTGCGGCAACCACGCGCATCCGCTCAGCGAGCGGCACCATCGGCAGCTTGCCCTTTGCCTCGAACAGCGCGTTGTCGCTCACCACACCGACGACCAGGCGGTCGCAGTTATCCCGCGCGCGCCGGAGGATATTGAGATGCCCGATGTGGAACCTGTCCCAGGCGCCCGGGACGTAGCCCAGGACGCCGCCACCGGCGGCGAGTTCGAGTGGCGGTGTCAACTCCTGGGCCGAGTCCGGGATCAGGCGCGGTTCCAGCCAGTGGTCCACCTGCATCCGGCCGATCGCCACATCGCGCCGACCGTAGACGATGTCCTCGTCGCGCACCTTCAGCGGACTGGACGCGTCGTAGATGGCTGCGTCTGCGACCTCGCGCACAGATCCGATGATCTCCAGCCGCTCGCGCTCCGGGATGACCGGTTGCTGGCCGGTGATCCCGAACACGGTCTCGTCCGACAGCACCCGAGCCTCGACTCGATCGGTGCGTTCAGCGGCTTGACGGACAACGTCAACGTCCCCCACATCAACCATGTCGAAGACGGACAGCAAATAGCCCATTCTCATGTGCTTTTCCCCCCGGAAAGCGAAGCAACCGACCCCCCGCCAGCTACATCGCGGCCATCTTCCCATGAATTCGTCGATGCGACAAACGTTGTGTGCTGCCAGGAGGCCGTCCAGGCTGCGCAGTGTTGCTCATCCAACCTGGCCGAAACCGCGTGGACAAAGGGTGACAGCGGTCGGAACCTGCTGCTACAGTCCTCTGCGGGGGGAGTTGCGGCATGTCCGCGTGACGGCGTATCGGGGGGTAGGCCGCCAGATCAATCACTTTCTCCATGTGAGCGTCTCGGGGGGGAACGCTGTGGGGAGTTCTGTTCGGATTGCGTGCGCTGCGGCGGTTGCCGCGGTTGCACTGGTGGCCGGCTGCACGGCGCAGCCTGAGACAACGCCGTCGGCGCAGCCGACCGAGGCCACTCCAACCGACACGCCGGTGGTGATCGCCGGTCCGGAACCGTCGCCTTCGCCGTCCGCCAGCGCGACGGTGGTACCGACCAGCCCGACCGCGGTTCCGACCAGCGCGAGCCAGCCGGTCCCGAAGGTGCAGCGCAGCGACGGAGCCACTCCGACGATCACGGCCAAGCCGGCCGACACCGACTCCAAGGTCTCCTATTCCGACGGTGTGGTGCTCCAGATCCGCGCGGTGAGTTTCGGCAAGGAGACGGGCAAGGGCCCGGGCGCCTTCCCGGGTCGCGAGTTCGCCGTCCTCGACCTCGAGATCGACAACGGCAGTGATCGCGACCTCTCGCTGGACACCGTTGTGGTCACCGTGCTGGACAAGGACGGCCAGCCGGTGAACCCGGTGTACGCCGAAGAGGCCAAGGTGGCCGACTTCGTCGGCGAGCTCAAGGCTGGCAAGAAGGTGAAGGCGGCGTACGCCTTCGCCGTGCCGAAGGCTTCCCGGTCGAAGGTCACCGTGGTGGTCGACTTCGACGGCGTCCACACCTCGGCGGTGTTCCGTGGAGGGCTCGGCTGATGGCGGCTGGTCGCATCCTCTCCCTGATCCGTTCCCGCGCCGCCGGGGCGGTGGTGGCTCAGGTCTGGCAGGCGGTCGGCAGCTTCGGGCTGCAGATCGTCGCCTCCTGGACGCTCGGCGCCCAGGGCCTGGGGCTGATCAGCCTGTCGCTGGGCGTGATCGTGCTCGCGACCGCGCTGGCCAGCGGCATGATCGGCGACTCACTGGTGATCCTGGACCGCTCCCGGCCCAGCATCCGGGGGGCGCTGCAGACCTGGGCGATCGTGATCGGCCTGGTGAGCGGCACCGTCGCCGGCATCGGCATGGGGCTGACCGCTCTCACTCCGTTCCAGGCCCTGCTGTTCGCCGGAGCGTTGATGGCGTTCCAGTTCGAGGAACTGATCCGCCGGGTGTTCATGGGCGTGATGCAGTTCTGGCGACTGGTGATCCTGGACAGCGTGGCGGTCGGAACCGCGCTGGCGATCATCACCGTCTTCGCGCTCACCCACTCGATCACCGTCGAGGCGTTCTTCGCCGCCTTGCTGGTGGGCCAGCTGGCGGGAATCCTGGTCGGGATCATCCTGCTGCCCCGCGAGGAGCGGATCTGGCTGAGCATGCGCGGCGCCAGCCTGCGGTACGTCGCTTCCTTCGGCGCCTGGCGTGGCGCCCAGGTTGCCGTTCCGCAGGTGGTCCTGACTGTCTCCCGCGTGCTGGTCACCGCCTTCGCCGGCGGCGCTGCGCTGGGCATGGTCGAGGGAGCCCGGATCTTCGTTGCGCCGGTCCTGCTCACCGTCCAGGGCCTCGGGTCGTACCTGCTGTCCAGCTACGTCCGCGACTCCGAACTCGGTATTGCGGCGCTTCGCCGCCGCGCCCGTCAGACCTCCCTGATGATGATGTCCGGCGCGCTGCTGCTGGGCGTGGCCATCGTCGCGGCGGCCCCCTACCTGGGCCACCTGATCAGCGGACCCAGTTTCCAGATCCAGCGACTCACCGTCATCGGGTGGGTTGTCTACGTAATGGCGACGGCCTCGTTCCAGCCGTTCGCCAGCCTGGCGGCGGTCAAGGGTGGCCAGCGCCGGGTGTTCGGCTGTCGCGTCATTGACGCGAGCTTCGCCATCGCCGTTCTCACGGCGATGCTTGCCAGCGGGGTCAGCCCCGACTGGACTCCGTTTGCACTTGCCGCCGGGCTCTTCTTCGGTGGCCTCCTGGTGCGTCGGTTCGTTCTGACGCCCCTGTCCCAGTCTCCTATCTCCACGTCCGTCACTGAACCCAGGATGAGCCATGTCTGATTCCACGTCACGCCTGCGCAAGCGCGTTGGCCTTCTCACCGCGGGCGTGCTGGCCCTGACCACCGGACTGGTGGGCATCGCCCCCGTCACGGCGGAGGCCGTACAGCTCCCGAGTGACCCGGATACGGTCACCGCCGAGGCGCTGCCCACCTGGCAGCTCAACGGTGTGGTCTGGAGCACCGTGGTGGTCGGCAACACCGCCTACGCCACCGGTGATTTCACCAAGGCAAGGCCGCCGGGCGAGGCGGCCACCAGCGCTCTGTCGGTGCCGGCGAAGAACATCTTCGCCTTCGACGTGACCACCGGGAACCCGGTGGCCTTCGACCACTCCCTGAACGCTCAGGGGCTGGTCATCCGGGCGAACGAGTCCGGCACCAGGCTCTACGTGGGTGGCGACTTCACGGAGGTCGACGGGGTGGCGCGCAGCCACATCGCCGCCTTCGACCTCACCGCTACGGGCGCCCCCCTGACCTCGCTGAACGTGCGCACCGACGGCCAGGTGCGCGGGCTGGTGCCGATCGGGAACACGCTCTACGCCGGCGGCAACTTCCGGTCCGCGAACGGTGAGGTGCGTACCCTCTTCGCTGCCTACAACGCGAGCACCGGCAGCCTGTTGCCGTGGGCTCCGGACGGCGGCTCCAGCGGCTACGTGTTCGCGATGGTGGCTTCACCCGACAAGTCCCGGATCATCGCCGGCGGCTCCTTCCTCACGATCAACGGTGTCTCCGCCTACGGCATGGGCTCGATCGATGCCTCCACCGGAACAACCCTGGCCTGGGACGCGAACAACCGGGTGCGCACCGGCGGCGCCAACGGCGCGATCACGACGGTGTCCACCGACGGGACGTCGATCTTCGGCGCAGGCTACGCCTTCGGTTCCGGGGCATCCTTCGAGGGCACCTTCTCCGCCGACCCGGCCACCGGCACGCTGAACTGGGTCAACGACTGCCTCGGCGACACCTATGACACCTTCCCGATGGACGGTGCGCTGTACACCGTCAGCCACGACCATGACTGCTCGCTGGTGGGCGGGGTTCCCGACACCAATCCGCGGAATCGGTGGACGAAGGCCAGCGCCGAGCGCATCGGGCCAGCCATCGGTGTCACGACCCGCAAGGACGCCTACGGCTGGGACTACACCGGTATTCCCTACACCGGCGTGCTCCACTGGTACCCCGATTTCGCCTTCGGCACCTACACCTCAGCGCAACAGGCGGGCTGGGCCATCGGCGGCAATGGCGACTACCTGGTGATCGGCGGCGAGTTCCCGAGGGTCAACGGCACCGCGCAGCAGAGCCTGGTCCGGTTCGCGAAGAAGCCGATCTCCAACGGCCTCAAGCCGACGCCCAGCGCCGGCTCCGCTCCGACCCCGCTCCCGACCTCGGGTGGAGCCGTGCGGGTGGTGTTCGGCGCGATGTACGACGCCGATGACACCACGACCACCTACGACGTCTACCGCGGCGTCGGCTCGGGGATGACCAGGATCGCGACGGTCACCAAGAACGACGCCGAGTTCTGGAGCCTGCCCAAGTACACGGTCACCGACACCGGTCTGGCCCCCGGCACCCAGGTGAGATACCAGACCAGGGCGACCGACCCGGCCGGCAACGTGCAGTGGTCTGCCTGGTCGAGCTATGTCACGGTTACCGACAGCGCCTCCGCCTATGCCAACCTGCTGGCCGGTCACGGGGCCAGCCACCTGTGGCGTCTCGACGAGCCAGCCGGCAGCTCGCTGGTGACCGATGCCATCGGCAGCGCCCACGGCACTCCGAGTGGCGAGACCCTGGGTGGGACAGGTGCCCTGCTGAGTGAGACCGACACCGCCGCCACCAGCACCGGTTCCGGCTCGGTGATCACCACCACGCCCGAGGCTGCACCGCGCACCTTCTCGGTCGAGGCCTGGGTGAAGACCACCAGCAGCCGCGGCGGCCGGATCATTGGTTTCGGCAGCCAGGACGGCACCTCGGCGGCCTCGTCCACGACCGACCGGGTGTTGTACCTGGACACCTCCGGGCGGCCCAACTTCATGATCAACGACACCGCCGCGCGCACCATCACGGCGACGAGCGGGATCAGGGACGGCCAGTGGCACCACGTGGTCGGCACCGTGGACGACAACGGCATGCAGTTGTTCGTCGACGGGGCGCGGGTGGCCCGCGACCAGCGCTACACCACGCCGCGCGACTACACCGGCTTCTGGAGGCTGGGGGCTGATACCACCACCGGCTTCACCAACAAGCCGACGGACACCGCCCTGGTGGGCTCGATCGACGAGGTGGCGACCTATCCCACCGCGCTGAGTCTCAGCGAGGTGCAGTCCCACTACGTCCAGAGCGGACGCACGGCAACCTGGCCTGCTCTCCCGACCGACGCGTACGCGACCGCGATCCTTGCCGACCAGCCGGATCTGTACTGGCGACTCGGCGAGACCAGCGGGGCTGCTGTCGATTCGTCCGGTTCCGGCAACACCGGCAATGTCGTCTCTGCGGTGACCCGCGGAGTCGAGGGTCCGATCAGCGGCAACACGGCAGCGAAGTTCAACGGCAGCAGCAGCCTGATCGTCGCCAAGCAGCCCTGGGTGGCGCCGGCAGCCTTCACCGCGGAACTCTGGTTCAAGACCACCACGGCAAAGGGTGGAAAGCTGATCGGCTTCGGCAACGCCACCAGCGGGCTGAGCTCGACCTACGACCGGCATGTCTGGATGCAGAACACCGGCAAACTGTCCTTCGGGACCAACCCCGGCAGCCAGCAGACGATCACCTCGACCGCCAGCTACAACGACGGCCAGTGGCACCACGTGGCCGCCACACAGGGTGCCGACGGGATGAAGTTCTATGTCGACGCCCAGTTGATCGGCACCAACTCGGCGACCTCCGGCCAGGCCTACACCGGCTACTGGCGGATCGGCGGCGACCGGAACTGGTCGGGAGCCACCAGCAACTACCTCGACGGCACGCTGGACGAGGCGGCGGTGTATCCGAAGGCGTTGACCGAGGATGCAGTACGTGCGCACTATGCGGCCGCCGGGCGGGCGGCGCCCAACCGACCTCCGGTGGCGGCGTTCACCTCGACGACGTCCTTCCTGACGGCGGCGGTGGACGGCAGCACCTCCACCGACCCGGAGGGTGGTGACCTGAGCTACGCCTGGAGCTTCGGTGACGGCACCACCGGCACCGGGGCGACCGCCAGCCACGCCTATGGCAGCGCGGGGAGCTACCAGGTCACACTGACCGTCACCGATCCGGACGGGCTGAGCAATGCCGTCACCCAGACCGTGACGGTCGTCGCCAACCAGCCGCCGACAGCCGCCTTCACCAGCTCGGTCAACCAGCACACGGTGTCCTTCGACGCCGCTGGCTCGACCGACGCGGACGGCACCATCGCTGGCTACGCGTGGGACTTCGGCGACGGCACCAGCGCGACGGGGGCTGTGGTCACCCACGAGTACGCCACCACCGACAGCTTCGCCGTGACGCTCACCGTTACCGACGACCAGGGTGCGACGAATGTCCTCACCCAGACGGTCGAGACCGCGGACGCTCCGAACCAGCTGCCGACCGCGGCGTTCACCAGCCAGGTGTCCGATCTGGCGGTGCAGTTCGACGGTGGCGGCTCCAGTGACCCGGACGGCACCATCGCGTCCTACGCGTGGGACTTCGGTGACACCGGCACGGGGACGGGGCAGACCGCCTCGCACACCTACCAGCAGCCGGGGACCTACCAGGTCACGCTGACCGTCACGGACAACCGCGGCGGGACCGCGACGGTGACGCACTCCGTGCAGGCGCTGGCCGCCAACCAGACGCCGAGCGCGGCCTTCACCTCGACGGTTGACCGGGCCAAGGCCTCCTTCGATGCCTCCGGTTCGGCCGATCCCGACGGCACCATCGCGTCCTACGACTGGGACTTCGGCGACGGCGAGGTGGGTACCGGCGTGAGCCCCAACCACACCTATGCCGCCCCGGGTACCTACCCGGTGAAGCTGACCGTCACCGACAACCGTGGCGGCACGGATACCGTCAGCCACGCGCTGACGGTGGCTGCGAACGCCAAACCCACGGCGTCGTTCACCAGCACGGCGGTCGAGCTGACCGCTTCCTTCGACGGATCGGCATCGTCTGATCCTGACGGCACGGTGGCGTCCTACGCCTGGGAGTTCGGCGACACCCAGACCGGAACCGGGGTCAGCCCGACGCACAGCTACGCGAGTTCTGGCACCTACACCGTCACGTTGACCGTGACCGATGACAACGGTGCGACCGACTCGGTGGCCAAGCAGATCACCGTGACCGCTCCGAGTGCGCTGGCCAAGGACAGCTTCGAACGATCGGTTCCCAGCGGCTGGGGAGCGGCAGAGTCCGGCGGTGCCTGGACGATCGCCACTGGCGCCGCGAGGTTCTCGGTCTCCGGCGGCCAGGGCAGGGTCACCCTCTCCAACCCCGGCAGTGGCTACACGGCCCTGCTCGGCTCGGTGAGCACCACTCAGGCTGACATGTCCTTCGACCTGAGCGTGGACAAGCCGGCGACCGGCGGCGGCCTCTACCTCGGTGCGATCGGACGCAGTGTGGCGGGCGTGGGCAACTACGCCAGCCAGGTTCGGCTCCAGTCCGACGGGAGCGTGGTCGTGTACCTGGTGCGGACGATCGGCAGCACCGAGACCACGGTGGCCAGCAAGACGATCGCGGGCCTGACCTACGCCGCCGGTGACACTCTCCATGTGCGGTTCCAGGTGACTGGCACCAACTCCACCTCGCTGAAGGTGAAGGTCTGGAGCGGCGGCAGTGAGCCGACGGCCTGGACCAGCACTGCCACGGACTCCACGGCGTCCCTGCAGGTGGCCGGCTCGGTGGGCCTCAACCCGTACGTCTCGGGCTCGGCCACCAACCTGCCGGTGATGTGCATGTTCGACAACCTGGTGGTCACCGAGGGCTGATCGAGGCTGCCCGCAAGGGGGCTGGTGGGGAGGTGAAATCCCCGCCAGCCCCCTTGCGCCGTGTACGCCCGGCATGGGCAACTGATTGGAGGTGTGAGTCCTCTGGGGGAGGCGGCGATGCTAACCCTGAGTCGGAGGCAACTGCGTCGTCGTGAGGCGGGGTGGGGAGGAAGCCCGAGACGTACTCCTGCACTGAGGTATACGAATCGTGTATGAGGCGTGGTGGTTGGGGTGAGCCCGCACGCGAGGGTGAAGCCCGGCATCGTCATACGGTCACTGCGTAGACACGGCAGCGGTAGGGGGACATTGGTTGTTCTTATCCGGGGAGGCCTGCTCGGGTGTCGTTGTCGGTTGTGGTGGCGACGGTCAGCGCTGGGAGGTGCTGGCTGACCGGGCAGGAGTCAGCAGA
>NZ_JAYFPT010000079.1:0-7969 GCF_034927565.1 Propionicimonas sp.
ACCGGCTGGCGACGAACTCGCCGAAGGAGACCGCCGGACCAGCAACAGCCCCCGTCGCCATGAGCCTCCCGTCGATCGTCACGCTCCTAACACGCACGAACTCCCGAAAGCGTTACACCCGTCGCACCTGACACGCTCTGAAGGACAGTTCCGTCCGACCACCCACACCCCCGCTCCCCGCCCTGGCGTCCGTCGCCCAGGCCCGCACAAACCGGGCGATTTCGGCAGGGCGAGTGGATTATCCACGCGAGTGGCCTCTACTGCCCGGTTTCTGCTGGGCAGAGGCTGGGCTGTTGTTGGGCGCATCGCCGTCGACCCCGGCCGGGAGGTGCAGAAACCGGGTGATTCAGGCCAGCCGCGGACACTATCCACGCGAGTGGCCTCTATTGCCCGGTTTGTGCGGGCGACAAGCAGGGCAGGGCAGCGGACGACCAGCAGGGCAGCGGAAGCATCCTGCCCCGCGGCCCGGCAGTGGCGGGTCACTCGGCCAGGACCACCAGCAGGGTGCGGGGGCCGTGGACACCCTCGACGCGGCTGAGTTCGATGTCGGAGGTTGCCGAGCCGCCGCTGATCCAGGTCAGCGGGTGGCCCTCGGTCACTGAGCCAGCCAGCCGTCCGACCGCTTCGGGGACGTCGGACACGACCTGGTCGGCACGCACCACACAGACGTGCAGATCGGGCACCAGGGACAGCGCCCGCCGTCCCTGGTCCTCGCGGTGGTCGAGGACAATGGTGCCGGTCTCGGCGATGCCGACCGCCGACGCGGTCACCACGCCCCCGATCCGGTTGAGTTGCTGGTGGCTGAGTGGCGGGTCGTCCGCACGGAGTTCGACCCCGGCGGCAGTGATCGCCGACCGCCAGGCCGGGTCGAGCCCGGCCGGCACCACCACGGAGGCGACGTCGTACTCGGTGAGCAGCGTCGCGATCGTGGCGGCGACCTCGGACGCCGGCACCCGTTTCACCACCGCCTGGTAGTCGACGACCATCTCGACGAAGGTACCCAGGACGTCAGCAGTCCCCGACGGCCGGCCGTACTCCCACTCGATCGGGACATCCAGCGCCGGATCGGGCTGGGTGACGTCGGCCAGGGCCGAACGGATCCTGCCGAGGATCATCTCCCGCGCTGTCACCTCGACCCCTCCCCTCGGTTCTTCTTCCACCACGCCCGGAAGGTCTGCTTCGCAGGCATCTTCAGATCGCGTGCCCTGGTCCACGGGGACGCCGGCCAGGGCATCGGGCCGAGCACCTGATGCTTGCCCAGCACCTTCGCGGCCAGCTGGGTCATCGCCTCCATGGCCTCCAGGTGCGAGTCCTTGCCGAAAGCCCAGGTCATCCCGGCCATCACCGCCGGCTCCAGGTGGGGTCGCAGTTCGTGGCGCTTCTTCTCCGCCACCTGGTGGCGCAGGTGGATCAGTAGATCGGGCAGCGGGATCTTCACCGGGCAGACGTCTGCGCACGCCCCGCACAGCGAGGAGGCGAACGGCAGCGACTGGTCGATGTCGGATTCCAGCCCGCGCAGCATCGGGGTGAGCACCGCGCCGATCGGCCCCGGATACACCGACCCGTAGGCATGCCCGCCCACCCGCTCGTAGACCGGGCAGATGTTCATGCACGCGCTGCACCGGATACAGCGCAGCGCGGAGCGTCCGATCGGGTCGGCGAGCACCCTGGTCCGTCCGTTGTCGACCAGCACGACGTGGACGGTCTGCGGGCCGTCACCGGGAGTGACTCCCGTCCACAGCGAGGTGTAGGGGTTCATCCGCTCGCCGGTGGACGAGCGCGGCAGCAGCCGCAGGAACACCTCCAGGTCGGCGAAGGTCGGCAGCACCTTCTCAATGCCCACCACGCTGATCAGGGTCTCGGGCAGGGTGAGGCACATCCGTCCATTGCCCTCCGACTCCACCACCACCAGCGTCCCGGTCTCGGCGATCGCGAAGTTGCCGCCCGAGATCCCCACCTTGGCGCGCAGGAACTTCTCCCGCAGATGGACGCGGGCGGCCCCGGCGAGCACCGCCGGATCGGTGCTGAGGTCGTCAGGCGCCGGGGTGCCGTACCGGCCCATCTCGCGCAGGAAGATCTCGCGGATCTCCGCGCGGTTGCGGTGGATCGCCGGCACCAGGATGTGGGACGGACGGTCATGCCCCAGCTGGACGATCAGCTCGGCCAGGTCGGTCTCCCAGGCGGCGATGCCCGCCTCCTCCAGGGCCTCGTTCATGTCGATCTCCTGGGTGGCCATCGACTTGACCTTGACCACCTCGTCGACCCCGGTGGCCTTCACCAGGTCGACGATGATCCGGTTGGCCTCCGCGGCGTCCCTGGCCCAGTGCACGGTCGCGCCCGCCTTGGTGAGGTTCTCCTCAAGTTGGACGAGATAGCGATCCAGGTGCCGGTCCGTCCGGTTCTTGATCGCCTCACCGGCGCAGCGGAGCTCCTCCCACTCCGGCACCTCGGAGGCGCGCAGTGCCCGCTTGGCGCGGATGGTGCGGGTGGCATTGCCCAGATTGCGGCGCATCTGGGTGTTCTGCAACTGCGCCTTGGCGTTGACCGGGAAGGACGGCATGCCCAAGAAGGTGCCGGGCGGTGGCGCCGGGGTGCGGCGTTGCGGGACGGTGGCGGTCATCGCTGGGCTCCCTCGGGCCGCTGCTGGCGCAGGTTCACGATCTGTCCATCGCCCGGCTCGGCGGGATCTTCCTCGCACTCGGGCGAGCCCACGACGGCGCGGCTCGTCCTACGGGCGGCGTCGGTCTGCCCCTCACGACGTCCGTCTGGACCAGCCTTGCCCTTCGACGAACCCCCACCGGCGCGGCTCGTCCCTCGGGTGGCGTCGGTCTGCGCGAGCACCTCAGCCAGGTGGAGCGGCAACACCTGGGCGTTCTGCCGGTTGAGCAGGCCACCGATATGCAGCAGACAGGCGTTGTCCCCGGTGATCAGGTACTCCGCACCCGTGGAGATGACATTGCGGGCCTTGTCGGAGCCCATCGCCACCGACACGTCCGGATTCTTGATCGAGAAGGTGCCGCCGAAACCGCAGCAGGTCTCCGCATCAGGCAGCTCGAGGACGGTGATCCCCTTGACCGCCCGCAGCAACTGCAGCGGTTTGTCGCCCACCTTGGCCACCCGGACGGAATGACAGGTCGGGTGGAAGGTAACCGTGTGCGGGAAGTACCCGCCGACATCGGTGACACCCAACACGTCCACCAGGAACTCGCTGAAGTCGTAGGTCCTGGTGGCGATCTCGTCGGCCGCCGCGACCAGCTTCTGATCACCGGTGTGGCGGGCGAGCATCGGGTGCTGGTGGCGGACCGCTCCGGTGCACGAGCCGGACGGCGCCACGATGTAGTCGTAGCCCTCGAAGGCCTCGACATAGGAACGGACGGCGGGCACTGCGGCGTCGTAGTAGCCGGTGTTGGTGAACATCTGCCCGCAACAGGTCTGGGCCATCGGGAACTCAACGATGCAACCCAGACGCTCCAGCACCGCTACCACCGCCTTCGGGGTCGCGGGGAACATCATGTCGTTCACACAGGTGGCGAACAGCGCCACCCGAAGCCCGCGAGCGGATACGGCCACGAGAACCTCCTTTGGAAGGAGTCCGACTCCTCCACCTTGAGAAGACTCAGGCTGACCAGATAATGGTCAGACCATAGCGAAAGCCTAACTCCGTGAGGCGAGCCGTCAAGCGGTTTCAGCAAGATTGCGTGGCTCTTCGGCTTCACCCTCGGTGCAGCGCCGCGGAGGGCAGAATGAGGGCCATGGAGAGCGCCCCAGCCCGCGACAGCGTCCGCGCCGACAGCGTTCGCGCCTACGAGGTCGTGCTGCACCACATCGAGGCGGGGATCCTGGAGGGCGGCTACCGTTCGGGCGACCAGTTGCCGCCCGAACGCGAACTCGCCGCGCAGTTGAACGTCGGACGGTCGGCGGTACGCGAAGCCATGCGCGTGCTGCAGACCGCGGGGCTGATCACCGCCAGCACCGGTCGCGGCGGCGGCACCCGGCTCACCCCGGCGCAAGGGGACGCGCTGGCCCGGATCTTCCGGCTGCACCTGGCGATCTCGGGCGCGGGGATCAACGACCTCACCGAGACCCGGGTGGCCCTCGAGCGGGCGTCCGCCGCCACCGCCGCCCGGACCGGCACCGCACGCACGCGGCGCGAACTGGACGCCGTACTCACCGGGATGCGGCTGGCCGATACTGTCGAGGCGTTCAACGAACTGGACACCGCCTTCCACGTCCTGATCGCCCGGGCCGGGCGCAACGACCTGGTGGCTGACCTGACGGTCGCGATCCGGGAAGCCGTGCGAGAGCCGATCCGGGAGGCGAGCGAGCACCTCTCCGACTGGCTCGACTTCCGGCTGCGTCTGGTTGACGAGCACACCGGCATCCTGCGCGCCATCGAAAACGGTGATCCTGACCAGGCGGCCGCGCTGATGGAGGCCCACATCCGCTCGGCCTACACCCTGCTCGCCGACACCGACCTGACCAGCTAGAGCGTGTCTCCTCATCCCTGGCCGTCGCGAGCGGGGTTCCGCGGAGTGGCTCGCCAGGCACAGGAAGGAGGCGATGTGGCGCATCGCCGACCGACGACAACACCGCGAGGCGCCCGCGGAGCACCGCGCAGCAGACCACCGCGGGGATGGGGAGACACACGCTAGGACCGGCCGACCCGCCATCCCCAACAGGCAGGCCCTCGTCCGGCCAGCCTCCGTCCGAACGACCGGGCCATCCCCCAACCAAATCCGGTCCCAAATCACCCTCCGAGGGGGATCTTCCCTCGAACCTCCTCCAGCAACCGGAGTTGGTACGGAAGCTGCTCAGGCCGCACCCACTCCCCGCGCCCGATGCCGGTCCTTCCGGACAAAATCCAGGATGTCGGGCTCGACATCGTCCCACTCGAAGAAGACCTGGCGGTAGGTCAGCCTCATCACGAACTTGCCCTGCCGGACGGTCTTTCTGTCCCTTCGCCGATCCCGCTCGTAGCTCGTGGTCCCCGTGTGGTGTTCCACGCTGTCGGCTTCCAGAATCAGCCTCGCACCTACACGCATGTCAACCCTGCCGACCTCCTCAAGGTATTGCTGGGTGCTCACACTGATTCCCTTCCGGCGCAGCCGGAAGCGAATGGCCGACTCCGTGCCGGATTCACTCTTCGCATCCGTCTTGGCAAGAAGGCGCCGGACTCTGCGAGGGCTGTCGGCAAAGAGCTCCACAAGCTCGGACATGTCCAGAAGCCGCTGGTTCAGGATCGAGTCGAGGACAATGACGATCCCTTCCGCATCCAGGCAGGACGTTGCAGCGAGCAGTGCGTCCGGAAGGGAGTCGACCGGTACCTTCGGCGCCTTCCGTCCCTTGGCGAAACACAGCCGAACACCGCCTGGACACGGGCGATGGCGATGGTGCTCCGACATCCGCACGTGGAGGTCGTGATCATGGGGAACCCAGACCCCGTGGTAGCGCAGCGCGGACAAACAGGAGAGTGTCCCGCCCAGGGCGACGGCCCTGGCAACCTTCGGATCGGCCTGTGGCACGGCATACCAGCCCTGCCGAAGGCGCCGTAGCCGTCCCGCACCGATCAGGCGATCGAGTTGCGAACGGGAAACTCCCAGAGCGAGCAGGTCAGCCCGTCGGACCACGCCGTGCCGGTCGAGGAGATCAGCCGCCTGAACCGACCGTTCCATAGTGAGACTCATAGCGCCAGCGTTGGCGACTCGACCCCTTCTGGTTCAGGCGGAACCACGACCTGTGGACAAAACTGCCGCCAGGGCGGCTTATCCACAGGCTCTCCCAGTCCAGCTGATCCCCCCGGTCCGCCCGCGGGTTGGTTCAGTCCAGCCAGCGGCCGGCCACCGGCTGGTTTGGCCTGTCAGGTGGCCCGCCCCACCGGCTGGTTGGGCCTGTCAGGTGGCCCGCCCCACCGGCTGGTTGGGCCCACCAGGTGGCCGGCCAGGCCGAAGTGTCCCGCCGAATCCGGTTCCAGGATCAGACCTGAGGGAGAATACCCCTCGGTCCGTCATCCTGAACCGGATTTGGCAGCTCTCGCTGAGGTCAGAGACGCGGCAGCGCCGGCCGCCTCGAAGGACGACCGGCGCTGGAGTACAGGCCTGCGGAGCAGGTCAGGCGGCAGTGACGCTCACAGTGATGTGCGCCACCACACCGGCGGTCAGCTTGACACCGATGGTGTGGTCGCCGACCGTCTTGATCGGTTTGGCGATCTCGACGGAACGCTTGTCGAGGGCCGGTCCGCCGGCCTTCTTCACCGCGAGGGTGATGTCGGCCGGAGTCACCGCACCGAACAGCCGGCCCGTGGTACCGGCCTGAGCCGGCAGGCTCACCGCGAGTTCCTCGAGTTGGCTGCGGATCTGCTTGGCGTGGTCCGCCGAGCGGATCTCGCGGGCGTCGCGCGCCCGCTTGATGCCCTCGATCTGCTTCTCGGCGCCCTTCGTCCAGTTGATGGCGAAGCCGCGGGGGAGCAGGTAGTTGCGGCCGTAGCCGTCCTTCACCTCGACGATGTCGCCGGGAATGCCCAGGTGTTCGACCGGGGCGGTCAGGATCAACTTCATTTCAGATCCCTTTCTCAGCGAGCGGTGGACGCGTAGGGCAGCAGGGCGACCTCACGCGCGTTCTTCACGGCGATGGCGACCTTGCGCTGTTCCTGCACCGACAGACCGGTGACCCGACGGGCGCGGATCTTGCCGCGCTCGGAGATGAACTTCCGCAGGGTTGCGACGTCCTTGTAGTCGATATGGCCGATGCGAATCGACTTCGCCGGCACGATCTTCTTGTTCTTGCTCACAGGCTTGCGCTGTGACGAGGCCATTGTGGTGCTCTCCTTGATGTTGAAAGCCCGGCCGGAGCCGGAATGTGCCTGGTCCGCACGGGTTCAGGAACCCGAGACGGACAGGTGATGCTGTGCTCAGCGATCAGAACGGAGGCTCGTCGCTCTGGGCCTGCGCCCAGGGATCCGCGCCGCCGCTGGACCGCTCGCTCTGGCCACCCCAGCTGGAGGAGCCACCGGAGGACGGGCGGTCTTGGCCGTAGTTGCCGCCGCCCCCGCCGCTACGGGTGACCTTGGCCGTGGCGTATCTGAGCGCGGGACCGATCTCGTCGACCTCGATCTCGAACACCGTGCGCTTCTCGCCCTCGCGGGTTTCGTAGCTGCGAGAGCGCAGCCGGCCCTGAACGATGACCCGCATCCCCTTGGTGAGGGATTCGGCCACGTTCTCGGCCGCCTGCCGCCACACGGCGCAGTTGAGGAACATGGCGTCGCCGTCTTTCCATTCGTTCGTTTGACGATCGAAGGTACGGGGCGTCGAGGCGACAGTGAAGTTCGCCACGGGAGCCCCGGACGGGGTGAACCGCAACTCGGGGTCAGCGGTCAGGTTCCCGACGACGGTGATGATGGTTTCGCCAGCCATGTGAGTGTCTTTCGGAGTCGGACGTCTGTGTTCCCCCAGCCTGCCAGTTGCCACTGACACTGACGAGGGGTTGACACGTAATCAGTGGATGTCGGGCCGGATGACCTTCGTCCGCAGAATCTGCTCGTTGAGGGTGAACTGGCGATCCAGTTCCTTCACAACAGCGGGCTCGGCGGTGAGATTGATGACGGCGTAGATGCCTTCCGACTTCTTCTGAATGTCGTAGGCGAGCCGACGCCGGCCCCAGATGTCCAGGTTGTCAACGGTGCCACCGGCCTTGGTCAGCCCGGCAAGGGGCTTCTCCAGCAGGCCGTTCACCTGGCGATCGTCGACGTCAGGGTCGATGATGACCATGACTTCATACTTGCGCATACGCGAACTCCACCTCCTCTGGTCTAGAGCGGCTACGGGCATTTCCCGTAGCAGGAGGGCGTATCGACTGCCGGGACGGCAGCCAGAGACTTACTTTACCGGCCGGACGCGGGGCAACCTAATCATCCGGGACGCGGGACCATTCCCCCGGGCCACAGAACCGTCCCCTGGCCCACGTCCCTGGCCCA
>NZ_JAYFPT010000027.1:0-15946 GCF_034927565.1 Propionicimonas sp.
TCAGCTGCGCCAGGTGCGCCACAGCCGGGCGTACTCCCCGTCCTGCGCCATCAGCTCGTGATGGGAGCCCAGCTCGGCGATCCGTCCGTCGATCACCACCGCGATCCGGTCGGCGTCGTGGGCAGTGTGCAGCCGGTGCGCGATCGCGACCACTGCCCGTCCGTCCAGCAGGGTGGCCATCGAGCCCTCCAGGTGCCGGGCAGTGCGTGGGTCGATCAGCGAGGTGGCCTCGTCCAGCACCAGGGTGTGCGGGTCGGCGACCACCAGCCGGGCCAGCGCGACTTGCTGCGCCTGGGCGGGGGTGAGCCGGTAACGGCCGTGGCCGAGCATGGTGTCCAGGCCGGACGGCAGCTTCTCCACCCAGTCCCAGGCGTCGACAGCCTGCAGCGCAGCCATCACCGCCGGGTCGACCTCGTCGGGGGCCAGGTTCACGTCCCGGGCCAGCACAATGTTGTCCCGGACGGTTCCGACGAAGACGTGGTGCTCCTGGGTGACCAGCGCAACCTCGGTGCGCAGCACGCCGAGCGGGAGTTCCATCACGTCCACGCCGCCGACCTCGACGCTGCCGACCCTCGGGCGGTTGATCCCTGCCAGCAGCCGGCCCAGCGTCGACTTGCCCGACCCGGACGGACCCACCACCGCGAGCCGCTCGCCCGGCTGTAACTCGACGTCCACCCCGTGCAGTACGTCGTGGCCGTCACGGTAGGCGAACCGCAGTTCGCGTCCCAGCAGATCGGTGCCGGCCGGCTCGTCGTCGCCGGGCGTGCGGTCGTCGGGCACCTCGGCGATACCGAGCAGGCGGGTGGTGCCGGCCAGGCCGATCTGCAGCCGGTCGAAGACCTGGATCAGCCGGTCCATCGGCTCGACCAGACCCTGAACGTAAATCGCCGCGGCGGTGATCTGCCCGATCGTCACCCAGCCCTGCGCATACCCCCAGGTGCCGAGCAGGACGACCGCGATCAGCGGGAACTGGAAGGAGAGATCCAGCCAGATGAAGAACAGGTTCCGCAGGCTCATCGTGTAGCGCTCGGCCTGGCTGGACTCGTCGATGTCCGCCTCGGTGATGGCGACTCGGTTCGGGCCCAGGCCGAGCGCCTCGACGGTGCGGACGCCGTCCACGGTCTCGGTCATCGTGGAGTTGATCCGCGAGTAGGTGCCGCTCTCGGTGATGTAGCCCTGCATGGCGTGCGCCAGGTAGTGCCGGGTGGCCAGCCACAGCACCACCATGGTCACGAACACCGGCAGCGCCAGGAACCACGAGTTCAGCAGCAGCGCGACCACCGTCGCGACCGCTGTCACAAGCGAGATCACGAACTGCGGGAAGGCCCAGCGGATCGACTCGCTCATCTTCGACACGTCGGACGTGATCCGGGTCAGCAGGTCGCCCGACGAGGCCGACTCGACCTTGCCCAGCGGCAGCCGCAGGACATTGTCGACCACCTCTTCCCGGGCCGAGGCGAGCAGGTCGTAGCCCAGCACCACCGAGGCCCGGCGGGCGGCGAAGGTGAGGACGGACTGGACGATCACCACCGTGACGACGCCGAGGATGATCCCGTCCACCACCGCCTGGGCGGTCTGCCCGGCCGACACCAGGTCAACCAGGTTGCCGAGCATCCGGGGAACCACCAGCCCGGCGACGGCAGCCGCAGCGTTGAACGCCACCACCGCCACCAGCCGGACCTTCCGGGTCGACACCAGTCGCTGGACGAACCGCCAGGCGGCGGCGTTGCCCGCCACCGGAAGCCCCTGCTCGGGCTGCCGGGAGGAAGCGTAGAAGGCCTCCGCACGCTCCCGGCGCAGCTGGTGCCGGCGCCGCCAGGCCGCCAGCCGTTGCCCGAAGGACAGGCTCCGGTCGACCAGCAGCTCGGACGGCACCCGCGGGTCCGGCGGGTCCTCCCGCCAGGTCTCGGCAGAGGTCGCGAGCAGGTCGGTCACCGGTGGTTCCGGCGGACGCGGGGTACTCATTCGTCCTCCTCCATGCCACGGGCGACCACCTGGCGGTAGTCGGGGCTGGTGGCGAGCAGGTCGGCGTGGGTACCGCGGGCGGCCACCCGGGTGCCGACCAGCAGGGCGACCTCGTCGGCGTAGTGCAGCACCAGCGGGGAGGTCGTCATCACCACGGTGGTGCGGCCACGGCGCTGAGCGGGCAGCCGCTCGGCGATCCGGGCCTCGGTGTGGGCGTCCACGGCCGAGGTCGGCTCGACCAGGACGAGCACCTCGGGGTCGCGCAGCAGGGCGCGGGCCAGCACCACCCGCTGCCGCTGGCCGCCGGACAACCCCCGTCCGAGTTCGTCGATCCGGCCCTGCCAGCCACCTGGCAGGCCTTCGTAGACGTCCTCGGCGGACGCGGTGCGCAACGCCGCCTCGGCCTGCTCACGGGTGTGGGTGCCGAACGGATCGACCGCGGTCTGCAGGGTGCCGGCGAACAACTGGCTGCCAGTGTCGGAGACCACCACCCGTTCGCGCAACGCGGCCAGCGGCAGCCGGGAGTAGTCGACGCCGTCGGCCTCGACTCCCCAGACCGAACGGCCGGTACGGTCGTCAGCTTCCGCCTCGGCAGCGCGCCGGGCGTCGCGGGCCACCCGGGCGCGGCGCGCCGCTCGTCCCTTCAGGTCCTCATCCTGGTCGGTCACCGGTTCGGCACCGGGCAGGTAGCGTCCCAGCCGGTCAGCCAGCGCGGCCGACGCCTCCGGGTCGGTGCTGACCACCGCCAGGAAGCGTCCCGGCTCGACCACCAGGCCCGAGGCGAGGTCGTGCAGCCGCGGGCTGGCGGACAACGGCTGCGTCCCCTCGGCGAACGGCACCTCGGCATTCAGCAGCGTGATCGTCTTGCGCGCGCTGACCAGGCCGCGCACCCACTTCTGGGCGAACTCGAAGAAGGTCTGCATCGGCCAGACCATGAAGACCGCGTAGCCGACAAAGGAGATCAGCTGCCCGACGGTGAGCTCCCCGGCCATCATCTGGTGTGAGCCGAGCCAGACCAGCACCACCAACAACAATCCGGCGAGCAGCACCCCGAGGGTCTCGGCCAGGGTCTGCCAGGTGCCGGTCACCACACCCAGCCGGCGGACCCGCTGCGACTGCGCGGCATAGTTGGCCCCGAAGGTCGCCTCGCCGCCGATGCCTCGCAGGATGCGCAAGCCGGCGACGATGTCGGTGGCCAGGGAGGTCAGCTCGCCGTTCTGGGTGCGTTCGGCGGTTTGCGCGGCGTTCAGCGGACGCAGCACCGGCGAGGCGGCGGCGACCAGCAGCGGGGCGGCCACCAGCACCACCAGGCCGAGGACGTGCGAGGTGGAGAACATCAGCCCGCACACCACGAAGAAGGCGAACAGGGCGGCGATCGCCCGGCAGACCACGTCGAAGACAGCGCCGAAGGTGTCGGAGTCGGACGAGGAGATGCTCATCACCTCGCCGGTCGGCAGCCGGCGGGAGAGGACGTGCCCGAGCCGGGCGGCCTTGCGCGCCACCAGCTTCTGGGTGCCGTACAGCGAGATCAGCCAGCCGCGCACCGCGAGGGTGTGCTGCGCGATGCCCCCGGCGGCCCCGAGCACCACGACGACGGTGAGCAGCCCGGCCCAGCCGAGGGTGGCCACGGCGTCGCCGCGCAGGATGCCGGTGTCGATCACCTTGCCGAGCAGGAAAGGGCTCAGCGTCCCGGGCAGCAGCCAGACCAGCCCGAAGAGCGCGCCGATCGCGACCACGTCCGACTGCACCCGCAGCGTCCACCACAGGAAGGCTGCGGGGCTGCGGGTGTCGGGACGGGAGGTCTCACCGGGGGTGTAGGCATCGACCTTCGGCGGGAAGTCATGCATAGCCGAGCTACATTACGCCGCTGGCCCCGCGTCGTCACCTTCCCCGTCCGCGTCCCGTCCCGGACTGACGTGGCAGGGTTCCCATGACTCCTGCTGCGACGGTTCCGGTTCGAGTCAACAACCGGCCCGTCGCCTCGGCGGTGCCCGGTTCAACAGACGGTTGCGTCGAACCACCCCGACCCACCAACCGGCTCGTCGTCCGACCGGCTGGCGGACGGGTCGGCCTCTACCCTCGTCAGGACGGGGTCGGCCTCGTATGATCGCAGACGCACTTCAGCAGGGAAGGCTCCCATGCAGGTCGATTTCAACCCCTCGCCGCGCTCCAGCATCGGGCTCGAATGGGAGCTCGCGCTCGTTGACGCCACCACCCTCGAGCTCGTCCCGGCTGCCAGCATCGTGCTCGACGTCCTCGGCTGGGACGACGACGCTCCGGTTCGCAAGGAGTATCTGCAGAACATGCTCGAGCTGGTGTCCGCCCCACACCAACGGGTAGCGGACGCCGTCGCCGACCTCGCTGATTCGCTGGCGCGCGTGCGGAGGGTACTCGACCCGCTCGGCATCCGGGTGCTCGCGACCGGCAGCCATCCGTTCAGCATCGCGAACCAGCAACAGCCCTTCCAGGGCGCCCGCTACGACGTGGTGAAGAGCCGCACCCAGTGGTGGGGACGGCAGATGGCGATCTGCGGCACCCACATCCACGTCGGCATCGACCACCGCGACCTCGCCCTGCCGGTGACCAACGGCCTGGCCCGGTTCTACCCGTTCTTCCTGGCACTGTCGGCGTCCTCGCCGTTCTGGGAGGGTACCGACACTGGCTACGCCTCCCAGCGCACCATGATCTTCCAGCAACTACCCACCAACGGACTTCCGTATCGGATGACCCGCTGGTCGGAGTTCGAGGCCTACGCCACCGAACTCGCCGAGGTGGGCATGATCAATGTGCCCGGCGAGATCCGCTGGGACGTCCGTCCGTCCCCGAAGTTCGGGACGGTGGAGAATCGCACTCCCGACGCCGTCCCCACGCTGGCCGAACTGGGCTGCCTGGCGGCGCTGAGCCAGTGCCTGACCGAGTTCGTCGCCCGTGACTACGAGCACGACCACATCGTCGAGGACCTGCCGCCCTGGCTGGTGAAGGAGAACAAGTGGCGGGCGGCCCGCTACGGCCTGGACGCCGAGGTGATCACCCCCGACCGTCCCGGACGAGTACGCCCGCTGCGCGACTACCTGACCGAATGGATCGACCGACTGCTGCCAGTGGCCCGCGATCTCGACTGCGTCAACGAACTACTCTTCGCCGACACCCTCGCCAACCGCGGCGCGTCCTACCAACGACAACACACCGTAGCCGCCGACACCGGCGGCGATCTCCGAGCAGTCACCACCTCGCTGCTGAACGAAACCGGCGCACCCAGCCCCTTCGACTGACCCCCTTGCCCGCCCAACCCACCTGGAACCCCCGCGTCAACCGAAAGGCATCCGCACAAACCGGGCAAATCAGGCCACTCGCGTGCACTATCCACGCGGGTGGTCTCTACTACCCGGTTTCTGCACGACCCGAGACGGGCAAACCCCGATCGCGAACGCGAATCGGGACCGTCCTCACCTCAAGCCGGCACGGGACCGCCCGGGACGGAGCCGGGAGCGGGACTACCCTGACCTGCGTGAAGCCTTTCCTGTTGCTGGCCACCCGCGACCACGACCAGGCCGCCACCGCCGAATACCGCTCGGTCCTGCGGCACACCGGACTGGCACCCGAACAGCTGCTCCATCGCCGGGTCGAGAGCGAGCCGCTGGGGCCGATTGACCTGGCCGACTACTCCGGCATCCTGCTCGGCGGCAGCTCGTTCAACATCTCCGACGCGCAGAAGACCGCCAACCAGCAACGGGTCGAGGCCGAGCTCGCCGCCCTGGTCGACCGGATCGTCGACGCCGACTTCCCCTTCCTCGGCCTGTGCTACGGGGTCGGGACGGTGACCACCCACCTCGGTGGTGTCGTCGACCACAGCTACGCCGAACCGGTGGGCGCGATCCGGGTCAGCCAGACTGCCGAAGCCGCCGGTGACCCGCTGCTGGAGGGCATCCCCGACGTCTTCGATGCCTTCGTCGGCCACAAGGAGGCCTGCCACGGCACCCCGCCCGGAGTCACCCTGCTCGCCACCGGGGAGGACTGCCCGGTCCAGATGTACCGGGTCGGGAGCAACGTCTACGTCACCCAGTTCCACCCCGAGCTGGACGCCGACGACCTGGCCGCCAGGATGCGGATCTACGAACATGCCGGCTACTTCGACCCCGCCGAACTGGACGATCTGATCACCATGGCCTACGCCAGCCCGGTCAGCGGGGAGCAACACAAGGTACTGGCCAATTTCGTTCGCCACTACGGCGGATAGCCACGACCGACCGCGGTGGGCATCGCCATGGCCCCGACGGGCTCAACCGGCGTCGGCCGCTCCCGGGATGCGCGGTCATGGTCGCGACCAGCGAATCAGCGGCTCCTCAGGACTGCTGCGTGCCCTCCGCAGCTCCGACGTTGAACATCCACTCGATGCCGTACTTGTCCTTCACCAGGCCGTAGAGGTCGCCCCACACCTGCTTCTCCAGTGGCATGCCGATGCTGCCGTCGACGGCCAGGGCCTCGAACCAACCCTGCATGGTCGCTGCGTCGTCGCCGAAGATCGAGCAGTAGACCCGGGTGCCACCCCAGGTCTGTTCCGCCCCGGGCATCGCATCCGAGGCGGAGATGGACATCCCGGGCCGGACCTGCAGGTTGCCGTGCATCAGGCCGTCCGCGGGCCCGTCCAAGCCGTACTCGGCGAATCCGAACAGGTGCAGCTCGCCACCGAAAACGCTCTGGTAGTAGGTCATCGCCTCCCGGCCGTTGCCAGCGAAGTTCAGGTAGGGGCTCAGGCTCATGGACATGATGTTCTCCTCTCGGTGCCGGCCGGCCGAAGCCGGATCCGGCGTTGTCGGTGAGGGTTCCAGCCTGCCAGCTGCCACCGGCAACGTCGATGGCAGGACGGACCGACCCGGTCTCGATGCCCCGCGCGGCAGCAGCGGGCGGGCCGACAGACCTGCCCGCCGAGCTCTTGCCGGACCAGCCGCCGGCGATGCCGGCACAGCAGCGGGAACACCGCCTCAGTCGCGCAGCCGGTGGGCGCGGAACAGGACGCCGGCCTCGGTGTCCAGCGAGCTGCCTTGTGTCCGCAGCAGCCCCGGGATGAAGTCGGCCGGCGCCGCATGCCAGGGAAGATCGGCCAGATAGGCGGCATGCGCCTCGAGAGAGGCCACCGCCCTGGACACCGCCTCCGGCGAGGCCACCACCCCGTGGGTGGGGCGGCTGTCACCGGAGACCAGCAACCAGGTGACGGCCCACTTCGGCAGCCCCTCGTTCTGGGCGAGTTCGGGGAACACCCAGCTGTTGTCGGCGTCGCGGACGGCGTCCAGGGTGGCAAGGCCGGCGGCTCGATGGTCGGCCTGGTTGAGTCCCCAGCCGGTTTCGATCTCCCACGATCCGGTGACCACCACGTCCGGGCGGAACTGCCGGATCACCCGGGCGATGTCGCGACGCAGGTCGAGCGAGTGGACCAGCACGCCGTCGGGATGGTCAAGGAGCTGCAACGTAGACACTCCCACCGCCGCGCAGGCGGCCTGCTGTTCCCGGGCGCGCAGCGGCCCGGCCTCGGACGGCGGGCGTTGCATCCCGGCCTCACCGTGGGTGAGCAGCAGATAGGCGACCTCAATGCCCCGGGCCGTCCATTCGGAGACCGCAGCGGAGGTGCCGTACTCCGCATCGTCCGGGTGTGCGAACACGCACAGGACGCGGCGGAAGTCCTGGTCGGGAAGCAGTTCGATGGCAGATTCCGGCATACCCGAAGCCTACGTCGCCACCACCGCCACCGGACCGTCCGGACAACGACCGGTGTCAGACCGCCCGCTCCTTGGGCTGGCCCGCCAGGGTGAGGCCGGGGTCGCGCACCACCACCTCGCCCAGCACCTGGTCGATCCTGGCCATCAACTCGGCGGGGATCTCCACCCCGGACGCCTTGACGTTCTCGGCCACCTGTTCGGGACGCGAGGCGCCGATCAGCGCGGCGGCGAGGTTGTCGTTCTGCAGTACCCAGGCGACGGCCAACTGCGCCATCGTCAGGCCGAGTTCGTCGGCCACCGGACGCAGCCCCTGCACCCGGGTGAGCACATCGTCGGTCATGAACCGGCCGATCGCGCCGGCCCCACCCTTGCTGTCGGTGGCCCGGGAGCCGGCAGGCGCCGGCTGGCCGGGCAGGTACTTGCCGGTCAGTACGCCCTGCGCCACCGGCGACCAGACGATCTGCGAGATCCCCAGCTCGCGGCAGGTCGGCACCACCTCGGCCTCGATCACCCGCCACAGCATCGAGTACTGCGGCTGGCTGGAGACCAGCTGGAAACCGAGGTCGGTGGCCATCGCGTGCCCCCGGCGGAGTTGTTCGGGCGTCCACTCGCTCACCCCGATGTAGAGCGCCTTGCCCTGCCGGACGATGTCGGCGAAGGCCTGCATGGTCTCCTCCAACGGCGTCTCGACGTCGTAGCGGTGGGCCTGGTAGAGATCGACGTAGTCGGTCTGCAACCGCTTCAGCGAGCCGTTGATCGACTCCATGATGTGTTTGCGGGACAGCCCGGTGTCGTTGGGGCCCTTGGGCCCGGTCGGCCAGTACACCTTGGTGAAGATCTCCAGCGACTCCCGCCGCTGGCCCTTCAACGCCTCGCCCAGCACGCTCTCGGCGGCAGTGTTGGCGTAGACGTCGGCGGTGTCGAAACTGGTGATCCCGGCATCCAGGGCGGCCTGCACGCACTGGGCCGCCACGTCGTTCTCGACCTGCGAGCCGTGGGTCAGCCAGTTGCCGTAGGTGATCTCGGAGACCTTCAGCCCGGAGTTGCCCAGGTAGCGGAACTTCATTGCCTTCTCCTTCGTTCAGTTCCCAACGTACCGGCCCCCGCCCGCACCCGCGGTGGTCGCGGGACGGACGGGGGCCTGGTGCAGGTCAGGGACGGCGGTCAGTCGTTCTTGCCTTCTGGAGTCTCCTCGGCGTCGGCTTCGGCCTCCTCGACGCCACCGGCCACGTCCGCGTCCGCCTCGTCCCCGGATGGCACCTCGTCCGCCGGCTGCTCCTCGGCGGCAGCCTCGACCTCCTCGGTGACCTCCCCGGACTCCTCGGCCGCCGGAACCTCCACCGCGGCGCCGAGGTCGTCGGCCAGCGGGTTGATGATCGTGCCACCGCCCAGGGTCGCCAGCATCTGCCGGACGTTGGTCAGTTGCGCGGTGATCGCGTCCCGGCGCGAGGTGGCAGCGAGCAGTTCGCGCTCCGACTCCCGGCGGATCTTCTCCGCGGCCAGCTTGGCCTGGTCGACCAGCGAGGCGGCCTCGTCCTGGGCTGCCTTCAGCAGTTGCTCCACCCTGGTCTCGGCGTCGGTGCGAGTGCGGTCGGCCTCGACCTCGGTGGCGGCGAGCCGCTCGGCAGCCCGGGCCAGGTTGGCCTCATGGACCGCCATCTGCTCGCCGAACTCGTCGGCAGCCTGGTCGCGGCGCTCGGCCAGGGTCTTCTCGAAGTCGGCCGCCGCGGCGGCAGCCCGGGCGCGCTGGTGCTCGTAGACCGCCTCGGCCTCCTCCCGGCGGGCGGTGGCCTCCCGGTCAGCGTGGTCGAGGATCTCGTCTGAGGCCCGCTTGGCGCTCTCGATCGCCCGGGCGGCGTCGGCGTCCGCCTTCGACTGCACCTCCTGGGCGTACTTCTCCGCCGAGGTGCGGACGTTGTCGGAGGCCGCAGTGGTCTCGGCGGTCAGCTTCTCGGCCTCGGCCCTGGCCTTGGCCAGCAACTCCTTCGCCTCGGCGTCGGCCAGGCTCAGCATCGAGCCGATCCGCTCGCCCAGGTCGGCGAAGGTGGGTGGGGTCGCGGCGCGGGTCTCGGCCTCACTCTGCACCTGGCTCAGCCGCTGGGCCTGGGAGGCCAGCTCGCCCTCCAGGTGGCTCACCGCGTTGCGCAGCTTGGTGAGTTCGACGGTGCGATCCGCCGCTTCCGCCCGAGCCTGTTCGGCCGCCTGCCTCAGCTGCGCGAGCGCCTGCTCGACCTCGGTCGGGTCGTAGCCCCGCATGACTGTCCGGAACGTGCTGTCAGTCATCTTGTTCTTCCCTTGTTGGTGCGGTCTGTGGGGCCGGTGGGTTCTCCGGGACGGCCAGCGCTTCGATGACCCCCGACAGGTGGCCGAGTTGGGCGTTGATATCGTCGCGGCGACGGGCCAGGGCGGCCACCTCGCCGCGTGCCCGGTCCATCATCGCACGGGCTTCGGTGCGGACGGCGTCGGCATCGAGCCGGGCTTGGCTGAGCATCGCGACGGCCTCTTCGCGAGTCGTCCGGGCACGATCCCAGGTCTCGCGCTGGAGCTGTTCGAGTTCGGTGGCGGTACGTTCCCGGACCACCTGCGCCATGGACTCGGCTTCGGCGAGCCGGCGCTCGGCCCGTTCGGCCTGCGCCTGGGCCTCGGAGGTGGCGTGGGCAATCAGCCGGTCGGCCTCCTCCTGGGCGGCGGACCGGGTGCGGACGGCATCCCGCTCGGCGGCTTCGAGGACGGCACGAGCCCGGTCCTCAAGGTCGCTGGCCAGCGTGTTCGCCTCCGACCAGCGGCCGTCCACCTTGGCCTGGGTGGTGGCCAGCAGGGTGGCGGCCTGCTCCCGGACCTGCTCGACGTGGGCCTGGCTCTCCTGGTGGGCCCGGCGGCGCAACTGGACGACCTCGGCCTCGGCGCCAGCCCGCAACTCGGCCATCGCCTGCTCGGTCCACGCGGTGTGGGCGGCTGCGGCCGCCAACTGCTCGTCGGCGGCGGCCTGGGCCTGGGCGGCCAGGTTCTCCCGCTCGGTCTGGGCCTCGGCCCGGGCGGCAGCGATCTCCTCGTCCCCGGTCTGGCGCTCGGCAGCGAGCTGCGCACGCTGGTCCTCGACCTCGGCCTCGACGCTGGTTCGCAGTTCGGTGAGTTCGGCGTCCAGGTCGATCCGGCGGCGGGCGATCTCGTTGTCCACCACGGTGCGGCGGCTGGCGGTCTCGGAGTCGAGTTGCCGAAGGCTGTCGGCCACCTCGGCCTCGACAGCAGCGATCCGCTCGTCCAGCTGGCGGGCGACCTCGGCCTGACGGGCGTCGATCTCCGCGGTGACGGCAGCGGCGCGCGCGGTGGCCTCGGCGACCACCCGTTCGGCCTCCCCCCTGGCCTCGGTGAGCAGTTCGTCGGAAGTGCGCTGCGCGGTGCTGGTCAGCAGGGCCGCCTGGGCGCTGGCGTCCCCGACCAGCGTGGCGGCGTCCTGGCGGGCCTCGTCCAGCCGGGCGGTCGCCTCGGCCAGGGACAACTCGATCTGTCGGGAGCGCTCGGTGACCTCCCGGTCGAGGTTCTCCTTCTCGGCCCGCAGCGCGGCAAGCTGGTCGTTCAGCTGGTCGACCTCGGCGTGCGCCTCGCCCAGCAACTGCTCGGCCAGGATCTGCGCCTGGGAGATGAGGGCGGTCGCGTGCTGGGTCAGGTCACCGGAGGAGGGCCCGGCGGGGGGCGGGTTCTGATCCAGCATGAGGGTAATTCTCGGCATCCACGAGCGCATCTGCAAGCTGAACCGGGGAACCGGGACCAATCCCTGCACCCGGGGTCGAGGCACTTCGTACACCCCGGTCAACGACCCTGTCCGACGGCTGTGGGAGGACGCGGCGTCCGCAACAGCTCCGCTGGGTAGAGTTCGGTCGTGCATTACGTCTCGACCCGCGGCCTGCCTGGTGATCCCACCGCGAGTTTCACCGACATCCTGCTCGAGGGCCTCGCCCCCGACGGCGGGCTGTATCTGCCGGAGCACTACCCGTCGATCAGCCCGGCGACGCTGGCCGGATGGCGCACCTTGCTCGAGCGGGACGGCTACGCGGCGCTGGCGCACGCGGTGCTCGGCCTGTTCATCGACGACATCCCGTCCGAGGACCTGCGGGAGATCTGCGAGCGGGCCTACAACGACCGGGTCTTCTCCGATCCGGCGATCGTCCCGGTCACGGCCTTGTCGGACGGGTTGTACCTGGCCCACCTGTCGAACGGTCCCACCGCCGCCTTCAAGGACATGGCGATGCAGTTGCTGGGACAGCTGTTCGAGTACGAGTTGGGACGGCGCGGGGCCGAGCTGAACATCCTCGGCGCCACCTCGGGTGACACCGGTTCGGCCGCGGAGTACGCGATGCGCGGGCGGACGGGCGTCCGGGTCTTCATGCTCACCCCGGCCGGCCGGATGACCCCCTTCCAGCAGGCGCAGATGTTCTCGATCGACGACCCTGCGATCGTCAACGTCGCCGTCGACGGGGTGTTCGATGACTGCCAGGATCTGGTGAAGGCGGTCAACGCCGACCTGGAGTTCAAGGCTCGCTACGCCATCGGTGCGGTGAACTCGATCAACTGGGCCCGGTTGGTGGCGCAGGTGGTCTACTACATCGCAGCCTGGTTGCGGGTGACCACCGCCGACGATCAGGCGGTGTCGTTCTGCGTGCCGAGCGGCAACTTCGGCAATATCTGCGCCGGCCACGTGGCCCGCATGATGGGCCTGCCGATCGACGCCCTCGTGCTGGCCAGCAACGAGAACAACGTGCTGGACGAGTTCTTCCGCACCGGGGTGTACCGAGTGCGCTCCGGGGCCGAGACCCACGAAACCTCCAGCCCGTCAATGGATATCTCGAAGGCGTCCAATTTCGAGCGGTTCATCTTCGACCTGCTGGGCCGGGACGGCGCCCGCGTCCGTGCGCTGTTCGACGAACAACTCACCGCCACCGGACAGTTCGATCTCTCCGGCAGCCCCGAGTTCGCCGCAGTGCGCGAGCGGTACGGCTTCGTCAGCGACTCCTCCACCCACGCCGACCGGGTCGCCACCATCCGCGCAACCTGGCAGCGGGACGGCGTCCTGATCGACCCACACACCGCCGACGGCGTGAAGGTGGCCCGGGAGTTCGTCCGTCCGGGGGTTCCGATGATCGTCACCGAGACCGCCCTGCCGGTGAAATTCGCCGACACAATCATTGAGGCGATCGGCCACGAGCCCGACCGGCCGTCCGCCTTCGTGGGTCTGGAAGACCTTCCACGCCACGTCATCGACCTCCCCCGCGACATCACCCTGCTCAAGGCCCTGATCGTCGGCACGGTCGACACCCCCGCCTGACTCGCCCAGGTCGGTCAGCCCACAGTGCGTCAGCGCAGCAGGCCGCGGCGCTTGAGCAGGTGCCTGATGTCGGGATCCTGGCCGCGGTAGTCGCGGTAGGTGTCCATCACGTCCACCGAGCCTCCGGGAGCCAGCAGTCTGCTGCGGTAGCGCTCGCCGTTCTCCCTGGTCAGACCGCCGTTCTCGGTGATCCAGGCGGCAGTGTCGGCGTCCAGCACCTCGGACCAGATGTAGGAGTAGTAGCCGGCGTCGTAGCCGCCCTCGAAGGTGTGCCGGAAGTAGCAGGTACGGTAGCGCGGCGGCACCAGCGGCAGCGCCAGCCCGACCGACTCCAGCGCAGCGGTCTCGAAGGCCTCCACCTCGTCGGGGGAGGACGGCAACTCGTCCAGCGGGGTGCGGTGCCAGACCTGGTCGAGCAGCGCCGCGGCGAGGTACTCGGCGGTCTTGAAGCCCTGCTGGAACAGCGTCGAGCCGACCAGGGTCTCCACCCAGACCGCCGGCAGCGGCTCGTCAGTCTCCACATGCCGGGCGTACTCCCGCAGCAGGTCCGGGTCGAGCGCCCACATCTCGTTGACCTGGGAGGGGTACTCAACGAAGTCGCGCGGAGTGTTGCTGCCCGACCTGGACGGGTAGCGCGAGTCGGCGAGCAGGCCGTGCAGAGCGTGCCCGAACTCGTGGAACAGGGTGATCACGTCGTCCCAGGTCATCAGCGTTGGTTCCCCGGCCGGTGGCTTGACCAGGTTGGAGTTGTTGGTCACCACCGGAGGTTGGCCCAGCAGCTGGTTCTGGTCGACGATGTTGGTCATCCACGCCCCGCCCTGCTTGGTGTCGCGGGTGTAGAAGTCGGCACTGAACAGTCCCAGCGGGCTGCCATCGGCGTCCAGCACCTCGAACACCCGGGCCTCGGAGGTGTGCCCGACCAGCTCGGGCCGTTCCTCGAAGGTGATCCCGTACAGTCCGGTGGCAGCGGCGAAGACGCCGCGGTGCAGCACGTTCTCCAGCCCCAGGTAGGGACGCAGTTGCCCCGCGTCCAGCGCATAGCGTTCGGTGCGCACCTGTTCGCTGAGGTACTGCCAGTCCCAGGGCTGCAGGGTGGCGCCGGACTCGGGCATCTGCTGCTCGCTGGGCTCACCACGACCCTCAATCGGCTCGGCCGAACGAGCCCGTTCGCGCGCGACCGGGCTGAGCCGGTGCTGCAGTACCTCGTCGAGTTCGGCGGCCTCGGCGGCGACGTTCTCCACCACCGCCGGCACCAGCGAGGTCAGCCGCTCCCAGACCGCCTCGCCCGACCCCGCACAGGCGTCGGCCGCCACATAGTCGGCGTGGTTGGCGAAGCCGAGCAGGTTCGCCCGTTCGGCGCGCAGCCGGGCGAGTTCGACCACGATCGCCCGGGTGTCGTGCTCGCCGCCCAGCCCGCGGGTGACGGCCGCGCGGTGGATGCGTTCGCGCAGGCCCCGGTCGGTGAGGACGTCGAGCGGACGCTGGCCGGAGGTGTTCTCGATCTCGATCAGCCAGGCGTCGGGACGGCCGTGGTCGGCGGCCCGCTCCTGTGCCGCGATGATCTCGGCCTCGGAGAGCCCGTCCAGCTCGGCCACGTCGGTCACCCACACCGCGGCGGCATTCATGCCGGCGAGCGCCTCCCGTCCGAACGCGGTCTGGAGTTCGGCGATGCGGGTGTTCAGCGTACGGAGCCTGGCCTGGTCGCCCTCACCCAGCTGGACACCGGCCCGCTCGAAGGTCTGCATGGTACGCAGCAGCCAGTAGTCCGCCTCGGGGTCGAGGGTGATCTCGCCGGCGTCCGCCCGCTGCCGCAGCGCGACCAGGCGCTGGTACAGGGAGCGGTCGAGGTAGATCGCGTCGGTGTGCTGGGCGAGCCGGGGGGCGATCTCCTCCTCGATGGCATCGAGTTCGTCGCTGGTGTCGGCGGGCTTGACCGTGAAGAAGGCCAGCAGCGCCCGGTTCAACACCTGACCCGCGGACTCCCACGCATCGATCACGTTCGCAGCGGTCGCCGGGGACGGATCGGCGGCGACTGCCGCGAGTTCGTCCAGCTGCCCGGCCATCCCGGCCTCAAACGCCGGCAGGTAGTGCTCGGCGCGGATCGCACCGAAATCAGGCAGTTCGAAGGGCAACGTGGAACGGGAGGCGAACGGGTTGTCGGCAAGGCTCATGCCTTCATCCTCGCACCCCCGGCCCCGCTCTCGTCCCCCCGACGGTTCGGCGGGGACGGTTCCAGCCCGGGCCACCCGCGTGGGGCGAGCTGGGCAGACTCACGGTGGGGACTGTCCCAACCTGAGCCGGCCGGGAGACTTCTGCACAAACCGGGCGATCCAGGCCAGTCGCGGACACTATCCACGCGAGTGCCCTCAACTGCCCGGTTTCTGCACAACCCAACGACAACTGCCGAGGGCAAGGCGACCCCAGCTGGGGACCATTCCAACCTGAGCCGGCCGGGAGACTTCCGCACAAACCGGGCGATCCAGGCCAGTCGCGGACACTATCCACGCGAGTGCCCTCAACTGCCCGGTTTCTGCACAACCCAACGACAACTGCCGAGGGCAAGCTGACGCCAGTTGGGGCCGTCCCAATCTGCGTCATCTCCGATCGGGGTCAGAGCAACTTCATCGCCTCGGGACGGGCGAGCAGGCTGGCGACGGCTGCCCCGCCGAGCAGGGTCAGACCGAGCACCCAGAGGCCGAGGTCACTGAACTGGGACTGGATGATCAGCAGGGCGTCCACCAGCAGCAGGGCAACTGCCAGCCAGGCAGCCCACCGGGCGCCACGCCACAGCCACCAGGCGAGGAAGCCCAGCACCAGCGCATCGACGGTGCAGGCCAGCGCCCGCAGGGAGGACACCGCCGGACTGCAGCCGCACGGCGGCAGGAAGTGCAGCCGCAACGCCAACACCTCCCAGCCGACAGCCACCAACCCGAGGAACAGCACC
>NZ_JAYFPT010000086.1:0-7706 GCF_034927565.1 Propionicimonas sp.
GCCGACAAGTGGGATCCGCCGTCGCTGTTCAAGGCGGTCGCCGCCGAGATCCGCGACCTGACCACGGGCTATGCGGAGGTCTTCGGCAGTGTGGGGAAGGCCTGAGATGACGCTGGTGAGCCAGGGGACGGTTCCCCGGCCCGGAACGGGCACGAGGCGACAGGGGACAGCCGCCCGGCCCGGTGTCGACCAGCAGGTGAGCCGGGGAACCGTCCCTGGGCCCGGGAGGTGTCCGACATGCCGGCCCTGATCTTCGACTGCGACGGCGTGCTGGCCGACACCGAACGGGACGGCCACCTGCCAGCCTTCAACGCGGCCTTCGCCGAAGCCGGGCTGCCGATCACCTGGAGCGAGGCTGACTACGCCGAGAAGGTGAAGATCGGCGGCGGCAAGGAGCGCATCGCGTCCGTCTTCACCCCCGACCTGGACGCCCGGATCGGCGCCACCACGGCTGAGCAGCGGGCCGACTGGATCAAGCAACTGCATCTGCGCAAGACCGCCCTGTTCACCCAGCGGGTGGCGGACGGGCTGCTGCCCGGGCGTCCCGGCATCCACCGGATCATCGCCGATGCCCTGGCAGCGGGCTGGACGGTCGCGGTGGCCTCCACGTCCGCCGAGGCCAGCGTCCGGGCGGTGCTCAGGCACGCGGCCGGGGACGCGAGCTACGCGCAGGTGCACGTCTTCGCCGGTGACGTGGTGAAGGCCAAGAAGCCGGCGCCCGACATCTACCTGAAGGTGCTGGAGGATCTCCAGCTCGATCCCGCCGAGTGCGTGGTGGTGGAGGACTCCGGGATCGGGGTCGCCGCCGCGCGGGCCGCCGGGCTCACCACCGTCGTCACGGTCAGCGCCTTCACCGCCGAGGACGACTTCACCGGTGCTGCGCTGGTCCTCAGCGACCTGGGCGCCCCGGGCGCCCCGCCGACCGTGATCGCCAGCCCGGACGGTATCGAACCGGAGGACTGTCTCACCCTCACCGACCTGACCGCCCTGATAGCGAAGGAGCACACCACATGAGCGGAACCCTTGCCGACACCGAGTTCGTCGTCCGGACCATCTCGGAGACGATCCTGGCGAACGAGACCTACTTCGGCGAACTCGATGCGGTGGTCGGCGACGGCGACTTCGGCTACTCGCTGGCTCGCGGCTTCGAGATCGTCCTGGACCAGTGGGACTCCTTCGACCGGACGGACCCGGGCGTCTTCCTGCAGAAGGTCGCCACCACGATCTCGGGACGGATCGGCGGCACCTCGGGTCCGATCTGGGGCACCGCCTTCCTGCGCACCGGCGCCCAGTTGAAGAGCAAGGAGACCTTCGAGGGCGAGGACCTGGTGCGTGCACTGCGAGCCGCCGTCGAAGGAATCAAAGCCCGTGGTCAGGCCGAGCTCGGCGACAAGACCCTGCTCGACTCGCTGGTCCCGGCGATCGACACTCTGGAAGCCGAACTCGCCCGGGGCTCGGCCCCGTCCGAGATCGTCAAGGCGATGGCCGCGACCGCCCGGGAGACGGCGGACGCGACCGCGTCCCTGCAGGCGATGCGTGGCCGTGCCGCCTACACCGGTGAACGCTCAATCGGCTCGGTGGACGCCGGCGCCACCGCGATCGCCGTCCTGCTCGAAGCCCTGGCTGCCGCCTGGCCCGCCTGACCCGCTACCTCCGGGCCAGGGGACGGTTCCTCGGCTCACCTCCGGCAACCGCCGCTGACAAGGTGGGACGCCGGAATCATGGGCCAAGGGACTGGGCCAGGGTGGGCCAGGGGACGGTTCCCTGGCTGGTCTCCCCAGCGAGCCGGCAGGAGCCTGGGCCGAGGAACCGTCCCCCGGCCCGCTGCCCCACCGTCCCAAGCACTTCGTCAACCCAACCAACTCATCCGCACCATTCGAAGGAGAGTCATGAAGAAGTTCGTCAACGATCCCAAGCAGTTCGTACCCGAGATGCTCGAGGGCATCGCGCTGGCCAACCCGGACACCATCACCTACGTGCCCGAGTACAACCTGATCATGCGCATCGACGCCCCGAACAACGACAAGGTCAGCATCGTCCAGGGCTCGGGCTCCGGCCACGAACCCGCCCACGTGATGGTGGTCGGCCCGGGCATGCTGGACGCCGCCTGCCCGGGCGACGTGTTCGCTGCCCCGCCGGCTGACTACGTCTACGAGACCGCCAAGCGGGTCGCCTCTGACAAGGGCGTGCTGCTGCTGGTCAACAACTACACCGGCGACCGGATGGCCTTCGACATGGCCGCCGAGCTGGCCGATGCCGACGGCATCACGGTGAAGACGCTGTTCATCAACGACGACGTCGCCGTGCAGGACTCCACCTGGACGGTCGGACGCCGCGGTGTGGCGGGCAACTTCTTCGTCATCAAGGGCGTCGGCGCGAAGTCTGAGCAGGGTGCCTCGCTGGAGGAGGTCTACGCGGTCGGCGAGAAGATCAACGCGGTCACCCGGACGATGGGCATCGCGCTCACGGCCTGCACCCCGCCAGCGAAGGGCGCCCCGCTGTTCGACCTCGGCGACGACGAGATGGAGGTCGGCGTCGGCATCCACGGCGAGCCCGGACGGCGCCGCGCCAAGCTGGTCAGCGCTGACGAGATCGTGGACGAACTGCTGGGCGCGGTCGTTCCCGACCTGCCCTACAGCGCAGGCGACCGCGTGGCCCTGATGATCAACGGCCTCGGCGGCACCCCGATCAGCGAGCTGTACCTGCTCTACGGCATCGCCGCCAAGAAGTTGCAGGCCCAGGGGATCACGATCGCCCGCAGCTACGTCGGTGAGTACTGCACCAGCCTGGAGATGGCCGGAGCCTCGCTCACCCTGGTGAAGTTGGACGACGAGATCGAGGAGTTGCTGGCCGCACCGGCGTCCATCGTCAACCGGATCTTCTGACCCGTCGTGTGAGGCGAATCCAGCGCCAGATCGCCCGCTACGGTCCGCAGGGCCCCGAAACCCGATCCGGCGCTGGATTGTCTCACGGTGCGCGACGAATCCAGCGCTGGCGGCTCTTCGGGTGGATCCTTGAAGCCCGCAGTCGGGGGCTCCTTGGAGCCCGCAGCCGATTCGGCGCTGGACACTCGCCTCCCCGGAGCCGTCCCGGAGCACCTCCGGATCGTCGCCCCCCGGACCACCGCTCCCCGCCTCGCTCCTGGATCACCCCTCGGATCGCTTTCGGATCGCCGCCTCCTGGGTCGCTCTTGGCTCACTTCCGGGTCACTGCCCCTCGGGTCGCTCTTGGCTCACCCCCCGGATCACCGCCTCCCGGATCACCGATTACCCTCGGCTCACCCCCGGACCACCTTGCGTCCCGAACTCGCACTTTGCCTCTTCACCTCGACTTTGCGTCTGCAACAGCACGCGCAATGTCGAGGTGGGAACGCAGAGTCGTTCTGGCGGCGCTGGGGTGGACGGGGGGTGTGGTGCGGGGGGGACGGGGCGTGGTGCGGGAGAGCCGGCTGGTGGCGTCGGGTGTGGATGAAGGAGGGGGACCCAGGGAGTTATCCACAGTTTTGTGGTTGGGTGAACCAAGGCGCGGCTGGGTGCCGAAACTGCTGGCATGCAGGTTCAACTGACACGAGACATGGTCCGAGCCGGCTTCTCCCACGACGAGATCGCCGCCCGCGTTCGGCGAGGTGAACTGGTTCGGCTACGGCGGGGTGCCTACAGCTCTGGCTGGGAGTCCGGCCGCGTTGACCGGCACCTCCAGCTCATGGCCGGGACGATGCCGTTGCTCGACACCGATGCTGTTCTCAGTCACTTCTCGGCGGCGGTGCTCCATGGCCTGGCCGTGCCGGCGTCCACACTGACCCGGGTATGGGTGACGCGTTCATCGGCAGGTGGTGGCAAGCTCTCGCCCCAGTTGCACGTCCTCAAGGCGCCCCTTCGGCCGGAGGACATCACGGTGGCGGACGGATACGTCACAACCTCCCTCGCCCGGACAGTCGTGGATCTCGCCCGACATGCTCCGCCGGAGTACGGCCTGGCGGCAGCTGATCTGGCGCTGCGCAGAGGGCTGCCCCGGGAGTCGCTGGAGGAACAGATCGATCGCTGGCCGCGACGTCCGGGAAACCGCCGGGCGAGATATGTCGTCGAACGAGCGGACGGGAGGAGCGAGAGCTTTGGTGAGTCGTGGAGCCGGCTGGTCATGTGTCAACTGGGGATCCCGCTGCCCACTCTGCAAGTCAACCTGACGGTGGGGGGCTCGAACTACCGCTCTGACTTCGGGTGGCTCGATCTCGGCCTTCTCGGAGAGTTTGATGGTCGGATTAAGTACGCCGAACTCCTCCGGCCAGGTCAGACGGCCGCGGATGTTGTCATGGAAGAGAAGGGACGCCAGGAGGACCTGCTGTCGTTCGGCTGGCACATGGTTCGCTGGGGCAGCCGTGAGCTGTCCAGCCCGCCGACCTTCGGCCGTCGACTGGAGTTGGCGCGGAAGCACGCCGCAGAGCGCATGACCCCCGCCAAACTCGAAGCACTCCGTCGCACTCTGCGTGCCTAACGCGACTTGGCGTCTGTTGTAGCGCGCGCAGGGTCGAGTTGGAGGGGCGGAGTCGGAGCAGGGCCCGCAGAGTGGACAGAGAGGTGCGGGGCGGGGTGGAGTGTGGACGGGCCGGGGTGCGGACGGGCTGAGGTGCGGACTGAACCGCCCCGGTGAGTCCGGAGACTCGGTGGTGTGTCTGCCTCAGCTTGCTGCTGAGGCTTCGGTGTGAGCGTAGTACGCGGTCTTGGTTTCGATGGGGGTGAGGTCGCCTCCGGCGTACTCGTGGAGGCGTCGGTGGTTGTACCAGTCGACCCATTCGGCGGTCGCGAGTTCGACCTCCTCGACGGTCCGCCACGGCCTGCGTTTGATGACCTCGGTCTTGTACAGGCCGTTGATCGTCTCGGCCAGGGCGTTGTCGTACGACGAGCCGACGGCCCCGACCGAGGGTGTGATGCCGGCTTCGGCGAGCCGCTGGGTGTAGCGGATCGACCCGTACTGCGAGCCCCTGTCGGTGTGGGCGATCAGCGCGCCGAGGTCGTCGCGGCCTTCCTGTTCGCGGGTCCAGATCGCCTGCTCCAAGGCGTCGAGGACGAGGGTGTCGGTCATCGAGGATGCGGTCCGACAGCCGAGGATACGGCGGGCGTAGGCATCGATCACGAACCCGGTGTAGGCCCAGCCCGACCAGGTCGACACGTACGTGATATCGGCCACCCACAGCAGGTTCGGCGCGGCTGGCGCGAACCCTCGTTTCACGAGGTCCTCGGGTCGTGGGCCGACACCGGCGATGGTGGTCTTCTTCACCTTCCCACGCACGACCCCGGCCAGGCCGGCGGCCTTCATGAGCCGCTCCACGGTGCAACGCGCGACCCCGATGCCTTCCCGGTTCAGCTGCAACCACACCTTCCTGGGCCCGTACACCCCGAAGTTCGCGGCGTGGACCCGGCGGATGTGCTCGAGCAGCACAGCGTCGCGTTCGTCGCGGGCGGTGGGCAGCTTGTCGCGCCACTCGTAGTAGGTCGACGGGGCGATCTTCACACCATGCTCGGACAGCACGGCACAGATCGGCTCCACACCCCATCGCAACCCGCCCTCGGCGGGCAGGTGGTCGGCGTGCTCGCGGATGAAGTCCACGATCACTGCCCGGGCCGGTCGAGCTCGGCCGCGAAGAAAGCCGACGCGGCCTTCAGGATCGCGTTCGCCCGCTTCAACTCAGCATTCTCACGCTTGAGCCGCTTGACCTCGGCCGACTCCTCACTGGTCACCCCGGGCCGGGCGCCCTGGTCAACCTCAGCCTGCCGCACCCACTTACGCAGCGTCTCCTGCCCGACACCCAGCAGCTCGGACACCTTGCCCATCGCTGCCCAATCCGTGTCGTGGTCCGACCGGACCTCCCCGTACATCCGCACCGCCCGCTGCTTCAACTCAGCGGGATACCTCTTGTTCGTGTTCCCTGACATGACTCCAACCTTCCCAAGGATTGGAGCCTCCGGACATCCCGGGGCGGTTCAGACGGGCTGAGGTGTGGACGGGCTGAGGTGCGGACGGGCCGGGGTGTGGACGGGCCGGGGTGCGTCGGTTGCGCGTCCGCGCGGGGGCGCTACGCGCAGTGTCTCGTTGAGCCGGGTGAAGGTTCCCGGTTGCGCGTCCGTGCAGGGGCGCTACAGTCCCAGCGCCTCCGGCAGGATGCTCAGCGGCACCGAGCCCAGATTCAGCGCCCGGGTGTGGAAGTCCTTCAGACTGAACTGCTCGCCCCGATCGCGGGCCGCCAGCTCGGCAGCAGCGCGGGCCTGCTCCCAGAGTCGCTGTCCGACCTTGTAGGAAGGAGCCTGACCGGGCCAGCCCAGGTAGCGGTTGAGCTCGAAGCGCAGGAACGCCTCGTCCATGTTGGCGTTGGCGCGCAGGAACTCCCAGGCCTTCGCGGCGTCCCAGATGCCACCGCCCCAGCGTTCCGGGCAGGGCTTGCGCAGGTGCACGCCGATGTCCAGCACCACGCGGGCAGCCCGCATCCGCTGTCCGTCCAGCAGGCCGAGCCGGTCGCCGGGATCAGCCATGAAGCCGAACTCCTCCATCAGTCGCTCGGCGTACAGCGCCCAGCCCTCGCCGTGACCCGAAGTCCACAGCACCAACCGTCGCCAGCTGTTGAGCTGATCGCGCACGTACACCTGCTGGGCGATCTGCAGATGGTGGCCCGGTACGCCCTCGTGATGGACGGTGGTCTTCTCCCGCCAGGTGGTGAACTCGGTGACACCCGGCGGCACCGACCACCACATCCGGCCCGGACGGCTGAAGTCGTCGCTGGGGCCGGTGTAGTAGATGCCGCCGTTCTGGGTCGGGGCGATCATGCACTCGATGGTCCGCACTGGTTCGGGAATGTCGAAGTGCACGCCGTTCAGGGCTGAGATCACCGAGTCGGCGGTGGTCTGCATCCACTCCTGCAGCGCTCGGGTGCCGTGCAGGGCGTAGGCGGGTTCGGAGTCCAGCACGGCCACGGCGTCCTCGATCGTGGCTCCGGGCCCGGCGATCTCAGCCATGATGGCGTTCTGCTCGTCGGTCATCCGCTGGAGTTCCTCCAGGCCCCACTCGTAGGTTTCGTCCAGGTCCACCGCTGCGCCGACGAAGACCCGCGAGAAGCGGGCGTAGCGCTCCCGTCCCACTGCGTCTGCGGCTGGCGCGTGTGGCGCCACCTCGTCGGCCAGGAAGCGCGCCAATTCGCCGTAGGCGGCAGCAGCATCGCGACCGGCCCGCTCCAGATCGTGGGCCAGTGCGGCCGGCACGGGGTCGCCGTCCGGCCGGGCGTTCGCCGTGAAGCTGACGAAGAAGGAGGACGCCGGGTCGGCGAGATCCTCGGCCTGTTTGATCCCTTCGGACACCTGCAACGCCGCCGGCACCAAGCCGTCCCGGACGCCCTCGCGCAGCGAGGCGATGTAGCCGCGGATCGCGTCCGGCACTTTGGCGACCCGGCTGGCGATGGTGGCCCAGTCGTCCATGGTGTCGGTGGGCATCAGATCCAGGACGTCACGCAGTTCCTGCAGCGGGCTGGCGATCACGTTCAGGTCGGCGGTGTACTCCCGGGCGTCGAACAGGTCGACCCGCAGGCCGAGTTGGTCGCGCATCGCCGCGAGTGTCACCTGGTCGGTGGGGTCTGCCGGAACCGCTCGGGCGAGCTCTCGGAGCGTGGCGCGATCGAGGTCGGCCCGTTCGGCATGACCGGACGGGGAGTAATCGGTCATCAG
>NZ_JAYFPT010000109.1:0-3393 GCF_034927565.1 Propionicimonas sp.
CGTCTGACCGGGTCGACGCGTGAAGCGACGACTCCACCGGCCTCATCCACCTCGCTGGCCAGTGCCCACCACTGGGTGATGATCTGGGTTTCGGCGGAAAGGTCGAGCTGGCTGGCCGCCAGGGTGGCGAGGTGGCGCAGAACTGTCGGGGCATCCGTTTCGATGGGGGAGATCGCAAGCATGGGTGGCGTCGCAGCGTAGACCTGCTGGGGCCGCACGATCGATGCGACGCTGATCGCGAGAACCAGGACGGCAGCGGCGGCAATCGAGAGCACCCAGCGCGCGCGTGGGCGTCGCCGGAGGCTGGTCGCTGGAGAGTCTTCCGGAACGGTGGCCAGAATGCGCGCCAAGTCCGCCTCAGCACGCGCCGATAGTGGCTCGTCGGCCGGGCTGGCGGAACGGATCAAACGTTCTACTCGGTCCATTCGGTCACCTCCTGACGGGGAACCTGCTTCTCCGAAGACGCCGGCCGGTGAGCGTACTGTGCCGCGAAGGCCTGCTTCGCCCGACTCAGCCGCGTACTGAACGCCGTTGGGCTGATCCCCAGCACGGCGGCGGCTTCTGCGGTCGGAAGGTCGCACCACAACGCCAGTACCAGCACTTCGTAGGTGTCGACCGGAAGCCGGAGCATCGCCTGCTGCACATCTACCCGATTGGCCCAGGCATCCGCGGCATCGACCGGCTGACCGGGCTCAAGGATGGCCAGACCATCGACCGGATGCTCTCGTCGTGCGGCCGCCCGGTAGAAATCACCTACCTTGTTGCGAACCACCTGGACGAACCACCGTCGATCGAGGTTTCCGGTTTTGAGTAGATGGCGCCACGCCACCTCGAACGCGTCGTGCAGCACGGCCTCCTGGTCGGCTCCGACTGCTGTGCGAGCGAGGAGACTGCGCATCGGGTTGTACATGTGGCCGTAGAAGGCAGTGAACCGTTCAGCGAGTTCCTCCGCGTGCTGCGTTTGGGGGTCACGCATGCCATCACCGTAGTCGAGTGCGGAGGTTTCCATGGCTGGCTCGTCACAAGGAGGTGTCACCCATGGCTGACGGCCGGCGATGTGACTGCGTCCGTCCTGGGCGGAGCTTGCCGGGAAGGATGCTGTCTCAACTGTCGCCATCCACTGCCGCCTTTCTCCCACCACCGCGGGTCGCGAGAACGCAAGCCCTCTTCTGCGTTGTCTATTGGGGCGGGTGCTCGGTCTGTCACAGCCCGTGCGGCGGACGAGGGTGAGATACGGACTATTGAGGGAGCGGACCCGCCGAGGCAAACAGACTTGTCGACATTTCCGGGATAGGGTGCGAACTGTGAAGAACGATGAGACCGCCCTGTTCGACGAACCCGAGACCGCAGCAGCTGGCCTCGGCCCGACCGGACGGCCGCTGCCCGACCTGCCGGTGCCCACACCGCCCGACCCGAACCGCACCACCCGGGCGCTGATCATCGCGATGTGCAACCAGAAAGGCGGCGTCGGCAAGACCACCACCACGATCAATCTGGGCGCGGCGCTGGCCGAGACCGGACGGAAGGTGCTGCTGGTCGACTTCGACCCACAGGGCTCGCTGTCGGTCGGCCTGGGGGTCAACCCGCACACCCTCCAGACCAGCATCTACGACGTGCTGGTGCGCCGGGACGCCAAGGTCACCGACGTGATCCGTCCGTCCGGGGTCGAGGGGATGGACCTGCTGCCGTCCAACATCGACCTGTCGGCTGCAGAACTGCAGCTGGTCAGCGAGGTCGCCCGCGAGCAGACCCTGCACCGCGCGCTGGCCAAGGTGCGGCACCTCTACGACATCATCCTGATCGACTGCGCCCCCTCGCTGGGCCTGCTGACAGTCAACGCGCTGACCACCGCCGACAAGGTGATGGTGCCGCTCGAACTGGAGTTCTTCGCGCTGCGCGGGGTGGCGTTGCTCACCGACACCATCTCGAAGGTGCAGGACCGGCTCAACCCCGACCTCGAACTGCTCGGCATCCTGGGGACGATGTACGACTCGCGCACCCTGCACTCCCGCGAGGTGCTCGACCGGGTGGTGCAGGCCTTCGGCGATGACGTCTTCCACACGGTGATCCGGCGCACCATCAAGTTCCCCGAGACCACCGTCGCGGGCGAGCCGATCACCACCTACGCCCCGAGTTCGACAGGCGCCGAGTCCTACCGGATGGTTGCCAGGGAGGTGTTGCAGCGATGCCCGGACGCCTGAGCGGAGTCTCCGAGCTCTTCCGCCCGACGACGGGGGAGCCCGGGCCAGCAGCCGAACAACCCACCGAACAGGTTGCGCCCAGCGGCCGGGTGCGGCATGACGAGAAGATCACCGTCTACGTCAGCAGCGCCGAACTGATCGCCCTGGAGCAAGCCCGGCTCATCCTGCGCGCCGAGCACGGCGTGGCGGTCGACCGGGGCCGGATCGTCCGCGCGGCGATCAGCCTGGTGATGGCCGAACTCGAGGCCAGGGGCGGGGAGTCCGGCCTGGTCCGCGCCCTGAGCGAGCAGTGACCCTCGCAGCAGAACCGGCGGTGGACGAACGCGGGTTCTCCGTCCACCTGACCAACTTCTCCGGCCCCTTCGACCTGCTGCTGCAGCTGATCGGCAAGCACAAGCTCGACATCACCGAGGTGGCGCTCTCCCAGGTCACCGACGAGTTCATCGCCCACCTGCGGCAGGCCCAGGCCACGCAAGCCTGGGATCTCAACGAGACCAGCCAGTTCATCGTCGTCGGCGCCACCCTGCTCGACCTGAAGGCGGCCCGGCTGCTGCCCTCCGGCGAGGTGGACGACGAGGAGGATCTCGCCCTGCTGGAGGCCCGCGACCTGCTCTTCGCCCGGCTGCTGCAGTACCGGGCGTTCAAACTGGTCTCGGGCTGGATCGCCGAGACCCTGGCCGTCCAGGACCGCCGGCACCCGCGTCCGGGCGGGCTGGAGGAGCAGTTCGCGAAACTGCTGCCCGAGGTCGACCTGACCGGTCTGGCCGACCAGCTGGCCCTGCTGGCCTCGGCCGCCCTCGCGCCCAAACCTCCGGTCGAGGTGGCCCTGGGACACCTGCACATCCCGCGGGTGAGCGTGCGCGACCAGGCGGAGGTGATCATCGCGCGGCTGAAGGAGCACCCCAACGTGTCCTTCCGGGCACTGGTCGCCGATGCCGAGGAGAAGCTCGTGGTGGTGGCGCGCTTCCTGGCGCTGCTGGAGCTGTACCGTGAGCAGGCGGTGGCCTTCGAACAGCTGGCCCCGCTGGGGGAACTGACCATCCGCTGGCTCGGTGCCGAGGTGGCCGACGGCATCGGGTCCGAGTTCGACCAGACCACCGACGAGACGACGCAGGAATCGACTGATGAGTGAGCAGACCGACCAGGGCCGGGCGCAGGCTGGCGCTGCCGAGGAACAGATCCCCGAACTGGA
>NZ_JAYFPT010000014.1:0-41679 GCF_034927565.1 Propionicimonas sp.
CTAGTCCTGGTCGTCCCGGAAGCCGGACGGGTCGAGCTCGGCGGCATCGATGCCGGTGATCGCCGACAGCTGCTCGACCACCGTGCGCTGCACCAGCGAGGCCAGTTCACGGCGATCGTTGGAGCGGTGCTCGATCGGGCGCCGGTACAGCACCACCTGGGCGTGCTGGCCGGGCCGGGCGGCCACCGCGGCAGCCAGCGGCACCCGGTCGTACCAGGCGGCGGTGAGGGTGGGGACGTCCTCGAAGCCGATGTCGACCCCCACCAGCGCCCTGGGGCAGGCCTCGCCAATGCGGGCGACGGTCGTGCGCAGGCAGCTGGTGAAGAAGTCGCTCGCCCGGGTGCGGTAGCGCACCGGCATCGGAGCGCCGGTGAGCGGGTTCGGACCGGCCAGGGCACCGCGCAGCCCGCGTCCGTGGCGTTCCCGTCGCTTCATGCCACCAGCCTAGAGCTTGTGTCTTGGCATCGGTGGCCACCGCGAGCGGGGTCCGACCGGAGCGGCCTTGCGCGGCAGCAGCGGGAGGCGGCGCTGGTGGATCGCCGCCCGCCGACGTGGCGATGTGCCGCCCGGCGGGCGACACGCAGCAGGCCAGCTGGGAGGGGGGAGACACGCGCGAGACGCTGCCGCCGGCTGGCCCGGCCAGCAGCGCGACACCCGTGCCGGGTTGCCGGGCCGGACGACCTGGCGCGAGTAGCGTGACCCCGTGACCAACCGACGCTGCTCGCGTTCGACGTGCGGAGCGCCTGCGGTGGCGACCCTGACCTACGTCTACGCCGACTCCACCGCGGTGCTCGGGCCGCTGGCGCTGCGCGCCGAGCCGGGCTGCTACGACCTGTGCCGCGCGCACGCCACGAACCTGAGCGCACCTCGCGGCTGGGAGATGATCCGGCTGCCCGCCGACGCCGGGGCGGCGCGTGCCTCGACCGACGACCTGATGGCGCTGGCCGACGCCGTCCGTCAGGTCGGGCTCGGCACCGACCAGCCCTCCTCTCCGGAGCCGAACCTGGCCCGCCGCAAGGGACATCTCGCGATCGTCGCCGACCCCGAGTAGGCCGTAGGCTGACCCCCGTGATCGAGCCGCAGGTATTCAAGGCGAACGACCTTCGGGGTCTGGTTCGCGGCGAACACCCGGAGTGGGACGCCGACGGCGCGCGCGCGATCGGCGCCGCCTTCGCCCGCGCCCTCGACCTGGCCGGTCAGGAGTTCGTGCTCGGTCGCGACATGCGCGCCGGCGGCCGCGAGCTGAGCCGGGCGTTCGCCGAGGGTGCGATGCGGCTGGGCGCCAACCCGGTCGAGGTCGGTCTGGTCAGCACCGACGAACTCTGGTACGCCTCGGGCGCCACCGGGTTGGCCGGGGTGCAGTTCACTGCCTCCCACAACCCGTCGGCCTACAACGGGATCAAGTTCTGTCTGCCGCAGGCCGCGCCGATCACGCCGGAACTGATGGCCCGGATCAAACAGCTCAGCTTCACCGGCCTCCCGTCCGCGCCGATCCCGGGAACCCCGCGTCAGGCCGACATGCTGGCCGGCTATGTCGCGCACCTGCACGGTCTGGTCGACCTGTCGGGGATCCGTCCGCTCAGGGTCGTCGTGGACGCCGGCAACGGCATGGCCGGGCTGATCACGCCCGCGGTGTTCGCCGGCCTGCCGGTGGAGGTGATCGGCCTCTACCTCGACCTGGACGGCGACTTCCCCAACCATCCGCCCAACCCGCTGGAGCCGGCCAACCTGGTGGACGCCCAGGCGGCGGTTCGTGAGCACCGCGCCGACCTCGGCCTGGTCTTCGACGGCGACGCCGACCGCTGCTTCATCATCGACCAGGCCGGCGAGGTGGTGAGCCCGTCGGTGCTCACCGCGCTGATCGCTCGCGCCGAACTGGCCCGCGAGCCCGGAGCGGTGGTGGTGGTCAACACCATCACCTCCACCGGTGTGGCGGAGGTGATCGAGGAGGCCGGCGGACGGCTGGTGGTCGGCCCGGTCGGTCACACCCACCTCAAGGCGCTGATGGGCCGCTACCACGCGATCTTCGGCGGCGAGCACTCCGGCCACTACTACTTCCGCGAGCTGTGGGGGGCCGACAGCGGCATGCTCGCAGCGCTGCACGTCCTGTCCCTGGTCGGGCACGGCGCCGAGCCGATGTCGGCCCTGGCCCGGACGGTGCCGCACTACCCCGGCTCGGGTGAGCTGAATGCCGCCGTTGCCGACCCGCAGGCGGTGATGCGGCAGGTGGCGGCAGAGTTCGCAGGCGAGGGCGCCGTGAGCTACGAGGACGGCCTGATGGTCCGGGGCGATGGCTGGTGGGTGAGCGTGCGGGCGTCCAATACCGAGCCGTTGCTGCGACTGAACGTCGAGGCCGGGGACATCGGGACCATGACACGGATGCGCGATCGTGCGCTGGCGATCATCGAGGAGAGCAATGACTGAACTGCCTGCCGACGTCCTGGAGATCCTGGTCTGCCCGTCCTGCCACACCAAGCTGGCCTGGGACTACGAGGCTGCTGAACTGCAGTGCACCTCGGCCGAGTGCGGGCTGGCCTACCCGGTGCGCGAGGGTATCCCGGTGCTGCTGATCGACGAGGCCCGCCACCCCGGCGGCCCCCGGTGAGCCGGCAGTGAGCGACTTCGACGACTCCCGGCTGGACGACCCGGCGGTGCTGCGGGCCGCCGACCCCGTGCTGCGTCCGATCGCCGAGGCCGGCGCGCGGGTGCGACGGGAGTTCGCCCTCGCCGAGCCCGCTCTGGCCGCCCTCGACGACGCCGACCGGCCGCGGGCGGTGATCGCTTTCGGCCCCGAGGCGCGCCTGCTGCGGGCCGTCCTCGAACCGGTCTGCCCGGTGCCGTTCATGGCATGGCCGAGCCTCGGTCTGCCCGGCTGGGTGGGCCCGCTGGACATCGTCGTGGTGATGGGCGGCGGCAGCCGGGCCTCGCTGGCGGCGGCCTTCGAGGCGGTCCGGCGCGGTTGCCGACTGGTGGTGGCCTGCCCCGCGGACTCCGCCCTCGCCCGGCAGTCGGCCTCCCCGGCCACCACCCTGCTCCCCACCGCCACACCCGACCCGCAGGCAGCGGCGGTCGTTGTGCTGGACGCGCTGCACCGGCTCGGTCTCGGCCCGGCCGTGGACGCCGGCCGGATCGCCGCCATCCTGGACGAGATCGCCCTGGCGTCCTCCTTCGCCCTCGACGTCACCCGCAATCCCGCCAAACAGGTGGCGCTGCAACTGGCCGACGCGCAACCTCTGGTCTGGGGCGGGACGATCCTGGCCGCTCGCGCCAGCCGGCGGATCGCCGAGGCGCTGCGCTCGGCCAGCGGCCGGGTGGTGCTCTCCGCCGACGCCGGAGCGCTGCTGCCGCTGCTGGACGAGGTGGCTCCCCGTGACCTGTTCGCCGACCCCTTCGATGATGTTGCACCGGCCACCCGTCCGGGTCTGGTGCTGCTGGACGACGGGTTGGACGACGAGTCGGCGGCCGAGGGCCGGTATCGGCTGGAGGAGACCGCCGACGTCCGCGAGGTGACCGTCTGTCGCCTGTCCCGGACCGAGGGCACTGCGGTCGAACGGTATGCCGCGGTGCTGCAGCAAGGACTGTTCGCCGCCGCCTACCTGCGGATCGGACTGGGACGTGGCCCGGTGGCGGGCGGGGAGGATCCGTCGCGTGAGTACTGAGGGTGGAACCAGGGCGGTCATCGCCGCGATGGCGGCCAACGGCTTCATCGCGCTGACGAAGTTCGCGGCCTGGGCGCTGACCGGTGCGTCCTCGATGCTGGCCGAGGGTGTCCACTCGATCGCCGATACCGGCAATCAGGTACTGCTGCTGTTCGGCGGACGGCAGGCCAGGCGGGAGGCTACCGAGGAACACCCCTTCGGCTACGGCCGCGAGCGCTACATCAGCGCCTTCCTGGTTTCGATCATCCTGTTCAGCCTGGGTGGTCTGTTCGCGCTGTACGAGGCCTTCCACAAGTACGAAGAGGTGGCCAGCGGCGAGCCGAACGAGTTGCTGGAGGGGAGCTGGTGGTGGGTGCCGCTGGTGGTCCTGGTGGCGGCCATGATCGCCGAGGGATTCTCTTTCCGGACCGCGACCCGGGAGGCGGCGCCGGCGAAGGGCAGCAAGAGTTGGCTGAGGTTCATCAGAACCGCCAAGTCGCCTGAACTGCCGGTGATCCTGCTGGAGGATTCCGCTGCCCTGCTCGGCCTGGCCTTCGCGCTGATGGGCGTTGGCATGACGCTGCTCACCCACAATGGACTCTGGGACGTGGTGGGGACCGGGCTGATCGGCGTGCTACTGATCCTGGTGGCAGTCACCCTCGCGATCGAGACCAAGAGCCTGCTGGTGGGTGAGGCGGCCACGCCCGAGGCGGTCGCCCGGATCCGGGCGGCGCTGGAGTCGACCGACGGTGTGAAGCGGGTGATTCATCTCAAGACTCTGCACCTGGGACCGGACGAGGTGCTGGTTGCGGCCAAGATCGCGGTGGAGCCGACTGCTTTGGCCGCCCGGGTGGCCGAGGTGATCAACACTGCCGAAGCCGCAGTCCGCGCCGCCGATCCGCAAGTGACCCTGCTGTACCTCGAGCCCGACATCGATGCGGCACCCCTCGCCAACTGACTGACGCCCTCCTCCCCCCACCGTTTGTGCGGACTTCCGCCGGAAAAGAGAGCCCCCGTTCCCCGCTCAACCCCGCACAAACGGTAGGGGGACGGGGCTGCTTCCGGCCGGACGGAGGGGTCATTGTGCGCCTGGACCTTGCGGTGAACCCGCCAGGGAGCAGGCCGGTAGGATGTCCCCTTGTGGACTACCGCGTCGCTGACCTGAACCTGGCCGAGTTCGGCCGCAAGGAGATCACCCTCGCCGAGCACGAGATGCCCGGCCTGATGGCCATGCGCGCCCGGTACGGGGAGTCGAAGCCCCTGGCGGGGGCCCGGATCGCCGGCTCGCTGCACATGACCATCCAGACCGCGGTGCTGATCGAGACCCTGGTCACGCTCGGTGCCGAGGTGCGCTGGGCGTCCTGCAACATCTTCTCCACCCAGGATCATGCCGCCGCCGCGATCGTGGTCGGCGACGGTACTCCGGAGGATCCGCAGGGTGTGCCGGTGTTCGCCTGGAAGGGCGAGAGCCTGCCGGAGTACTGGTGGTGCACCGAGCAGTTGTTCGACTTCGATGGCGAGCCGCCGAACATGATCCTGGACGACGGCGGCGACGCCACCCTGCTGGTACACAAGGGGGTCGAGTTCGCCAAGGCCGGAGCGGTGCCCGAGGCCGGCCCGGGCGATTCCGCGGAGTACCAGGTGGTGTTGCAGGCCCTGCGCAGCTCGACCGTCGACTGGGTCAGGGTCGCGAACAGCATCTACGGCGTGACCGAGGAGACCACCACCGGCGTCCACCGGCTCTACGAGATGGCCGCCAACCACTCGCTGCTGTTCCCGGCGATCAACGTCAACGACTCGGTGACCAAGTCCAAGTTCGACAACAAGTACGGCATCCGGCACTCGGTGATCGACGGCATCAACCGCGGCACCGACGTGCTGATCGGCGGCAAGGTCGCCATGGTGGTCGGCTACGGCGATGTCGGCAAGGGTGCGGCGGCAGCGCTGGCAGGGCAGGGGGCCCGGGTGGTGGTCGCCGAGGTGGATCCGATCTGTGCCCTGCAGGCGTCCATGGACGGTTACCAGGTCACCACCGTCGAGGACGTCCTGCCGTTCGCCGACCTCTACGTCACCTGTACCGGCAACGTGAACGTGATCACCGCCGACCAACTGTCCCGGATGAAGCACCTGGCGGTGGTGGGCAATATCGGCCACTTCGACAACGAACTTGACCTGGCCGGGCTGGCCACGCTTCCGGGCGTGACCACCTCCAACGTCAAGCCGCAGGTCGACCAGTGGACGATGCCGGACGGTCGCTCCATCATCGTGCTGAGCGAGGGCCGGCTGATGAATCTGGGCAACGCCACCGGGCACCCCAGCTTCGTGATGAGCAACTCCTTCACCAACCAGGTGCTCGCCCAGATCGAGCTGTTCACCAAGCCCGAGCAGTACCCGATCGGCGTCTACGTGTTGCCCAAGCACCTGGACGAGGAGGTCGCCCGGCTGCATCTGGACGCTCTGGGTGTGAAGCTCACCGAGCTCCGGCCCGAGCAGGCGGCCTACATCGGCGTCCCGGTCGAGGGGCCGTTCAAGCCCGATTCCTACCGCTACTGACTCCTCAGTTGCTGCGAGCGCGTCGCGCCCTCGCAGGTCGGGCCTCCCGTTGGGTGGCTATCGCCGCTCAGCTGTAGACGACCATCCCGCCGGCCGCCTGGTTGTCCGACCACTCGAAACTGACCGATTCCACCCGTGGCCAGTCGGTCAGGCGACACTCCCAAGCCGCCTCGCCGGGAACGACCTGGGCATGCGGGCGCTGAAGGCAGCCATCTCAGCCGGTCCGTGTGGTGCGGTCGGCCAGGGTGCCCGCATCGTCGGGAACGTGGACGAGGATGTCCCCGGGCTGGCAGCCGAGCTCGCGGCAGATCGCGTCCAGGGTGGAGAACCGGATTGCCTTGGCCCGGTTGTTCTTCAGGATGGACAGGTTCACCGGCGTGATCCCGACCCGTTCGGCCAGTTCGGTCAGGGTCATCCGCCGCCGGACCAGCTCGATGTCGAGGTTCACTTCGATGCCCACTAGATCACCTCGCTCAGCTCGGCAGTGAGCGTCGAGGCCTTCCGCAGCAGCCCCTTCATCACACCCATCAGGAGCGCGAAGGCCGTTCCGCAGACCGCCAGGGCGAGCAACCCCAGGTGCAGCGCCGGCGGGTTGGCGTGGGCGCCGAAGGACAGCAGGGCATCCGTTGCCAGCACCAGGACGGTGTCGGCGATGGCCATCGCAACGATGAGGTCGACCCACCGGAACGCGGCGGGGGAGAAGACGCTGTCGTCCTCGACCATCGACAGCAGGACCCAGATCGCCACGAGTGCTGTCTGGACCCCGATCAGCACCAGGATCACCAGCGTCAGCATCGGCCAGCGCAGCCAGTCGAGCTCGGGAAACGCCCTGGCCTGCTCAGCCGCCAGGACCGGGAAGAACCACAGCTGCGCGGCCAGGGTGCCGAGCATGAGTCCTGCCAGCAGCACCCGCAGGAGGGCAATCGTCGGGTGGCGCATCTGATACCTCCGTATGCATCGACATTCGATATGTACCTATCGTGAAACGATAGCCAGTTCTGCTGGGGATCACAATGCTCTGCGACTGGTCTGGGGTGTCGGCGGTGCCTTGCCGGCCGCGCGGCACTTGAACCGCAGCTGGTCCCGGCCGGCCAGGCCTCGTAGGCTGCCAGCGTGCGGCCTGGCCGCCGTTCGCCAGCATCGCGACCGAGGGAGCAGCAGATGGCGGGTCACCGGATCTTCACCACCAGCTTCGCCAGCGTCTACCCGCACTATCTCGCCAAGGCCGAGCGGAAGGGTCGGACGAAGGCCGAGGTGGACGAGGTGATCTGCTGGCTCACCGGCTACGACGCCGACGGGTTGGCGCGGGTCATCGCCGAGGAGGTCGATATCCAGACCTTCTTCGGTCAGGCACCCGCGTTCAACCCGAACGCCTCGCTGATCACCGGCCTGATCTGCGGCTATCGGGTGGAGGAGATCGAGGATCCGCTGATGCAGCGGATCCGCTACCTGGACAAGCTGGTCGATGAACTGGCCAGAGGACGGAAACTGGCCGTCATCCTGCGGACTGCCGACTGAGGGGTGCTCGCCGGTCTGTCAGGCCGGAGCGTCAGGAGGACCAACGCCTGGACGGACCAACACCCGGACGAGCCGCGACCGTGCCCAGTCCGATGGGCCGGGACCGCCCGCCGCCGGCTCAACCGCGCGGAATCTCGAACCGCTTGATTGACGCCTTGCCCTTGCCGAGCTTGCGCCAGGAGCCGGTGATGCTCAGCACCACCAGCGAGCAGGTCGGGAACCGCTCCTGCACTGCCGCCGCCTTTTTCGACGGTTTGGCGATCTCCACGATCAGGTCGCTCAGCGTGGGCTGGTGGCCGATCACCATCGCCGAGTCGACCGCGTCGTCGAGTTCCCGCAGCTCGCCGAGCAGCTCTTCCGGCCAGGCATGGTAGACCGCCTCGGAGTAGCGGACGTCGTCGCACCGGGCGCCGCCCGCCACCGCCTGCTCCCAGGTCTGACGGGCGCGGGTGGCATCCGAGCACAACACCACGTCCAGCGGGTAGGAGGCCAGGATCGCCCCGGCCGCCTCGGCGTCTCGCTGACCGCGGTCCGAGAGCGGACGGCGGATGTCGGCTTCCGGCGTCTTCCACGACGACTTGGCATGCCGCAGGATGATCAGCGTCTTGGTGGCCATGGCGCCCATCGTACGGGCGGGAGGCCGCCCGCGTCCCGAAACTGGGCCGGCCCGGTTGCTGTCTCGCGCTCTTGTCGTCCCTCGTCCTCGGTTACTGCCTCGCTTTGCTCGGCAACCGTCGTCCTCGGTCCGATCAAGAACTGACGTTCTTGTCGTCCATCGTCCTCGGTTTGGGTGGTGGTCGGGTGAGGGGACTATCCTGCGGGCGACCGGAAGGATCCAGATGCGGCAGCGCGATTTCGACCTTGATACCAGTTCACGAGAGACCGTGCTGAGGGTGGGCGCCCGCGGCCGGTTGATTCTGGTCCATCCGATGGCCAACCGCGGCACCGCCTTCACCTTCGAGGAGCGTCGCGCGCTGGGGCTGTCCGGCCTGCTGCCCAACCGGGTCACCACCATCGAGGAGCAGATGCGCCGGGTCTACGCCCAGTACGACCGCTCGCCCTCCCCCCTGGCCAAGTTCATCCAGCTCTCCCAACTGCGCGACCGCAATGAGGTGCTCTTCTACCGCCTGCTGAGCGAGCACCTGGAGGAGATGATGCCGATCATCTACACCCCGACCATCGGCGAGGCGATCGAGCGGTTCAGCCACGAGTACCACGGCGCCCGGGCGGTCTTCCTCTCGATCGACCACCCTGACCTGGTCGAGGAGTCGCTGCGCGACTTCGAACTGGACGCCGACGACGTCGACCTGGTGGTGGCCACCGACGCCGAGGGCATCCTCGGGATCGGCGACCAGGGGATCGGCGGTATCCAGATCGCGGTCGGCAAGCTGGGCCTCTACACCGCCGCCGCCGGCATCCACCCGCGCCGGGCGGTCCCCGTGGTGCTGGACGTCGGCACCGACAACCTCGGCCTGCTCAACAGCGACGTCTACCTCGGCGAGCGGCACGCGCGGGTGCGCGGCGAACGCTACGACGCTTTCATCGAGACCTTCGTGCAGGCGGTCACCCGACTGTTCCCGAACGCGATGCTGCACTGGGAGGACTTCGGCGCCGCCAACGCCCACCGCATCCTGAACCGCTACAAGAACGAGATCTGCACCTTCAACGACGATATCCAGGGCACCGCGGCAGTGGTGCTGGCGGCGGTGCTGGCCGCCGTCCGGCTGACCGGCGAGCCGCTGCCCGAGCACCGGGTGATGATCTACGGCGCCGGGACGGCAGGGGCGGGGATCGCCGACATCATCCGGGAGGCGATGACCCGCTCCGGGCTGCCCGCCGACCAGGGGTACTCGCGGTTCTACGCATTCAACAGCCGCGGCCTGATCGTCGAGGACTCCGCCGGCATGCGCGACTTCCAGCAGCCCTACGCTCGCAGCCGGGCGGAGGTCGCGTCCTGGGAGGTGGCCGACCCCTCGCGGATCAGCCTGCTGGAGGCCGTCCGGGCGGTGCAGCCCACCATCCTGATCGGCACCTCGGCGGTGCACGGGGCGTTCACCGAACAGGTGGTCACCGCCATGGCCGAGGGCTGCGAGCGGCCGATCATCATGCCGCTGTCCAACCCGACCAGCCGGATCGAGGCCCAGCCGGCCGACCTGCTGGAGTGGACCGACGGACGCGCCCTGATCGCCACCGGCAGCCCGTTCGGCACCATCAAGCACGGCGACGTCTACCACACCATCGCGCAGGCCAACAACGCGCTGATCTTCCCCGGCCTGGGACTGGGGGTCTCGACCGTCGCGGCCAGCCGGGTGAGCGACGAGATGATCTATGCCGCCGCCGACGCGCTGGCCGGGCTGGTCAACGAGTACCGGCCGGGAGCCTCGCTGCTGCCGTCGATGAACGATCTGCGGTTGGTCTCGGCCACGGTCGGCATGGCAGTCGCCAAGACCGCCGAAGCGCAGGGGCTGGCCCGGCGTCCGATGACCGATCCGGTCAACGACCTCTACCAGCGGATGTGGAAGCCGGAGTACCCGAAGCTCGAGATTCTTCCGGAGGGCTCCAACCTGCGCTGACCGCCGTCCGGGAGTCAGGCGCCCGGCTGCAGCGACTCCCAGATCTCCTTGCACTCCGGGCAGACCGGGTAACGGTCGGGGTTACGCGACGGCACCCACACCTTGCCGCAGAGTGCGATCACCGGGGTGCCCATCACCATCGCCTCGGTGAGCTTGGCCTTCTCGACGTAGTGCGAGAACCGTTCGTGGTCGCCCTCGTCGAGCCGGTACTCGGTGCGCTCGTCGAGAATCGTGGTGGTGGACGTGTCCTGCTGGGTCACCGGCTCGTCCCTCCCTGTGATGGCCGTCGGCTGTGGTACCCACACGATACTTCGCCGCCCCGCCCGTCACCCACCGGGCCGCACCCCGGGAGCCTTCGTGGAAGAATCGAACCCGGCGCTGTGAACCGATCGGTGGGGATCTCACCGGTCGAGCCGGTCCAGACCGGCGAAGGCCACCGCGACCCGAAAGGCAGAGGTATGGACGGCTTCGCGCGCTCGGCTCCGTCCGGCAACCTCACAGCGTTGAAGGCAGGGCTGCTGCTGAGCCAGGCCACCACCGCCTTCGAGTACATGGCAGTCCTGGCGGTGATGCCGGCGGCCCGCGACGACCTCGGCCATCCGGAGTTCTACGCCTGGGCGTTCACCGCCTTCATGATCGCCCAGATCTTCACCGTGGTCGCTGCCGGGATGGCCGCCGACCGGATCGGGCCGGTGCGGCCGCTGCTGGCAGGGATGGTGGTCTTCGCTCTCGGGCTGGTGCTGGCGGCGACCGCGCCGTCGATGGCCCTGCTGGTGCTGGCCCGGTTCGTCCAGGGGCTGGGTGCGGGAGCTGCCAACGTCACAGTGATGTTCCTGGTCGGGCAGGCCTTCGAGCCGCACGCCCGTGCCCGGATGATGACCGGTCTCTCGATCGCCTGGATGGCCCCCACCCTGGTCGGGCCGGTGGTGGCGGCCTGGATCGCGGAGAACTTCTCCTGGCACTGGGTGTTCTGGTCGGTGCTGCCGTTGCTCGGGCTCGCGGCGGTGTTGCTGTTGCCGGCCACGCTGCGGCTGCGGCTGCCCGACCCGGACCCGACCGCGGGCTCGCTCGGCAACCTGGGCCGGGCGGCGCTGGTTGCCCTCGGCGCCGCCGCCCTGCAGTGGGCAGGCCAGCACCTGGAGCCCTGGTCGTTGCTGTGGGCGGCGCTCGGGGTGGGCGTGCTGGTCTGGGCACTTCCCGCGCTGATGCCGCGCGGCTACCGTCCCTGGGGGCGGGGGCTGTCGGCGGTGGTCGGGGTTCGGGCGCTGAGCTCGGGTGGCTATTACGGTGTGGAGGCCTTCCTCTCGCTGATGCTGGTGACTGCCTGGAGGCTGCCGCTGCAGACCGCTGCGGCCTGCATCCTGGTCGGCTCGATCGGCTGGACGACCGGCAGTTGGGTGCAGTCGCAACGCTGGCTGCGGCTACGCCGGGACGCGATCGTCACCCTCGGCGCCCTGGTCACCGCCACCGGCATCGCGGTGATCGCCGCCGCGGCTCTGGTCGACGGTGCGCCGCTCTGGCTGGTGATCGCGGGCTGGGCGGTCGGCGGTATCGGCATGGGGCTGTCGCACACCTCCAGCGCCCTGGTGGTGATGCAACTGGCCGAGCCGGGCGAGCTGGGCCGAGCCACCTCCTCGCTGCAGGTCGGCGAGGCGCTGGGCAATGCGCTGGTGGGCGGTCTGGCGGGGACGATCTATGCCGTGACCCTCGGCCTGGGCAATCTCTCCTTCGGCCTGGTGATGGCGGCGATGACCGTCCTGGCCGGGTTGTCGGTGGCGGCCGCCCGCCGGATCGGCCCGGTCGAGAACCACTCGGCGGCGGGGTAGGGCGCGCGTCCCTATCCACCGGGAGGGGGACACGCCCTCGGTGTGACCGGAACAGCCACCGCACCCGGGTGTTCCCGGAGGGTTCTCAGGCTGGGACGCAATCTTGACGTCGAGATATTGTGGGGCAGCAGGATCGGGACGCGGCGACCGGGGAGGTGCGATGCAGGACGAGGTGGACGGCATCGTCGCGGCCTGGCGTTCGGAGATGCCCGGGCTGGACGTCGCGCCGATGGAGGTGCTCTCGCGGGTCAGCCGGCTCGCCCGTCATCTCGACCTCGCCCGCCGGCAGGCCTTCGCCAGCCACGACCTGGAGGTCTGGGAGTTCGACGTGCTCGCGGCACTGCGCCGTGAGGGTCCGCCCTACGAGCTGTCGCCGGGGGAGCTGACCCGGCTGACCCTGTCCACCTCCGGAACCACCACCAACCGGATCGACCGGCTGGAGGCCAAGGGGCTGGTGGTGCGCCAGCCCAACGCCGACGACCGCAGGGGCGTCCGGGTTCGGCTCACGCCCGAGGGCGCCGAGCGGGCCAGCGCGGCGCTGGCAGACCTGCTGGCCTCCGAACGGGAGATCCTCGGCGTGCTGGACGAAGCCACCCGTGCCGGGTTGTCCGACGCGCTGCGCGACCTGCTGCTGCCCTTCGAGAGTCGCTGAACCCCCGGCTCCGGGCACTCTCGGCTCGGCGTTATGGCGGGTGCGCGGCAGCGGGTATGGCTGCTCTTTGCATGAGTTGGCGCTCTTGCCCTGATGTGAGGTGGCATGCCGACTCGGCGAGATTCTGCTTTTCACGGCTGAGGGGTGCTGCATTTATCGGCATACGACTCCTGCAGGAATCGGCCCAGCTGTAGGGTGGGCCGGCCTACTTGTGCTCCCTGGCCGGCGCCGTCCCGGTGGAACCGCGGACGATCAGCTCGGCGCGGAACAGCAGGTCTGTCCGCGGGCCGGGATGGCCGTCCAGTTCGTCGATCAGGGTGGCGACGGCTGCCGCGCTCATCTGGGTGACCGGCTGGTGGATGGTGGTCAGTGGCGGATCGGTGAACGCGATCAGCGAGGAGTCGTCGTAGCCGACCACCGAGAGGTCGTCGGGGACGTCGAGGCCGGCAGAACGGGCGGCCCGGATCGCGCCGAGCGCCATCAGGTCGGAGCCGCAGATGATGGCGGTGTGGCCGCTCTCGATCAGGGCGGCCGACGCGGCGTGGCCACCTTCGACGGTGTAGAGGGTGGGGGAGATGTGCCCCGCGGCGTCCTCGATACCCAGATGCTGTTGCAGGGCGTTGCGGAAGGCATCGATCTTGCTCCGGCTGGGAACGAACCGGTCCGGGCCGATCGCCAGCCCGATCCGGGAGTGGCCCAGCGAGACCAGGTGCTTGACCGAGGCGTCCATCGCCGAGCCGTCGTCCACCGAGATGAAGGTGCCGTCGATCTCCGGGGCGAAACCGTTGATGTAGGTGGCGGCGATCCCGCGGGCTGCCAGGTCGAGGTAGTGCTGGTGGTCGGCGATGGCGTCGGCGTGCAGCCCCGAGACGAAGATGATCCCCGACACGCTCTGCCCCAGCAGCATGTCGACGCACTGCTGTTCGGTGGTGCCGCCGGGGGATTGGGTGCACAGCAAGGCGGTATAGCCGCGCGCGGCGAGCCGGGACTCCAGGCTCTGCGCGAACCAGCCGAAGACCGGGTTGACCAGTTCCGGCAGGACGACCCCGACCAGCCCCTGCGCCTTCGCCCGCAGGATCGCCGGGCGTTCGTAGCCCAGCATGTCCATCGCGGCCAGGACGGCCTCCCGGACCTCGTCGGACGCCCCCGGCTTGTCGTTGAGCACCCGCGACACTGTGGCCGTGCTCACCTTGGCGACGTCGGCGATGTCGCGCAGCCGCGGCTTCGGTGCTCGCGACCCGCGAGTACTGGTCACCTCTGACCTCCGATTGTTGTAGCCCCCGGGAAGAATGATCGCGGTTCCCGCCACCCCTTTCAAGCTGACGTTGCGAAACATATAAGCAACTCATTGCGTAGTTACGCAAGGGTGCTCTACGCTCGTGCCAGCCATTTGCCGGAGACACCGGCACACCGATCGTTCCAGGAAAGAGAGAACGATGCGAAGGAGCATCATCACCGTCGGAGTTGGGGCACTGCTGGCAGCCACCCTCGTTGCCTGTTCGAGCCCGAGTTCGACCCCGGCCCCGTCCAGCACGGGCTCGACCGAGCCCACCGCGACGGCCAGCAGCCCGACTGCTGCCCCGGCCAACGACTACACCGGCGTCACCCTGACCGTGTGGGTCGACCAGGATCGCTACAAGGCGGTCGAGGCTGCGGCGAAACAGTTCCAGACCGACACCCACGCCACCATCAAGCTGGTGACCAAGGACAACGGCAAGATGCGGGACGAGTTCACCACTGCCGTCCCCACCGGCAAGGGACCCGACATCATGGCCGGCGCCCACGACTGGCTGGGCGGGCTGATCCAGAACGGGGTCGTCGCCCCCGTCCCGCTCGGCGACAAGGCCGCCGCGTTCGAGAAGGTGGCCGTCGAGGCGTTCACCTACAACGGCCAGACCTACGGCGTGCCGTACGCGATCGAGAACATCGCTCTGGTCCGCAACACCAAGCTGGCCGCCACCGCACCGGCGACCTGGGACGACCTGATCGCCGCCGCGAAGGGTTCGAAGGTGCCGGTCGCGCTCCAGGTCAGTGAGAACGGCGACCCGTACCACTTCTACCCGTTGCAGACCTCCTTCGGTGCACCGGTGTTCCAGCAGGACGACACCGGTTCCTACACCGCCGAGCTGGCCATGGGCGGCGACCCGGGGCACAAGTTCGCCGAATGGCTGGCCGCCCAGGGCAAGGCGAAGAACCTGGTCGTGTCGATGGACGGGGACAAGGCCAAGTCCGCCTTCATCAACGGCAACACCCCGTTCTACATCACCGGTCCGTGGAGCATCGCCGACATCGAGAAGGCGAAGCTGGACATCGCCGTCGACCCGATCCCGTCCGCCGGCGGCCAGACCGCTGCGCCGTTCTCCGGGGTGCAGGGCTTCTACGTCTCCTCCAAGAGCGCGAACCCGATCGCGGCGACCGACTTCCTGGTGAACTACATCGCCACCGACGAGGTGCAGACCCAACTCTTCGAGGTGGGCAACCGGACCCCGGCGCTGACCTCCGCCGCCACGGCGGCCCTGGCCGACGATCCGATCGCGCAGGGCTTCGCCGCCGTGGCCAAGGACGCGGTGCCGATGCCGTCCATCCCCGAGATGAGCGCGGTGTGGACCTACTGGGGCAAGACCGAGGTGGAGATCATCTCGGGCAAGGCGACCGATCCCGACAAGGCCTGGGACGACATGATCGCCGCGATCCAGAAGGACCTCACCAAGTAGCTGACCGGCGGCCGGCGGTGACGGGCTCAGCTTCGTGGGCTCCGGTACTGCCGGCCGCCACCGGCACTGACGACAGAAACGGGTGGTGATGTCAACGCAGACGAAACCAGCCACGCCCGCGGCGTGGAACTCGAGAACCTTCTCGGCCGGCTTCGTGGTGAAGCTGGTGCTGATGTGTCTGGTGGACGCCTTCGGCGTCTACATCGTCTACGCGGCCTGGCTGCGGCAGTCCTGGTGGGTGCTGGGCGCGATGGTGCTGATCCTGATCGCCGTCAACTACACCTACTTCACGACCAAGCGCACCCTGCCGGCGAAGTACCTGCTCCCCGGCGTGGTGTTCCTGCTGGTCTTCCAGGTGTTCACCGTCTGCTTCAACGCCTATATCGCGTTCACCAACTACGGTGACGGTCACCGGCTGAGCTCACCGCAGGAGGCTGCGACCTTCGCGCTGCGGCAGGACACGTCCTGTATCGAGGGCGGGCCCAGCTACCCGGTCCGTCCGGTGACCCGCGACGGCGAACTCTTCATCGCGATCGCCAAACCCGACCAGACGGTCTGGGTCGGCAATACCGGCAACCCGATGGTGCAGGTCGAGGGCGCCACCATCCAGGGCGGCCAGGTCGCCCAGGTACCGGGCTACGAGGTGGTGACCAGGCTGGACGGTGCCACCCAGACCGCCCTGCTCGCGATCAACTCGCCGATCGACGATCCGCCCGGGGCGGTGATCCGGATGAGCGCCGGTCTGTTCGCCTGCGAGGCACACTCCACCCTGACCTGGGACCCGGCGACCCAGTCGATCACCGACACCACCAGCGGCACCGTCTACAAGGCCACCGACCGGGGCTACTTCATGGCCGACGGTGAGAGTCCCTCGAACCTGCGGTTCCGGACCGGCTGGCAGGTCAACGTCGGGTTCAACAACTTCCGCACCGCCTTTTTCTCCAGTTCCGACTACGGTAAATACTTCCTCTCGGTGACCGCGTGGACCTTTGCCTTCGCGCTGCTCTCGGTGCTGCTCACCTTCATCGTCGGCACCTTCCTTGCCATCGTGCTGAACGACGAACGAGTGAAAGGACGCAAGCTCTACCGAACCCTGCTGCTGCTGCCCTACGCGTTCCCGTCCTTCCTGGGGGCGCTGGTCTGGCGCAACATGTTGAACGTGGACGGGTTCGTCAACCAGGCCTTCCTCGGCGGGGCGGCGATCGACTGGCTGCAGACCCAGACCGAGGGCGGATACTGGCTGGCCCGCGGCGCTCTGCTGCTGGTGCAGACCTGGCTCGGGTTCCCGTACATGTTCCTGATCTCCACCGGTGCGCTGCAGTCGTTGTCGGGCGAGATGAAGGAGGCAGCGGTGGTGGACGGCGCCGGCCCGGTCCGGATGTGGCTGTCGGTGACCGGCCCGCTGCTGCTGATCTCGACCGCACCGGTGCTGATCTCGTCGTTCGCCTTCAACTTCAACAACTTCACCCTGATCTACATGCTCACCAAGGGCGGCCCGTCCTTCGGCGCCACCGAGCCGATCGGGGCCACCGACATCCTGATCTCCATGGTGTACCGGATCTCCGGGGTCGGTGGCGGAGCCGCGCGGGCAGACCTCGGCCTGGCCGCCGCGCTGTCGATCGTGATCTTCATCGTGGTCGCGGTGATCTCGGTGCTCGGCTTCCGCCAGACCCGCAAACTCGAGGAGATGGTCTAGATGGCGGTGCAGTCAGCTCCGGTGCAGTCGGCCCCGGTGATCCCGGCCAGGCACCGGACCAGCCCGGGCCGCTGGCTGGCCAGCGTCGGGTCGCGGCATCTGGTCGGCGTGGTCGCCGTGCTGTTCTCGGCCTTCCCGATCGTCTACGTGCTGTCGGCCTCGGTGTCCAGCAAGAACACGATGACCGACGCCAACAACCTGTTCGCCACCTTCACCCTCGACAACTACGCCATGCTCGCCTGCGATCCCGCGGTTGCCGAGGACGTGAACCGGTGCGCGAAGGTGTCGAACTTCTACCTGTGGTTCGGCAACTCGCTGTGGATCGCCGCGGTGACCGCGGTCGGGACCGTGCTGATGGGGGCGGCGGCGGCCTATGCCTTCTCCCGGTTCCGGTTCACCGGGAGAAGGTTTGGCCTCAGTGCCCTGATGGTGATCCAGATGTTCCCGCAGATGCTGGCCTTCGTGGCGATCCTGATCCTGATGACCACGCTCGGCGACGTGGTCCCGATCCTGGGCACCGGGTCGGCGATCGGACTGGTCGCCGTCTACCTCGGTGGAGCCCTCGGGGCGAACACCTTCCTGATGTACGGCTTCTTCAACACGATCCCAAAGTCACTGGACGAGGCGGCGAAGATCGATGGGGCCAGCCATGCCCAGACCTTCTGGCTGGTGATCATCCCGCTGGTGATCCCGATCCTCGCGGTGACCGCCCTGCTCAGCTTCATCGGCACCTTCGGCGAGTACATCCTGGCCAGCGTGGTGCTCGGTGGTGGCGGGCAGGAGACCTGGACCCTGCCGATGGGTCTCTACCTGCTGGTGGGCGACAGCCGGGCGCCGGAGCTGACGCTGTTCTCCGCCGGGGCGGTGATCGCGGCGCTTCCCGTCCTGCTGCTGTTCCTGTTCCTGCAGAAGTACATCGTCTCCGGCCTGACCGGCGGCGCGGTGAAGGGCTAGCAGTGGTGAGCGCCCCGCACCTGCTGGACCGGCCGCACCACGACGGCTCCGCGCTCTACCTGGACCGGACGGAGTTCAGCCTCGGTGAGGTCGGCAGGGTCCGGCTCCGGGTCCCGCGCGGGTTCGGCGAACAACGGGTGGTGCTGCGGGTGACCCGGGACGGCGACCCGCTCAAGCTGCCCGCGCGAGTGGTGGCGCAGGACGAGCACGAGCGCTGGTACGAGGCCGACCTGCCGGTCGACAATCCGGTGGTCGGCTACCGCTGGCTGCTCACCCGGGGTGACGGCTACCTGTGGCTCACCGGCCGGGGGCTGTTTGCTCGCGATGTCGCCGACGCCGGGGACTTCCGGGTGACCAGCTACGGCGGGGCGCCGGCGTGGGCGGCCGGGGCGGTCGGCTACCAGATCTTCCCTGACCGGTTCGCCCGGTCCCGGGAGGCCGGGCGGCGCCGGCCTCCCGACTGGGCGCTGCCGGCCGGCTGGGACGACGCCCCGGCCGAGCAGGGCGACGCCGCCGTCCGGCAGTTCTTCGGCGGCGACCTGGCCGGGATCGCCGAGCACCTGGACTACCTCGACGATCTTGGGGTGAACCTGCTCTACCTGACGCCGTTCTTCCCGGCCCGCAGTTCCCACCGCTACGACGCCGCCACCTTCGACCACGTGGACGACTCGCTGGGCGGCGACCAGGCCCTCGGCGTTCTCACCCGGGCAGCCCATGCCCGCGGGATGCGGGTGATCGGCGACCTGACCACCAACCACACCGGCGACGCCCACGAGTGGTTCCGGGCGGCGCAGGCCGATCGCGGCAGCGTGACGGCCGGCTTCTACTACTGGGCCGACGACGTGCCGTTCGACCTGCACCGCTGGCAGCAGTCGCTGGCCGACCAGTGGGGCGGCGAGGTCGCCAGTGCCGGCTGGGTCGAGCCGGTGGACTACGTCACCTGGCTCGGGGTGGCGTCGCTGCCGAAGCTCAACTGGGGGTCGCAGGAGTTGTGGGACCGGATGCTCCGCGGTCCCGGCTCGGTGGTGGGCAGGTACCTGCGCCCACCCTTCGGCCTGGACGGCTGGCGGATCGACGTGGCGCACATGACCGGCCGGTTCGCCGCCGACGACTACCACGATGCCGTGGCCCGCGCGATCCGGGCGACCATCGACGCCACCGGCGGATTGCTGGTCGGCGAGCACTTCTACGACGTCTACAACGACCAGCTCGGCGACGGCTGGCAGTCGGTGATGAACTATCAGGGCTTCATCAAGCCACTGTGGTCGTGGCTGACCAGGCCGGACAGCGATCTGCGGTTCGCCGACCTGCCGGTGCCGATCCCGCGCCGTCCGGCGACCGACGTGGTGGCCACGATGCGCGACTTCGACGGCTCGGTGCCGTGGCGACTGTCCTCCCGGCAGTGGAACATGCTCGGCTCGCACGACACCGCCAGGATCGCCACGGTCACCGCCGACCCGCGACTGGTGGAGGTCGGGGCGGCGTGGCTGTTCACCTACCCGGGCATTCCGGCGCTGTTCGCCGGCGACGAGGGCGGCGCGGTCGGGGTGAACGGGGAGAACTCCCGCACCACGATGCCCTGGGACCAGATCGACGCCGGCGGCGGCCCGCGCTGGGACGGTGCCGCCTTCCAGCGCTACCGCAGCCTGATTCGGCTGCGGCGGGCGAGCACCGCCCTGCAGGACGGCGGGCTGCGCTGGGCGGTGATCACGCCGGATGCGGTGGCCTACCTGCGCGAGACCGCCGGAGAACGCCTGCTGGTCGTGCTGGCCAGAGCCCCCTGGCAGGGAACGCGGCTGCCGCGGTGGCTGCTGGCGGACGGGGCCACGCCCGAGTTGCTGTACGGCGGCAGCGCCGCCGCGACGCCGACGCTGACGGTCGAAGACGCCCTGTCCATATCGGGCGAGGGTCCGGCGGTCGGGGTCTGGCGGCTGGAATGATCGGGGTTTGCAAGGAAGGGACGTAGCACCATGGCACTGTCGAACCCCGTGCTCTACGAGCTGGCGGAGGCCTTCGGCATCGCCACCGAGTTCTGGGACTGGAAGGGTCGTCACACCGAGATCGACGACGACACCATGATCGCGATCCTGGGGAGCATGGACGTCGACGCCACCGACGCCGACCGGGCCCAGGCGGCACTGCGGACGCTGCACGACCGGCCGTGGACCAGGCTGCTGCCGCCCTGTGTGGTGATGCGCTCGGGAGCCGAGCAGGTGGTGCTCGCCCACGTCCCGCATGGAGCCTGGGTCAGGCTGGCGGTGCGGCTGGAGGACGGCGGCCACCGCGAGGTGCCGCAGATCGAGCACAACGTCGCGCCACGACTGATCGATGACGTCGAGATCGGGGAGGCGGCCTTTCAGCTGCCCGGTGACCTGCCGCTGGGCTACCACCGGCTGCAGGCGACCACCGAGCACGGCACCGAAGAGGTCACCCTGGTGGTCAGCCCGTCCTTTCTCGGCTTCCCGCCCGCGATGGGGGAGAAGCGGGTCTGGGGGTACGCCACCCAGCTGTACAGCGTCCGGTCGGAGGACTCCTGGGGGATCGGCGACCTGGTCGACCTGGCCGACCTGGCGATCTGGTCGGGCGCCGAGCAGTTCGCCAGCTTCCTCCTGATCAACCCACTGCACGCCGCGCAGCCGATGCCGCCGATCGAGCCGTCCCCGTACCTGCCGGCCAGCCGGCGGTTCGTGAACCCGCTGTACGTCCGGCCGGAGCACATCTTCGAGTACTCCCAGCTCTCCGAGACCGACCGGCAGCGGATCGGGACGGTGAAGCAGCAGCTGCTGGAGACCCTGGCCGGTGAGCCGCTGATCATGCGGAACCTGATCTGGCCGGCCAAGCTGGCGGCCCTGCGGATCATCTTCGGTCACGGGCTGCGACCGGCCCGGCGGATGGCGTTCAACGACTTCCTGCGGCGCGAGGGCCGCGCGCTCACCCAGTTCGCCACCTGGTGCGCGCTGGTGAACGTCCACGGGGTGAACTGGCGGGAGTGGCCGGCAGAATTGCAGCGACCCAGCTCACCGGAGGTTGCAGCCTTCGCGCAGGACAACGCCGAGGAGATCGAGTTCCACGCCTGGATCCAGTGGATCGCCGACAACCAGTTGCGGGCGGCGCAGTCGGGCGCCCGGGACGCCGGGATGCGGGTCGGGGTGGTGAGCGACCTCGCGGTGGGGGTGAGCGACTGGAGTGCGGAGGCGTGGACCTACGGCAACACCTTCGCCCAGGGGGTCAGCGTCGGTGCGCCGCCCGACCACTTCAACCAGACCGGTCAGGACTGGGGCCAGTTGCCCTGGCGTCCGGACCGGCTGGACGACCTGGCCTACGCCCCCTTCCGGACCATGGTCGCCGGGCTGTTGCGGCACTCCGGCGGGATGCGGGTGGACCACATCATGGGGCTGTTCCGGCTGTGGTGGATCCCGGCCGGGATGCCGGCGACCAAGGGCACCTACGTCCGTTACAACCACGAGGCGATGGTCGGCATCCTGGCGCTGGAGGCATACCGGGCCGGCGCGCTGATCGTCGGCGAGGATCTCGGGGTGGTGGAGCCCTGGGTGCGTGACTACCTGCGCGAGCGGGGCATCCTCGGCACCTCGATCGCCTGGTTCGAGACTGACGGCGCGGGGGAGCCGCTGCCACCCGAGCAGTGGCGGGAGTACTGCCTGGCCTCGGTGACCACCCATGACCTGCCCCCGACGGCCGGCTACCTGGCCAAGGATCACATCCGGCTGCAGCACCGGCTCGGTCTGCTCACCGAGTCGTTGGAGACCGAGCTTGCGCAGGCCGAGCGGGAGCAGCAGGCGTTCATCGCGGCGCTGCGCCGCGGAGGTTTCCTGACCGAGGACGAGCCGAGCACCGAGGACATCGTGCTCGCGCTGCACCGCTACCTGCTCGCCACCCCGGCCCGGGTGCTGTGCGCCACGCTGCCGGACGCGGTGGGCGACCGCCGCACCGAGAACCAGCCCGGCACGGTCGACGAGTACCCCAACTGGCGGGTGCCGCTCAGCCACCCCGACGGTCACCCGATGACCATGGAAGAGCTCTACACCGACGAGCGCGCCCTGCGCCTGGCCGGCGTCATGAACGGCTTCGCCGTCCCCCCTGTCGAACCCCGCTTCGAGGTCGAACGCCTCGCCGCCGATTGACTCCCGGGCCAGGGGACGGTTCCGGTGTCAGGGGAGTTGGACGCCGGCGGCGGCGAAGTCCTCCAGGGTGGTCTGGAGCCGCTCGGGCGCGACAGCGGCGGTGAGGTCGAGCAGTACCCGGGTGGCCAGCCCGGCTGCGGCGGCGTCCAGGGCGGTGGCGCGGACGCAGTAGTCGGTGGCGATCCCCACCACGTCCACCTCGGTGATCTCGTGAGCGGCCAGCCAGTCGGCCAGCGGCTGGCCATCGGCGGCGCCCTCGAAGCCGGAGTAGGCGGCCGCGTACTCGCCCTTGGTGAACACCGCCTCGAACGGACGGTTGACCAGGTTGGGATGGAAGTCGGCGCCCGGGGTGCCGGCCACGCAGTGCACCGGCCAGGAGTCGACGTAGTCGGGGTGGTCGGAGAAATGCGGGCCCGGGTCGATGTGGTGGTCCTGGGTCGCCACGACATGGTCGTAGCCGTGGCCTGCCCCCAGCAGGTCCGAGATCGCGGTGGCGACGGCAGCTCCGCCGGCCACTGCCAGCGAGCCACCCTCGCAGAAGTCGTTCTGGACGTCGACGACGATCAGCGCACTGCTCACGGGGTCACCTGCTTCGCGTACGGGTTGACGGCCTGCCCGCCGTCGTTCTCGATCATGATGGTGTCGATCACGGGTTCACCGCGGGACATCTGGTGGGCGGTCATCGGTAGTTCGGCGAGTGCCCGGTGGTGGCGGTCACGCGCGGCCTGCAGCGGCTCGCGTCCGACCATCCGGCCATGGTCGACCAGGCGAACCAGCAGTGGACGGTCGTTGCCGTCGCCCACCGGCGGGGTGCCGATACCGATCACCTCGTGCTCGGCCCGGCCGTTCTCATCGAGCCGGCGCAGGGCGTACTTCCGTCCGCCGATCGAGGTCTTCTCCCGGCTCTTCTTGGCCACCGGCACCAGTGGCGAGCCCTCGCGGTCGTCGGCGGCCCGGGCGACCAGCTTGTAGACCATGCCGCAGGTGGGGGCGCCGGAGCCGGTGACCAGTGAGGTGCCGACGCCGTAGCCGTCCACCGGGGCGCTGCGCAGCGCGGCGATCTGGTACTCGTCCAGGTCGGAGGTGACGATGATCCGGGTGCTGGTGGCACCCAGCGAGTCGAGCAGGTCACGGACGTCGCTGGCCTGGTCGGCCAGGTCCCCGGAGTCCAGCCGGACGGCGCCCAGCCTGCCCTCGGTGAGCCGGACACCGGTGCGGACGGCGGTCTCCACGTCATAGGTGTCGACCAGCAGTGTCGTGCTCTCGCCCAGCGAGGCCAGCTGGGCGGCGAAGGCGTCCTCCTCGCTGTCGTGCAGCAGGGTGAAGGAATGGGCGGCGGTGCCGGTGGTCGGGATGCCGTAACGCCGTCCCGCCTCGAGGTTGGACGTGGCGGAGAAGCCGGCGATCCAGGCCGCCCGGGCAGCGGCCACGGCCGCCGACTCGTTGGCCCGGCGGGAGCCCATTTCGATGCAGGGCCGTCCGGCGGCGGTGGTGATCATCCGGGACGCCGCCGAGGCGACCGCGCAGTCGTAGTTGTAGATCGACAGCAGGACGGTCTCCAGCATCACCGCCTCGGCGAAGCTGCCCTCCACGATCAGCAGCGGCGAGCCCGGGAAGTAGGCCTCGCCCTCGGGGTAGCCCCAGATATCGCCGGAGAATCGGTACTGCGCCAGCCACTCGGCAAGCTCGGCGGTGATCACCTTCGTGGTCAGCAGGAAGTCGAGTTGCTCCGGCTCGAACCGGAAGGCCTCGATCGCGTCCAGGACACGGCCGGTGCCGGCCACCACACCGTAGCGGCGCCCGGTGGGCAGCCGCCGGGCGAAGAGTTCGAAGACGCTGCGCCGCGCCGCGGTGCCGGAGCCGATGGCCGCCTGGACCATCGTGAGTTCGTAGTGATCGGTCAGCAGCGCTGTGCTGGCGCCGGACGCAGAGGCAGTGGCCATACTGGCCAGCGTAGTGCTTCGGCTCGCGTGCCAGAATGGGGCCCATGACCACCCCGGACGCACCCGGCCAGCCGGCCGGCGGCACCGCCGTCACCGAACTGCCTGCCGAGCAGGATCAGCTCGACGCCGGCTGGGTGACCATCGTCTGGGACGACCCGGTCAACCTGATGAGCTACGTCACCCACGTCTTCGCCACCTATTTCGGCTACCCCGAACCCAAGGCCAGCAAGCTGATGATGCAGGTGCACACCGAGGGCAGGGCAGTGGTGTCGCACGGCACCCGGGAGCAGATGGAGTCCGACGTGGACGCGATGCACTCCTACGGGCTGTGGGCGACCCTGGAGAAGGCCTCGTGAGTGACGTCGTCCGCAAGGGACCGGTGATCAAGCTGCGGCTGACCGAGTACGAGGCCACCCTGCTGGAATCCCTGATGGACCAGTTGAGCGAACTGCTGGACACCGAGGCCGAGCTGCCGCCGGCCGACGACCCCTTCGAGCGCTGGCAGGCCGAGTTCTCCGAGACCGCGCCCCTGGATCGCAGCGACCCGGTCATCGAGCGGCTCTTCCCGCAGGCCTATCCGGAGGATCCGGCCGCCTCGGCCGAGTTCCGGCGGTTCACCGAGACCGGGCAGCGCCGGGCACGGGTCGAACAGGCCGGACTGGTGATGGATGCGCTGCGCGAGTCGAACGGCGGCCGGCGGCCGGTCCAGATCCGGGTGGTCGATCTCGACCAGTGGCTGAAGGGACTGACCGCGCTGCGGCTCAGCCTGGCGGTACGGCTCGGTATCGAACACGCCGAGGATGCTGAGGCCCTGGACCGGCTGGACGACGACGATCCCCGCCGCTACACCTACCAGGTCTATGAGTGGCTCGGCTACCTCACCGAGGCGTTGCTCAGCCGCTCCTGACCGTCCAGGAAATTCGGTCTGACCTTTTTGCGAAAATGGTCAACGCCCTACGCAATTTAGCGTAGCCTTACCTACGTGCCGGGAATAACTCACGAATCAGTTGCGTTAATCGGCCCGCCATCGCCGCGGGGTGACGCGGAGCTGCGTGAGCCCGCCCGATCCGTGACCCGGGGCCGGGACTGGTCCCCGGTGCGGCGGGTCGTCACCTGGCTGTGTGCCGCCTGGCTGGTCTGCGCGATCGGCTGGGTCACTGCGGCACCCGCCTCGGCCGAGGAGCGCTGGCAGACCGTGGCCGACACTGTGACCGCGCTGCTCGACGCCGTGCCCGGGCACTACCGCGACGGCGACCTGAAGACGGTCGAGGCCACCATCCGCAAGGCCTACTACGAGCACTACCAGGCCAGTGGACTGGAGGACGAGATCAAGCACCGGCTGGGTGCCGAGCGGGCGAAGGCCTTCCAGACCGGCGTCGTCGAGCTCCGCAACCTTGCCCGCGACCAGGCTCCGCAGGCGCAGGTCGAGCAGCGAACCGCCCAGCTGGTGACCCAGCTGGCCACCGACGTCACCGAACTGCGTGACGCCCCCGAACTGACCGACCGCTGGAGCCGGGTGGCGCAGAGCATCGTCGAAGCCGTCGAGCACGCCCTGACGCTGTACGAGCAGGGCCAACCTGATGAGGGTCTGAAGGAGGCCACCCGGGCCTACCTGCAGCACTACGAGGCCGACGGCCTGGAAAAGGCGACCCTGTCCTACCTCAGCAACGGCCGGGCGGCAGCGGTCGAGGCCGAGTTCCGCGAGATCCGGGTCGGGATCCGCGACGGCGCACCGCTGGAGGAGGTCCGCGGCCACGTTGCCACGCTCAGCCAGATGGTGACAGAGGACGCAGCCGCGCTGGACGCGCTCGGTGCCGATGAGGCGGTCGGCTGGGGCGGTTTCGTCGCTGCGCTGCTGATTCTGGTCCGCGAGGGCGTCGAGGCGCTGCTGGTGGTCGCGGCCGTGATCACCTACGTAGTCAAGACCGGCCGGCGCGACCAGCTCCGCGGGGTCTACCTCGGAATCGGCGCGGCGATCGCGCTCAGCATCGTCCTGGCCGTGCTGTTCAACTCGCTCACCAGCAGTGCCGACCTCGGCCTGGCCCAGGAGCTGATCGAGGGCGTCGCCGGCGCGTTGGCAGCGGTGATGCTGATCTACATCAGCAGCTGGATCCTCTCCAAGTCCGAAGGCGACGCCTGGCACCGCTACATCAGCGGCACGGTCGACCAGCACGCCGAATCCGGTGGCCGCTGGGCGCTGTTCACGGTGGTCTTCCTGGCGGTGGCACGGGAGGGCTTCGAGACCATCTTGTTCTTCATCCCGATCTTCGGTGCTGCCCAGACCGCCACCGACCACCTGCTGATCTGGGCGGGCATGGCCACCGCCGTCGTCATCCTTGCCCTGCTGTTCGTGGCGGTGCGGTACTTCGGCGTCCGGCTGCCGCTGCGTCCGTTCTTCCGCTGGACGTCGGTCCTGCTCGCCTTCCTGGCGATCACCATCGCCGGCGGTGCCGCCAAGGAGTTGCAGGACGCCATGATCCTGGACGCCACGCCGGTCGCGGGCGTCCCGCAGATCGAGTGGCTCGGCCTGTACCCCACCGTCGAGACCCTGACCGTCCAGGGCATCGTCACCGCCATCGTGCTGGGCCTGATGGTCTGGCAGTTCCGGAAGTCTGCGGCGTCCGCAGCCAATGAAAACACCGAGGAAAGGGTAGAAACCAAGTGAAGATCATCCAGCAGGCAGCCATCGCCGCCAGCGCGCTCGCGCTGCTGCTCGCCGGCTGTTCGGCGGCTCCGGCCGAATCGCCTTCCGTCGCGGCGGGCAGCACCGCCTCGGCCCCAGCCGAATCCACCGAACCGGAAACCACCGACGACCCCAACGTGGTGGGCATCAACGAGTTGCCGGTGGGCGACTCCGGCCCGCAGCAGGCCGGCGACTACCTCGAGGTGAACGCGGTCTACTTCCAGGCGATCGACATGGAGCACGGCACCATGGCCATGCCGCCGGCCTCGGAATCCGACATGCACTTCGAGATCGACATCAAGACCACCGAGAAGGCCAAGGACATCGGCTTCGAGGCCGAGCAGTTCATGCCCTACCTGAAGATCACCCCGAAGCTGACCGAGAAGAACACCGGCAAGGTGGTCGAGCTCGGCACGCTGATGCCGATGATCGCCTCGGACGGCCCGCACTACGGCAACAACATCAAGCTGGAGCCGGGCCTCTACACCGTCGAGTTGTCCATCCAGTCGCCGGCCGACGACTTCATGCTGCACACCGGCAAGGACACCAGCGGGGTGAAGGGCCGGTTCTGGACCGAGCCGCTGAAGGTCACCTTCGACAACTTCGAGTGGGACGGCCAGCTGCTCTGACGAGCTGACCAGGCCAGTACTCCATGCTCAAACTGTTCGTTGCCGCGGCGGAACTCGCGCTCCCTCTGTGCGTGTTCTCCGCCGTCCTGATCGCCAACCGCGCCTACCCGCCGGCCCAGCGCCAGCGGGTAGGCCGGTGGACGGTCGCCGCCCTGGCGCTCGGTGCCCTCGCTGCGGCCACGATCGCGGGCCTGCGGCTGAACACCAAGCTGATCCGGCTGCCCATGATCAATCTGTGGGCGGGCATCTTCTTGTTGCTGGCCCTGATCGCCTTCCTGGTGATGTTGTGGGCGATCGGCCGCCGGCCGCTGGTCGCCGACGAGAGTGGGGGGCTGCTCAGCCGACTGCTCACGGGAACGAGCCTGGCCGCGCTGTCGCTGGTCAACCTGTTCTATGGCATCCCGCTCTACCTGGCCAGTGACCGGGTGGTGCCGATGGGCGGGGTGCTGTTCGCCAGCGACTCCCTGATCAACCTGATCGGCTACCTGCTGGGCATCGCCGCGATGGCGACGGTGGGCGTGGTGCTGACGGTGAGCCTGGGACGGATGCCCGGTCTGGCCCGTCGCATCCTGACTACCGTGGTGATCGGGATCGCGATCCTCACCGGCTGGCCGCCGCTGTACCAGCAGTTCTCCACCGCGAAGCTGCTGCCGAAGAGTTCGCTGAACTTCCAGACGCTGCTGTGGGTGCAGCGCCACAATGTGGCGATCCTGCTGACCCTGGCCACCCTGGTGGTGGTCGCGGCGGTGATCGCCTACCTGGTCCGCCGTCGTAGCGCCCCGGCCGACGCGGTACCGGCCGAACACCGCCTGGTGAAGGCCGAGGGGGTCTCCCGGCGCCGGGTGCTGGGCTGGTCGGCGGCGCTCGGGGTGGGCCTGGTGGCCACCTTCACGGTGGGCAAGCGGGTGGCCGAGGCCGTCCCGGAGCTGTCCGCGATCGAACCGTCCACGGTGAACGGCCCCACTGTCGAGGTGAGCCTGGAGCTGGTCAGCGACGGGCACCTGCACCGCTTCGGCTACCAGGCGACCGGCGGCACCCTGGTGCGGTTCATCGTGATCCAGAAGAACCCGACCGCCTACGGCACCGGCCTGGACGCCTGCGAGATCTGCGGGCCCAGTGGTTACTACGAACGGGACGGCAAAGTGGTGTGCCGGGAGTGTGACGTCATCATGAACACCCAGACCATCGGCTTCCCCGGGGGCTGCAACCCGATCCCGATCCAGTACGAGCTGGCGGGCGGGCAACTGCTCTTCCAGGTCGCCGAATTGGAGGAGAAAGCCAGGGTGTTCGCCTGATGTTCTTCTTCCGCATGATCTCCCGGGCGCTGCGCCAGCAGCTCGGCAAGCGGGTGATGATCGCCGTCACGATCTGCCTGGGCGCTGCCCTGACCACGTCGATGATGGCCGTCATGCTCGACGTCGGCGACAAGGTCAAGCAGGAGCTGAGCTCCTACGGCGCCAACATCGAGGTGACCTCGAAGGGTGCCTCGGTCGTCTCCGAGGTCTACGGCACCGACGACGAACCAGCCGGCGCGCTGCGCGAGGACGAGTTGCCCAAGCTGAAGTCGATCTTCTGGGCCTACAACCTGGAGGATTTCGCGCCCTACCTGAAGACCACCGTCCAGGTCGGCGCCAGCGGCGATTCCGCCCCGGTCACCCTCTACGGCACCTGGTTCGACCACACCCTCACCCTCGACATCGGCGAGCCGGTGCAGACCGGTCTGCTCCGGTTGCGCGGCTGGTGGGATGTCGAGGGGGGGTGGGCCCAGGACGCCGACCCGCAGCAGGCGATGGTCGGGGCGAACCTGGCCGCCGCCCACGGCTGGTCGGTCGGTGACACCGTGCCCGTCGCCGGGACGGACGGGGACGCAGAACTCCGGGTGGCCGGCGTCTTCCACGCCGGCAGCGACGAGGACGACGTGCTCTACGTCCCGCTGGCCACGGCGCAGCAGTTGACCGGACGTCCCGGTGAGGTCGACCGGATCGAGGTACGGGCGATCACCACCCCGGAGAACGAACTCTCCCAGCGCGCCGAGCGGGATCCCACCAGCCTCTCGGTGGCCGACTGGGAGACCTGGTACTGCACCGCCTATGTGTCGTCGATCTCGTACCAGATCGAGGAGGCGCTCACCGACGCGGTGGCCAAGCCGGTCCGGCAGATCGCCGACAGCGAGGGCGTCATCCTGGAGAAGACCCAGCTCATCATGGTGCTGATCGCCGTCCTGGCGATGGTCGGTTCGGCGCTGGGGATCGCCAACCTGGTCACCGCCGGGGTGATGGAACGTGCTCCCGAGATCGGCCTGCTGAAGGCGATCGGGGCACGCAACGCGTCGGTGGTCGGCCTGATCATCGCCGAGACGATGGTGGTCGGGCTGGTCGGCGGGGCGGTCGGCTTCGTCCTGGGTATCGGTCTCGCGCAGGTGATCGGGCAGGTGGTGTTCTCCTCCTGGATCACGCTGCGTCCACTGGTGCTCCCGGTGATGGTGGCGCTGATCACCTCGATGATCCTGGTCGGCACCCTGCCGTCGCTGCGGGCGCTGATGAAGCTGGAGCCCGCCAACGTCCTGCACGGGAAGTGAGTCGATGACCCGCGCCAGGATGTACCTGCGGATGATCACCCGCGCCTTCGTGCGCCGGCTGTCCCGGGTGGTGATCGCCTCGCTGGCGATCGTCGTCGGGGCGACCACGCTGTCGGCGCTGGGGATCATCACCTACACCGTCCCCGAGCAGATGGCACGGGAACTGCGCTCCTACGGCGCCAACCTGGTGGTGTCCGCCGCCGGAACCCAGACCCTGCGGGTCAGCGACATGGAGACGATCAACGACGCGCTGACCGGCACCGGTGCCTCGTTGGTCGGCCACGCCCCCTACCGCCAGGACAACCTGCTCTACAACCAGCAGCCGCTCTCGGTGATGGCCACCGACTTCGGCCTGGCCACCGCGATGCGGCCCTACTGGAGCATCGACGGGGAGTTGCCCGCGCAGCCCGGCGAGTTGCTGGTCGGCCGCGACCTGGTGAAGCGGTACGGCTTCGAGGTCGGCGACCAACTCAGCCTTGTCGCCCGGGCCGAGGCCGGGGTCGACTCACAGCCGGTCACCGTGACCGTCTCGGGGCTGCTGCGCACCGGTGGCCCCGAGGACGCCATGCTGCTGCTCTCGCTGGCGGACCTGGAGTCCATCCTCCCGGCGGACGGCCGGATCGACATGATCGAGTACTCGGTGCTGGCCGATCAGGGCGAACTGGAGACCATTGCCCAGCTGATCGACGCCACTGATACGGCCGCTCACGCCCAGGTGGTGAAGCGGATCACGAAGTCGGAGTCGGGCGTGCTGCTCACCCTACGGGCCCTGATCTGGATCGTCAGCGTGATCATCGGCGCGCTGACCCTGATCAGTGTGACCACCACGATGAACGCCGTGGTGGGTGAGCGGGCCACCGAACTGGCCCTCAAGAAGGCGCTGGGCGCCTCCAGCCGGGAACTGGTCGGGGAGTTCATCGGCGAGGGCGTCATCCTGGGGTTGTTCGGCGGTCTGCTCGGCGCCGTGGCCGGGATCGCCGTGGGCGGCCTGGTCACCCAGGAGGTGTTCAACCTCAACCTGCAGGCAAGCTGGTGGGTGGTGCCGTTGACCATGGTGGTGGCCGCGCTGGTCAGCGGGCTGGGCAGCTTCCTCACCGTCCGACGCATCATCGGCATCAATCCGGCAGCAGTGCTGGGGGGAGAGTGACATGGAATCGCAGACGGTCTACAGCCTGAGCGGGGTCAGCCGGCTCTACGGCGAGGTGGCGGCGCTGGACAGCGTCGACCTCACGATCCACAAAGGGGAGTGGCTGTCCATCGTCGGCCCGTCCGGCTCGGGCAAGACCACGCTGATGAACATCCTGGGCTGCATGGACACCGCCACCTCGGGCACCGTTCTGCTGGACGGGGAGCACCTCGACCGACAGGGCGAACGCGAACTGGCGAACATCCGCCGGCGGCGGATCGGGCTGATCTTCCAGAAGTTCCACCTGGTCAAGCACCTGACAGCGGTGGAGAACGTGATGGTCGCCCAGTACTACCACTCCCTGCCGGACGAGGCGGAGGCCCGCGCGGCGCTGGAGCGGGTCGGCATGGGCGCCCGGGCCAACCACCTGCCGCGGCAGATGTCCGGCGGCGAGCAGCAGCGGGTGTGCGTCGCCCGGGCGCTGATCAACTCGCCCTCGGTGGTCCTGGCCGATGAGCCCACCGGCAACCTTGACGAGGCCAACGAGCAGATCGTGCTGGAGTTGTTCCACCAGCTGCACGACGACGGCACCACGCTGGTGGTGGTCACCCACGACGCGACCGTGGCGGCGCAGGGGCAGCGGCAGATCATCCTGAACCACGGCCGGATCTCCCGGGTGGTCGAGACCGAGGACTACATTCGCTGCTACGGTTCCGCGGCGGGCGAGGCGGCGCCGGCGGGCGGGGGAGTGCTGCGATGAGCGGCCCGGGACGGACCAGGGTGGCAGCGTTCGCCGCCGCCGTGGCCCTGGTCGCCTTCGCCGGCTGCACCCAGAGCATGAAGATCGCCGACTATCCTGACGGCGACTACCGGGGCTCGAGCGCGCCGGACGACCAGGGTGCGATCGGAACGGTCGAGTTCAGCATCTCCGGCGGGCGTGTGACGCAGGCAGCGTTCGTCGTCACCGACCCGGACGGTACCCCGCACGACGAGAACTACGGCCTCTCCAAGGCCACCGGGAAGCCGGTCGACCAGGCCTTCTACCAACGCGCGCAGGCGGCGGTGACCGCCGAGCAGGCCTACGTTGCGCAATTCCGGGAGGTGGGCGACGCCGACGAGGTCGATGTCATCGCCGGCGCCTCGCTGTCCCACCGGCAGTTCGTCGAGGCGATCACCGACGCGCTGAGCCACACCGCATGACACCCGCAGTGGCCGGGGAGTCCGGCCACGAGAGGTGGTCGGAGTCCACCGCGATGGGCACCACCGTCCAGCTCTGCCTGGTCGGCGAGGAGCCGGACGATGTCCGCGCCGACCAGGCCGGGGAACTGCACGCCCTGGTCGCCGAGGTGGATGCCGCGCTCTCTCGTTTCCGGGCCGACAGCGATGTGGGACGGTTGAACGCGGCCCCCGGCCGCTGGCTCCCGGTCGGGCCCCATCTGGTGGCGGTGGCCCGGGCAGCGGTGCGCTACCGGGAACTCACCGGCGGCGTCTTCAACCCGGTCGGCGGTGGGTCGGGACTGGAGCTGCGGGCCAGGTCCGGGGACGGCTGGCAGGCCCGGCTCGGCCCGGGAGGCAGCCTTGATCTGGGGGCGATCGCCAAGGGCTATGCGGCCGATCTGGTCCGCGACCGGGCCACTGCGTCCGGGGTGCTGGTCTCGCTGGGTACCTCGTCGATCTCGGTGGCCGGTTGGCCACTCGTCCGGGACCGCTGGCGGATTGCGGTCAGCTCGCCCTGGGAACCGCTGACCGAGACGCTGGGCTATCTGGAGGTCGGCCGCGGCTCGTTCTCGGTGTCCGGGTTGCGCGGCCAGCGGATCCGGGCCGGCGAGGTGGTAGCCGGGCACGTCCGGGATCCGCGAACCGGGACCTGGGCGCGAACCGACGTCTGCGCGGCAGGGGTGCTGAGTGAGGACGGGATGCTCAGCGAGGCATTGTCGACCGCCTGTCTGGTGCTGGGCCTGGAGCGCGGGATGGGACTGGCAGAGCAGCTCGGGGTGGCGGCACTGTTCCTCACCGTGGACGGTCGCGCTCTCGGTTCGCCCCGGCTGGCCTCGTTGTTCTCGCTCCGGGCGGGGGTCGGGGCGAGACTGCGTGAACTTCGGGAGCAGGCGGGCCTGCCAGTACGGTGAGGACACAGCCGGAGTGCGGTTCGGGCACCTGCTGAGTGGCCTTCCGGGGTGGCAATCAGCCTACGCAATTAAGCGTAGGCTAACCTCTGTGCGGGACATGACTCTTGACCGGGCTCCGTTGGGGCATCGCCTGGTGTTGCAGGATGCTGTCGGCGTGGGCACCACCCGCCGGCTGGCGGCGCTCGGGCTGCGTCGTGGGGTCGAGGTGACGCTGTTGCAGCGCACCTGTGGCGGTGGCCGGATCGCGATGGTCGGCGGCACCCGGCTGGCGCTCGGTCCGGGCGTCCTGAAGCACATCCAGGTTGCGGTGGCCTCATGAAGCTGTCCACCAGTCAGGCCGGGGCACCGGCCGGCGCCCGTCCGCCGTCGGTCAAGGCGACCTGCCACAGCGGCGGCTCGATGGTCTCGGCCGGTCCGGACGCTGCGGTGGTGGCGCTGGTCGGTGCCCCGAACACCGGCAAGTCGACGCTGTTCAATGCGCTCACCGGTTCCCGGGTGACGATGGGCAACTGGCCCGGTACCACAGTCGAGGTGTCCCGCGGCGTGTGGCACAGCGATGGCGCACCCTGCAGTTGCTGTGGCGAGGCCGAGTGCAGCTGCGAGGGTTGTTCCTGCTACGCCGGCCGGATCGACTTCACCCTGGTCGACCTGCCCGGTGCCTACTCTCTCGACCCCGAGTCCCCGGACGAGGCGCTCACCCGCGAACTGCTGCTGGAGGGGCCGTCCCAGGAACGCCCGGACGTGTGCGTGCTGCTCACCGATGCCTCCCGGCTCTCCCAGAGCCTGTTCCTGGCCGCCCAGGTACGAGAACACCCCACCCGGCTGGTGATCGCGCTGACCATGCTGGACATCGCCGGCAAGCAGGGCATCGACCTCGACCTGGCCGCCCTGGCCACCCTGACCGGGGTTCCGGTGGTCGCGCTCGATCCCCGCCGGCGGACCGGACTGCCCGAGCTATCGGAGGCCGTCCGCGAAGCGCTGCGGCTGCCCGTCCCCACCCCACGAGAACCGCTCTACCTCGACGAGAACGACGAGTGGGCACTGGACAACGATCGATTCAACTGGGTTGCCGCCGCCGTCGAGGCGGCCACGGTGACGCCGGGCCGGGACGGCGGCACCCGTTCGGACCGGATCGACCGCTGGGTGACCGCACCGGTGATCGGGCCGCTGATCTTCCTGGCCGTGATGTGGGTGGTCTTCCAGATCACCACCACCGTCGCCGCCCCGATGCAGGACGGCCTGGACGCGCTGATCTCCGGTCCGGTCTCGGACGGCACCAAGGCTCTGCTGGCGGCAGTCGGCTGGGGTGGCGGCTGGTTCGAGGCGCTGATCGTCGACGGGTTGATCGCAGGCGTCGGCGCCCTGTTGACCTTCGTCCCGCTGATGGCGCTGATGTTCGTCCTGCTCGCCCTGCTGGAGGACTCGGGCTACATGGCCCGCGCCGCTGTCGTCACCGACCGGGTGATGCGGGCGATTGGCCTGCCCGGCCGGGCGTTCATCCCGCTGATCGTCGGCTACGGCTGCAACGTCCCGGCGGTCTCGGCCACCCGGGTGCTCCCGGTCGCGGGTCAGCGCATCCTGACCGCGTTGCTGGTGCCGTTCACCGCCTGCACCGCGCGGCTGGCGGTGTTCGTGATGGTCGGTGTGGCCTTCTTCGGCTCCGGAGCCGGCACGGTGGTGTTCGCCATGTACGTCGCCTCGGTGCTGGTGGTGATCGGCGTCGGGCTGATCCTGCGACACACCTTGTGGCGTGGCCAGAAGGTCGAGCCACTGGTGATCGACCTGCCGCCCTACCAGGTGCCGACCCTGCGGCTGACCGCCTCGGTGACCTGGGTGCGGCTGAAGGGCTTCCTGCAGACCGCCACCGGCATCATCGTCGTCACCGTCGCCGCGGTGTGGCTGCTGCAGTCGGTGCCGGTGCGGGGCGACGGCGGCTTCGCCGACACCCCCGTCGAGGACTCCGCCTACGGGGTCGCCGCCCAGGCGATCACCCCGGTCTTCGCCCCAGCCGGCTTCGCCAAGTGGCAGACCACCTCGGCGCTGGTGGTGGGCTTCGTCGCCAAGGAGGCGGTGATCTCCTCCTGGGCGCAGACCTATGCCCTCGACGAGCCCGAGGAGGGCGAGGCCGGGCCGCTCGGCGACCGGATCGTCGCTGACTTCACCGAGTCCTCCGGCGGGCACCCGGTGCCTGCGGCGCTGGCCTTCCTGGTGTTCATGATGTCCTACACCGCCTGCATGGCGACGGTGGCCACCCAGTGGCGCGAGATCGGGCCGAAGTGGACGTTGTTCGGGGTGGCGATGCAGTTGGTGGTCGCCTGGTCGCTGGCGGTGCTGGTGTTCCAGATCGGACGGTTGTTCTGGTGACCACCCTCAGTGTTGCTGCCAGCCCGATGACGATCATCCTGGCCGAGATCGAGGACGGGGTCTCCTCGGTCCCCGGCCTCGTCGCACGCACCGGGCTCACCCCCGATCTGGTGCGTGCCGTGGTCGACCGGCTGACCCGGACCGGCCGGGTGCAGAAGTGGGTGGCGTCCTCGGAGTGTGCGCCCACCGGCTGCCGGGACTGCGCGGCCAGGGGCTGCCCGCTGTCGTCCGCGGCGTAACAGACCGGCGCCCGGCTACCAGATGTCCGGACGGCGCCGGTCGGGCGGGCTGGGCGGTGACTGCTTGCTGGGCTGGGGGACGATGGTCCGCCAGGTCTGGTCCAGCAGCTTCAGGGCGCGCAGGGTCCAGCGAGTGACGTCGATCGGCGGGATCTGCATGGCTCCTCCTTGCTGCCGTTTCCATCATGCCGAACCACGAAAGCCCGTGGCGAGCGCCCGGCCGGGCGGACACCGACCGAGGGAGGCTACAGTCAGTGGACGTGGCAACGTCTGACGCCCCGATCGGGGTCTTCGATTCCGGCTTCGGCGGGCTCACCGTCGCTCGCGCGCTGGTCGACCAGTTGCCCGACGAGGACATGGTCTATCTCGGCGACACCGCCCGGGCGCCGTACGGCACCAAGACCATTCCCGAGGTGCGCGAGTACGCCCTGGAGTGCCTCGACTATCTCGCGGAGCAGGGCGTGAAAGCCCTGGTCATCGCGTGCAACTCGGCGTCCTCGGCGGTGTTGCGGGATGCCCGGGAGCGCTACGACGTCCCGGTGATCGACGTCATCCTGCCAGCCGCCCGGCGCTCGGTCAGCACCACCAGGAACGGCCGGATCGGCCTGATCTGCACCACGGCGACAGCTGCCTCGGGCAGCTACGACGACGCACTGGCCGCAGTGCCGCGGATCGACCTGGTCACACAGCCCTGCCCGGCCTTCGTCGATTTCGTCGAGGCGGGCGTGACCAGTGGCACCGAGTTGCTCGAGGCGGCGCGCGGGTACCTGCTGCCGCTGCGGGAGGCGGACATCGACACCCTGATCCTGGGTTGCACCCACTACCCGCTGTTGTCCGGCGTGATCTCCTACGTGATGGGGGAGGACGTGACGCTGGTCTCCTCGGCGGAGGAGTGCGCGCGCCAGACCTACGCGACGCTGACCGATCTCGGTCTGTTGCGCACCGTGCCGCACGAGCCGCTGCGTCGGTTCCTGACCACCGGGAGCCCGGAACTCTTCGAGGGGGTCGGGCGCCGCCTGCTGGGGGGCTTTGTGACCCAGGTCGAGCAGGTTTACGCGCTGGTGTGAGGTGTGCCGGGACGGATCGCGCCGGCGTCCCGTCCCGCGTCTGGGTGTCGGCCGTTGTCGGTCCGGACGGCTAGGGTTGGGGCCATGACCAGAGCCGACGGACGTGCCCCTGACGAACTGCGCCCGGTGCGCATCACGAGGCAGTGGCTCGACCACGCCGAAGGCTCGGTGCTGGTCGAGTTCGGAGCCACCCGGGTGCTGGTCGCTGCGTCGGTCACCGAGGGCGTGCCGCGCTGGCGGAAGGGCTCCGGGCTGGGCTGGGTGACCAGCGAGTACGCCATGCTGCCACGCGCCACCCACACCCGCAGCGACCGGGAGTCGGTGAAGGGCCGGATCGGGGGCCGCACCCACGAGATCAGCCGGCTGATCGGCCGCTCGTTGCGGGCCGTGATCGACTACGCGGCGCTGGGCGAGAACACCATCGTGCTTGACTGCGACGTGTTGCAGGCCGACGGCGGGACGCGCACCGCCTCCATCACCGGGGCGTACGTGGCGCTGGTCGATGCCGTGACCTGGCTGCGCGAGCGGGGCGCCCTGGCCGGCGAGCCGCTGCTCGGCTCGGTGGCGGCGGTGTCGGTCGGCGTGGTCGACGGCGTGCCCCTGCTCGACCTGAACTACGGCGAGGACTCCACCGCCGAGGTCGACCTGAACGTGGTCGTCACCGGTTCGGGGGAGTTCGTCGAGGTACAGGGCACCGCTGAGGGGCAGCCCTTCGACCGTGCCGTCCTCAACCAATTGCTCGACCTGGGGCTGGCCGGCTGCGACCGGCTCGCCCAATTGCAGCAGGAGGCGCTGGCCCGATGAGGACGGTCGTCGTCGCCACCCACAACCACAAGAAGTCCACCGAACTGCAGCGGGTGATCGCGGCCGAGGGTCTCCAGGCCGAGGTTCTTGGGCTGGACGAACTTCCGGCCTATCCCGAACCTGCCGAGACCGAGACCAGCTTCGAGGGCAATGCGCTGATCAAGGCCCGGGCAGCAGCGGGGATCACCGGCTACCTCGCTGTCGCCGACGACTCCGGGCTGGCAGTCGACCTGCTGAACGGCATGCCGGGAGTGCGGTCGGCCCGCTGGTCGGGGCCGGACGCGTCCGATGCCGACAACCTCAACCTGCTGCTGCGGCAACTGGCCGACACCGACGAGGAGCAGCGCACCGCCCGGTTCGTCTGCGCCATGGCGCTGGTTGCCCCCGACGGACGAGAATGGGTGGTGCGGGGCGAGATGCTCGGCCGGCTCGTGCTGCAACCGCGGGGCAGCAACGGGTTCGGCTACGACCCGATGTTCGTCGCCAACGGCCAGAGCCGGACCAATGCCGAGTTGACCCCTGCCGAGAAGGACGCGATCAGCCACCGCGGCAAGGCGGTCCGGTCGATGCTGCCGCTGCTCCGCGAGGTGCTGCGGGAGACCGCCGGCTGACCCGGGAACCACCCGACCGCGAAGGAGGAGCAGTGAAGCAATACCTGGATCTGATGCGCCATGTGCTCGATCACGGCGTGGCGAAGTCCGATCGCACCGGTACCGGGACGCGGAGTGTCTTCGGTTACCAGATGCGGTTCGACCTGTCCGAGGGGTTTCCGCTGCTGACCACCAAGCGGCTGCACACCCGCTCGATCTTCGGGGAGCTGCTGTGGTTCCTGCGTGGCGACACCAATGTGGGCTGGCTGCACGACAACAACATCACCATCTGGGACGAGTGGGCCGACGCCAACGGCGATCTGGGCCCGATCTACGGCTACCAGTGGCGCTCCTGGCCGACTCCCGACGGCCGCCACATCGACCAGATCAAGGGCGTGATCGCGTCCCTGCAGAGCAACCCCGATTCCCGCCGCCACATCGTCTCGGCCTGGAACGTCGGCCAGCTCGACCAGATGGCGCTGCCGCCCTGCCACGCCTTCTTCCAGTTCTACGTGGCCGACGGGCGGCTCTCCTGCCAGCTCTACCAGCGCTCGGCCGACATCTTCCTCGGGGTGCCGTTCAATATCGCCTCCTACGCGCTGCTGACCCACCTGGTCGCCCGCGCCACGGGGCTGGACGTCGGCGACTTCGTCCACACCCTGGGTGATGCCCACCTGTACAGCAACCATCTGGAGCAGGCCCGGCTGCAGCTCACCCGGGAGCCTCGCCCGTTGCCCCGCCTGGTCCTCAACCCGGCCGTCACCGCAATCGACGCCTGGACGCTGGCCGATATCGAGGTGGTCGACTACGACCCGCACCCCGGCATCAAAGCCCCGATAGCGGTCTGAACCTACCGGGGTTTCTCGCCTTCACGAGGGTGCACAGGCCGCGGCCTCAGCCCGACGGGGAGGACGGTCCGATCACGCTGGCTGACGGCACGCTGGCGATGGAATCCGGCGAGAACACCATGAGCTTCGTCCGGGTCGTGAGCTAGGGGTTCCGACCTGACCGAACACCAGCGCCGGATGGCCGTCCATCAGCGGCCCGTGTGCCGGTGATTGCCGAGCGTGGCGAAGGATCAGCGATCTTTCGTTCGGCAACCCGGGGAAGCGCGGTGGCGTGACAGGAATATACCCCAGGGGGTATTATTCCGACCATGGATGGACACCAGGTCGATGAGCGTCCCCTGTCCGGCCCCGGTGGCCGGATCCCGGTCGTGGATGCCGGCTTGGCCGCGCCTGCTGGGATCGCGGCCGTCCGTGCCGGCTGGACGGTCCGCCATACCCTGCTGGCAGCGGCGGCCGCCCCGGTGATGTTCGGTGTCTACCGTGGCGCGGCCGGTGGGGCGGCGGTGGGGTGGGGCTGGTACCTCGTTCTGGCCGCCGCCGGCCTGCTCGCCGGCGTCCTGGTGGCCTTCTACCTGCCGCTACGCGGACAGCCGCGGGAGAAGCTCGGGCCCTGCTTTGTGATGCCGGTCGCCATGATGCTGGCCGCCGGCGTCCTGTTCGCTCCTGGAGTGACGCCGTTCACCGCAACCGTGGCGCTGGTCCTGCTGGCCTTCGGGGTGCTGCGTCGCGCCACGAGCCTCAATACCTGCTGATGAAGGAGACCTCGATGAAACGCAATGTCGGCACGATCGACCGGATCGTGCGTGCAGTTCTGGCCGTGCTGCTGGTGGTGGCGGCCGGCCTGATCGGCTTTGGCAGTGTCGGCGGGATCGTCCTGCTGGTGCTGGCAGCCATGATGGTGTTGACCTCTGCCACCGCGGTCTGCCCGCTCTACGGCCCGCTGAAGATCACCACCAACCGCTGACGACCAGCCGCCCCCGGGCGGGCGGTAGCATCGCGGGATGCGAATCATCGGCATCGCGATCGTCGGCGCCAACGGGGTGATCGGGGACGGCGACAGCCAGCCTTTCCAGATCGCCGAGGACTGGGAGCGCTACAAGCGGGTGACCATGGGGCACCCGATGATCCTGGGACGCCGCACCCACCAGGCGATCGGACGCTGGCTGCCCGGGCGTACCACCATCGTGGTGACCCATGACCCCGACAACATCGAGCTTCCGTCCGGTGGAACCGCCCGTGGCTTCGCCGTCTCGTCCCTGGCTGAGGCGCTCGACCTGGCGCGCTCGCTGGACGAGGAGATCTACGTCGCCGGCGGCGGCAGCATCTACCGCGCGGCCTGGCCCGAACTGACCGAACTCGATCTGACCGAGGTGGAGGCCGAGGCCACCGGGACGGTGTTCTTCCCTCCGGTCGAGCCGACCGAGTGGCAGGAGGTCTCCCGCGAGCAGCGCGACGGCTTCGCCTTCGTCCGCTACCTGCGGCGGACCGTGTCAACCGCAACGGACTAGCGGGTGCGCACCACGGCCAGCGTCCTGCACCTCGACCTGGACGCGTTCTTCGCCGCCGTCGAGCAGCGGGACAAGCCGTCGTTGCGCGGCAAGCCGGTGATCGTCGGCGGTCTCGGCCAGCGTGGGGTGGTGTCAACGGCCTCCTACGAGGCTCGGGTGTTCGGCGTGCACTCGGCAATGCCGATGCACGAGGCCCGGCGGCGCTGTCCGCACGCGGCCTTCCTGGCCGGACGGTTCGGCGCCTACCGCCAGGCCAGCGGCATCGTGATGGAACTGCTGCATGAACTGTCGCCGCTGGTCGAGCCGCTCAGCCTGGACGAGGCCTTCGTCGACCTGGCGGCCGGACCGGACCGCTCGCTGGCGCCGGATGACCTGCTGGACCTGGTCGCGGACCTCCGCTCGCAGGTGGTCGAGCGGACGGGCGGACTGACCGCCTCGGTGGGGCTGGGGTCGTCCAAGTTCATCGCGAAGGTCGCCAGCGAGCTGGCCAAGCCGGACGGTGTCCGGCTGGTGCCGCCCGGCGACGAGGTGGCGACCATCGCCGGCCTGTCCGCCCGCGCGATTCCCGGGGTTGGCCCGGCCACGATGGAACGGCTGACCAGGCTGGGGGTCTCCACAGTGTCCGACTTGCAGCGGCTGTCGCCGGCCGAGTTGGTACGCGAACTCGGCAAGGCGGCCGGCGAGACCCTCGCCGACCTCGCATACGGACGCGACGACCGTCCGGTCGAACCCGAACGTGAGACGAAGTCGATCTCGGTGGAGGACACCTTCGAGCACGACATCGCCGACCTTGCGGTGCTGGACGGGGTGCTGGAGCGTCAGGCCGCCCAGGTGGTGGAGCGCCTGGAGAAGGCAGGACTGTTCGCCCGGACCGTGACGGTGAAGGTGCGCTGGCCGGACTTCTC
>NZ_JAYFPT010000087.1:0-1553 GCF_034927565.1 Propionicimonas sp.
AGCGCCGGTTTCACGCTACGCTTCCTGACGTTCGATGGGGGATGTGGTGATAGCTGGGAACGCAGGCGGCGCGGCACGACTGGCAGTCTTGATCGACGCTGTGACTACGAGGGACACCCAGCTGCCGCATCTGATGGACGAGGTCGCGAAGCTGGGTGACGCCCGGATTCGGCGTGCCTACGGTGACTGGACGACACCCGAGGGACGGGTCTGGGCGCCGGCGCTGCTGCAGTACGCCGTCGAGCCGGTTCAGGAGTTCAGCCACGAGTCCGGCGCGAGCCCGGCCCTCGGCATCCTGATCATCGACGCGATGGAGCTGGTGTACGAGCAACGGGTGGACACGGTCTGCCTGGTCTCCAGCGATCCCGGGTTCACCCGACTGGCGATCCGGCTGCGGAAGCAGGGGGTGGCGGTCCACGGTTTCGGTAGCCGGTCCACACCGCAGGCACTGGTGGCGGCCTGTGACTCCTTCGTCCGTCTCGACGGTGCCGATGTGACCCCGCCTGCATCCCGGATCGAGCCGGTGCCGGCTCGGCCGGCCGCACGGGTTCTTCGAGAGTCCGCCGACGTGCCGCAGTCTCCGGTGACCGCGCCGTGGCGGGGAACCGAGCCCCAGCCCGCAGGGCGTGGGTTCGTCGAGGCCCAGAACGCCCACCGTCCGCTGCCGCCGTCCGCCACGGCGCCCCGGCGGGAACCTGAGGTGGCAGCCACCCCGCGTCCGGCTCCGGAGGGTCAGTTCACGACTCCCGGGCAGGGGCAGCCGGCCACCGGTCGTCCTGTGGTGCCCGAGCTGCCGGTCACTCGCCCTACGGTGCCCGAGTTGCCGGTTACTCGCCCCACGGTGCCCGAGCAATCGTCGATCCGCCGTCCTGTGGTGCCCGAACCGCCGGTCACTCGTCCTACGGTGCCCGAACCGCCGGTCACTCGTCCTATTGTGCCCGAGCAACCGACCACTCGCCCTGCCGTGCCCGAGCAACCGGCCCCGGCAGCCGGGCCGTGGACCGGCTACCGGCCCGCTCCGCCGGGTGGCGTGACCTACGACTTCGGCAAGATCCTGCAGCGCGCTGCCGAGGAGGCCCTGGACGGCCGGACCGAGCCACCTCGCGGCGGCTGGCAGTAGCCAACGGCGCCAGGCGGGACGAGCCCACAACGACTGGCGGGAAGCTCCCAACCCGACCAGCCTTTGATCGCCGGCGCCTCACTGGGCGGAGTCGGGTGCTTCCTCCGTTCCGGCTGCGGCCAGCAGTTGCCGGCCCAACTCCCGGACCGCGGCCCGCAGCTCGGGCCCGCCGACCACCCGCCAGGGGACGTGCAGCAGGACGAGGCTCTCCAGGTAGTACTCCGGGTCACTGGTGGTGCCGCTCAGCCGGGAGGTGGTCGCGTCAACCGGCTCGATCTGCCCGATCGACCGTGGGAACCAGGCCAGTGAGTCCGCCGGCGCGTCGATGAGCACCTCACAGTGGTACTCCCAGCCGAGCGCGAAATTCTCCTCCAGGGTCGTCACCGGGTCGAGGTCGTCCGGCGGGAGAAATTCATCAGCAGTCAGTTCCAGG
>NZ_JAYFPT010000066.1:0-10755 GCF_034927565.1 Propionicimonas sp.
AGTGTAGCGCTACAATCTTGTAGTGCAACAACAGGACGACGACAACACAAGGAGGGTGGGCCCTACGATGATCGCCATGGCGGATCGAGCGCGCGAACAGGTGGCGGACGGACGCTCGCGGGCGCGGGTGGCCACCGATCAGAAGATCGATCAGGCGGTGATGCGGATCGTCACCGACGAGGGGCCCGCCGCCGTGACGATCGCTCGCGTCAGCGAGGTCTCGGGAGTCGCACGCACCACTCTCTACCGCCGCTACGCCACCAGCAGCGAAATCCTGATCGACGTCGCCGGCCGGATCGCACCAATGCCCCCCATCGCGGCCACCCTTGATCGCGACGGTTTCCAGCAGATCGTCAACCAACTGCAGCAGGTGTTCCACACCGACGGCATCGCCTCCCTCATGGGGCATGTTCTGGTCGCGAACGAGACTTTCCAGCGGCAGTGGCGCTCACAGTTCGTCGGCACCCGGCTGAGCTCGCTCCAGGACTTTCTGCAGCGGGGCGTGCACGCCGGTGCACTGCGTCCGGACATCGACACCGACCTCCTGGTCGAGTTCGTCGTCGGCAGCGCGCTCGCCGAGGCCGCACTCCGGGGTCGGCTACTGGACGACTGGGCGGGCCGGGTGGTCAGCAACCTCTGGCCGACCATGAGTTCAGCCGTCCCATCGGCATCCGCCGGCTGACTGACCGGCCCCCGCAACACCGTCGATCAGGGACGCAGCCCCCGCAGATAGACGTCGATCAGCCAAGCCTCATGCTGGGCCAACTCGGGGACGGCGACATCAGGCAGCGGGCGGGTGATGGAGGCGATGCCCATCTGGAACCGGGCGGCAGTGAGGTCGTCTCGCACCAGACCCGCCCGCTTGACCTGGTCGAGAAGCTGCTGCACCGCCGCCAGAGACCGGATGCGCTTCTCCGCCAGCGGCTGGGCGACGTGGTGATCAGCGACGAACTCGGCAGCGAAGGCTGCCACCAGAGCGCCGGGACGCAGCGCCGCCACCGCGTGCACGAACCCGTTCCAGGCCGCCTCGGAATCCCCCTCGAGCTGAGGCTGAAAGCGCTCGAGAATGGCGAGCATGCGGGTCTCCAGGTCGGCCAGAACAGCGCGGATCAGATCGTCGCGGGTGGGAAAGTTGCGGTAGAGCGTGGCGATACCCACGCCCGCCTGCTCGGCGACGGCGGTCAGCGAGATGTCGATCCCGTGTGTGGCGATCTGGGTGGCGGCCGCCTCCACGACGGCCTCACGGTTGGCTCGCGCGTCCGCTCTCATCACACCTCCTCGGCAGGGGTTGCATTCTCTATCTGGAGGACTATACTCCAGATATAAGCGGAGGTTAATCCTCCAGTAAGAGCCCCCGCACGACCGAAGGAGAGATCATGTCCGAACTGAGCTACACCGTCACCATCAACGGCCAGGCCTGGGGCGAGGACCAGCTGCGGCGCATCGAGTACGACCGCACGCTGCACGTGCTCCACGAACTCAAACTGCTCGGCGTCCCGATCATGGACGGCGAGGTCGAACTGTCCGATATCGACATCAACTGGCTCGAACCTGAGCGCGCGAAAGAGATCTCGCTGGCGACCCGCGACGGGCTCGGCGAGGAGGGTTTCCTGCGGGTGTACGCCGACGTCCTGGCGGATTCGGCCCGCCGCTGGAAGGGCTGGGCTGCCACCTATGACCCCGCGAAGGTGAACTGGGCGCAGATCGAGCTCGAGGCCCACGGCGTGGGCTTCCCCGAGACCATGTCGATCATCGGAGGCGCGGCGTCCCAGCACGATGCGCTGGCGACCAACCCCGAGCACTACGTCATCATCGGTGACATCGACTCCGGCCAGCGCGGCGCCGAGGCGTTCGGCATGTTCGGCGAGCCGGTGTACATGCACGGCGTCGCTCAGGAATCCCTCCCGGACGGGATGCCGTTCCAGCCGGACGAGTCCTACCCGGTCCGTCTCTTCGGCGAGATGGCGACCAAGGACGACGACACCAACTTCCACGTCGGCGCCCTGCACCAGTTCCGGCCGACCGCCGACGGCTTCCAGGTCAAGTCGGTCTTCGTCGCCCCGGGCGACTCGCCGCAGGCGATCGCGATCGGCCATCAGGTCCACTTCGCCCTGGAGATCATCAACTCGATGAAGATCGCCTACGCGAAGAAGCAGGCCGACGAGGCCGAGGATGCCGCGCTCATGTCCGCCGCCCCGACGGGCGAGGCGTCCGCCGTGGACGGCACCTGGAACGTCGAGGCCCGCGGCCGCCAGGGCGTCCTGACCCTGAAGGCGGACGGTGACGTCCTGACCGGCCACGTCTCGGTGATCGGGATCGAGGCCGACATCGCCGATGGCCAGCTCAACGGCTCCAACTTCACCGGCACCATCGAGGCCGAAGGCCCGGCCGGAAAGGTGAAGGCCAAGCTGTCGGGCTCGGTCGACGGCGACGCGCTGACCGGCGCCCTCAAGGTCGGCATCATCAAGACCAAGCTCACCGGAACCCGCGCCACCGCCTGACAGCCGGCGCTCACATCGTCGCCGCCCCGCCGGGTCGCACAGAGCCGCCCGGTGGGGTCGCGGGGCGCCAAAGCCCCACGGAAGACTCAGGCCAGGACGAGGAACCCCAGTACCGCGCTGGCGGCAGCCACCAGGGCCAGCACCAGTTCGGTGATGATCGGCTCGGAACGGCGGGCGTGGGTCACGACCGCGCCGACCATCACGATGGCCAGGCCAATTGCCGCGATCGGCGTGAGGATCGGGGCGATACCGGTGGCCAGCGGCAGGATCAGGCCAAGTGCGCCCAGCAATTCGAGCGCGCCGATGGTCTTCACCATCGCGTCGGAGGAGTCGGCAGTCCAGGCCATGTTCTCAGCCAGGGCCTGGCGCGGACGGAAGGCGTGCATGGCGCCGGCGCCGAGGAAAACCAGGGCGAGCAGGATGTTGATGATCCACAAGGTGATGGTCACGGAAGTCGCTTTCTGTCGGTGATCGGTGTGGGAGTGCGGGAGTGCGGGATGGCTGCGAGTGGGTGCGGCCAGTGCCCCAGGGGTTCAGGAGTCTCGCCTGGCCATCAGGCGCCGGACGGGCCCGGACGACATCAGCGGGAACACGATTCGGCCCCAGGCCGGCGCAACCGTCTCGTGCGGACGTCGGGAGTGGTGCATCCTCCAGAGCTTGTCGGCCAGCCCGTCCGGGTCAATCAGCGCGGCGGCCGGAAGCGCCTTGCCGCCAGCAGCCCTCGCCTGTTGCATCGCCTGGTCGATCGCACTGTTCTTGATAAGCGCGGAGATGTACAGCCGTCCGACGAAGACCCCGGAGCCGGCGACCTCCTTTTCCAGCGCCTGCAGATAGTTGCGCTGGGCTGCCATGGCCGGCCCAGGACCGCTCATCCCCGGCCGTCCGGTCAGCGCGGTGGAGCCCTGGGCGGTCAGGATCGCCCCCGAGCGTTGCTCGAGCAGGTGCGGAAGGAACTCACCGACCAGCACCACCAGTGATTCGAGCAGCAGGCGGGTGTTGGCAGCGACGGCCTCGGCGGTGAGCTTCGCGGCCGGGACGAAGGTCATGCCGGCCGCGACCGGCGCGTAGTAGAGGACGTCAGGATCGCCAGCCAGCTGCCGGATCCGCACGGCCAGGTCACCCATGTCGTCCGGGTCGGAGAGGTCGGACGGGAGCGGGTGCGCGGTGATCCCCGCCTCCGCAAGCTCGGCCGCGAACGACTCCAGCGGCTCGGCGTGGCGCGCGACCAGCACCACCTCGTAGCCCTCGCGTCCGTAACGGCGGGCGACCGATCTGCCCAGGCCCGGACCGGCACCGCACACGACGATCGTCGGCATCGCGACTCCTTGGTATTCGATGAAGACTCAACTATTATCAGTACATCTGTACCGAAAAGGCAAGGAGTGGGCTGTGCCGGGCAATGCGAGGGGTCAGCAGCGGCGGCAAGCCATCCTGCGGGCGGCCATCCAGGTCGTCGCCCGTGGCGGGGCCGGTGCGCTCACCCATCGCGCCACGGCCGCCGAAGCCGGGGTCTCGCTCGCTTCGGTGACCTATCACTTCCCCGGGATCAACGACCTGCGCCGGGCCACGTTCACGCACGCCGCCGACGTGGTCGGGCCGGACTTCGCTGGAACACTCGACTGCGAGGCCAACCAGGACGCTGCGGTCGCTGCCCTGGTGAGACGCTGGCGGGAGGTCGGATTGGCACGCCAGGCGGAGTTCCTCGCCCTGTTCTCGTTGCTGGTCGAGTCGCTGCACGATCCCGACCTCGGCAACCAGGTCGACGCGCTCCTGGCGGCCCCCGCCGCCATGCTGGTCGCGGAAGGCTGCTCCCAGGAACTGGCCGAGGGCGTGGTGGCGGCACTGGTGGGGCTGGCCCTGGTCAGTCTTGCGCAGCGCCCGGCTGTCGGCGGAGACGCCTCGGCGATGGCGGCACGCCGCTTCGAGCAGAGCGCTGTCGCCCTGTTCGGTGGACAGGGCGCGTCCGACCGCGACACGATCGACCGAATCGCTCCGGGGAACCACAGGATGAAAGAGACACCACATGACTGAGCACGCACGGCTGGCCACCCGCCCGGAAGATCTGGAGCGCTTCGGCCTCGGCCCCCGCATCGAGCAGTGGGAGGACGGTCTGCGCACCGATCCGGCCGTTCACGGACAGTACGAGTGGTGGTACTTCGACGCCCACCTCGACGACGGCGCCAAACTGGTGGCCAACTTCCACACCAAGGACGCGACCGCCCCCGGGACCGGGCTGGCACCGCGGGTTCAGGTCGACCTCGACCTGCCGGACGGGCGCACCTTCAACCTCAACGTGCCCTTCGAACCGGCTGCCTTCTCCGCCTCGAAAGAGGGCTGCGACGTGCGGGTCGGCGACAACACCTTCACCGGCGACCTGCACGAGTACACGATCCGCGCCAGCGTGGAGAACATCTCCTTCGAGGCGCGGCTGACCGGCCAGACCGAGCCGTGGCGACCCGCGGCCGGGCACATCTTCTACGGGGACGACGAGCAGGAGTACTTCGCCTGGCTGCCGTCGGTGCCCTACGGCAGCGTCGAGGTCACCTACCAGGTGGGCGACGAGTCGCCGGTCACCAGGTCCGGCAATGGCTACCACGACCACAACTGGGGCAATGCCGCACTCACCTCGATCATCAACAACTGGTACTGGGGACGTGGCGCTGTCGGACCGTACACCTTCATCACCGCCTACATCGTCTCGGAGAAGAAGTACAGCTACGACCCGATCACAGTGTTCATGCTCGCCAAGGACGGGAAGGTGATCGCGGACGACCAGGAGCAAGTGACCTTCGCCAAGAGCGGTATCCACACCGACCCGGCCACCGGCAAACCGGTCGGTGACCTCCACACCTACGCCTACGCCAGCGACGACCACGACAGCTACCAGGTCTCCTACCATCGCGAGCAGACCATCGTCAGCGCGAAATTCGTCGACCAACTCAGCGGCTGGAAGAAGCTCGCCGCCCGCCTGATCGGTTTCGACGGCGCCTACCTGCGCTTCTCCGGCCCGGTGACGGTCACCCGGCAGTCGGCCGGAGCCTCCGACACCGAGGAGGTCTCCGCCCCCGCAATCTGGGAGATCATGTACCCCGGTCGAACCCGAGCCGTCGACCAGCCCTAGCAAAGTGCTGATCATCGGGCAGGGTGAGGACTCCCGAGCTTGGCTCACCCGAACACGCCTTAGGGCCGGTACCGGTGGTTTCGTTCCCAGCCTCGGCCGCGATCAACCTCGGCGCGGCCTGCGTTGCGCTGGAATCGCCAGTGACGTTGGTGGGCTTCGTGGTGGTGGGTTGAGCACAGCAGGTAACCCTCGTCCAGGTTGGTCCTACCGCCCTCGGCGAACGGCGAACCACCGTGGTGGGCTTCACACCACGCCGGTGGCCGGTCGCATCCGGGTGTGACGCAGCCACCATCCATCGCAGCGAGGGCGTCCCGCTGGGCAGGAGTGAACAGCCGTTGGCTTCGGCCCAGGTCCACTGCGACGCCTGTACCACCGAGAACGGCGGGCAGAATGCCGTGGCTGCAGGCGAGACGGCGCAGTTCCGTGGCGGAGATGCGTTCTCCGGTGGCGAGGGTGGCCGCAGCGGTTGCCGAGCGGAGTTTAGCTTCGTCGATGGTGATGACGATCCGGGCCGGGGTGCCGCCGGTGGTCGGCAACCCGTCGGTCGGCAGGTGTTCGATGAGCGCGATCAGCGCCTGGCCTGCTTTGCGGTCGTACGGCTTGTCGGCTTCGGCTTCAGCACGCGCTTCCTCGACCCGGCTCAGCCGAGCATCGCCCTCGACCCAGCTCAGCCGAGCATCGCCCTCGACCCGGCCCAGCCGAGCATCATCCCCGACCCGGCCCAGCCGAGCATCGCCAAGGTGGGAGCGGCGGGGTGCGGCGAACGCGTCGATCACGGTTTTGAGCATGCGGGCCTGCACCTCGGGCAGCACGAAACGGCCGTTCCAGGTGCCGTCACGGTTGTCCCACATCGTCAACGACGCCCGGCTCCGGGCATGCGACTCGCGTTGCGACACCAGGGCGTTCTCGTGGGCGTCGACCACGTCGGTGGGTTCGTAGAGTTCGGTGATGCGGCGGGCCCGGGTAGCGAGATCCCTGGGCGACAACGTCGTAGCGTCGTTGATCAACTGCGCCTCGGCGAGGCGGCGTTGCTCGGGGGTGGTCCGTTCGGGCAACTGCCGCAACGCGGTGCCGATCACGACCGCGTGGGGCAGCGAGATGCGTCCGTCAGCTGCAGCCTGTTCGGCCGCGCGGGCTGCTGTGAGGACGCGGCCGTCCTTGACCTGCCGGTTCGCGGCGGCGGGGTCGAGTCCAAAGTCGCCGGCGAGGAGCTGGCTGGCTTGCCGGGCGGGGACGAACCGGTCGACGGCGCGGACGGCTGCGGTGACGTGAGTGCGCAGCATGGATTCCAGGGTGCGCAGCGTGGTGGCGGTGCGGCGAGCTTGGGCGGGGGTCTGATCAGCGTAATCAGCCAGCGGGATCGCCGCCAGCAGCGCGTGCAGCTCGCTCAGCCGGGCGTCGAGCTGCGGCCGCTCGACAGGTTGTGCGACCATGACCCCAACTCCCTCCCTGATTCGAACTGGTGTTCCTATTCTATGAGTTACGGATACCCCTGCGCAACCTGTATCTACTTGTCAACACCCATTTTGTGGGGGCAGAAGTAACCTGTGGATAACCCCCCCGAACCCCGATTTTGTCGGACCCATGTGCTTTGGCAACTGCGGCAGGAGGCCCCTCAACTCGCCTACCGAGGTACGGGGCCTGCTCGGCGACCCGGCCGGCCACCGTTGGCGCGTCCTGACGAACACCCCTGAGGCCCACGTGACCGCCGGCGTCGCCATGCGATGGAGGAGACCGCGGCCAGGGCAGCCGAGAACGCCCCGCCCCATGTCGCTACGCCCGCCAGCGATGCACCTTGAAACTGTACCTAGAGGTATGTACAGTCATGGCCATGGAGTCCCGGGAACGCCTGGTGCAGACGATGAGCGAGGTGCTGTGGGAGCGCGGCTATGCGGCTACCAGCCCCCGCGAGGTGCGGGAGCGGTCGGGAGTCGGGCAAGGCAGCATGTATCACCACTTCCCGAGCAAGCGCGATCTCGCCCTCGCGGCGTTAGAGCGCAACTGCGCCGACCTGCTCCCTGCCACGGAGGAGCTGCTGAGCGGCTCTGGCGATCCGATGGACAAACTCGCCACGTACCTGACCCGTCCGCTACCCGCCCTGAAAGGCTGCAAGGTGGGCCGGATGACCCAGGACCCACTGGTAGCCGGTGACCCCGGACTGCTCAAGCCGATCGCGGAGGCGTTCGCGGCCGTCCACACCGCCCTCGTCCCGGTGATCCGCGAGGCCATCGAGGTGGGCGAACTCAGCCCCGATGTCGACCCCGAGCGGCTGGCGTATCTGCTGTCAGCGACCATCCAGGGCGGCTACGTCCTGGCGATCGCCGCCCAGGACCCCAGCAAGTCCGAGGATGCCCGGGCCGGCGCTCTCGACCTGCTGCGGGCCGCCGCGCCCGCGCCCACACCTGCGGCGGCATCGGCCGCCACACCGGAAAGGAATCAGTGAGATGACAGTTCGGATCGGAATCAACGGCTTCGGACGGATCGGACGCAGCTACCTGCGGGCGGCCCTGGCCAACGACGCCGACGTCCAGGTGGTTGCGGTGAACGACCTCACCGACGCGGCCACGCTGGCCACACTGCTCGAATGGGACTCGATCTCGGGCCATCTGGAGGGGGTCAGCGTTGACGGCAACACGATCAGCGTGGGCGACAACCACATCACGGTGCTCTCCGAGCGCGACCCCGGCGCCATCGGGTGGGGTGCGCTCGGCGCGGATGTGGTGATCGAGTCGACCGGGTTCTTCACCGACGCCACCAAGGCGCTCGGCCACCTCAGGGGTGGCGCCAGGAAGGTGATCATCTCCGCCCCGGCGAAGGGCGATGTGCCCACCTTCGTCCTCGGCGTGAACGACGACCAACTCGACCCGTCCGCCTCCGACGTGTTCTCCAACGGCTCCTGCACCACCAACTCCCTCGCGCCGCTGGCGAAGGTCCTCAACGACACCTTCGGGATCGAGAGTGGCTTGATGACCACCATCCACGCCTACACCGGCGACCAGCGGCTGCACGACGCCCCGCACTCCGACCTGCGTCGCGCCCGGGCTGCGGCCATGTCGACCATCCCGACCTCCTCCGGGGCAGCGAAGGCGATCGGCAAGGTCATCCCCGAACTCGACGGACGCCTCACCGGCTTTGCGCTGCGCGTCCCCGTCCCGGTCGGCTCGATCACCGATCTCACCGCCGTCCTCGGACGGACGGCGAGCGTCGCCGAGATCAACCAGGCGTTCGCCCACGCCGCCGCTGGTTCACTGAAGGGCTACCTGCAGTACTCGGAGGCACCGCTGGTCTCGGCGGACATCGTCGGCAACCCGCACTCCTCGATCTTCGACGCCCCCCTCACCGAGGTCGTCGGCAACCAGGTCAAGGTGCTCGGCTGGTACGACAACGAATGGGGCTTCTCCAACCGGCTCGTCGAGTTCTCCGAACGCATCGGAACCAGCCTGTGAACCAGCGCGAACTCACGCCGAGCGAGTGACCGTTCGGATCCGCCAGACCTCGCTCCGGTGGATCCGAACGCATCGCCGGCGGAGGCACATCGCCGGCGAAGGCACGTCACCGGCCGACATTCGACAGTCGCTTTCCCACCAAGGACGTGCTGTTTCACGAGGTCATCCGGGCGACGATCGTTCCGATGCAGGAACGCCTGCAGGAAGGGCTCGACCTCGCGCAGGACGAGCCGCGTGCCGCGCTGCGGGCGACCTGCCGCAGCCTCGCCACGATCATTGTGACGCCCAGGATTGCGGAACTGCGTCGCCTCATCAGCAGCGAAGCCGGCAGGTTCCCGGACCTCGCGGCCGAGTGGTATGCGCTCGGCCCGGGCCAGACCGTCGATCGCCTGGCGGCCTGGCTGCCGTCCCTGCGTCCCCATCTGTCTCTTCCAGACCCCCAGGTCGCGGCCGAGCAGTTGTTGTGGCTGGTCGTCGCCGCTCCCCTGAACAGCTTGCTCTTCCTGCCTCCCGGTACCGCCGTTGACCAGACCGAGCTACGTCAGCGCGCCGACGTGGCCGCAGAGATGTTCTGGCGCGCCCATGCCAGCACGGAGGAATGAGATGTCCTTTCAGGCCTACCTCGACACGATCGAGAAGAAGACCGGGAAGACCCCACGGCAGCTGCTCGACGAGGCGAAGGCTCGGGGCTTCGACGGGCCGAAGGTCGTCGCCGGCGATGTCATCACGTGGCTGGCCAACGACTACGGTCTGGGCCGCGGCCACGCGATGGCGCTGGTGTACGTCATCAGGAACGGTCCGAAGATCGACTCCAAGCACGTGGGCTCGGGCGGCACCCATGCCGATGAGTCTGAGGTGCTGTGGCTGGACGGCATCGCGACCAGACCCTGACTGAACCACCCGCCGGGTGCCGTGTCCCGGACTAGAATCAGCGCCCAGTGAATACTGCACACCGGTGGCACGCCGTCGCCGCCACTCTCCTGCTGGCCGCCGGGCTGGTCGCCTGCACCGGCCCCCGACCGGCGTCCCTTGGGCAGGCCTCGGCGACCCCCACGGCCACGGTGGCAGCACCCGCCCCGACAATCACACCGACCGCTCCGGGGACCGAGGCGGCGACCTTTGCCTCGGTCGTGGACGGCGACACCCTCACCACCAGCGCCGGCACGGTCCGGCTGATCGGTATCGACACCCCTGAACGAGGCGAATGCGGCCACGACGAAGCCTCAGCAGCCATCGGACGCCTGCTGTCCCACGGTGACCCGATAGCCCTGGAACTCCCGGCAGGGCAGAACGACCAGGACCGGCACGGACGGCTCCTGCGCTACGTCACCACCGAGGCGGGCATCGATCTCGGCGCGATGCAACTCGAAGCCGGCAACGCGATCGCCCGGTACGACTCCACCGACGGCTACCCCGCCCACCCCCGCGAGGCTGCGTACCACGCAGCGCAGCTCGCCATGCCCGGCCCGGACCACACCGTCATCACGACCGCCTGCCAGAGCCAGCCTCCCGCCCGCACCACGCCGCCGACGACGGGCGCATGGTGGGAGCAGTACACGTCCTGCGGCCAGCTGAAGAGGAGTCCCAACGGTCACCCGACCGGACCGTTCCACCGCGACGACCCGGACGAAGCCGAGATCTACGACTGGTTCGCCCACCGCACCGGTAACAACGGGGACGGGGACGG
>NZ_JAYFPT010000026.1:0-51988 GCF_034927565.1 Propionicimonas sp.
CGGGTGCACAACTTCTCGGTCTCGCTGGACGGGTTCGGGGTCGGTGAGGGTCAGCGGCTGGAGGCACCGTTCGGGCACGCCGGAACCCGCCTGCTCGACTGGGCGTTGCCGACCCGGACCTTCATGGAGATGGGTTTCCACGGTGAGGGAGAAGGCACCGTCGGCGTGGACGAGGCCTTCGCGAGCCAGTGGAACACCGGCATCGGCGTGGAGATCATGGGGCGCAACAAGTTCGCCCCCAAGGCTGGGCCCTGGCCCGACGACCAGTGGCGAGGCTGGTGGGGCGACAACCCGCCCTTCCACACGCCGGTGATCGTCCTCACCCACCATCCCCGTCCCCCGCTGGAAATGGACGGCGGCACCACCTTCTACTTCATCAACGCGACGCCGGTGGACGCCCTGCGGCAGGCCCGGGAGTTGGCCGGTGGCCTCGACGTCCGTATCGGTGGTGGCGTGACCACGGTCCGCCAGTTCCTCCAGGCGGACCTGATCGATGAGCTGCACCTTGCCGTGGCGCCCGTCCTGCTGGGACGGGGCGAGCGGCTCTGGGACGGGCTGGAAGGCCTGGAGCAGCGCTTCCACATCGAACCGGTGGCCTCGCCCAGCGGCGTCGTCCACCTGACCTTCTCGCGGCGGCACGGCGAAGACTCCGCCCCACCGGTGAGCGGCTCCTGAATCGTCTGCCGGAGAGTTGTCGGGCACAGGTCCGGGTGGGGGTGTCGCGATTCTGCGCCTCGATGGCCCCAGATGGCTGGCAAGGGCCGTTCGGCACGATCGACTGGCAGGATTGCGACACTCTTGAGCGCCGAGGAACATGAGCCGCAAGGCGTGGCGGAGAAGGTCGGCCTCAGGCGTTGCCGACCAGCCTGGGATGGTTGCGCCAGGCGGGCATGGTGGCCAGGTAGGCGCGGGTCTCGGCTTCGACCTGCTCGCGGGGTGCGTCCGGCGAGCGCCGGGCCTGCCAGGCGACCATGGTGGCGAACCGGGTGTCGAAGTCCTGCAGGTTGCCGTCTGCGTCCACGCAGTAATCGCAGTAGTGGCCCGACTCGATCGGCATGCCGCAACTCTCACAGCTGACATCGTTCATGGCGTTTCCTTTCTCGAAGCTGACACGAGGGCGTTGAGCCCGTCGATGAGGCCACGTCGGGTGGTCTCGTCCAGGTGGTGCATGGCCCTGGCCACGAGGGTCCGGTCGAGCACGTCGGCGTCGGTCCGCAGCCGTTCGAGCCCCGCCGGGGTGAGCCACACCAGGGTGCGGCGGCGGTTGTCCGGGTCGGGCTCGCGTTCCAGCAGGCCGTGGCCCTCGAGCTGGCTGACGATCTCGCTGACCACCGACTGCGCCCGGTCGAGGTGCCGTGCGGCCTCTCCGATCGAGATCGGCCCGGTCCGCGACAGGTGCTGCAGCACGGCCCGGGAGGCATTGCTGAGCCCGCCCCGGCGTCCGTCCCGGCGGTGGAAGGCCAGGTAGGCGGCCGGGAAGCACTCGCAGAACTCGTCGGCGGCATCCATGCCTCCATCGTCCGGGGGCGTGGATTCATCGTCAATCCCGATGAATGCGTCCGATGACTCGAGGTGAGTCAGGGGCGGACGGACGCCGGCGCCGGGATGGCGGCTGGCAGACTGGGGCGCATGCGTCCCATCGCCCAATCCAAGAAGCTGCAGCACGTCCGCTATGACGTCCGGGGTCCGATTCTGGTCGAGGCCGAGCGGCTGGAGGCAGAGGGGCACAAAATCCTCAAGCTCAACATCGGCAACACCGCACCCTTCGGCTTCGAGGCTCCCGAGGGGATCCTCGCCGACATGACCCACCACCTGCCGGAGTCGCAGGGCTACTCCGACTCGCGCGGCATCTACTCGGCCCGCACAGCCGTGGCGCAGTACTACCAGTCCCGGGGCCTCACCCGGACGACCATCGATGACGTCTACATCGGCAACGGCGTCTCGGAGCTGATCATGATGGTGCTGCAGGCCTTCATCGACAACGGCGACGAGATCCTCGTCCCGGCTCCCGACTACCCGCTGTGGACCGGCGCGGTGACGCTGTGTGGCGGCGTGCCGGTGCACTACCGCTGCGACGAGGACAACGGCTGGAACCCCGACCTGGAGCAGCTGGAGGCCGCGATCACCGAGCGGACCCGGGCGCTGGTGCTGATCAACCCCAACAACCCGACCGGCGCGGTGTACAGCGAGGCGACGGTGCGCGGCATGGTCGACATCGCCCGCCGGCACGACCTGGTGGTGATGGCCGACGAGATCTACGAGAAGATCGTCTTCGACGCCGCCGTCCACCACCACACCGCCTCCTTCGCCGACGAGGACGTGCTGTGCCTCACCTTCTCCGGGCTCTCCAAGGCCTACCGGGTCTGCGGCTACCGGGCCGGCTGGGTGATGATCTCGGGGCCCAAGCACCTGGCGTCGAACTTCCTCGAAGGCTTCACCCTGCTGTCGAACATGCGGATGTGCTCCAACGTCCCCGGCCAGCACGCCATCCAGACTGCGCTGGGCGGCTACCAGTCGATCAACGAGCTGATCGTGCCCGGCGGACGGTTCTACGAGCAGTCGAAACTGGCCGCCCGGCTGCTCAACGAGCTCCCGGGGGTGAGCTGTGTGGAACCGAAAGGGGCGCTGTACTGCTTCCCGCGGCTCGACCCGGCGGTCTACCCGATTGAGGACGACGAGGCCTTCGTGATCGAGCTGTTGCGGGCCAAGAAGCTCCTGGTCACCCACGGAACCGGCTTCAACTGGCCCGAGACCGACCACTTCCGGCTGGTCACCCTGCCCGACGCGGGCGTGCTCACCGAGGCGATCGGCCGGATCGGCGACTTCCTCACCACCTGGCGTCCCTGACCGGCCGGTTCGCGGGTGACGGTCGGCACAGGGTTCAGCTGTGGGTCCGGTCCTGGAGTCGGGCGGGTCCTCAGCCAGCGAGCCCCAACTCGGCGAAAGCCCTGACCAGCCCGGCTTCCGCCGGGCCGGGGACGATCAACTGGGCGGCCGCGCGAACCTCCTGGGGAGCGTCCTGGACGGCAACCCCGGTGCCGGCGTAGGCGAGCATCTCCAGGTCGTTGGCGCCGTCCCCGATGGCGATGACGTCCGACCGTCGCAGCCCGAGGCGTTCCTCCACCACCGCGATCCCGACCGACTTGTCCATGCCCCGCAGGAACAGCTCGCCGGCGTGGCCGCTCAGGTCTGTGACCGAGTCCGGCAGATCGCCGACCTCCGGCCCGATCAACGCGGCCAGTGTCGTCACCGAGAGCGCCGAATCGAAGATCGCCACCTTGGCGAAGGAACAGCCGGTCAGGTCGTCGCTGGCATGCAGGGCTGCCAGCAGTTCGTCGGTTCCGTCCTGCGGGTCGCCGGGCCAGGACGGGCTGGTGAACAGCGCCCGGACCCGCTCGGCAGCGGACACCGAACTGAACAGTGCCGCCGGCGCCTCCAGGACGAAGCTCACGTCCTGCGAGGTGAGGACGGCGGTCGTGCGGGCGGCGAGCCCGGCCGGGAACCGGATGTCGCTGAGCACCTCGCCGCCCAGTTCGACGTAACAGCCGGCCGTGCAGACCAGTCCGTCGAACACCCCTTCGCGCACCCGGCGCGGCACCATCACCTTCGGCCGACCGGTACACAGGAACACCAGGTTGCCCGCAGCCCGGGCCTCGCGCACGACCTGGAGATGACCTGGCGGGATCCACCCGTGATCGGCGAAGGTGCCGTCGAAGTCGACGAAGACGGTCTTGTTCATGAGCGCCAGCGACGCTACCAGACCGGTGTGGACGAGACCGGTCAGCCCCGCAGCGGAGCGAGCGCCTCGCTGAGCGTGACGATCTCGTCCAGCTGCAGGCCGAGCACCGTCCGCTGCTGCTCGTTGGGCTCGAATTCCCCGTCGTCGGTGAGCTGGCGTTGCGGGAAGTTGATCTCGATATTGCCCCTGGTGGCCACCATCCCCAGCGCGGTGGTCACCGCCCGGAACGAGGCCTGGGCGCGGGTTCCGCCGGAGTTGCCACCCCAGTTGACGAAGCCGACCGGCTTGCGGTCCCACTCGCTGTGCAGGTAGTCGACGGCGTTCTTGATCGGGGCGGAGTAGCTGTGGTTGTACTCCGGGAACAGGAAGACGAAACCGTCGGCGGCCTCGGCTCGCTTGCTCCAGGCGACGGTGTGCTCGTGGAGGTACTTCTTCAGCCGCGGGTGGTTCGGCTCGTCCATCAGGGGCAGGTTCAGCTCGGCGAGATCGGCGTAGTCGACGGTGAATCGGCTGTCGGCCTCTGCCGTCCGCTTCACCCATTCACCGATCGGACCACCGATGCGTCCGGAACGAATGCTGCCATTGACGATCAGAAGGTTGGTCACGAGTACTCCATTACGATGTAGTTGATTGCGCAACTACTTTAGCCCTCGGTCGAAGGCCAGCGGACGGGCGTCCACCACTCAATTCGGGGAGTGCAGAAAAAACTTCGGGAAGTCGCGTCATAGTTGCCGTCCCTGCGGGTCTTTCCCGATAGCGGCGTCGGGAGGGGGACGGCGGCACGGCCTGGTCGGCAGGGGACTCCTGCCGCACCGGATGGGGCTGGTGAGTTCGGGGGAACCGATCTCGTCCGGTGACCGGGCCGTCCGAGCGGCACCGCAGGCAGGTTCCAGCCTTGGCTGGTCATGTGCGCGTCGGTTCCGGAACCCGGTGGGGGGCTGGGCTCCGGAACCGACCACGCGCGACGCCACCTGTCGACCGGCTCAACCGGGGGGTGAGCCGGTCGACATCACCGGGCCGTCGAATACACCCCCGCCACCAGCGGGACACCCGGCCGATAGCTGAGGTGGACGTGGCTGGGGGCGTTCAGCACCACCAGGTCTGCCCTGGCTCCTGGGCGAAGGTGGCCGATGTCGTCGCGGCGCAGCGACCATGCACCGCCCTGGGTGGCGGCGTGCAGGGCCTCCAGCGGGGTCATCCCGAGTTCCCGGACGGCGAGCGCGATGCAGAACGGCATCGACGAGGTGTAGGAGGTGCCCGGGTTGCAGTCCGTGGCCAGCGCCACCCGGACACCGGCGGCCAGCAGCCGGCGGGCGTCCGGATAGGGGTGCCGGGTGGAGAACTCAACCCCGGGCAGCAGGCCTGCCACCACCCCAGTGTCTGCCAGCGCTGCCACATCGGCGGCGTCGAGATAGGTGCAGTGGTCGGCCGCGGCGGCCCCGAGTTCACAGGCCAGCTGGACGCCTGGTCCGAAGCCGAGCTGGCCCGCGTGGATCCGGGGTTCCAGCCCCGCGTCCATGCCGGCACGCAGCACGGTCCGGGCCTGGTCGGCGTCGAAGGCACCGCGTTCGCAGAAGACATCCACCCAGCGCGCGTGCGGGGCGCAGGCGGCGAGCATGGGGCCGGTGACCAGGGCGAGGTAGTCGTCGGCCGCCCAGCCGGTGGGCACCACGTGCGCGCCGAGGAAGGTGGTCTCGGGGGTGAATTGTCCCGCGATCCGCAGGCTGCGGGCCTCGGCCTCGACGTCCAGCCCGTAGCCGGACTTGATCTCGACGGTGGTGGTGCCCTGGCTGCGCAGTTCGGCGACCCGGGCCGCGACCAACCCGGCCAACTGTTCGTCGCTCGCCTGGCGGGTGGCCGTCACGGTGGTGCGGATCCCGCCGGCGGTGTAGGCCTGTCCGGCCATTCTGGCCTCGAACTCGGCTGCCCGGTCGCCGGCGAACACCAGGTGGGTGTGGGAGTCGACGAAGCCGGGGATCATCGCCGCGCCAGCCAGGTCCACCGCGTCGTCGGCGGCCGGGGTGGCAGACGAGTCGCCCACCCAGGCCACCCGGCCGTCGGAGACCACCAGCCCGGCGTCGCGCTGGACCGGACGCTCCTCGTCCCAGGTGGTCAGTTCGCCGATGTTGAGGTAGGCGGTGCTCACAGCCGCCCCCACAGCTCGTCGACCACCGCGGCCAGCTCAGCTTGCACCCAGCCGGGGTCGAGCCCCTCGGGCGGCACCACGTCGGCGGCCGAAGCCGCCCACAGTGGTTCGGTGGCGCCGGCCGTCCGCACCGAGTCGTGCAGCTCGAAGCCGCCCAGCCCGTCGAAACCCAGCGAGGCGGCGCCGTCGGTGGTGGCCGCCCGCCACAGCGCCCGGGCATCCCAGCCGTCCCGGGTGCCGCTGGCCAGTCGTTCGTGCAGGGCCAGGCTGCGGGCCTCGGCGAAGCCGTCGATCACGGTGTTGGAGTCCGAGCCGAGAGTGATCCGGGCCCCGGCTTCCCGCAGCGCGATGCTCGGGCCGATGCCGTCGGCCAGCTCGGCCTCGGTGGTCGGGCAGAAGCAGACGTAGCCGCCTGCCTGGCCCAGGACCGCGATGTCGTCGTCGGTCAGGTGGGTGGCGTGGACGGCGGTCGTCCGCGGCGTCCAGACCCCGGCCTCGGCGAGCAGCGCCACCGGGGTGCGGCTGGTGGCGGCCAGGCAGGCGTCGTTCTCGGCCGGCTGCTCGGAGGCGTGGACGTGCAGCGGCGCCGCGGGGAGCGCCGCCACCACGGTGGGGAAGCTGACGGAATCCACCGCGCGCACCGAGTGGATTGCCGTCCCGATCACCACCGCCGGGTTGTCCTGGTACCGGTTGGCGAGGTCGACCACCCGGACGGCCCAGGTCTCGGCGTCGGGGTCGACGAACCGCCGCTGCGCGGGCGACAACTCCTCACCGGCGAACCCGGCCCGCAGGTAGCAGGCGTCCAGCAGGCAGATTCTGATGCCCACCTCCCAGGCTGCAGCGATCGCCGCCTCGGCCATGGCATTCGGGTCGTCGTAGGGGACGCCGCCCGGCCCGTGGTGCAGGTAGTGGAACTCGCCCACCGCGCCGAAGCCGGCCAGCGCCATCTCGGCGTAGGTGGCCCGGGCCAGCCGGTAGTACAGCTCGGGGTCGAGCGCTTCGGCGAGGGCGTACATGCCGTCCCGCCAGCCCCAGAAGGTGCGCCCGCCGCCGGGCCGTCCGCGCAGCGCCCGGTGGAACAGGTGGGAGTGGCAGTTGGCGAAGGCCGGCCAGGTGGTCATGCCAGATTCTCGATCACCCGGGCCAGCGCCGCGACGCCGGCCTCGCAGTCGTCCGGCGTGGCGAACTCGGACGGGGCGTGCGAGACCCCGGTGGGGTTGCGGACGAACAGCATCGCCGTCGGCACCCGTGCGGCCAGGATCCCGGCGTCGTGGCCGGCCCCGGTGGGCAGGGTCGGGGCACCCAGCAGCCCGGCCAGCCGGTCGCGCAGGGCAGCGTCGAAAGCCACCGCCGCGGTCACCGATTCGGCGGTGAGGTCGACCCCGGTGCCGTGGGCGGCCGCTGCCTGCCGGGTCTCGGCCAGGATCTGGCCGACCAGCTGCTCCAGCGCCGGCTCGCTGTCCGCGCGGGCGTCCAGCCAGGCCTGCACCAGCACCGGGATCGCATTGGTGTTGCCGGGCAGGACCTGGATCCGTCCGAAGGTGGCCCGCTGACCGGTCTCCTCGGCGATGCGGGCAGCCGCCAGCACCGCAGCGGCGTAGCTGAGCATCGGGTCGTGGCGGTCGACCATCGCCGTGGTGCCGGCATGGTTGGGCTCGCCGGTCAGGTCCAGCCGGTAGCGGCCGTGCGGCCAGATCGCCGACGCCACCCCGACCGCCGCCTCGCCATCGGCCAGGTGGCGTCCCTGTTCGACGTGCAACTCGACGAAGGCGCCCACCTGACCCAGCCAGTCGGACGGGCCCACTGCCGCCGGATCGCGTCCCTGGGCAGCCATCGCCTCGGCCAGGGTGGTGCCGTCCTGGTCGCGCAGGCCGAGGGCGCGCTCGGCCGACAGGGCGCCGGTCGCCAGCCGCGAGCCGACGCAGGCCACACCGAACCGGGCACCCTCCTCGTCGGTGAAGTTGGCCACCACCACCGGACGCGAGGGTGCGAAGCCACGCGCGCGCAGCAGGTCGAGCGCAGCGAAGGTGGACACCACCCCAAGCGGACCGTCGTAAGCGCCGCCGCCGCGTACCGAGTCGAGGTGCGAGCCGACCAGCAGGGCGTCGTCACCGTGCCCCCACCACGCGAGCTGGTTGCCGTTCCCGTCCTCGGTCAGGTCGAACCCGCGGCGGGTCGCCTCGGCGGCGAACCATTCGCGCAACTCCAGCGTGGGGGCTTCCCAGGCCAGCCGGTCGTACCCGCCGGTGCCCCGGTCGCGTCCGATCGGCGCGAGCTCGGCCAGCAGTCCGGTAGCGGTGGCCATCACGCCACCTCCCGGGCCAGGGGACGGTTCCGTGGCACAGCGGGACGGTTCCGCTGGCTCGCCGAGTCTTCGCCCCGGTCAGGCAAGTCTTCGTGGGCCGGAGAACCGTCCCCCGGCCCATGCAGGCGGCCACGCCGGAATGGTTCCCCCGGTCCCAGCGGGCCACCGGAACCGTGCCCATGTCCTGGTCGTGCGCCCATCACAGGCCCATCGGAATCCGGACGCCGCGTTCGCGGGCGACCTCGCGGGCGCGCTCGTAGCCGGCGTCGACGTGCCGCATCACGCCGGTTCCCGGGTCGTTGAGCAGCACCCGGGAGATCTTCTGAGCAGCCAGATCGGTGCCGTCGGCGACCACCACCTGGCCGGCGTGGATGGAGCGGCCGATGCCGACCCCGCCGCCGTGGTGGATCGACACCCAGGTGGCTCCCGAGGCGGTGTTGAGCAGGGCGTTCAGCAGCGGCCAGTCGGCGATCGCGTCCGAACCGTCCGCCATCGCCTCGGTCTCGCGGTAGGGGGAGGCGACCGAGCCGGCGTCGAGATGGTCGCGGCCGATCACGATCGGCGCCGAGATCGCCCCGGACGCCACCAGTTCGTTGAACCGCAGCCCGGCCAGGTGGCGCTCGCCGTAGCCCAGCCAGCAGATCCTGGCCGGCAGGCCCTCGAAGTGCACCTTCTCACCGGCTGCGGTGATCCAGCGGCGCAGGTGCTGGTCGTGCGGGAACAGGTCGAGGATGGCCTGGTCGGTGACCGCGATGTCGTGCGGGTCGCCGGACAGTGCCGCCCAGCGGAACGGTCCCTTCCCCTCGCAGAACAGCGGACGGATGTACGCCGGCACGAACCCGGGGAAGGCGAAGGCCCGCTCGAACCCGCCCAGCCGGGCCTCCTCGCGGATCGAGTTGCCGTAGTCGAAGACCTCGGCACCCGCGTCCTGGAAGCCGACCATCGCTGCCACGTGCGCGGCCATCGACTCCCGGGCCCGGGTGGTGAAGCCCTCCGGGTCGGCCGCGGCGGCGGTGTGCCACTCGGCCACGCTCATCCCGAGCGGCAGGTAGGCCAGCGGGTCGTGGGCCGAGGTCTGGTCGGTGACGATGTCGATCGCGACCCCGTCGGCCAGCAGCCGCGGGAACACCTCGGCGGCATTGCCCACCAGCCCCACCGACAACTGACGGTGTTCCGCTTTGGCCGCCAGCACCCGGGCCACCGCCTCGGCATAGGACGAGGTGTACTCATCGAGGTAGCCGTGCTCGACCCGGCGGGCCAGCCGGGCGGAGTCCACGTCCACGATCAGCACCACGCCCTCGTTCATGGTCACCGCCAGCGGCTGGGCGCCGCCCATCCCGCCGCAGCCGGCGGTGAGCGTCAGGGTGCCGGCCAGCGTCCCGCCGAACCGCTTGCGGGCCACCGCGCCGAAGGTCTCGTAGGTGCCCTGCAGGATGCCCTGGGTACCGATGTAGATCCACGAGCCGGCGGTCATCTGGCCGTACATGGTCAGCCCGAGCGCCTCAAGCCGGCGGAACTCCGGCCAGGTCGCCCAGTCGCCGACCAGGTTGGAGTTCGCGATCAGCACCCGCGGCGCCCACTCGTGGGTGCGGAAGATGCCGACCGGTTTGCCCGACTGCACCAGCAGGGTCTCGTCGGCCTCAAGCTCCTTCAGACTGGCGACGATCGCGTCGTAGGCCTCCCAGGAGCGGGCCGCGCGTCCCGAGCCGCCGTAGATCACCAGGTCCTCCGGACGCTCGGCGACCTCGGGGTCGAGGTTGTTCATCAGCATCCGCAGCGGGGCCTCGGTCTGCCAGCTGCGGGCGGTGAGGGTGGTGCCACGGGGGGCGCGGACGGCGGGATGGGTCATGATGCAACCTTTGCGTGGGTGAGGGCGGCCTGGCGCAGGTCGCCGGTGGCGAGCAGGGTGACGGTGGCCTCGATCTCGGGGGCGAGCCAGCGGTCGGGGCCCGGCCCCTCGACCACCTCGCGCAGCCGGGCCACCACCGCACCGGTCGCGGGGGCGGGGGTGAGCGGGGCGCGCAGGTCGATCGCGCGGGCGGCGGTGAGGATCTCGATCGCCAGCACCCGGCGCAACCCGTCCACCGCGCGGCGCAGCTTGCGGGCGGCATGCCAGCCCAGCGACACGTGGTCCTCCTGCATGGCGCTGGACGGGATCGAGTCCACGCTGGCCGGCACCGCCAGCCGCTTCAGTTCCGCGACGATCCCGGCCTGGGTGTACTGGGCGATCATGTGCCCGGAGTCCACGCCGGGGTCGTCGGCCAGGAAGGGCGGCAGGCCGCGGTTGCGCGCCACGTCGAGGAAGCGGTCGGTGCGCCGCTCGCTCATCGAGGCGACATCGGCCACCGGGATCGCCAGGAAGTCCAGGACGTGCGCCAGCGGGGCGCCATGGAAGTTGCCGTGCGACTCCACCCGTCCGTCGGCCAGCACCGAGGGGTTGTCGATCGCGGAGGCCAGCTCGACCTCGGCCACTGTCGTTGCGTACGCCAGCGCGCTGCGCAGGCTGCCGTGCACCTGCGGGGCGCAGCGCAGCGAGTAGGCGTCCTGCACCTCCCCGTCGCCGTGCCGATGGCTGGCAACGATCGCCGAGCCAGCCAGGAAACGCCGCAGGTTGGCCGCCGACTCGGCCTGCCCCGGGTGCGGACGCAAGGCCATCAGATCGGCGGCGAACACCCGGTCGGTGCCCAGCTGGCCCTCGACGCTCATCGCGGCGGCCAGGTCGGCGACGTCGGCCAGCTCCGCCAGGTCGGCCAGCGCCAGGACGAGCATGCCCAGCATCCCGTCGGTGCCGTTGATCAGCGCCAGGCCTTCCTTCTCCGCCAGGATGATCGGCGTGAGGCCGTGGTCGGCGAGCGCCTCGGCAGCGGGACGGACGACCTCGCCGTCGGCCACCTCACCCTCGCCGGTGAGCGCCAGTGCGCAGTGGGCCAGCGGCGCCAGGTCGCCCGAGCAGCCCAGGCTGCCGTACTCGCCGACCACCGGCACCAGCCCGGAGTTGAGCAGGTCGGCATAGGCCTGGGCGGTCTCCAGCCGGACGCCGCAGTGCCCGGTGGCCAGGGTGGACAGCCGCAGCAGCATCAGCGCGCGCACCACCTCGTCCTCCACCCGCGGGCCAGAGCCGGCCGCGTGGGAGCGGATCAGGCTGCGCTGCAACTGGACCCGCGACGCGGCCGGGATGTGCCGGCGGGCCAGGGCGCCGAACCCGGTCGAGACCCCGTACACCGGGGTGTCGCCGGAGGCGGCCCGATCGACCGCCGCCCGGGCAGCGAGGATCGCACTGCGCGCGGTCTCGCCCAGTTCGACCCGGGCGCGCTGCCGGGCGACCGCGAGCACCTCGTCGCGGGCCAGCGGGCCCGGGGTCACGGTGATGGTCTGCATGACCTCATTCAACGGCCCGATGCGGGGCCGGGACCACTAGCGGGGACGGGATTGTGTCTCGTATCCGAGATGGGCGACGATGGAGGTGTGTCCCGTCCTGTCCCTGCCGCGACGGCGGCGCTGCGGGTGCTGGTCTACCTCTCGGGAAAGCCGACGCCGGTCCCGGCCAGCCGGATCGCCGCCGACCTCGGCCTGCCCCGGTCGACCACCTACCACCTGCTGGCGGCCATGGCCGAGGAGTCCTTCGTCGTCCACTACGGCGACGAACAGACCTGGGGAGTGGGGGTGGCCGTCTGGGAGGTGGGGCAGGGCTACACCCGGCAGGCTCCGCTGGCCCGGCTCGCCCGGGTGCCGCTGGCCCGGCTGGTCGACCGGGTGGGGCAGTCCGCGCACCTGGCCGTGCTGCAGGGCGCGGAGGTCTACTACATCCACGAGGAGCGGGCGGTCGGACGGCCGCCCCTGGTCACCGCCGCCGGAGTGCGACTGCCCGCTCACCTGACCGCCTCCGGCCGGGCGATCATGGCCCGGCTGTCGCCGGCGCAGGTGCGGGTGCTGTATCCGGCCGCCACCGCCTTCGTCGACCGCACCGGGCTTGGCCCCAGGACGCCGTCCGAGCTGCGGCGGGTGCTGGCCGAGACCCGGCGCCGGGGCTATGCCACCGAGGAGTCCGAGGTCACACCCGGGTTCGCCTCGGTGGCGGTGGCGATCGACTCCCCGGCCAACCGGGCCAGCGTGGCGGTCACCTGGCAGGACGGGTCGGTCCCCGACCCGGGGGCCGTCGTGGACGGTCTGCGGGAAGCGGTGGCGACGATCGAGGAACGGCTGCGCTAGAGCTCGCAACGGTCAGGGATAGGGAGACACGCTCTGGGCCTGTCCGCTGGGTAGCGACTGGTCGGGTCCGGCCCGGTGCTCATCGTCCGCCGGTGGTTGCCGGCGGCAGAGTCAGGAGGGGACAGGACCAGTACTGGGTGGCGAGAATTCCTCGCGGCTGGCCGGGTGGGGTCCAAATGGGGGAGTTCTGGGGGGAACGGGGACCCCGCCCGGGGTCAGGCAGGTCGGACGACGCCGCTGGCAGGCTCCAGCCCGTGGCTGGTCATGCGCGTGCGTCGATTTCGGAGCCCGATGGGGGCTGGGTTCCGAAAATCGGCTCCGCAGCTCCGCTCCGACCGTCGTGAGAAGGTAATCCTGCCGGCGACGACACAGACGCCAGCGACATTGTCGTGACGATGAACCCGATGGTGAGACTCCCACACCACGCCGACTTCCCCCCTGCGCCCGCCCTCCTCGGAGGGCACGAGGGAACCATAGCGAACCCTGCCGGTGCCGACCGGGAATTGGACAGACGATTCGGGGTGTTTCCGGAAGAGGTTGGACGGCTGCCCGGCTGGGCCCGGAATTCGGCCCGAAAGGGCGCTGGCCGGCTCGGAACTGGGGAGGCGCCCCGGTTCACCCCTCAGCAGGGCTGGTGAGGACCACCAGGTGCTGGGTGGCGCGGGTCATCGCCACGTAGCGGTCGACCGCGCCCTGGACGCCGTCCCCGAAACGCTGCGGGTCGACCAGCACGACCAGGTCGAACTCCAGCCCCTTCACCTGGTCCGGTGGCAGCAGACGCACCCCGTCCTGAGCCGGAAGTGGGGCAACCTCCCTCAGCCACGGAGCGCCAGGCCCCGCCGCACCGATCACGCAGACGGTGCCGTCGGTGTGATCGGACCGCCAGGTGGCCAGGACACGGCCGAGGGCGGCGACCGGGCCGTGTTCGACCGGCCGTCCGCTGTGCCGGATGGAGGTTGGCACCGACGCATCCGGCAGGACGGCGCGGATCACCGGCTCGGCCTCGGCCATCACCTCCGCCGGGGTGCGGTAGTTGACGGTGAGGGTGGCCTGCCGGGGTGTACCGAACCCCACCCGCTCGAGGCGCTGCTGCCAGGTCTCGGCGAAGCCCCGCCTGGCCTGGGCGCGGTCGCCGACGACGGTGACGCTGCGGGACGGACAGCGCCGTAGCAGCATCAGCCACTCGGCGTCGGTGAGTTCCTGTGCCTCGTCGACGATCAGATGGGCGAACGGCCCGGCCAGCCGGTCGGGATCGACCCGGGGCACCGCGTCGGAGTCGACCAGATCCTGCCGCAGACTGTCCCGCCGCAGCAGTTGCAGCCCGCTGTCCGGGTCGTCGTCGGTGGCCAGCAGGTAGTCGACCACATCGTCCATGTACTCCCGGTCGGCGGCCAGCACAGCCTCCCGCTGCCGGCGACGATGCGAGGCCTCCGGATCGCCCAGCCGCTGGCGCATGGCGTCCAGCAGTGGCAGGTCGGCCACCGTCCACGGCGAACCCTCCGGACGGCGCAGCGCGCGAACCTCGTCCGGGCCCAGCCGGGGAGCGCAGCGCCGCAGGTAGGCGGGCACCGACCACAGGTCGCTGACCAGGTCGGGGGCTTCCAGGATCGGCCAGGCCCGGGAGAAGGTGCGGGCCAGATCGGGGTTGCCGGCGAAGGCCCGGCGGAGTTCGTCCTCCGACGCCTCGGTCTGGTCGAAGGCGTCGAGCAGGATCTCGACCAGGGCCTCCCAGACCTCGTCGCGGGCCTCGTTGTGCGGGGTACCCGGGCTGGGGGACGAGAACGCCTCGGCCCAGTCGGCCGGGGTCAGGGTGGCCTCGCCGGCCCAGGTCTCGACCACGAAGGGTTCAGCCGGTGGCTCCTCGTAGAGGCCGACCGCGGGCTCGACCGCGTCCAGCAGCCGGGCCGAGGCCTTCAGCCGGGCGAGTTCGGGATCGTCCTCGGCGACCGCGTCGGCGCCCTCGGGCACCAGATCGCGCAGCGTGCAGGTCGCCACCCCGTCCTCGCCCAGGCTGGGCAGCACGTCGGCAACGTAGGACAGGTAGGGACGGTGCGGGCCGACCACCAGGACGCCGCCCCGGCCGGCACCCAGCCGCGGGTCGGCGTAGAGCAGATAGGCCGCCCGGTGCAGTGCGACCACCGTCTTGCCGGTGCCGGGGCCGCCGTCCACCACCAGGGCGCCGTGGGAATCGGCGCGGATGATCGCGTCCTGGTCGGCAGCGATGGTGCCCAGCACGTCCTGCATCCGGCCGGTGCGGCTGGCGCCCAGGCTGGCGATGAAGGCGGAGTCGTCGTCCAGGGCGAGACCGTCGAGCCGGTCGGTGGTGAAGGCCTCGTCCCAGTAGTCGGTGATCCGGCCGTCGGTCCAACGGTAGCGGCGGCGGCTCGCCAGACCCAGCGGGTTGGCCGCGGTGGCGGCGAAGAACGGCTCGGCGGCCGGCGTGCGCCAGTCGATCAGCAGCTGCCGGCCGGCGGTGTCGGTGAGGCCGATCCGTCCGACGTAGACCGGGTCGGGGTGGTCGGCGAAGACCATCCTGCCCAGGCAGATGTCCAGGCCGAACCGCTGCAGCAGCCGCTGCCGGGCGCTGAGCCGGTGGATGGCGAGATCGCGGTCAAGCGCCCCCCGTCCGCGGCGGGTGGGCTGCCGCCGCAGCTCGTCCAGCTGGCTGGCGAGGTCGCCCAACTGGTGGTCGAGGCTGGCGGTGATTGCCGCGAACTGGCGCCGGTCGGCGCCGATCAGCGCGGGGTCGTCCTTGGCGGCGGTTCGGGTGGGCAGGTGGAAGACATCAGGTGACACGAGGTGAGATTCTGCGCCTTCAGGGGGGCCTTGCGGCAAGACCCCCCTGCCGCTATATGGTGGAATTGCAGGGGCGTTCGTCCCCCACCTCGTCGGCGATGCGGGTGAACAACAGCCCACCCTCTGCCCAGCAGAAACCGGGCAGTAGAGGCCAGGCGCGTGGATAATCCACGCGACCTACCGGAATCACCCGGTTTGTGCGGACGCCGCACGGCCGGGCCCGCAGCGGGGGCTGGGCCCGGGTCAGCGGCGCACCAGGCCGGTCTCGTAGGCGATCAGAACCAGGCCGACCCGGTCGCGGGCGCCGAGCTTGGACAGCAGTCGGCCGATGTGGGTCTTGACGGTGCCCTCGGCCATGTAGAGCCGCGAGCCGATCTCGGCGTTGGTGGCACCCTGGGCGACCTCGATCAACACCTCGCGCTCTCGGTCGGTCAGCACGTCGAGCCGGGCGTCGTTGCCGTCCGGGTTGGTCGGCAGCGTGGGGATCACATGGTCGAGCAACCGCCGGGTGGCGGACGGGGCCATCACCGCCTCGCCGGCCGCCACCGTCCGGATCGCGTTCAGCAGGTCGGCAGGCCGGGCGTCCTTCAGCATGAAGCCACTCGCGCCGGCCTTCAGCGCGCTGAACACGTACTCGTCCAGATCGAAGGTGGTCAGCACCAGGACGCGGGTGTCCAGCCCACTCTCGGCGATCCGGCGGGTGGCCTCCACCCCGTCCATCACCGGCATCCTGATGTCCATCAGCACCACATCGGCGCGGCTGGCGGGTAGCCGTGCCAGGGTCTCGGCGCCGTCCGACGCCTCCCCGACCACCTCGAGGTCGTCCTCGGCCTCGATCATCATCGCCAGGCCACTGCGCACCAGCGCCTGGTCGTCGGCCAGGAAGACCCGGATCGGTTGGGGCATCGGCGTTCCCTTCAGTGGGTCGAGGCGGGACGGTAGGGCACCAGCGGCAGCACCACGGTGAGCTGGAAGCCGCCGCTGGGACGGGGACGGGCGACCATCCGTCCACCCATCGAGGTGACCCGCTCGTTCATGCCACGCAGGCCGTGGCCGGGCTGGGCGGTCTGGGTGGCGTCGGGGACGCCGTTGTCGAGCACGTCGACGATGATCTCGGTGGGCGCGTAGGTGAGGGTCACCCAGGCCAGCGCGGCGGGCCCGGCGTGCTTGAGCACATTGGTGAGCGCCTCCTGCACCACCCGGTAGACGGTCAGCTCCATCGCGGCGCTGACCCGGGGCGGCTGGCCGTTCACGCTGAGCTGGAACCGGTCGGAGGTGCGCGCGACCAGGTCGGGGATGTCGGTCAGCCGGGGCGCCGGGGCGAAATCGGCCTCACTCTGGCCGGGGTCGGCCCGCAGCACGCCGAGGATCCGGCGCATCTCGGTGAGCGATTCGCGTCCGGTCTCGGCGATGGTGTCGAGGGCGGCGATCGCCGCCTCGGGCTTCTTGGCGGCCATCGCCCGGCCGCCCTCGGCCTGGACGATGATCACCGACAGCGAGTGGGCGACGATGTCGTGCAGCTCGCGGGCGATCTGGTTGCGGGCGCGGGACTCGGCCAGCCGGGCCTGCTGCTCGCGTTCGGTGATCAGCGAGCGGTAGCGCTCCTCCGCCGTGGCCACCAGATGGGCGTGGGCGGTGAACTCCTCGCGGACCCGGCGTCCGATCGCGTACGGCGTGACCACCAGGCCGATGCAGACGAACCAGGCCAGGACGAACCACACCACCTGGTTGAGGCTGGTCCGGGAGAGGTCGCCGATCACCCACCGGGCCGGCCCCAGGACGGCGCCGACCGCCCCGACCACCAGCACGACCCGAGCGACATGCCCGGGCACCCAGCGGGCGACCGAGTAGGCGACGATCGGGATCACCACCAGCGAGGGCAGCGGCAGGCTGGCGTAGACGAGTTGCAGCAGGGCGCCCACCGAGATCAGCGCGAGGGTCAGCAGCGGCGAGTGCCGCCGCAACACCATCGGCAGCACCATCAGCAGCGAGCTGAGCATCACCTGGGTGCCGTGCGGCCCCGACCCCCAGTACGGCGGGACGGTGAGCAGCGCCAGCCCGGTCGCCAGGGCGGCGTCCAGCGCCCAGTCGTGCTTGGTGGCACCAGCTGGGAACAGCAACTCGCGGACGTCCATCGTCCCCAAGCGTACGGGCGAGGTCGAGAGCCCGCTCCCCAGAGTCGGGCGGAACGCCGGTGGCGGTTGGAGGCGGCTCCTAAGCTGCTGGGCGTGAAGAAGTTCCTGACCGTGGTGACGGCCGTCGCGGGCGCCGGGTATGTGCTGTGGCGCTGCTGGCAGGCGTCCAACGCCTCCACCGCCCAGGCCTGGGCCGCGGGGACCGACCAGGTCGACTGACGCGGTCGTGGCCGATCACCAGCACGCAGCACGCGGCCGCGTCCGGGCGGCCGCGGGGGTGACGCAGCGGTGACATCCCCAGGAGGTCCTGCCGACCAGTTCTGGCACGGTGAGGGGCGCGCGCAGCCGACCCCTTCCCGGGGCCGGACGGTCTGGTTGATCCTGCTGATCGGCTTCCTCGCCCTGCTGCTCGGGGCGACCAGCTTCCTGCTCGGACGAGCGCACACCCTGCTGTCGGGGATCCAGCGGGACGCCTCCCTGCTCCCCGAACGCGAGGCCGGGCAGTCGCCGCCGGCCGACGGTCCGGGCCGGCCGATCGACTTCGTGATCATGGCCGCCGGCTCCGGCGAGCAGGACGAGTGTCCCAGCGACGAACTGCTGATCGCCCATCTGAGCGCCGCGCGCGACCGGCTCTACCTGATCTCCGTCCCGCCCGAGTTGTACGTGGACATACCCGGCCACGGCGAGGCCACGGTCAACGCCGCGATGGAACTCGGCGGCCCGGCGCTCTCAGTGCAGACCCTGGAGGGTCTGCTCGGCTTCCAGGTCGAACACGCCGCGCTGGTCGACTTCGACCGGTTCTACGCCCTGGCCGACACCGTCGACGGCGTCGACATCGACAACCGGGTCGAGTCCGGCAGCGCGGGCTTCGCCTTCCCGAAGGGGGAACTCCACCTCGACGGTGACGCCCTGCTGGCCTACGTCGGCCAGTGCGACGGCCTGCCCGACGGCAGCCGGGATCGCGCCGAGCGGCAGCGCACCGTTCTGAAGGCGATGGCCACCAGGCTGGCCACGCCCGCGGTGCTCACCCATCCGTCAACGCTGGCCACGATCACCAGCGAGGTCGGCCGATGCCTGACGGTGGACGCCGGGCTGACCGACGCCGCGCTCTGGCAGTTCGCCAGCAGCCTGCGCCTGGTGGACTCCGACGACATCGTCACCTTCCAGGCACCGATCGCCGGCTCCGGCTCCCGGAAGGGCGCTCAGGTCGATCTGGCCGACGACCAGGCGATGGCCGAACTCGGCGAGGCGCTGGTGGGGGACGCCATGGACGCCTACGTCCGCGACCACAAGCTGGGGGACGGCGGCTGACCGGCTGACCCCTCGCCGGCTGACCCCTCGCCGGCAGGCCGCTGCCCGGTTCAGGCCAGGCTGTCGGCGTCCTCGTGGTGCGGTGGGCGCAGCAGCAGGGCGAGGGCCTGCCCGACCGCGGCTGCCTGGTCCTCCGGATCGTCCAGGGTCGCCAGCCGTCCGGCGAGCGCGGGGTTCTCGGCCGCGGCCCACAGCAGGATGTCGTAGATCTCGAAGGTGATCTCGGTCAGATCGCCGTGGTCGTCGATCTTGATCCACAGGTCGAGGCACGGCGGTGGCCACTCCTGCCCGTAGGAGGCGTCGATGTCCGTCCACGGATAGCGTCGCGCGAACGACTCCGCGTCGGTCTCGAACAGCACGGCCCTACCGCCCTCGGCTTCGTCCTGGACGGTGTTGAAGTCGAACCCGAAGGGCGCGAGTTCATCGGCCAGTGCGTCGAGGTAGTCCTCCGGCAGCTCCATGCTCGAAACCCTAGTTCGCCGCGCAGCCCCAGGCCACCCGGATCACCGAATCGGCCTCACGGGGTGGTGGAGCGGGGCAGCGAGCCGCCGGCGGCCAGCCGCATCAGGTCGGAGTCGAGATTGATCGACAGCTCGCCGCTGGTGCCGGCGTCGTGCTGGTAGCTGTCCCAGGAAGCCTCGCGCACCCGGGTGGCGAAGCCGGATTCCATCAGCAGCACCAGCTCGAAGGCTGCTCGGTCGATCCGCCTGTTCAGGGAGCTGTCGCTCCAGTCCTCGCTGGCGGCGAACAGCGAGGTGGGGACGGTCAGCGTCCGCAGGTAGGCGAACAGCGAGCGCATCTGCTGATCGATCACCAGCGCATGCCGGGACGTCCCGGCGGTGGCCGCCAGCACCACCGGCTTGGCGATCAGCAGGTCGTTGTCGAGGACGTGGAAGAAGGACGTGAACAGCCCGCTCGGCCCGGCCTTGTAGACCGGGGTGCTGGCGATGATCCCGTCCGCCCGGCCGAGCAGCTCGACGGCCTGGCTGAGCCGGGGGCCGAGCAGCTGGGAGACCATCGCGGTGGTGATCTCGGACGCCAGGTCGCGCAGGTCGATCACCTCGACCGTCGCCGCCCGTCCCCGCTGCCGGGCGATGTCGACCACCCGGCCGGCGACCCGGTCGGCGAGCAGCCTGGTCGAGGACGGGTCGGAGGTGCCGCCGCTCACGACGGCGAGCTGGAAGGGCGAGGGCTGTTCGGTCATCTGTGGTCCGGTCGATGCTGGGTCACAGAGCAGGGTAGCTCGCCCGGACCGAGTCGTCGCTGTCCTGGTACGGCGACGAACCGGTGACGTTGTCGCCCCGGTTGGCGTTCGGACGAGGGGCGCGCGCCGGGCCGTCGCCGTACCGCGCCCGCACCAGACTGGTGTGGGTCGGAGCCTCGGGGGCCTGCGGATCCCGGCGTTCGGCGACCTGGCTGCGGAGCTCGGACACCACCTCGCCCAGCAGGTCGAGCTGGTTCAGCACCATCGGCAGCGGCATCCCGGCATGGTCGATCAGGAAGAGCTGCCGCTGGTAGTCGCCGACGTACTCCCGGAAGGTCAGCGTCTTCTCGATCACCTCCTGCGGCGAACCGACGGTCAGCGGCGTGAGCTCGGTGTACTCCTCCAGCGACGGGCCGTGGCCGTAGACCGGCGCCTCGGCGAAGTACGGCCGGAACTCCTTCTTGGCGTCCTGCGACCGGCGCGCGATGTAGGCCTGCCCGCCCAGCCCGACGATGGCCTGCTTCGCGGTGCCGTGGCCGTAGTGGGCGAAGCGCTGCCGGTAGAAGTCGATCAGCTTGCTGGAGTGCTCCGTGGGCCAGAAGATGTGGTTGGCGAAGAAGCCGTCGCCGTAGAAGGCAGCCTGTTCGGCGATCTCCGGGGTGCGGATCGAGCCGTGCCAGACGAACGGCGGGACGTCGTCCAGCGGCCGGGGGGTGGCGGTGAAGCCCTGCAGCGGGGTGCGGAACCTGCCCTCGGCGTCGACCACGTCCTCGCGCCACAGCCGGTGCAACAGGTTGTAGTTCTCCAGGGCGAGTGGCAGCCCCTGACGGATGTCCTTGCCGAACCACGGGTAGACCGGGGCGGTGTTGCCGCGGCCGAGCATCAGGTCCATCCGGCCCTTGCTGAGGTGCTGCAGCATGGCGTACTCCTCGGCGATCCGCACCGGGTCGTTGGTGGTGATCAGCGTGGTGGCGGTGGACAGGATCAGCCGCTCGGTCCGGGCTGCGATGTAGGCCAGCAGGGTGGTCGGGGCAGAGGAGAAGAAGGGCGGGTTGTGATGCTCGCCGATCGCGAACACGTCCAGCCCCACCTCCTCGGCGTGTTGTGCGATGGTGACGACCGCGTTGATCCGCTCGGCCTCACTCGGTGTCTGACCGGTGACCGGATCGCGGGTGATGTCGCTCACCGAGAAGACCCCGAACTGCATTGCCACTCCTGAGTTGCGTGCGTGCATAGACGCAACGGGTGCGGCCCGGAATCCATTCCCGCCCGGTGCCGGGCCGAGGAGGCGCCGGGTTCGGACGGAGCCGTCACCCGGGCCGGCTGGTCAGGCGATGAACAGCGCCAGCGCGGTCCCGATCACCAGGGACGGGCCGAAGCTGAAGGCGTCCTTGCGTCCGGCCCGCCCGGTGACCAGCAGGACGAGCGCCCAGACCGCGCCGATGCCGAAGGTCAGCACCAGGCCGGCCAGCCAGGGCGTCCAGCCGAACCAGCCCAGGACGGCGCCCAGGCTGAGCGCGAGCTTCGCGTCGCCCAGGCCCATCGCCTCCCGGTGCGGCGGGAGCAGCCGCGAGACCACCAGCAGGGACAGGTAGCCGGCTGCCAGCGCCAGGCCGGCCAGTGCCGCGCGCACCGCCCGGCCGGGCTCACCGACCGCGAAGCCCGCGACGGTGGCCCAGACCAGCGCCGCCGCGGCCAGCGGAAGGGTGAGCAGGTTCGGCAGCCGGCCGACGTCGGCGTCGATGCCGGCGGCCAGCAGCCAGGCGCAGACGAAGACCAGCGGGCCCACGGCGACGCCGACCGGCCAGCGGGCGGACAGTCCGAAGCCGGCCACCACCACCAGCAGTGGTGCCAGCACGGCGATCCACCAGTGCCGGCGGCGCGGCAGCTCTCGCTCCTCGTCCAGCCGGTAGCGGTGGCCGCGCAGCCACCAGGCGGCGGCCAGTCCGGCGACCAGCCCGCCACCGGCGATCGCCAGCAGCAGAACGGGCAACTCGCTGGTCACTGCTGGTCCGCGGGCGAGCCGACGGCCAGCCGGCAGCCCGGCGCGATGCCGTGCGCGGCCATGAAACCGGCCGACGCCTCAACCGTGATCCGGGCCCCCCGCAACGGCCGGGTCAGCCCCAGCCACGGCCGCAACGTGCGGACCTCGAGCACGGTGCCGTCGGCGGACAGGGTGGCGGCGTCGAGCGGGTAGCGCATCCCCATCATGTGCACGCTGGCGCAGGGTTCCAGCCACAGCGCACCCTCCACCCCGGTAGTGCCCAGCAGCCCCCGGGCCCGCGTCCTGGCACTGTCGGCCACCAGCAGCGGTCCCACCGGCCGGCCGTCGCGCAGCAGCAGGAACGGCCCCGGTCCGGCGATCCGTTCGGTCACGCCGCCTCCCGTCCGGTTCAGGACTCGACGTCAGGATTCGAAGGTGTAGGTCTGCTGGTCGAACTCGACCGTGGTGGTCAGCATGGTCTCGGCGTCGGCGTGGGCGGCGAGCCGGGGGACGAAGAGGTAGTCAGTACCGAAGCTGAGCGGCAGCACGGCGCCGAGCGCGCAGGACTCGCCCGGCTGGAGCGGGAACGGGTAGTGCTCGCGGGTCTCGTCGCTGTAGTTGTGGTACCAGATGCCGTGGTCGCGGGCCTGCTGGTCGGTGGCCGGCGCCACCCCGACCACGCCCTGTTTGACCAGCTTCGCGGCGGGCGTCGCCCACAGGTCGGGTTCGTCGATGCTGATGTAGCGGACCTCGTCGCTGGTGTTGGTGGCGACCAGGTTCACGAAGGCGAGCGGGTCGCCTTTGCGGACCAGGGGCTGGTTGGTCGTGGCCTCGCCGACGGACGAATCCTGGCTGGCCTCGCCGCGTCCCATGTCATAGGCGGTGACCGTCCAGCCGTCCTTGCTGGTGGTCCACATCTCCACTCCGGTGGAGATCGGCCGTGCCCAGGGTGCGGTGCGGAGGTCGGGAGAGGTGGTCGGGCCGGCGGTCGTGACGGGCGGCGTCGGCTCGACTGTCGGGGTGGACGGCGACGGCGTGCAGCTGGCCAGCAGCACCAGGCCGAGGGCCGCTGTCAGCCCCCCGGTGGATCGCCGGATCCATGCCCGCATCGGTTCTCTGTTCACCTGTGCCCCCGTCACTTGTACCCCAGCAGGAACTGAGCGATGTAGTCGGCGTAGGCCTGGTTCCCGTCACCATTGGGATGGTACACAGGGACCAGATCCACCCAGTCGCCGCCGGGTGCGATGCCGGTGGTGGTCAGGTTGATCCCGTTGATGTACGGATCGTCGTCGTAGACGCTGTGGCCGTTGAACGGCGAGTCGAACCGGGACGGGTCGACGTACACCAGCCGGGAGCCGTACTGCGGGTTCTCGGCGATGAAGTCGGTGACCGCCTGGTTGGTGGTCTGGTTCAGATTCAGGATCAGCCGGGCGGCATCGCCGACATTGCCCTGGTCGATCTTCAACAGGCCGCCGGCGTCATCGTCGGCCTCCACCACCGGCGGATAGCCGATCACGTAGATCGTCGCGTTCGGGGAGGCATCGAGCGCGGCCTGGTAGGTCTGCTTCAGCTTGTCCGCCAGGCCGTTGTTGATCGCATCGTTCCCGTCGGACAGAGCGGTCTCGCAGTCCGCGGCACTCCCGATGACGCAACTCTGGACGATCGGGGCGAAGTCGATGTCGTTGCCCCCGACGGTCACCGTCACGATGTCGGCGTTCGCGAGGCGGTCGGCGTTGTCCTCGATCTGGGTCAGCACGCTGGGAGAGCCGCCGGAGCCGTCCACGGTGGCCCCGCTGCAGGCGGCGAAGTCTGCGGTGCCCATCGACAGGTTGGGGGTGCCACTGGAGGATTCGTAGCCGTTGCCGAGCAGCCGCGGCCAGGCGGTCTTGCCGCGGAAGCAGTCGTCCTCGTTCCAGGCGTCCAGCCACCAGTCACGCTGCCGGCGCTCGGACTCGTCGAAGCCGCCGTCGCTGCCCCAGGCGAAGCCCTCGATGCCGAGGATCTTCCCCTCGAAGAGCACACCCGGCCCGGCCGAGTAGGAGTCGCCCAGGGCGACGTAGTTCTGCTGGCCGCCCGGCTGGGTGAACGGGATCGTGATCGTGGTGCCATCGTCGGCGGTCAGGGTGATGGTGCCGTCGCGGGCCTCGCCGGGATTGGCGTGGACGGTCACCCGCACCACATCGGAGTCGGTGCCCGAGCTGTCCGGCGGCGGGATGGCTGCCCAGGGGGTGTCGGAGGACACCGACCAGGTGGTACCGGGTGGGGCGTCGACTTCGATGGTCAGCTCGTCGGTGCCGGAGTCCACCGGGTCGGACACCACGGTGGCAGTGAACCCGCCGGTGGTGGCGCCGTCGGAGCTGGACGAGGGGACCTCGCAGACCCGGACTGCCGAACCGCTGACGAGGTCGACCGCGCGGGCGGCCTGGCAGCCGAGCAGCTGTCCCACGCCCGGGACGAACGAGACGGCCGCCGCCCCGACGCCGATCACGACCACCGTCACCGCGGCGGTGATCCCGAGGTAGCCGACGGTCGCCTGGCCGCGGTCGGACGCCAGGCGACCCCGGCGACGGCTGGTGGGGACCGGGGAGGCTGGAGTGGCGTGGAGGGCCGGTGTGGCGTGGCTGATGGCGGGGCCGGGCGCCGGTGTCCGGGCCAGTACGTGGGTGTCGGTCATGATCTCAGGCCACCAGTCGAACATCGGTGCGGAACCGGCTGAAGGAGAGCCGTGGGGTGGGGGTTGGAGTGGGGGTGGGTTCTGCGGCATCGTCCTCGTCCTCGTCCTCGGGCGGTGCGGGGGGCGGCGGCGGGTTCAGGTATTCCTCGATGTCGTCCCAGCCCGTGCAGCTACTGCCCAGCAGCAGCCCGAGCCGGCTGCCGCGGAAGCACACCCCGCCGGAGACCTCGACCACGGCGGTGGCGGAGGACTCCAGCCGGATCGCCGTGTCGTTGGCGGGGCGCAGGCTGCGGGTGCGGACCGAGAACTCGACTCCCCGGCCGGTCAGGCGGGTGCTGAGACTCAGCAGCGTGGCGTCGTTGGCGCCGGCCAGGTCGCGGGCGCGGCGCTGGATGCGCGACGCATCGAGGGTGGCAGCGTCGGCGGTGAGCAGGGGCTGGAGCCGGTCGAGGGTCCGGTCGGGGGCGAGCCCGTCCGCGCCGCTCAGCACGTCGTCGACATAGCTGCGCCACTGTTCGGCGGCGGCCAGCGAGGCCGCGTCGGCCGCCGTGCTGGTGCGGGTGCGCCGGGACAGGCCGTCGCTGAGCATGGTGACGAACAGCAGCGCGACGGCGACCAGGGCCGGAATGGCGATGATCAGGACGGTGGAGGCCATCCCGCGTTCGCCGGCGCGCTGGTCGCGGCTCATTTCACCGTCACCTCCACCCGCCGGTTCAGCGCCCGGGCCTGCTTCAGGTCGGCGCCCGACAGCCCTGTCTCCTTGATCTTGGGGTCGGATTCGCCACGGCCCTGCGTGGTGAAGGTCCAGCCACTGCCGAGCCGGCTGGCCAGGGCGTCGCGCACTGACCTCGCCCGGCGCTTGGACAGGTCGAGGTTGTAGGAGGCGGTGCCGGTGGAATCGGTGTGGCCGACCACCGCGACGGTGCGGCCGTCCTGGTCGCGCAGCACGTCGGCGGCCTTGTCCAGCACCTGGTTCGCCTTGGCGGTGAGCTTGTCGGAGTTGGTGGCGAACAGCACCGAGGTGTCCAGCTCGACCACCTCGCCGCCGCTGACCACGGCGCCGGGGGAGGAGAACCGGGTCTGGTACTCGACCAGGCCGGTGGTGGCCCGGGCCCGGGTGCCGGTGATGCCGGCAGCGCTCAGCATCCAGCCCGCGGTCGGGGCGATGAACAGCCCACCGGTGCCCGGATCGGGCAGGTCGATCTCGCCGTCGATCGCCGAGCCCACGTCATAGACGTTCTTCAACTCGGTGCACGACAGGCAGTTCCAGTCCTGGTCGACCCCCGGCCAGCCGCCCTCGACACCGGTGTCGGACAGCGACAGCAGGTTCCGGAAGACGTAGTAGTTGCCGATCTTCACCTTCCAGGGACTGAACCCCTCCAGCTTGTGGATGCTGCGGTCCCGGACGCCGTCCTGGGCCAGTGCGCGCTCGACGGCGAACCGCACCCGGACCGTGCCGGCCGAGGCGAGGGTGGCATCGACCAGCCGGAGCTGGTAGCCGCCGGTGAGCGGGGTGACCGTCCGCTGCGGCGGGGCGGGGGCGAGCGGGATGTCGGTGAACGCGCCGACGTCGTCCAGGGTGAGGGTGACCGCCTGAGCGCCCTCGGGGATGGTCATCACCACGTAGACCGGGAGGTCGCCGAGCCCGCGGTACAGGTCGTTCGACATGGTGCACAGACAGTGGTTGGTCGTCGTCCGCACCGGCAGGTAGGTGTTGTCGTCCCCGTCGACGGTCAGCTTCACGTCCGAGAACTCGTCGAACAGGGCCGCGTAGCCGCCGTTGGCGGGGTCGTTGGCGTGGAAGTTCTGGCTGCTGCCCGGGGCAGTCCAGACGCCCAGCCCGTGCTGGCCCCTGGCCTGGTCGGCATTGAGCCGGATCTCGACCAGCGCCCGCTCGCCGTCCAGCCGGTAGACCCCCATCAGGTCCACCCGCCAGCCCTCGCGGGACCGTTTGTTCGAGGCGGACGGGGCCTTGCCCACCAGCGAGCCCAGTGGTTCGCCCCAGGATGCGGGGGTGGCGGTGGCCGGCAGCGAGTAGCGCTCGCCGAGGGGTGGCAGCGACATCGTCGGGCTGGCGGACGCCGGGGACTCCGGCGGCGTGGCAGGGCCCCCCGCGCCGGGCGAGCTCTGCCCGGACGCGGAGGGTGAGGGGGTGGGTGATGGCTGCTGGCCGGACGGGGTGCACCCGGCGAGCGCCAGCGCGATCATCACCACTGCCAGCCGCCTCATCTGCTTCCCCTTCCGGAACTCCGCTGGTTCGTGACCTGGCCTGGACGCCGGTGCGGCCCGCCCGGTGGGGTGGACCGCACCGCGCCTGCCGGGCGGAGGCCTACGACCCGGACGCCTTGGCGATCGCGCCCTTGATGGCGTCGCCGATCGCATTCATGATGTCCGCGGCGAACCCGGTCGCGGCTGCCGCGACCGCGAGGACGATCGCCGCCACGATGAAGATGATGCCCACGTACTCGACGGTGCCCTGGCCGCGCTCCTCGCGGGCCCGGGTCGTGATCGCGGTGATCGCCTTGACGTACAGCTGGAGTGCGGTGCTCATGGTGTTTCCCTTCCTGGCCGTCCCCGGTGGGGGTCGCTGTGACAGGAACAACGCTAGGCAGGGGCGGCGCGCCGTCCCAGAGACCAAAGACCCACCTGGGGGCCCAAATTCGGTGCATCGCAGGACCCACTCTCATCTCTGGAGCCAGACCACGATCGCCTCGGCGCGGCTGGTCACGGCCAGCTTGGGATAGATCCGGTTGAGATGGTTCTTGACCGTCTTCTCCGACAGGTAGAGCCGCCCGGCGATCTGGGCGTTGCTCAGGCCCTCGGCCAGGGCGTCCATCAGTTCGCCCTCCCGGGCGGTCAGCCCGAACCGCCCGGCGCCGGTCTCGGGGCCGGGCCGGGCGCCGGTCTCGGCCAGCGCCACGGCGGCCGGCGGGGAGAGCACGATCCCGCCCGCGCTGCAGGTGCGCAGCGCAGCCGCCACCTCGGCCTCGCCGAACTCGCCGTGCACCAGATAGCCCCGGGCCCCCAGGGCGAGCGCCTGGCGAATGGTCTCGGGCTCCTCGGAGCTGGTGAGCATCACCACCGGGGTGTCGCCAAGTTCCCGCAGCGTGCCCAGACCGTCCAGCACCGGCATCCGGACGTCGAGGAAGATCAGGTCGAACCGGGCCCCGGTGGCCGCGGCGAGCGCCTGGCGTCCGTCGGCCGCCTCGACCACCTCGGTCACCTCGGGCAGGTCGGTCAGCATCGCGCGCAGCCCCAGCCGGACGATCGGGTTGTCGTCCACCACCAGCACCTTCATGTCCTGCTCCCCGGTCTCGTCGCGGCGGCCAGCGGGCAGCTGACCTCGACGGTGGTCCCGTCCGGTCCCGACTCCACCCGGCAGGAGCCGCCGATCCGCTCCATCCGCTCATGCACCCCCACCAGCCCGAAATGCCCGGCGCGCTGCAGCTGTGGCAGGTCCAGCTCGCCGAGACCGACACCCTGGTCGCGGACCCACAGCCGGGCTGCCCGGTCGTGGTGCTCCAGCCGGACCTCCGCCGTCGAGCTCCCGCTGTGCCGCCGGACGTTCTCCAGCAGTTCGCCCAGGGTGCGCACCACCTCGTGCTGCACCGCGACGCCGACCACCACCGGCTCGTCCGGGTAGTGCTGGGTGAGCGCGATCTGGGGGTGCGCGGCCGACCACTGCCGGACCTGCTCCCGGCAGGGAGCCACCAGGTCGCCCGGCGGCACCTCCCGCAACTCCAGCAGCAGCTCGCGCGACTCCCGGCGAGCGGTGTCCAGGGCATGGGTGAGTTCGCGGGCGCGGATCACCTGGGGAAGGCCCTCGCCGGCCAGTTGCCGGGTCAGCGACTCGGCCAGCAGGTGAGCGCCGTGGAGGGTCTTGCTCATCCCGTCGTGCAGGTCCTGGGCGAGCCGCAACCGCTCCTGGCTGGAGGCCTCGGCCAGTTCGGCGAACCGGCGTTGTTCGACCAGTTCGACCCGGGCGAACAGCATCCGCCGCAGGTAGAGGCCGGCCACGCCACAGCTGCCCAGCATCACCACCACGCTGAGCACCCAGAACGAGCCGATCGCCCCGGCGCCGCCCAGGACGGGCACCTGTCCGGCGATCACCAGGCCGACCACCGCGGCGAAAGAACCCAGCGAGATCACCATCGGGCGCACCCCACCGCCGCAGGACAACAGCGCGAGGGTGGCCGCCAGGTAGGCCGCCCCGATCCCGGAGTCGCCGTAGGAGACGAACAGCAGGATCGCCACCGCCGACTCCACCGCGGGCAGCGCCCAGGCCTGGATCAGCCGTGCGCCCAACGGCTCCCAGTGCCGCAGCAGCAGCCAGGACAGCGGGAGCGTCGCCAGCAGCGCGGCAACGGTGAAGCCGGTGATCGCCATCTGGGGTAGCGCAATCAGCATCAGCAGGACGCAGAGCAGCCGGATGTCGCACAGCACCTTGACGGCGGTGGCGATCTCCCGGACGTGCTCGGCGGTCATCCCAGCACACCCAGGATGTCGGAGTTCGCCAGCAGCAGCGAGGCCATGATCAGCAGCAGCGCGCCCGGCAGGATCACCAGGGTGACGATCAGGCTCACCTTGGGCGAGGTCTTGGCAGCGTCCCGGCGGGCCTGCTGGGAGGCCTCACGCCGGATGTCCGAGGCGATATCGCCCAGCGCTCCGGCCAGCGGGGAGCCGAGTTCCTCGGCGTGCAGCATCGCGGTCACCCAGGAGCCGATCGCCGGGCTGTCGTTGCGGGTGCGCAGCGCGGTGAGCGCGGCCCGGCGGGGGACGCCCAGCCGCAGGTCCTCCAGCACCCGCCGGATCTCGGTGCTCAGCGGGCGGTCGTCGGCCTCCACCACCCGCTCCATCGCGCTCTGCAGCGACAGCCCCGCCGAGACCGTGACCGCCAGCACGTCGAGGAAGTCGGGGAGTTCGCGGGAGATGACCGCCTGGCGCCGGTTGGCCACCCCGCGCAGCCACAACGGCAGCATCAGTGCGAAACCCGCCACCATCAGCGCAGCGATCAGCGGCTGGCCGGACAGCAGCAGGATGCCACCGGCGAATCCGCCGATCGCGATCATCCCTGCCTGGCGCTGGACGAAGCCACGCGCGGACAGTCCCTCCGGCCGGCCCGCCCGGTCGAGCCGGCGGTCGAGTTCGGCCAGTCGCCGGGGCCCGTACAGCGCCAGCAGGTTGCGCTGGAACCGAACCCCGAGGAAGTCGCTGGCCCGTACCAGCGGTCCGGGACGGGCGGGCGCGGCGGCACCGCGAGCCGGCAGGGCGAGCTGGTCCTCCACCTCTTCCAGCCCGGTGGAACGGCTCATCCGCCAGCCGGCGATGGCCAGCAGGAAGAGGGTGGCGGAGGCCACGGCCAGGACGAGGGGGATCACGATGCGCCCTCGATCCGGGTGATCCGGCGGATCAGCAGGTGGCCCAGGACGAAGAGCGCTCCGGAGACCACCAGGACGATCTGGCCGGGCAGGGTCTGGATCAGCTTGTCGAGCGCACCGGGCATGATCAGGTTCATCATCAGCACCGAGCCCAGGGCGATGAGGACCACCAGCCAGCCGACGAACACCGCCCCGGTCACGGCGGTCTTCAACTCCCGGTTCAGTTCGCGCCGCTCCTCCAGGGTCTCCGCGATGCTGCTCAGCGCCGAGATCAGCGCGCCACCGGCGCGGCTCTGCACCACGATCGTCTTCACCAGGACCGACAACTCGGGCGACGGCAGCCGCTGGGCGAGGTCCCGCAGGGCATCCTCCAGCGGGGTGCCCAGGCCGAGCCGGCGGGCCACCTCGGCGAACTCCTCCGAGGCCGGTGCCTCCAGTTCACGGACGACGAGGTCGATCCCGCTGCGCAGCGCCAGCCCGGCGCCCGCGGCATTGCCGAGCACCCGTGCCAGCTCCGGCAGTTGCGCCACGAAGCGCTCGGCGCGTTTGCGCTGCTGGTGTTCCAGCCAGCGTTCGGCAAGGACGCCGACCCCGATCATCAGCACGATCGCTCCGACGTAGCCGACCAGGGGCTGGCTGACCAGGCCGACCAGCAGGGCACCGGCCACCACCAGGGTGAGGAAGTCGGCCGGGCCGAGGCTGAGGCTGGCACCGGCGAGCCGGAGGTCGAGCCGGCGTCCGGCGGCGGTGGCACGGACCGCCTGGTTGGCCCGGCGCCGCGCCCGGGCGGCCAGGCCCTGATGCCGGTCGCCGGTGGAGGCGAGCACGATCTCCTGGTTGCGGCTGAACGCGCCGTACAGTGCCGCGAAGGCGACCAGGCCGAGCACCAGTACCACCGCGGTGAACCCGAGGACGATCAGGGGTGCCATCGCTGGCCTCCGGTGACGAAGACCGCGGGGACGCTCTCCCCGGCGGCCTCCAGGCGGGTCACCAGCTCGGTGGGGAGCGGGGCGGGGACGAACTGGCCGGTGACCGGCTGGGCGCGGACCAGTGGGTCGTTGACGAACTCCAGGAACGGCCAGGTGGTGTAGGCCTCGCGCCGGGTGGAGGTGAGCGCGGCGATCTCCACCACCTTGCGGCTGCCGTCCGGGAACCGGTTCAGCTGCACGACGATGTCGATCGCGCTGTTGATCTGGTCCCGCAGCACGTCGACCGGGAGCTCCAGCTCGCTCATCGAGGCCAGCGTCTCCAGCCGCATCAGGGCGTCGGTGGCCGAGTTGGCGTGGACGGTGGCCAGCGAACCGGCATGGCCGGTGTTCATCGCCTGCAGCATGTCCAGGGTCTCACCGCCACGGACCTCGCCGACCACGATCCGGTCCGGGCGCATCCGCAGGCTGTTGCGGACCAGGTCGCGAATCGAGATCTCGCCGCGCCCCTCGACGTTCGCCGGCCGCGCCTCCAGCCGCACCACGTGCGGCTGCTGCAGTGAGAGCTCGGCCACGTCCTCGACGGTGATGATCCGCTCGTCCGCCGGAATCATCGCCGACAGCGCATTGAGCAGGGTGGTCTTGCCGGTGCCGGTGCCGCCGGAGACCAGGATGTTGAGCTCGGCCCGCACGCAGGCGTTCAGCAGCAGCACGGCCTCGGCCGACAGGCTGCCGCGCTCCACCAGCTCGCTCAGCGTGAACGACCGGGGAAAGCGCCGGATGGTGACGATCGCACCGTCCACGGCCAGCGGCGGGATGATCACGTTCACCCGCTCGCCGGACTCCAGCCGGACGTCCACCATCGGGCTGGACTCGTCCACCCGGCGGTTGGCGCGCGAGACGATCCGGTCGATGGTCTGCATCAGCTGGGCGTCGGAGGAGAAGGCGACCGGGCTGCGCTCCAGGACACCGCGCCGCTCGACGTAGACGGTGTGCGGGCCATTGACCATGATCTCGGTGACTGCCGGGTCGGCCAGCAGCGGTTCCAGGACACCCAGTCCGAGGGCCTCGTCGACCACCCGTTTGATGAAGGCGCCGCGCTCCCGGTGGGTCATCACCGGGCCTTCGACGCTGAGCAGGTCGCCCAGCCGGCGCTCCAGCCGCACCCGACGCTGGGAGTCGCTCAGGTCGCGCAACTCCTCGCGGTCGAGTTCGTCGACCAGCCGGGTCAGGTAGGCGCCGACCAGGTCGGTGTTGTCCCCGTCCGGTGCGGCCTGGGCCTGGGCGAGCCGGTCCCTCAGCGGCATGACGCCATCCTCGGCATCTCGGCGTCACGCACCACCTCGAACTCGGCCAGGCTCAGGCTGCCGACTCTGAAGCGCATCCCGGCGTGGACGCGGGCCAGGACGTCGTCGCCGCTGGAGGGGGTCTCCACCGCGCGCAGGACGGCGAAGTCGGGCAGGGCCCGCTGGGCGGCGTCCCACGGCGACACCGCCGAACAGCTGTCGGCGGCCGCTCGCGCGGCGTCCTTGGCGGCGACGTCCACCGCCCCCAGGCCGGAGGCGAAGACCAGCCCCTGCACGATCACCACGGTGGCGAAGACCAGGGCGGGGATCGCCACCACGGTCTCGATCAGGATCGAGCCACGTTCGTCGCGGCGCCTCATGAGTCGTCCTCGGGGAGATAGGCGGCCCGGGCGGACGCGGCCTGCAATCCGTCCGGCAGCCAGCCGAAGACCTTGGGGACGCCGACATCGACGGTCACGACGCGGGCGCCGGCGTCCACCCGGGTGTTCGCGCTGAACTCCAGGCCGAGCATCGCGTGCTGGCTGACCTGGTCGATCTCGGCCAGCGACCGGCCCACGCTGGCCTCGCGGGCGGCCTCGTTGGCGGCGTTCCCGGCGACGATGTAGCCCAGCCCGAGGACCAGGCCCTGGATGCAGATGAAGAAGGTGATCATGAACAGCAGGACGAACACCGGCAGTTCCACCGCCGAACTTCCGCTCTCCTCCACCAGCACCCGGGAGCCGGCCCGGGACCGCTTCCGGCGGCTGGCCGGGCCACGACCGGCGGAGGTGGCCTGCCGGAGGGCAGGGGCGTCGGTGCCGCAACCGGCCAGGATGGCGCCGGCCGCCTGCATCCCGGTGGCCGGACGCTCGCCGGTGAGCGTGCCGGTGTTGACCGGCCCCTCGAATTCCGCCGGCGCGGACGCCACCGCGGTCAGCAGCGGGAGCTTCACCAGCCGGGCGACCAGGTCGGGCTGGATCTCCCGCTGCTTCGATGACTGGTTGACCACCAGCCGGGCCCGGTCGGTGGTGCGGACGCCGAGCCGTTCCCAGGCCTCCAGCGAGCGACGCGCCGCGCGGATGCTGATCAGCTCACAGTTGGCCACCAGCAGCACCTCGTCGGCGACTTCCAGCGCGACCGCGCGCGGGTCGTCCAGCACCGAACCGGTGTCGACCACCACCAGGGAGAAGTTCCGGCGCAGCTCGTGCAGGATCTGGCGCACCGCCTGGGCGGTCACCTCCTCCGACTGCTCCACCCGGTCCGGTGCTGCCAGCAGCGCGAAGCCGGCGGGGACGTCGACCACCACCTCGCGGATGCCGCGGATGGTGAGGTCGCCGGCCAGGCCGGCCAGGTCGGCCACGCTGCGCCGCGGGCTCACCCCGCACAGGAAGGCCAGGTCGCCGGCCCGCAGGTCGAGGTCGACCAGGCAGACGGTCTGGCCCTCACCCGCTGCCCGGGTGGCCAGCAGGGCCGCCAGCACGGAGACCCCGACCCCGCCCTTGGCGCCGGCCAGGGCGAGAATCCGTCCCCGTCCACCGGCGGTCAGTTCGCCGGTCAGGTGCTGGCGCAGCGACCGGCTCCAGGCGACGGCGGTGTCGAGTTGGGCCTGCACCTCCTGCAGTGACAGCGGGAGCGTGAGCATGCCGCGGGCGCCGGAGGCGACCACCGCGGCGAGGGTGACACCCTGGCCCCCGATCACCAAGGTGGCGATCAGCGGTGCGCTCAGGCCGAGTTCGTGGACGACCTCCAGCGCGGGGGTGTCGGCCAGGCCCGCGTCCACGACGATCACGTCGAGTTCGGGGGTCTCCTGGACCAGGGTGCGCAGGTCCGGCATGGTCCCGGCGATGCCTGCCAGGGTGACCTCGGGGGCCTCGGCGATCACCGTCGCGAACGACGACCGGATCTCGCGGCTGGCGCTGACCAGCGCCACTGACATCGCCATCAGCGGTGACCCTCCTCGTAGACCGTCTGCCCGGACGGGATCGCGGACTCGTCGTTGCGGGCCCGCAGTGCCAGCCGCACCTTGACCGCGAAGCTCTCCGCGCTGGCCAGCCGCAGCGAGTCGGCGATCGGCAGCGCGAAGGTCACCGGGATCGCCTGGCCTTCGGAGAAGCCGCCACCGGAGTTCGCGCGTTCGACGTCCTGGACGACGCCAACCTCGATCACGATCGCGTTCTGCACCACATAGGACGCCACCGGCGGCCGGGTCTGGTCGGCCGCGGCGAAGGTGGCGATGATGTCCACCCGGTCACCGGTGCGGATCTTGCCGCCGACGCCGGTCTCGGCGTCCACCAGGATCGCGGTCTCCCGGTAGCCCTTCGCGATCCCGGGACGGGTGGTGAACATCGACCGGTCGGCGTAGCTGCCAGCGACAAGATCGGCCACCGGCACCAGCCCGACCACTTCCCCCGGGTCGCGCACCGCCGACGGGGAGAGCCACTTCTCCGGCACCCGGGTGAGGGTCAGCATGCCGGCGTCGACCGGCTGGTAGGCCTTCACATCGACGGAGAGCGTGACCACCGACACCTGGTTCCCCACGTTCGCGTTCACGCTGGCCACGTAGCTGAGCACCGAGGCGAAGACCGCGAGGGCTCCGACCACCGCGATCACCATCAGCAGCACGCCTCGGCGCTGACGCGGGTTCATGCGACGACTCCCTCTTTCGATGCAGTGGCTTTTGATGCAGTGACTCTTGATGCAGCGGCTTTCGATGCAGCGGCTTTCGATACCGTGGCGGTTTCCAGCTCGGCGGCTGGTCCGGGTTCGGCGGCGTCGGGTTCGGTGACGACCGGGGTCACCACCGAGCAGAACGGGCAGACCGGCTGGATGGTTCGCCGGCCGCAGTTGCGGCAGGCCGTCCAGGACGCGTCGTCCAGCCGGCAGGCGATCCGGACGGGATCCTCGGCCAGCCAGGTCACTTCCAGCACGCGCCTCGCCCCCCACCGGTCGTCGGCCGGGGCTTCGGTGGGGTCCAGCTGCCGGGCGCGTTCCGGCAGCGAGCTGGTGTACGGCGCCGGCCCGTCCCGGTTGTCCCAGACCGGTTCGGCGACAGCTCCGGCGGCGGCCATCATGGCCGCCTGCCAGGCCAGCAGTGCCGACCGTCCCGAGACCACGGTCTGCCCGGGGCCGGCCAGGAAGCAACTGCCGGGGAACCAGCTGCGAACGTGCTGGGTCAGCGTCGGCGCGGGGCTGGTGAGCCGGGCGACGGAGTCCAGGACGGCCACCGTCCGGGTCTTGGCGGCGATCCGTTCGATCAGGACGGGCACCAGGTCGGGGTGGACGCCGGCCGCCACCGCCACCGTGGCGTTGTGGACTGCTGCCACCGCCGTCGTCGGCAGGTCCAGGGCGACGATCGCGATCGCATGGTGCCGGGCGAGCGAGCGGACCTCGCGGGCCCGCGCCAGCGGACGTCCGCCAGGGCCGCTGCGAACCAGCAGGACGACCTGCGCGGGCTCGCCGGCGGGGTCGCGGGACGCCTCGATGGCCGCCAGCAGCGTGGGCAGGGTCTCGGTCCCGCAGCGCGGGCCGTCCAGCCCGACGCCCAGCAGGAAGGGTGCCGCGGCGGACCGCGGGGCGAAGGCAACAGCGGGACGATGAGACATGTCTGTTCTGGGGGTGTAGGCAAGTTCCGTCACCGAGATAGTAGGCCGCCGGGGCTCACTGTTTCACTGGTCCATCTCGGGGGTGGTGACCCTCAGCAGCCGGCGACGCCGGATGAAGCCGGGTCGGCCGCCCGGTGCGGTGGCCTCCGCGGTGCACCGAAACCGTGCCCGGCTAGGCAACCAGCCGCCGCTCCATCCGGGTTGCGGGCCGCGGAACCGTCCCGTGGCCCACCGGGGAGGCGGAACCGTCCCCCTTTCACCCCCGTCCAGGTGGCGGGACGCGGCACCGCGCCCTGCCCCGGCGGCATCCTGCCCCGGCGGCATTTGGGCCAGCGCCGGCTGTCGGTTCTTGCGTCCATCCGGTGATTCGGAGGCTGCCGGCGCGCTACGTTGTGGCGCGTTGAAAGGACACCGATGCCCCGTTTCGATCTCTCGCCTGCCGAACTGCGCAACTACCGGCCCGAGGTGGCCGAACCCGCCGACTTCGACGAGTTCTGGGCGATGACCCTGGCCGAACACCGCCCGGCGGCCGATCCCGTCCTGACCCCGGTGGCTGCGGGGCTCAGCCTGGTGGACGTCTACGACGTGACCTTTGCCGGCTTCGAGGGGCATCCGATCAAGGCCTGGCTGCTGCTGCCCAAGGACGTCTCGACGCCGCTTGCCGGGGTGGTCGAGTACGTCGGCTACGGCGGCGGCCGGGGGCTGCCGCACGAGCGGCTGGCCTGGGTGAATGCCGGCTACGCCTACCTGCTGATGGACACCCGCGGTCAGGGCAGTGTGTGGGGGAGCGGGGGCGACACCCCCGACCCGGTGGGAGCTGCGCCGTCCGCCCCCGGGTTCATGACCCGCGGGATCGAGAGCCCGGAGACCTACTACTACCGCCGGGTGTTCACCGACGCCGTCGCGGCCGTCGAGGTGATGCGCGGTCTGCCGCAGGTGGATCCGGAGAAGGTGGCGGTGACCGGGGGGAGCCAGGGCGGCGGGATCACCATCGCCGTGGCCGGCCTGGTCGGCGGGCTGGTGGCAGCCATGCCCGACGTGCCCTTCCTGTGCCACTACGAGCGGGCGGTCGGGCTCACCGACCGCGACCCGTACAACGAGATCGTCCGCTACCTGGCGGTGCACCGTGGTGCGGAGCAGGGCGTGTTCCAGACCCTGTCCTACTTCGACGGGGTGAACTTCGCCAGGCGTGCGACCGCGCCGGCGCTGTTCTCGGTGGGCCACCTCGACCTCACCTGCCCGCCGTCCACCGTGTTCGCTGCCTACCACCACTGGGCTGGTGCACCGTCGGAGATCGTCGAGTACTCCTACAACGACCACGAGGGTGGCGGTCAGCTGCACTGGGTGAAGCAGGCCGGGTGGCTGGGTGCGCGGGTCTGAGGCCGCCTGATTCGACCGGGACGGTGCCGTCCGACCGGACGGTGCCGTCGAACCGGCGTTGCACGGTGGTCTGGGAGGCCGCCGCGGCGGTGCCGCAGGTCCCGGCCCGGGCGGAATACCCGGCCCGGCTCCCGCCTTGAGTACTGCATGAGCGAACCGGTGAAGGTCGATATCTGGTCGGACGTGCAGTGCCCCTGGTGCTACATCGGCAAGCGGAAGTTCGAGGCCGCCGTGGCCGGCTTCGACGGCGAGGTGGAGGTGGAGTACCACTCCTTCGAGTTGTCGCCAGACACTCCGGTCGACTACGACGGGACGCCTGTGCAGTACCTGGCCGAGCGCAAGGGGTTGCCGACCGAACAGGTCGAGCAGATGATCGGCCGCGTGACGCAGATTGCTGCCGCTGTTGGCCTCGACTACGACTACGACACCATGCACCAGACCAACACGGTCAAGGCCCATGAACTGCTGCACTACGCCAAGGCGCACGGCCGGCAGGCCGCGATGAAAGAGGCGCTGCTGAAGGCCTACTTCATCGATGGCGGGCACGTCGGCAGGCTGGACGACTTGGCCGATCTCGCTGCCAGCCTCGGCTTCGACCGGGCGGACGTGCTGCAGGCGCTGGAGTCCGGGCAGTACGCCGACGCAGTGAAGGCGGACGTGGCGCAGGCCCGTGCCTACGGGATCAACGGGGTGCCGTTCTACGTCTTCGAGGGGAAGTACGGGGTCTCCGGGGCGCAGGAGACCGCCACCTTCGCGCAGGTGCTGCAGCAGGTGGCCGACGAGAAGGCCGCGGCATGACCGCGCCGTCCGTCCGGCCGGAGGCACCGCAGGCCGAGGCTGCTGGTGGGGCGGGAACCCTGGCCGGGAGCCCGACAGCTGGTCAGGCCGCGCCGGCCGCGCCGGGCCTCACCCTGATCGGCGGCGGGGGCGCGGTGTGCGAGGGGGACGTCTGCCTGCTGCCGTCCGCCAGCGGGCAGGCACCAACCGACCGGTGACGGCGACCCCGGTCAGTGCGCTCGCCCGGCGGCGTGGACGAGGATGGCACCGGCCGCGGTGAGTTCGCGCGAGACCGGATCGCTCGCGGGGACGTCGGTGACGATGCCGGTGACCGCGTCCAGTGGCAGGACGGTGTAGCGCGAGGCCGCTCCGACCTTCTCACGCGCTCGACGAGATTCCGGGCATGGCGGCGCTGGCGACTGATCCCGCTAGTGGTGGTGGCCTTCTTCCTTCTTGCGCTTCTTGCGCTTCTTGCGCTTCTTGGCCCAGTCGCGGACCTTGTCCTCGTCCCACATGGGCGTGCGCTTGTCGGGCCACTGGTCCTTGGGCGCGTGGAATTCCTTACCGTTCTTGCGTTCCTTGGACATCGACGAACGGAACTGCTCGGTGGGCAGGCCGGCAATCTCGGCGGCCTGCGATGTCGTCAACACAGACCGCAGACTACCGGGGAATCAGGGACCGGTCAGGTTCAGCGAGGCTGTGGACCGAGGACGGCCAGCACCGTGAGGTCGCGGTGGGGTCGATGGTCACCGGCCAGCCCCGCGCTGAGGAGCCAGACGATGCCTCGAATCGCTCGTCGTGCTGTGTACATCTCAGGCACCTCCTTCGTATCCCCTGCCTGATGTCCACCACGTTAGCATCGCTAGGGATGCCAGGCAAGCAACTCTAGCGATGCTAACGCGATAACTGCCTGTCACCGGCTGGATTTGTCCCGGTTCGGCCGTCCCGTTCGGGCCGGGAGACGGGTCGTATTCTCGTGACATGACGGACCTTTTCGGTGCGGTAGAGGCCGACCCCCATTCCGAGGCAGGGACGCGACCGGATCTGCGGGTGATGCTGGACGCCCAGCGCCAGACCTGTCCGGTCTTCCATGAGCCGGACGGGACGGTGACGCTGCTGGCCCATGGCGATGTCCGCGCCGCCGCGCTGGACCCGGCGACCTTTTCCAGCGCGGTCTCCGCCCACCGTGCGCTGCCCAACAGCCTGGACGGTGAGGAGCACCGGGTCTACCGCCGTCTGATTGACGCCTATCTGACTGACGACGAGGTACGCGCCCAGGAGCCCCAGTGCCGCTCCCACGCTGCCGCGATCGTCCGTGGGCTGCCGCGCGGGGCGACCGTCCGCACCGTCCTGGACATCGGCACCCCCTACGCCGTGCGGGTGCAGAGCAGCTGGTTGGGCTGGCCGGCGGCGATCGAGGACGAACTGGTGGACTGGATGGCCGACAACCGTGAGGCGACCCGCTCGGGCGACCGCCGCCGGACCGCCGAGGTTGCCGAGCGCTTCGACCTGATCATCAGCCGGTTGCTGGACGCGCGCCGGGACGGCGGGGTGGACGACGCCACCTCCCGCTTGATGGCCGATCGGGTTGACGGCCGCCGGTTGGAGCATGCCGAGATCGTGTCGATCCTGCGCAACTGGACGGCAGGCGACCTGGGCTCGCTCGCCGCGTCGGTCGGGGTGATCGTGCACCACCTGGCCACCGATGTCGCGCTCCAGGCGCACCTGAGGCAGCTGGTCGCGGCCAACCGGACAGAAGATTTCGAGGATGCGATGGAGGAGATCCTGCGGATCGACGATCCCTTCGTCTCCAATCGCCGGGTGACCACGCGCGACACGGTGGTCGGTGGTGAACCGATCCCGGCCGGTACCCGGGTCGCGCTCAACTGGACGGCGGCCAACCGCGACCCGGCAGCCTTCGGTGACCCGGACGCCTTCGACCCCGCGCAGCATGCCGATGCCAGCCTCGTCTTCGGCATCGGCCCCCATCGGTGTCCGGGTCGGGCACTGACCCTGATGGAGTTGCGCGTGATCATCTGGGAACTGCTGGCCAGGACCACGCGGATCGCGATGTCGCCGGAGCGTGGGCCGGTGCGCGAACTGCCACCGGTGAGCGGGTGGGCAAAGGTGCCGATCGTGCTCGATCCGGTCTAGATCTAGAGCGGCGGCATGCGCGTCCGGGACCTCGGCACGGGCCGGGTCTCCGGGGTTTTACGGCGGGCACTGCTGGGAAAGAATGCGGTATGGGACATGTCGAGAACGCACAGCACGACTACGACCTGATCGTCCTCGGCGCCGGCCCCGTGGGGGAGAACGTCGCCGACTACGCGACCAAGGGCGGCGTCCGGGTGGCCATCGTCGAGTCCGAACTCGTCGGCGGCGAGTGCTCGTACTGGGCCTGCATGCCGTCCAAGGCGTTGCTGCGCAGCGGCCACGCGGTTCGCGCGGCACGCCGGCTGCCGGGTGCCCGCCAGGCCGTCACGGGAGCGATCGACAGCGCCGCCGTCCTCGAGCGGCGGACGGAGTTCACCAGCGGGTGGAAGGACGAGGGCCAGGTCGCCTGGCTGGACTCCGCCGGTATTGACCTGATCCGCGGGCACGGCCGGCTGGCCGGCCCGGGCCGGGTTCAGGTAGCCGAGCGCAGCTACTCCGCCGGCGCCGTCGCGCTGGCCACCGGCTCGGTCCCGGTGTTGCCCGACATCGCCGGCCTTGCGGAAGCCCGGCCGTGGGGAACCCGGGAGGCGACATCCGCCGACCACATCCCGCGCCGGCTGATCGTGATCGGTGGCGGCGTGGCGGGAACGGAACTGGCCTTCGCCTACTCCAGTCTGGGTGCTCGGGTGACCCTGCTGTCGCGCAGGGCCCTGTTCCATCGCGAGGAGCCCTTCGTGGGTGAACTCCTCGCTGCGGCGCTGGTCGGGGAGGGGGTCGAGGTGAGGATCGGGGCGGCCCCGGTCCGCGTCGACCGTGATGCGGACGGGCTCGTCACCGTCGTCCTGGATGACGGCGACGAACTCACCGCCGAAGAACTCCTGGTCGCCACCGGACGTCGGCCGAATACCGACGACCTCGGACTGGACACGGTCGGGCTCGGCCCGCAGCTCAAGGTCGACGACACGATGCTGGTCGACGGCACCGACTGGCTGTACGCCGTGGGGGATGTCAACGGCCGGGCGCTGCTGACCCACCAGGGCAAGTACCAGGCACGCGCCGCCGGGGAGGCGATCGCAGCCCGGTTGACCGGTGCTCCCAGCTCCGTGGAACGTTGGGGCCGCCAGGTCGCAACCGCCGACCATGTCGCGGTGCCGCAGGTCGTGTTCTCCGATCCCGAGGTCGCCAGCGTCGGCCTCACCGAGGCACGCGCACGTGAGGCGGGACGCAACGTCCGCGCCGTCGAGTATGACCTCGCCCAGGTGGCCGGGGCCAGCCTGCACGCCGACGGCTACACCGGCCGGGCCAAGCTGGTCATCGACCAGGACCGGCAGGTGATCATCGGTGCCACCTTCGTCGGTCAGGACGTCGCCGATCTCCTGCACTCGGCAACCGTGGCGATCGTCGGCGAGGTCACCATCGACCGGCTCTGGCACGCCGTCCCCGCCTACCCGACGATCAGCGAGGTCTGGCTCAGGCTCCTGGAGACCTACGGCCGATCCTCCTGAGGGGCTGTCGACGCCCGGTGCCGCCGTCGCGAAGCGTCAGCACGCAGAAGCCGATGCCTGGTTCTTTGTCATGGGTGCCGCACGCCCTGCTGCGTGGAACTCGCCGGGCGGACGCCTCGCTGACCTCATTCGTGTGACACGTCTGCGGAATGCGCCTGGTACAAGGGGAGAGCGATGTTGTCGACCAGTTCGTCGATCATCTGATCTGTGATCGTCAGGTCAAGCGCTTGTGAGCGCAGCAGCCAGACGGGGGCAGTGAGGACCATCGACGGGATGCCGCCCGGACCAAGCTCGCCGCGCTGCCTGGCGGCGTCGACGATGGCTTCCAGGTCCAGCTGGACGGAGTGCCGGGAGGGGCTCAGCAAGGTGCGCAAGGCGGTGTTGTCGGCGTCGCCGAGCAGTTCGCGGCTGACATCCGGACCGAAGTGCCGGCCCAACTCCCCGATCCGGCCCAGAAATGCGCGCAGGTCGTCTCGCAGCGGCCCGGCCGTCCGCAGTTCGTTCAGCACCAGGCTCTCCGACAGGGCGTCAACGACGAGGCGGGCGCGGGTGGGGAATCGACGGTAGAGCACGGCCCTGCTCGTCCCTGCTCGCTCCGCCACGTTGGCGAAGGTGACACCCGAGTAGCCGTGAGCGCGAAGCTCGACAAGCACGGCTTCGCGGATGGCTGCTTCGAGGACCCTGCCGCGGCGCCGGGTCGCTTTGGGCCTGGCTTCCCCTTCTGGCGTTGTCACATGCCTCCCGATTTCCGGCTCGCAGTCTATCGGCAAAGGCTGGAACGGCTGATAAGATACGTCTGTACCTTATAGCTGGAACACGCCACACGAACAGGAGGAGCAGATGTCGCTCAAAGCAGGGCTCGCCGCCGTATCCGCCGATCAGGGCCTCACGGTTTCCGCTGACACCGTGCATGGTCTGGCTGACGATGCCCGCCTCGATCAGTGGGAACTGGAGGCCAGCCGCCGTGCCCTGGGGAACCTGCGCACGCTGCTGTACGGGCAGCCCATGCTGGATCTGCTGAAAGATCAGCTTGATGCCCATGACGAGGAGTTCCGGGGCTACGTCGCCGCCTCGAACGACGAGTGGTCGGAATGCCACGTGGTGTTGCGGGCCGACGGCATCACGCTGGACGAGGCGCTCCCGGTCATCGCCGAGAGCATGGCCGCCATGGGTGCGTCCGGCGCGACCGGATTCGAAGCCAAGCGGGACGCGGTCGAATCGGTGATCTTCCCGATTCACCCCGAGCACTACTCGGTGTTGGAGGAGGTCGGCGGCGTGGAGACCATGGGCGGGACACCCTTCCGGACCCGGCTGTTCCGGTGTGCGCCCCAGGACGCTCCGGACTGGCTGACGTCGCGGATGGACGAATCGTACGACATGTCGAACGTGGGCCGATCGACCTTGATCGACGGCACACCGCACACCTGGGTGATGCAGCAGTTCAAGGACACCGACACCGGTGTCGAGTTCGACCTGCACGTCTGGTACCCCAAGGCATGCCCGCCTCAGTATGTCGAGGAGCACGGGCAGCACTTCCCGATCGAGGTCCGCGGGTTGCTGCGCATCGCCGCGGCGAAGATCGCGGAGCGCCGAGCCTCCGGCGAGGACCCCGCAGCGGGGGACGGGGTCGCGATCCGCGCCCCGGCGCTCACCGAGGACCCCAGCGGCACCTGGCTCCTGCAGGGATCCGTTGGGGGAAGCAACCGTGAAATGGAGCTCAACCTCACCGTCGACGGCGCCACTGCCTTAGGCACGCTGAGCGCGGACGGCAAGGTGATTCCCATTGAGGGCGGCACCATCTCCGGCAGCCAGGTGATCTTCACGATCAAGCTGGGGATGAAGATGACCCTCACGCTGGAGTTCGACGGCGACACCGCAACCGGAACGATGAAGCCGGGCTTCCTGCCGGCAACCCCGTTGAACGGCACCCGGGTGGCCTGAGGGCGCATGCGCCGGGATGCGCTGCGTGCCAGGTACCCATTCGTCCGCGCGACGATCGCGACCCGGAGGCCAGCGAACTCTTTCAGAGAGACGTCGTCGCGGGTGTGCCGTTGACGGCCGGTGAATGTTTCCTGTCGCGGTGAGGCCCTGCAGTGGGGTGTGGTGGGCGAAGCCGCGGTGATGGGCAACAACGATTGCGCCGGCATCGTCGGCAGTTCCTGCGCCTCAACGACGGCGACGCCAGCTTCTTGAACCAGCAAAGGGCGGGCCACACGTCATCCTCAGCACCTCACCATTCGACAAGTTTCCTTGCGGCAAGTAACCTTGTGGTATGGAGCCGGAACCGATTGTCCTCGACAGTGCCTACCGGCACGGAGTCTCGGATGCGGCGATGCTCCATGCGCTCCGTTTCCCTGTCCGCCATTTCGTGCAAGACGACTCGATGACGATGTTCACCGGTCCCGATGAAACCGGCACTCTCGTAGAGGTCGGTGTGATCGAGTGGCACGGTGTCATCGCTATCGCTCACGCCATGCGCCCGGCTCGACCCAAGTATCTGAGGTGAATCATCATGACTCGACGCTCCATTGAAGACATCAAGGCCCGTGCTGAGGAGTTCGCCGACGCCTTCGAGAACTACGATCCGAAGCCTGGCGACCAGGATGCACCCCTCCCGCCTGCGATGGCGGTCAAGCTCGCCGCCTGGCGACGCGACGCCGCCGAGAAGGAGCTTGCTGAAGCGGTGCGTGCTGCGCGCGAGCAGCGGCTGTCTTGGCGCGAGGTCGGTGAGGCGATCGGCACCAGCGGCGAAGCCGCCCGACAGCGCTACAGTGCCAGCGCCTAGCGACGATGAGGACCTGGGAACCAGGCGAGGGCGTCATGGAGTTCCCGGACGGTCGCCGCAAGACGTGTGGTGGAGCATAGGGGACTCGAACCCCTGACCCCCTGCTTGCAAAGCAGGTGCTCTACCAACTGAGCTAATGCCCCTCGCGGCGCCCATTGTGGCAGATCGCCACCGAATCGACTGCATCGATGCGGCCGGGCACGCTGCTACTCCGGCTCTGCGCGTCCGGCGTCGTGGAAGCGGTGGTGTTGCCGGACCCGGCGGGGCCGATCGGGATAGCGGGGATGGACCGGTTCGAGGAAGTAGGGCAGGCCTCGGCTGTCGAAGCAGGCCTCCCACTGAGAGCCGGGTGGGGCGTGGGGGTCGGGTTCGATCAGGTGGTGGTGATGGTCACACAGCAGCATCCCGTTGGAAAGGGCGGTCGCGCCACCTGCCCACCACGGGACGCGGTGGTGGCATTCGCACTGGCTGGGTGGCCGATCGCAGCCGGGGAAGACGCAACCGCGGTCGCGGGTGATGATCGCGTGCCGCAGTGCCCCGGTGAACAGCCGTTTCTCTCGTCCGATGTCGAGCGGGGTCGAGTCACTGCCCATGATCATGGGCAGGATGCCGGCGTCACAGGCGAGGCGACGAGCCTGGCCAGCGGTGATCGCGGTATCGGTGTCGACCAGTGTGGCCGGCCCCAGCTCGCCGCGGAGAGTGTCGAGCCCGACGGTGACCGTGATCCGGGGACGGTCGGCGCCGTGGACGGGCGCAACCCCGCACGAGCTGTGGTGCCCGAACACCGCGACCAGAGCATCGGCCATGGCCTGGCCCCAGGAGGTCTCGACCTCGGCCAGGGCGTCGGCGCTGCGCTGCTTGGTGGCCATGGCATTCAGCACGGTCACGACCTGCGCGCCGGCCACCGCCGGCAGCTTCGCCGAGAGCAGCCAGGCGCCGTCCAGATCCTGCCGAACCGTCAGGTGGCGGCTGCGGTACTGTTCCCGCTCGACCCGCTCCAGCGCGGCCTGGTCGGCGGCGTCGGCGACCTCGGACGCGACCACCTCGACAGCCCGGTTCACCAGCCGCGACAACGCGTCTGGCCCATGCTCGCCCGAGATCGCCAGACCGACCAGATGGGTGGCGACCGCCTCACGTTGGCCAGCATCCAACTCATCGGGCAGCCTGGCCAGGCCATGAGCGAGTCGCTCGGCCTGCGGGATGGACACCTGGCCCTCGGCCACCGCCTCGGCCAACGGCGGGCAGGCAGCGATCCGGGTCGCGAGCAGCACCTCGCCCCGCGCCTGCCGGGCCGTGCGGGTGCAGCCGTTGACCAGCCAGCCTGCCGCGGACAGCCCCAGGGTCTGCTCGGACGAACCACGCGCCTCCAACTCGGCCAGCAGTGCCAGCTTCCGCGCCTTGGCCCGGGTCTCGGCACGCTCGGCGGCGGCCAACTCGTCCACCAGTGCAGCATCACTCAACCGATGCGGACGACGGCTCTCGGCCTCGGCCCGCTGCCGCGCCTCGTATTGCTCGATCTCGAACCGCAGCATCGCGGCCTCCACCACCGGATCCCACTCCAGATCATCGAACTCGTCCAGCTCGTCGTCATGGTCCAGCAGGTCGTCATCAGCCGGGCCGGAAAACTCCTCGACCGGGCCGGGCATCGTGTCATCGGGGACGTGCAGGGGTAGTGTGACGCCTCGCTTGAGGCCCGCTGCCACCCTGTCATCCATGACTCGATTCTACTCTGCGACAAGGACAAACACCAGCATATTCAAACAATAGTTCGATATTTTTCCCACCTTGCCGCGCCCTGCGTGCCGCACCCTGCCGCCCTCTGCCCTGCCCTGCACTGCCGTGCCTTGCCCCGCGCTGCTGTGCCCTGCCCTGCACTGCCGTGCCTTGCCCCGCGCTGCTGTGCTCTGCCCTGCACTGCCGTGCCTTGCCCCGCGCTGCTGTGCTCTGCCCTGCACTGCTGTGCCCTGCCCTGCACTGCCGTGCTCTGCCCCGCGCTGCTGTGCCCTGCCCCGCGCTGCTGTGCCCTGCCCTGCACTGCCGTGCCCTGCCCACTACGTCCTAATTGCCATATCGCACCCCGCCGGCCGCGTACTGGCGCGTCCCGCCGCGCCCCACTTCCCGACTGTCGCTCCCGGCTGTCACCCGCTGCCTGTCGCTCCCTGCCTCCCTCTGAAGCCGGACCGGGCTGCTACCGGTGACGCCGCGCCCCGCTCCGGATCCCTGCCCTGCACCCCATGCTCTGGCTCAGCGACCGGCGCCCGACCCACTGCGGACAAGGGAAAGCAGCCCCACCTGCTCCTCACCCCGCTTCTCAGCTTTGTCACGCAGGAGATCGGTGGCTGTTCTGTTCCTCAGTCCCCCTCGCCGCGGCCCTGCTGCAGCTGTTCCAGGGCGAAGCCGATGGCCTCGGGGAACTCGGGCCATCCGTCCGGGACCGCTGAGCCGATCAACGCGCCGAACCGCGTCCGGTCGTGATCCAGCACGTTCAGCAACGACACGGTCGCGGCGAGCAGACGAACCTGCGGATGAGCCGGCATACGGATCCTCCGATCGTGCAGGGACGGCCTGGGCTGCCGGAGACCGACGCCGGGCGCGTGCGGCTTCTCCGCGCCGGATACCCTAGAACCCATGTGGTCCAAGCGCGAGGAGGTCGACTACGCGCTGCAACGCCGGAACACCCTCCAGGCCTTGCGGCGGCCCCAGCGCACCCTCACCCGGTCGGACGTGTGCGACGCCGACCCGATGCTCGTCCGCGCGGCCATGCACCACGGCGAGGAATCCAGCGTCCCCTGCCCGCTCTGCCACGGCCGTAAGCTGGTCAACCTGAACTACGTCTTCGGCGACCAACTCGGCCAGTACTCCGGACGGATCAAGTCCACCACCGAACTGGACGAGATGCAGAACGAGTACGGCGAGTTCAAGGTGTGCGTGGTGGAGGTCTGCCTCGACTGCAGCTGGAACCACATGATCGCCTCGTATCTACTCGGTGACGGCGTCCGGCGTCGTCCGCCACGACGCCAACAAACCGTTGAGGACATCTATGGCTGACCCGAAACGCGCAGCAGCGAAACGCTCTGCGTCCCGTGGTAAGACGAAGAAGAAGCGCAGGAGTCCCTGGCTGCGGGTGCTCGGCTGGACCGGTCTGGGTCTGGCGGTGCTGGCGCTGCTCGGGATCACCGCGGTGGTGATCGCCTATGGCACGGTGAAGATCCCCGACCAGAACGCCGATTTCAAGACCAACACCACCTTCGTCTACTACAACGACGGCAAGACGCAACTGGGCTCCTTCCAGGTGCAGAACCGGGTGTCGGTCAACTACGACGACATGAACCAGTACGCCAAGGACGCCATCGTCGCCGCCGAGAACCAGACGTTCTGGACCGACCCCGGCTTCGATCCGTCGGCGCTGGCGCGCGCTGTGGTGTCGGTCTTCGGCCCCGAGCAGACGGTGGGCGGCTCCACCCTCACCCAGCAGTACATCAAGGTGATGTACCTCACCCAGGAGAAGACGCTCCAGCGCAAGGCGACCGAGATCCTGCTCGCGGTGAAGATCGGCCAGCAGGTGCCGAAGGAGGAGATCCTCGAGCGTTACCTCAACACCGTCTACTTCGGACGCGGGGCGTACGGCATCGAGGCTGCCAGCCAGGCCTACTTCGGCAAGCCGCAGTCGAAGCTCACCCAGCCGGAGGCGGTGGCGCTGGTCGACATCGTCAACAGCCCGGGCAATCTCGATCCGGCAGTCAGCGAGAATGCCGCCAGTGACCTGCTCGAGCGCTACCAGTACACGCTCAACGCCCTGGTCGACATGGGCAAGCTGACCAGCGCCGAGCGGAGCAAGATCTACGACGAACTGCCCGAGTTCCCCGAGATCAAGAAGGACTCAGCCAAGGGCGGCCCGAAAGGCTTCCTGCTCAAGATGGCCGAGGACGAACTGAAGCAGCTGGGCTTCTCCGATGCCCAGATCAACGGCGGCGGGCTGACCATCGTCACCACCTTCGACCGCAAGGCGCAGGATGCGGTGGTGGAGGTCGCGCAGCGCTACGCCAAGCAGATCGGCGGCAAGAAGCATGCCAAGGACGTCCATCCCGGCATCGCCTCGATCGACAACGCGACCGGCGGTGTGATCGCCCTCTACGGCGGCCCGGACTACACCAAGAACTTCATCAACTGGGGCATGACCCGCCGTCCCACCGGCTCGACCTTCAAGCCCTACGCGCTGACGGCTGCGCTGCGGCAGGGCTGGACCCTGCAGGACAAGGTCAACGGCAATACCGTCACCCCGCCCGGGGAGAAGAAGCCGATCTACGGTCGGTACGGCCGGATCTCGCTGCTGCAGGCGACCACCCGGTCGATCAACCCGGCCTATGTCGACCTGGTGATCAAGCTCGAGAACGGCCACGACTCGGTGGTCCAGGCCGCCGAGGACGCCGGGGTGCCGCACGACCCCAGCTGGGACGACACCGGCTACCGGATCCCGCTGGGAGGCGGCCAGATCAGCCCGCTCAGCCAGGCCGAGGGCTACTCCACCTTCGCCAACCAGGGCCGCCATGTCGGCTGGCACGTCATCGACCACGTGGTCGACTCCCACGGCGAGGTGCTGTACCAGGCGGAGGTGAAGCCGGAGCAGACCATGGAGTCCGATGTCGCCACCGATGTCACCTATGCGCTTACCAAGGTTGCCCAGGACGGCACCGGACGCCGCGCCGCCCAGCTCGGCTGGCCGGCGGCGGGCAAGACCGGCACCTACTACAACTCTCAGCTGGAGGTGACCCAGGCGTCCTGGTTCGTCGGGTTCACCAAGCAGATCACCACCGCCGTGATGGTGGTCTCCGGCGACAAGGGCACCGGCAACCTGGACGACTACGCGCCCGGCGGGTTCTACGGCTCGGGCTATCCGTCGATGATCTGGCTGGACTACATGAAGGTCGCCATGAAGGGCAAGGACCGGGTGGACTTCGCCGGGCCGACCAGCCGGGTCTCCACTCAGAAGCCCGAGACGTCGAAGAGCAGCAAGCCGGCGTCCGAGACCCCGACCGCGTCGGCCACGCCCAGCGAGAGCATCACGCCGACCGTGCCGGAGACCACCGAGCCGACCACGGCCCCGCCCACCACGGCGCCGCCGACCACTGCGCCGCCGACCACTGCGCCACCCACCACCGCGCCACCCACCACCGCACCGACCAAGCCGACCTCGGCGCCGGCCACCACTGCCACCCAGCCGGCCAAGGAGCAGGACGAGGCACAGACCGGGGACGGCTGAGCGCGGGTTCTGGTCCCGTAGGATGAGGCCGTGCCCAGTCCTGCTCGCGTCCTTCCAGTGGGTGGACCCGACGGCAGGCACGCCCTGCCCGGCGGGCTGAGGTTCGCCGCCGGCCCCTGGTCGATGCTGGCGCTGACCGTCTCCTGGGTCGTGCTGATGTTGCGGCAGTTGCCGTGCCGGGAGGGTGCGGACTACTTCCCGGCGATGTGCTACTCCGACATCAGCGCGCTGTTCTACTGGCGCGGGGTCAGCGAGGGTCAGGTGCCCTTCCTGCAGGCCGACCTGGAGTATCCGGTGCTGACCGGTTTCCTGATCGACCTCACCCGCCGGTTGACCAACCTGCTCGGCGGCCGCACCGAGCCCGGGCTGACCGACGACCAGGTCGCCCACGCGGCAGGCCTGTTCTTCGGCGTGAACGCCGTGGTGCTGTTCCTGCTCTTCGTGGTGCTGGTCTGGGCGCACCTGAAGATGTCGCGGCCACGCGACGCCCTGATGATCGCGGCCGCCCCGGCGATCTTCACCACCGGCCTGATCAACTGGGACGCCCTGGTGCTGGCCTTGCTGGCGCTGGCGCTGCTGGCCTGGTCACGCAAGAGCCCGGTGTGGACGGGGATCTGGCTCGGGCTGGCGATCGCGGCGAAGCTCTATCCCGTCCTGATGCTGGTTCCGCTGGCCGTCCTGTGCCTGCGGGCGAGTCGCTGGCGGGCGTTCTTCACCACTGTCGGGGCCACCGCCGCCTCCTGGGTGGCGGTCAACCTGCCGGTCTACCTGCTCGCCCCGCAGGGGTGGCTGAATTTCTGGACGTTCAACGTCGACCGCGGCGGCGATCTCGGCTCGATCTGGTACGCGCTGCGGCTGTCGGGGGTGGACATCACGGGCGTCTCGGGGATCGAGGCGGGGGTGATGGTGGCTGGCTCGCTCGGCCTCGGCCTGCTGCTGCTGTTTGCCCCCCGCCGGCCCCGGCTGGCGCAGGGCTTGTTCCTGATCGTCGTGCTGTTCCTGCTGGTGAACAAGGTCTATTCGCCGCAGTACACGTTGTGGCTGCTGCCGTTGTTGGTGCTGGCGCGGCCGCGGTGGCTCGACTGGGTGGTGTTCTCGCTCGGCGAGCTGGTCTACTTCGTGGCGATCTGGGCTCACCTGGACGGGGTGCTGACCTCCGGCGGCGGGGGTGACGGGCTCTACGTCGCGAGCATCTTCCTGCGGATCGGCGTCCAGCTCTGGCTGGCCGCCCGGGTGGTGCGGGACTGCTGGCGGCCCGAACTCGACATCGTCCGCGACGGCGGGCTGGACGACCCCGACGGCGGTCTGCTGGACGGCCGTCCGGACGCGCCCTGGCTGGTGCGGCTGCGCGCGGCGTTCGCCCGTCCCTGAGGTGCGCAGGTGAGCGTGCGGCTCGTCATCCAGACCTGGCTGGGCACCCGGCTGCTGCTGGCGGTGGTGGCGGCCTGGGTGATGCTGACCACCGGTCGGACCTTCACCCAGGTGGTCGGGAACTGGGACGCGCAGCACTATCTGACGATCGCCGCCGAGGGCTACACCGACCCGACGAAGTATGCCTTCTTCCCGGGATGGCCGCTGCTGCTGCGGCTGGTCGGTCTCACCGGTCTGCCGGAGGTGGTCGCCGGAGTGTTGCTGGCGCTGGCCTGCAGTGCCGCCGCCGCGGCAGCGCTGTACCGGCTGGGTGGTCCAGGCGCGGCGATCGCGTGGCTACTGGCCCCGGTGGCGGTCTTCACCGCGGTGCCGTACACCGAGGCGCTGTTCTGCGCGGCGGCGTTCTGGGCCTGGGAACGGGCGTCCGCCCGGCACTGGGGCCAGGCGGCACTGCTGGCGGCGGTCGCCGCCAGTGTCCGGGTGTCGGGGGTGTTCCTGATCGGTGCCCTGGCAATCCTGGCGCTCAGCCAGCCGGTGGTGGCACCGTCTCGGCCCGGGGTGAGGGCGAGACGGTTGGCGTGGCTGGCACTGCCGGTGGCGGTGGTCGGCGGGTATGTCGGCTACCTCTACCTCCAAACCGGAAGCTGGTGGGCCTGGTACCAGGCCCAGGTGCAGGGCTGGGGGCGGCAGTTCTCCTGGCCCTGGGAGGCGCTGCAGCACACCATCGAGGCGACTGCGCCGGGCACCTTCCCCGCCACCCCGGCCGCCGAGTGGGTGTTCAAGGCGGAGATCGTCTCGATGGCGGTGGGCCTGCTGGTCACCGTCGTCTGCCTGGTCCGCCGGCGCTGGGCGGAGGCTGGCTGGGTGGGAGTACAGCTGGTGGCCTTCTCGACGGGGTACTGGTTCATGAGCGTGAACCGGGCCGTCCTGTTGTGGTTCCCGTTGTGGACGCTGCTGGGCGAACTGGCCAAGCCCCGCGGACGCGGCGACATCCCACGGCGCGTGGTGATCGGACTCGCCGTCCTGCTGGCGCTGGTCATGCAGGTCCGGTGGGCGTTCAC
>NZ_JAYFPT010000110.1:0-20875 GCF_034927565.1 Propionicimonas sp.
TCGCCGCCGGTCAGAAGCTGGCCGTGGCCACCGGCACCTGGACCACGGGGACGAAGTTCAGCTACCAGTGGTACGCCAGCGGCACCGCGATCAAGGGAGCCACCAAGGCGAGCTTCACCCTCACCAAAGCGCAGAACGGCAAGAAGCTGAGCGTCAGGGTGACCGGGACGCTCACCGGCTACACCACCGCGACCCGCACCTCGGCCACCAGCGCCAAGGTGCTCACCGCCGCGGTGCCCAAGATCACCGGCACCCGCAAGGTCGGCAAGACCCTCAAGGTCAGCAAGGGCAGCTGGACGAAGAAGGCAAAGTTCTCCTACCAGTGGTACGCCAACGGCAAGAAGGTCAAGGGAGCCACCAAGGCGAAGCTGAAGCTGACCAAATCGCTCAAGGGCAAGGTGATCACGGTGAGTCTGACCGGCAAGAAGTCCGGCTACGCCACCGTGACCCTCACCTCGAAGAAGACCTCGAAGATCAAGAAGTGACCTGACTCGCCGTCCCGATCTCTCTCTTCCCAGCTCCCCACCCGTCCCGCTCCCCGTCGCCCTCCCGGCGATCCACTGTGCGTGCCCACCTCGACTTTGCCCGTGTTGTAGCAGCCGCACAGTCGAGTTGGGGGCGCAGAGTTGAGTGACCCGCGGCCGGGGAGGTGGGGACGGGGGGGTAGGCGGGAGGGGCGGAGGGTTGGGGGAGGGAGCGGAGCGGGCAGGCGAGAGTAAGCAGGGATCCGGCGAGAACAGCGCAGAGGGCAGGCAAGAACAGCGCAGGGGTCAGGCGGGCCCGGCTGCGGTTGCCTGATCGGTCGGCTCCTGACTGGCGTCAGCAGATTGGGAGGGCTCCGTCCTGCCTGATGGGACGGTAGTCGTCGCCGTCGTGGTGGGTGCCGAGGTGGTCGGGGCCGTAGTCGGTGCGTTGGGCGATGCGGTGCCGGGGTCAGTGGGGGTCACGGTCGGCGTGGGAGTCGGCGTGGGCGTGGGAGTCGGGGTCGGCGCGGAGGTCGACTCGCTCGGCTTGGGCTGCGGACTGCTCGACGCCGGCCTGGGCCGGGTGACCTGTCCCACCGTGGTGCCGGGCTGGCCGTCCAACGACCGTCCGGTGGTGAGTTCGAGCACGGTGATCACCGCGAAGGTCAGCGCGAAGATGCCCACGGCTGCCAGCAGCACCCGCAGGCCGACCGCCCGCCAGGTCCGGGCACGCTGCTGCGGCTCCTTCACCGGCCCCGTCGGCACCGGGGCCATCGTCCCCGGATCTTGCTGCTCGACCACCAGTTCGAGTCCCTCGCCCTCCACCTCGGCGGACGGATCGGCACCCCGTACCCGCTCCCAGCCCCGCTTCATCACGGTGAACAGATGGCGTCCGGTGCGGTCGAGGCCGGCGGTGTAGACAGTGCCCGCGACGGCGCCGACCACGCTGGCCACCGCGGCACCGATGATCGTCCCGGCAGTGCCGAAGATCGAACCCAGGAAGGCCGCGGTCGAGGCGGCCGCCGCGCTGCCGAGCAACTGCGGGAGCGAGAAGGTCACCTTCACCGGCTCTTTGGCGTCCGGTTCCTCGGCGTCAGGGGGTGTGGGTTTCGTCTCACTCATTCAGGGCTCCGAGGAACAACCATAGGGTGGCCGGGCAAGCCGGGTCGAATGCCGGCCGGACGGCTGGCGCCGGTGGAACCGAGGTCGGTCGGGTCACGGCCTCCGCCTCGAGTGCGGCGACGGGCAGTCCGTCAGGATGGAACTGAGGTCGGCTCGGTCACGGCCCCCACCGGTTGGGACGCTCGCTGCGCTGGTCGGGTTGGTCGAGCCCCCGGTGCGGCGGATCCGTCCTGCCGAACCGGTCGGCTCAGAAGACGCCCAACTGTTCGGCGATCAGCCGGGCGATCTGCCGGGAGGCGTCCGGACGAGCCAGCGCCCGGCTGGCCGCGGCCACCCGCTCCCGGGCGGCGGGATCGTCCACCCAGTGCCGGATCACCTCCACCGCCTCGCGGGGCCGCGGGGTCCACACCCCGGCGCCGCCGTCCACGACGTAGTCGACGTTGCCCTCCTCCTGGCCGGCCAGCCGGGAGTACAGCACGATCGGCAGCCCGCAGATGAAGGCCTCGCTGATGCTGCCCGGGCCGGCCTTGGTGACCATGATGTCGGAGGCCCACATGAAGTCGGGCATCTGGGTGGTGAAGCCGTAGAGGTGCGCGGGCAGGTTCCAGTCCAGCCCCTCGAGTTCGGCCCGCAGCGACTCGTTGCGTCCACAGATCACCACCAGCTGGGCCTGCGGCGCGTCCTCGTTGATCGCCTTCGCGATCCGCTTCACCGGGCCCATCCCGTCCCCACCGCCGACCAGCAGGATGACCGGGAGATCCTCTCGCCAGCCCACCCGCCGGCGAAACGCCATCCGGTCGGAAGGTACTGCCCGGAACCGTTCGTCCACCGGCAGTCCGATCACCCGCAGGTTGCCTGCGGGGATGCCGAACTCGACTCCGCGCTGTTTGGCCACCTCGGTCGGGACGACGACCAGGTCGGCGTGCCGGTCGAACCAGAAGGCATGGGTGGTGACCATGTCGGTGACCACGGTCATGAACGGACGCGGGTGCTTGCGCATCGCACGGGTGACGATCGAGTTCGCCAGCGGATGCACCGAGACGATCAAGTCGGCCGGGTGGTCCTCCACCAGTTTCTTGGCGGCCTTGCGGACGTAGGGGTAGGCGACGTCGGCCAGCGCGTTGGCGCCCCGCCGGGTGTTGAAGGTGTGGAAGGAGGCCCCCCAGGCGCCGTATTTCGACAGCGGCGGGTAGAGCTCCGGCGCTCGGTTGATCGGCGGCGGGAAGCCGCGCAGGAAGTCGATCTTCGAGGTCGCGAAGGTTCCGGGGAACTCCAGCTCCAGCGCCTCGATAATCGCCTCGGTGGCCGAGCGGTGGCCGCCCCCGGTGTCGGAGAACAGGAAGAGGATGCCCTTGCGAGCGGACGCTGGCACAGCCTGTTCGGTCATCGAGGTCTCCTCCTGGACACGTCGTGGACGCTGTGCGTCCAGCATGGCACCATCCCGCTGCGCGATCAGGCCTTGACGCCGATGGTGGTCTTGACGTTGGGCAGTTCCACGAAGGTGCGACCGGGCGCCATCCGCAGCGGGCTGCCGTCGGCGAGGGTGAAGCTGAATAGCGCGTCGACGTCCTCGGCCTTGCTCCAGGTTCCCGTCACGTACCTGCCCCCGTGGAAGTAGTAGAAGGTGCCCTGCTCGCCGCTGAGGTCGTGGAACGGCTCGTGGTGGGCGTAGTGCTGCCTGGCCTGGATCACCAGGACGTTGTCGGTGGTCACTCGGTCGCCGTTCGCCAGCACGTGCTTGCCCCAGGGTGTGGAGCGCAGCCACAGCTGCTGCTTGGCGCTCCAGCTGTAACCGGTGTTGTAGGAGTCCCCCTTGTGCCACGGCACGCTGATCGAGGACGCGGCCTGGCCCGAGGTCTGGGTGCTCGGCTGCTCGTCGCCGGTGGCAAAGGGGAAGTAGGGCAGCTGCGGGGTGGTGGTGATCTTGCTCTGTTTCGCCAGCTTCTCCGGGTGGCAGACGACCGCGCGGTCGTAGTACTTCTGGCCGTCGATGGTGCGCACCCGGGAGCCGTCGATCGAGTACGAACCGGTGCCCTTGGTCGCCATGTAGTTGCGGGAGTAGTCCAGCCCCTTGGCGTTCTTCTTGAAGTACTTCAACGTCCAGCCGGCGGCGCCGGTGTTGCCGATGATGGCGTCCATCGGCGAGAGCAGCGGCACGTCGACCGGGCGGATCGAGCGCACCGGCGCGACCGCGGCGGCGTAGCGGGAGTGGAAGACCGGAACCAGGCGGGTGCCGCTCTCGCCCTTGGTGTCACGGTAGCCGTCCAGCTCGACGAAGACGATGTCGGCGTCATTGATCCCCTGTTGGGGGTGTTCGCCCTTGTTGTCGGGTACCTTCACCGCCACAACAGGACGTTCGGCGGCGGCTGGGTCATCCAGCAGGACGCCCGTCAGTGGCCAGCGCGGACGGGCGTCGGACGGGGTCGGGGACGGCGTGGTGGCGGACGGGGCCGGGGTGGATGGCGGTGACGTGGGGACGGTGTCGGCCGAGGCCGGGGAGCAGCCGGTCAGGGCTGTACCCAGCGCTGCCGTGCCCGCCAGACCGATGGCCCCGGTCACCAGTGTCCTGCGGCTCAGATCGCCCACTGCGTCCTCCCTCAACTCAGCCGGCCCAACCTGCTCCGGGCACCCGCATCATGGTAGAGCGTGTCTCCCAATCCCGCGGGGGCCGGCCGCGGCGCGCCGCCGGCGATTCCAGGTGCGATTCGACGGCTTCAACCAGCCGGCGGCTGCAGAAACCGGGTGATTTCGGGTAGTCGCGTGGATTATCCACGCGGGTGGCCTCTCCTGCCCGGTTTCTGCATGGACGGCGGCCTCCGAGGACCAGGAGGAGCTGAGGGCGCGGTTGGACGGGGGCGGTGCCATCGAACCGGGAGAGGTCGGTGGCTCGGGCGGCTCAGACCTCGTAGTCGAAGGCAGCCCGGGCAGTACGCACCTTGCCGATGAACTCGGCCACCACGACATGGTCGGGATGGGTGGCATAGGCCTTCAGCGCATCGGCCGTCTCGAACTCGCTGTAGAGCACCAGGTCGTAGCTGTGCTCAAGGTCGTCGGTTCCGATCGCCACCTCGAGAGTGCGCATGCCGTCGACCAGCCCTCTCAGGGCGGTCAGCCGGGCCTGGACGGTGGCGAGATTGGCGGCCTTGTCGGCGCCCTCGGCCTGGTCGGCGAAGTTCCACATCACGATGTGCTTGATCACGTTGGGATTCTCCCATGAGGGACGAAGCTCCCGGCGCAGCCGCCGGCGCACACTGACCTGAATGCCGGCAGGGTCGTCCAGGTCAGACGCGCTGGTCGGCGACCGACGGCGGGCCGCCGGCGCGTCCGGTGCGGACCAGGTCGAGCAGCTCGTGCCAGGCCTCGATCTTGGCCCGCTCGCGTCCGCCGGCCTCGCCGCGCGCCAGTTCCGCGGTGTCGATCCGCCGCCAGTCCGCCAAGGTGGACGGGCTGAATCCACGCGCGGCGAGCAGGGCGATCAGGTCGCGCTCCTCGCGCTCGGGGGCGGCGGCGAGGTCGTCCAGGATCAGGCCGACCGTCTGGCCGGCGTCGGCCTTGTTGGTGCCGATCACCCCGATCGGTCCGCGCTTGATCCAGCCCACCGCGTACTCGCCGGGGTGGACGGTGCCGTCGGGGTCGGTGACCCGGCCGTCCTGGTTGAAGATCCGTCCGGTCTCGGCGTCGAACGGCACCCCGGGGATCGGGATCCCCCGGTAGCCGATCGCCCGCAGCACCAGCTGGGCGTCGATCGTGACCAGATCGCCCACGCCCTCGACCCGACCCGGCCCGGCCGGTGCCGTGCGCTCGCAGACCACATGCTCGACCTGCCCCGCCCCGACGATCCGCACCGGCCGGTGCCAGAACAGGAAGTGCAGCCTCGCCCGGGGGCGGGCCCCGTCCTGACCCGAATCGGACCCGTCGCCGTCGTGGGTCCCGGGCCGGGGCCCGGCGGGCGGGGTGGTGGACTCCAGCAGGGCGGCGACATTGGCCTTGGTGCGGCGGTCGAGGTCGGCATCGTCGATGCTCGCCAGCTCGACGCCCTGGACGTCCACCGCTACCCCGGGCAGGGCGAGCAGCTCACGCAACTCCGGGGTGGTGAAGCTGGCGTGCTCGGGGCCGCGACGGCCGATCACCCACACGTCCTGGATCTGTGCGGCCCGCAGCTCGTCGAGCACGGCCTGCGGCATGTCGGTGGCCGCCAGGTCGCCGGCCGGCTTCAGCAGGACGCGCGCCACATCGATGGCCACGTTCCCGACCCCGACCGTCACCGCCGTCCGCACCCCGCGCAGGGACTGCGGCGAAGCGTCCGGGTGGCCGGAGTACCAGGCCACGAACTCCCGGGCCGAGTGGCTGCCCAGCAGCGTCTCACCGGGGATCTCCATCCGGCGGTCCTCGCTGGCCCCGGCCGCGTAGACCACCGCGTCGTAGGACGCCGTGAGCTCGGCCACGGTGACGTCCCGCCCCAGCTCGACCAGCCCGAAGAACCGCACCCGCGGGTCGTCGAACACCCGGGCCAGCACGGTAGCGATGGCCTTGATCGACGCATGGTCGGGCGCCACCCCGTAGCGCAGCAGCCCGAACGGGGACGGGAGCCGATCGAAGATGTCGATCCCGACCTCGAAGGGGGCCCGCGCAAGCAGCGCCTGGGCCGCGAAAAGCCCGGAGGGCCCAGCACCGACGATCGCCACCCGCCGCGGATTCATGGCGGCCAGCCTATGCGACCCGCCTTCCCGCGCCAGCCCACGCGCTGCCCGGTCCACCCCCGAATCCTGCCCACGGCGCATCCGCTCATCCCGGCTTGATGGGGACGTGGAAGCACTTCCCCGCCCACGGTGTGCAAAGCCCGTCGCTGTCCGCTGGGCGGGTGAGCGGTGGGCATTCTCCCCACCGACGGTGGGCAGAGCCCCGCCGGACCTGCGGCGCGTCACCCGCCAGGCGACACCGGCCCCCGGAGCGTCACCATCGTCCCTGCCCAGCGGCGCGGCGACCACGGACCGTCCGCCGCCGCTGACCGAACTGGTCACCGCCGAAACGGGGGCGTCATGAGAGAGTGTCCCGGTGACCCGGACGGAGACCAGTGCAGCAGCTCCGCCACAGTGGCTCTTCCTGACCATCCTGGCCGGGCTCGGCATGATCGGCCCGTTCTCCACCGACACGATCTTCCCGGCCTTCGCGCAGTTGGGCGCCGAGTGGGGTGCCTCCGACTTCGCCCTGCAGCAGATCATCACCGTCTACCTGCTCGCCTTCGCCGCAATGAGCCTGTTCCACGGGCCGCTCTCGGACGCCCTGGGCCGCAAACCGGTGATCATCGTCGGCACCATCGTCTACACCCTGGCGGCCGCGGGCTGTGCGCTGGCGCCGAACCTGACCGTCCTGCTGCTCTTCCGGGCGCTGCAGGGGCTGGCGGCCGGCGGCGGCCAGATCGTCAGCCGGGCCATCGTCCGCGACGCCTTCGCCGACACCCAGGCCCAGCGCACGATGGCGCAGATCGCGATGATCTTCGGCCTGGCCCCGGCCGCCGCCCCGATCGTCGGCGGCTGGCTGCTGACCGTCGGCGACTGGCGGGGCACCTTCTGGTTCCTGGTCGGGCTGGGCGTGGTGCTGTTGGTGTTGGTGCTGCTCTGGCTGCCGGAGACCCATCCGGCCCAGAACCGGACGGACTTCAACCCGCGTACCCTGCTGCACAACCTGCTCGAGGTCTGGCGGGTGCCGGACGGACGCCGGCTCGCCTTCACCGGCATGTTCCACTTCGGGGGCAACTTCCTCTACATCAGCGCGGCACCGCTGCTGATCGTGAACCTGCTGGGCAAGGGCGAGCAGGACTTCTGGATCCTCTTCGTCCCACTGATCACCGGCATGATCAGCGGCTCCTGGGTGAGCGGACGCCTGGCCGGCCGGGTCAACGGCCGCCGGCTGGCCAGCGTGGGCTACGTGATCAGCGTCTGCGCGGCCGTGGTGAGCCTGGTGTTCAGCCTGGTGCCGGCCACCCGCGGGTTGCCGTGGACGGTGGTCGCGATCCCCGTCCAGGCCTTCGGAATCGCCGTCGCCTATCCGATCGTCACCCTCGCCATGCTGGACCTCTACCCGGACCGGCGCGGGGCGGCGTCCTCGGTGCAGGCCTTCGTGGCGACGGTCTCGAACGCGGTGATCGCCGGCCTGCTGGTGCCGCTGCTGGCCCGCTCACTGCCCACGCTGGCAGCCGGGTCGCTGGCCTTCATCCTGGTGGCCTGGGCGCTGTGGAGCTACCACCTGCGGCGGTCCGGACGCGAGCCCGGCACCACACCGGATGCCCCGGCCTACGAGCCGACCGACGAACTCTGAGCGCCGGCCGCGGGCGGGCGCTGACCGCGCGGACCAGCTGCGGCGGCCGGTGTCCGGGCACTACGTTGTCTGCCATGAACTCCCCGTCGATCCTGCGGCTGGCCAACGAGCAGCTAGCCATCGAGCTGCTGCCCTTCGGAGCCACCCTGCACCGGTTCGAGGTGCGTCGCCCGGACGGCGCGTGGCGCAACCTCGTGCTGTCTCGTCCCGACCCGGCAACGACCGTCGTCGGCTACCTGGGGGCCACCGTCGGACGGTTCGCCAACCGGCTCGACGGCGCCCGGTTCGTCCTCGACGGCACGGCCTACCAGCTGCTCCCCAACGAGGGCGTCAACCAGTTGCACGGCGGCCCGGGCGGCATCTCCGAGGTCGTCTGGGACGTGGCCGAGGCCCGCCAGGACACCGTCATCTTCCAGCTGGTCAGCCCGGACGGCGACCAGGGTTACCCCGGCGAGCTGACCGTCACCGCCGCCTTCAGCCTGATCGACGGCGGCGCGCAGGTGTGCTACCAGGCCGCCACCACCGCTCCGACGGTGGTGAACCTCACCACCCACCCGTACTTCATCCTCGGCGGTGACACCATCGAGTCGCACCGGCTGACCCTGCCGGTGAGCTGCTACACCCCTACCCGTCCCGACCTGATCCCGACCGGGGAAGTCCGTGACGTGGACGGCCTGGCCTTCGACTTCCGCGCCGGCCGCAATCTCGGCGAGGCGCTGGCGTCAGTGGTGGAACAGGGCATGGACAACGGCGGCGGCATCGACCACAACTTCGTGGTGGACGGCGAGGGTCTGCGCGAGCACGTCCGGCTGACCGGCCCCGACGGGGTGACGCTCACCGTCCGCAGCGACGCCCCGGCGGTACAGCTGTACTCCGGCGAGAACGTCGGCCGGGCAGGCCTGGCGATCGAGCCGCAGAACTACCCCGACGCGCCCAACCACGACAATTTCCCGTCCGCGGTGCTGCGCCCCGGGGAGGTCTACTGCGTCACCACCCAGTGGCTGGTCAGCCAGGCCTGAGCCCCAGCACCGCCGTGGAGGTGGGACCAGCTTCCCGCCCACGGTGGAAGCCCGGCAGCTGACTCGGGTTGGCGCCGGTTGCCAGGGAGTCAGGTTGGAGATCGACGCCTCCGGCTTTCGCTGGGCCAGGGGACGGTTCCGGTGGCTCAGCCTGTCACCGCGCGATGGAGGTGTGCCTGGCTGCCGGAGCGGGTAGGAAGCGGGGCACCGGAACCGTCCCCCGGCCCAGTCGCAGGACTCATGGCTGCCGGAGCGGGTGTCAAGGGCCATTGGTTTCTGCCCGGAGACGGTCATGAAACCTGCCCAGTGGCGGTCACGAGTTTTGCCCGGTGGTGGCCATGGGATCTGCCCAAGTGGGGTTGGCCACCGACGGCCGGGTTGGGTGTTAGTTCAAGGGGTTCACCCCCTTGCCGGTGAGGGCTTGGGTGAGGCGGACGCTGTCGCCGCTGGTCTGACAGACGTGGGCGTGGTGCAGGAGCCGGTCCACGGTCGCGGTGGCCAGTGTTTTGGGCATCAGCTCGTCGAAGCCGGCGGGGTGCAGGTTCGACGAGATCGCGACCGACCGTTTCTCGTAGGCGGCGTCAACGAGCCTGTACAGCCCTTCGGCGGCGTCGGCCCCGACGGGGAGAAGGCCGATGTCGTCGACCACGATCAGGTCAGCGCGCAGGATCCGGGTCATGGCTTTGCTGACGGTGTCGTCGGCGCGGTGCCGGCGCAGCAGTGCGCCGAGTTGTTCGAGGGTGAACCAGGCGACGTGCATGCCGGTTTCGACGGCTTGCTGTCCGAGGGCTTCGAGGAGGAACGTCTTCCCGGTCCCGGAGGGTCCGCACACGACCAGGTTCTCCCGCCGTCCGATCCATTCCAGTGTCCGGAGTGCTTGTTGGGTGGGGGCTGGGATGGATGATAGTTCGGGTTGCCAGGCGTGGAAGGTCTTCCCGGTGGGGAACCCTGCCGCGGTCCGCCGGGTGGCCAGTGCTGAGCGGTCCCGTCCAGCGGCTTCCTCGGCGAACAGGGCTTTGAGGACTTCGGCGGGGTCCCAGCGTTGGCTCTTCGCGGTCGCGATGATCTCGGGGGCCAGGCGGCGGATGTGGGGCAGCCGGAGCCGGCGCAGCAGGGTGTCGAGTTCGGCTGACAACGGTGGGGCGGACGGAACGCCGGCGACCGGTGGGGTGCGGGTGGTCACTGGCCGGCCTCCTGCTGCTGGCCGTAGCTGGCCCAGGCGCTGGTGCCCTGAGTGAGGGAGGCGTTCTCGCCCGCGCGGTGTTCGCCGGTGGCGGGCTGGGTGCGGTGGTGGTCCAGGATGCTGGCGAGGTCCGCTTCGGCGAACCGGCCGTGGACCGCGGCATGCCCCAACGCCCAGTCGACCTCGGCAGGGGTGAACAGCTTCGCGGCCTGGACCGCGGCGGCCATCTTGACCCGCATCTTGCCGGTGCCGGCCGCGGCGGCCTCGACCAGCCATAGCCGGGCTCCCTCACCCAGGGCGAGGAACTCCTTTTCGGCCGTGTTCCTCGCCTTGGGGGTCCGCTCCAACGCCCCCTCGGGCATCGGCGGGAAGTGATCATCCGACAGCTGTGGGGTGCCGGGCGCGGCCCTGCGGTGGCGGGCGACCTCGACCGGGCCGTCGCCGCCGACATGAGTGATGATCACCTGTTCGTCGTCGCCCCGGCCGTGGACCCTGACCCACACCGTCGCGCCCATCAACGGGTGCGGTACCGAGTACTGGCCGTTCTCGAATGTCACCATCGGGGTGTTGACCGGCACCTGCCGAGTAACGCCGAACGCGACCGTGAACGGCGTGGCGTTCACCGGATGCAACCGCGGTCTCTCCTCGGCCAGCATCTCCACAGGTGGCCTGCGAGTGACCCGGTGGACCCGGGTGTTGACCCGGTCACAGAACTCCACACACGCCGCCTCCAACTCGGCGTAGGAGTCGTACTCGTCACCGAGGTTCACATCGGTCGGGACCAGGTCGGCCTTCGAGATCCGCACGCTGGCTTCGGTGCCGCCTTTGGAGGCCGGGTCGGCCGGGACACAGGTGTGGACCGTGGTCGCATAGTGCCGGGCGAACTCGGCCAGCTGCGGGTTCCGGACCGGGATCCCCGCGATGTGCTCGACCGTGACCGTCTTCTCGTTGTCGGTCAACACATAGGTGGGGACCCCGCCGAGGCGGCGGAACGTCACGTCCAGCGCGGCGAACACCGATGGGAGGGTCTTATCGCGGATCGGGAACACCACCCGGAACCGCGACCATGCCAGCCAGGCGACGAACAGGATCGTCCGCACCCCGTCGACCACCGGCCCGTCGCCGTAGTCGTACTGCAGCCACATGCCCGGCTCGGTGATCCACGGCCGGTGCACCCTGCGGTTCCCCGCCCGCCACGCCGCTTTCAGCTCCGCGACCGCGCGGCGGGTGGTGCGTTCCGAACCGGTGTAACCCAGCCACACCAACTTGGCGTGGATCCGGTCGGCCCGCGCCTTGCCCTTGCTCCGCTCGACCCACTCCTCGACCTTGCCCAGGAACGGGTCAATCAGCTGGGACCGACGCACCGGCGCTTCCGGCGGACCACCCACCTTCTCGCGGGCCTCGACATACCGCTTCACCGTGTGGTGGGAACACCCCGCCAGCTCAGCAGCATCACGCAACGACCCGGTCAGGTCGTAAGCATCCAAAATTTCCATGATCTCCTCGGCAGACTTCAACTTGTCCCTTCCTCGGGTTAGCGATGCGAATCAGCACCGCCAATCGCACCCGAGGAAGGGGCCCCAGCCGCACAGACACGACGAGGGCGACGTCAACTACTGGGCAGATCCCATGACCGCCACCGGGCAGGTTTCATGACCGCCAGCGGGCACTTTCATGACCGTCACTGGGCATTTTTTCGTGGCCGCCGACAAGCGGGTAAGAAGCGGGCCACCGGAACCGTCCCCCGGCCCGGTCGCGGGACTCACTACCCAACCGCTGTTTGGTGCCCCGAAAGCCATCCGCAAATCGCGCTGACAAGCGCCAACACCAAGTCGAACCGCCGAATCAGTCATCCAGTGTGGAAGTCAGGCCCTGAGGTCCGGGCGGGTCGTGAGAAGGGTGTCCGGGCGGGACGTGAGAAGAGCCCCGGGAAGTATGAGTTCCCGGGGCTCCACTCGGCGCTGGAGCGATGATCCGCGCCTTCCGAAAGCTCTCCCCCACACCCTCCGACCGCATCACCGGTCCGATCCGACGGGCCGAAACCCGACGGGAAGCGTGGCTTCCTTCTTTCGGCTACCGGACTGCCGGAGCAACCCGATGGCTTATTTCTAGTCGCTGCCGGAGAGCCCTCACAAGGGGTCGCTTGCGAGGGATTCCACCGGCTCCGGCTGTTCTCGGCGTGTCGTCGGCGTGTCGTGTGACAGCTGTGACGAACGAGGCCGATGAGCCATCGAGAGCTGTCCAGAATGTGAGACGCTCGGATCTTCACGGGGCAACTCGACACCGCGCTGGTCCGCAATCGCGTGCTCGACCGCACGCACCAGAACCTCGGCCGCCTGCTTCAGGACCACCAGGTCGCCGGTCGGGATCGGCGGGACGACGGAATCCAGCATCCTGGCCAGCAGGGAGTCCACCCGTCCAGCCACCTGGTTCCCCCGCGCGGTCAGATACACCCGCCGGACCCGGCGGTCGATGGCGTCCTCGACCCGCTCCAGCAGGCCTTTGTCGACCAGGCGGTCCACCAGCCCGCTCGCGGTCGGCGCGCTGACTCCCATCCGCTCGCCGAGCCGGTGACCCGACAGGCCGGGCTCGTGGGCGACCTCGCCCATCACCCGCAACTGCTGGACGGTCAGGTCCGGCGGCAACTGCACCGGGCCGAACAGTTCGATCCCGAGCAGGCGCATCCGGTCGTGCAGGGCAAAGAGCTCCTCCAGCAGCCGGTCCCGATCGGGATCACCGGTTCGCGCACGTGGTTGCACAGGCCATTCTCCTCAGTTTCTTAGCCTGATGCTAACATTCCTGCTTGGTTAGTACGCTGCTAACGACCTTCGCTGGTCACGCCGCACCCGAATCGGGAGATTGAACTGTGAGTCGCCTTACCAACCTGAGCCTTGTCCACCGGACGGTGGTCCTGCTCCTGGCGCTGCTGGCCATCCTCGCCGGCGTCTACGCCACCGGCGCGCTGAAACAGGAACTCATCCCCAGCATGGACCTGCCGCGGGGCGCTGTGCTGACCGTGTACGCCGGGGCCAGCCCCGAAGTGGTCGAGGAGGAGGTGTCCAAGCCGATCGAGTCCGCCGTGAAGGGCGTTGAGGGGATCACCGCCGTCACCTCCACCAGTTCCAGCTCGGTGTCGATGGTCTCCCTGGAGTGGGAGTACGGCACCGACGCCGACAAGATCGCCGACAAGGTCCGCTCGGCGGTCGACGGGCTCGGCGCCAGCCTCCCGTCCGGGCTCAATCCGACAGTGATCACCGGCGGGGTGGACGACATCCCGGTGATGATCCTCGCGCTCTCCTCCGACGCCGACGCCACCACCTTGTCCACCCAGGCCACCGACCTCGTCGTCCCCACCCTGAAGGCCCTGGACGGCGTGCGGGACGTGGCCCTGTCGGGCACCGAGACCCACCAGATCAACGTCACCTACGACGAGAAGAAGCTGCGCAAGGCGGGCATCGACCCGTCCCTGATCGGCCAGCTCTTCCTGGCCAACGCCACCGCGATCCCGTCCGGCACGATGGAGACCGGCACCGCCGACCTCAACGTCCAGACCGGCACCAGCTTCTCCTCCGCCGCCGACCTGGAGAACCTGCTGCTGCAGGGGACGGACGGTCCGGTGCTGCTGAAGGACGTCGCCACCGTCGCCGAGGAGCCGACCGCCACCACCTCGATCTCCCGGGTGAACGGGCGTCCCTCGCTCACCCTGTCGATCACCAAGAACACCTCGGCCAACACCGTCTCGGTCTCCCACGAGGTCAAGGCCGCCGCCGAGGCCCTGGCCACCCAACTGGGTTCGAACGCCAGCTTCGACGTGGTCTTCGACCAGTCCCCCTTCATCGAGGAGTCGGTGCAGGGGCTGTCGGTCGAGGGCGGCATCGGCCTGGTGATGGCGATCTTCGTGATCATGATCTTCCTGGGCCGGATCAAGCCGACCCTGATCACCGCGGTGTCGATCCCGCTGGCCCTGCTGATCGCGCTGATCGGGCTGTGGGTGGGCGGCTACACCCTCAACATCCTCACCCTGGGCGCGCTCACCGCCGCGATCGGACGGGTGGTCGACGACTCGATCGTGGTGATCGAGAACATCAAACGCCACCAGTCTGCCGGCGAGTTCGGCCGTCCAATGATCGTGGGAGCGGTCAAGGAGGTGGCCGGCGCGATCACCAGCTCGACCCTGACCACGGTCGCGGTGTTCCTGCCGATCGGCCTGGTGGGCGGCTACGCCGGGCAGATGTTCCGTCCCTTCGCGCTCACCATGACGATCGCCCTGCTCGGCTCGCTGCTGGTCGCGCTGACCGTCGTCCCGGTGCTCGCGTCCTGGTTCATGCGGCCCTCGGCCAAACAGCTCGCCGACGTCCACGCCGAGGAGAAGGAGACCAACACCTGGCTGCACAAGGCCTACGACCCCGTCCTTGGCTGGTCGCTGCGGCACCGCTGGACCACCCTGCTGCTGGCGCTGGTGATCATGGGAGGCACGGTCGCCATGGCACCGCTGCTGAAGACCGACTTCATCGGCGCGATGGGCTTCAACAGCCTGCAGATCACCCAGACCCTGCCCAACGGCACCCCGCTGGCCACCACCGACGCGGCAGCGAAGCAGGTCGAGGCCGTGCTCGCGACCAAACCGGAGATCACCACCTACGCCACCAGCATCGGCGGCTCCTCGGGGCTGGCGCTGGCCGGGCAGGGGTCGGCGAACAAGGCCTCGTACACCATCACCGTGGCCGAGGGCAGCGACGAGGAGGCGCTGGCCTCCCAGTTGCGACAGGAGTTGGCCGACAAGCCCGACCTGGGCACCATCGAGGTGGCCGTCGGCGTCAGCGCCGCGTCCAGCCAGCTGATCCTGTACGTGGAGGGCTCTGATCCGAAGGCCCTCGCCGCCGCCAACGACCAGGTGCTGGCCATGCTCAAGGAGGTCAGCTCGCTGGACACCCCGACCTCCGACCTGGCCGAGGCCCGGCAGATGCTGTCGGTGGACATCGACGAGCAGGCCGCCGCCGACGCCGGGATGACGCAGGTCAGCATCGGGCAGGCGGTGGCGCGTGCCGTCGACGGCCAGAAGATCGGCTCGCTGACCGAGGGAGACGAGACCCTCGACGTCTACCTGCGTTCTCAGCAACCGGCCACGTCGGTGGACGAGCTGGGGTCCATGAAACTGCCGGTCACTCAGCTGATGACGATCAACGCCCGCAAGGACGCCGCGGACAAGATCTCCGAGGAGACGGACAAGCTGACCGCTGACGCCAAGGCGGACGCGAAGAAGTCCTACAACGACCAGGTGAAGAAGCTGAAGGACGCCCGCTCGGATGCGAAAAAGGCGCAGAACAAGATCAACAAGCAGCTGAAGAAGGCCAATAAGCAGCTGAAGAGCGCGCAGAAGAAGCTGAGCAAGGCGACGGCCGCCTACCAGGGGGACCTCGGCGCCCTGGCCAACTGCAGGACCGCCTCCACCCCCGCCGAGATCCAGGCCTGCGCCGCGCTGTCCACCAAACTCTCGGCCAGTGCGCTGCCCGGGGCGGTGTACCAGGCAGCCGAGACGGTGTCCGGCCTCGCCATGCAGGTGGCCAGCCTGACCGGCGCCAAGGCCCAGGCCAAGTCCGGGATTTCGACGATCGACGACCAACTGGAGGCCCTGGCCACGCAGTACAACAAGTCGATGGACAGCCAGGCCGACCAGCAGCGCCTCTCCGACCAGGCCAAGGACGCGCAGAAGCTGAATGCGGCGCCGCTGGAGTTGAAGGATGTCGCCGAGGTGACGCTCGTCGACGCTCCCAACTCCATCACCCGGGTGGACGGGGTGCGCGCCGCCACGATCACCGCGAACACCAGTGGCGGCGACCTGCGCACGGTGACCTCCGAGGTGACCGCGGGTCTGGAGAAGCTCAGCCTGCCGGACGGGGTGTCCGTCCGGCTGGGCGGCGTCACCGAGATGCAGCAGGAGGCCTTCAGCCAACTGGCCCTGGCGATGGTGGTCGCCGTCGCCGTGGTCTACCTGGTGATGGTGGCGACCTTCGGCTCGCTGCTGCAGCCGCTGATCCTGCTGGTGTCGATCCCGTTCGCGTTCACCGGCGCCCTGGGGCTGTCGGTGGCCACCGACACCCCGATCGCGGTGCCCAGCATGATCGGCATGTTGATGCTGATCGGCATCGTGGTGACCAATGCCATCGTGCTGATCGACCTGATCAACAAGAAACACAAGGGCGGCATGCAGGTGACGGCCGCGATCAAGGAGGGTGCGCGGCTGCGGCTGCGTCCGATCGTGATGACCGCGCTGGCGACCATCTTCGCGCTGATCCCGATGGGGATGGGCATCACCGGCGGCGGGGTGTTCATCTCCAAGCCGCTGGCGATCGTGGTGATCGGCGGACTGATCACGTCCACCCTGCTGACGCTGATCCTGGTGCCGGTGCTGTTCGACCTGCTGGAGAACTGGCGGGAGAAGCGCGCCGTGAAGCGGGACGCGAAACATGCCGCGCACCGCGCCGCCGCCGAGGCCGAACTGGCCCGCCTCAAGGCCGCCGAGGCCGGGGAGCCCACCGCCTCCGCCTGACCGTCCCTCCAGGCCTGCGCCCTTCGAGCCCGCACGCCCCGCCAACCGGCCCTTTGGCCGCCATCGGCCTTAGCTCCGAGTTTGTGCACTGAAGTCGGTGTACAAACTCGGAGTCAAGGCCGTCACCTCCGTCCGCTTCACTGATGAGGGACGGGAAACCGCCAGCCGAGCCGAGCGATAGTGGCGCGAGACGCGCGCCAGCGAGAGTGCTGGCGGAGCACCCGGGCCGGGCAGGGGTTGTGGATAACGGCGAGCGGAGGCGAGTTATCCACAGGTTGCAGAATTGGGTGGCACGTTCGAGCGTCCGGTCGCAATAACGGTAGGCATGAAATCACGGACGCCTTTTCCCGAACCACTACAGCGGATCGCGCGCCGGCAGGCGCTCGCGGTCTCGCGCGCACAGGTGCGCAAGTTCGGCAGCGACCGCGTCATCGCCCGCTGGGTGGATGAGGGCCGACTCACTCGCATCACCCGCGGCATCTACGCCCTCGGGGACGGCGGCTGGCGACAGCAGGCCTGGGCTGGCGTCCTGCTCGGCGGGCCCAACGCCGTGCTCGGTATGACCTCTGCCGCTCATCTGGACGGGATACTGGCAGAACCGCCGCGCCAGGTGACGGTGTTCGTCGGGCCGGACGCCGAGGTCCGCCGCGACCCGCGATGGCAGTTCATCAGCGCTGCTCGGCAAGGCGTTCGCTACCCTGCGCGAACACCGGTCCCGCGCACGATCGTTGACCTCGCCGGGGAGTTGACTCCGGACTCACTGGCGGCGCTGGTGTCGACGGCGATCGGCAAGCGCCTCACGACATCCGAGCACATCATGGCGATGCTCGCCGCCGTCCAGCGGCACCCGGCCCGCGCGTTGCTGTCGGAGATCGCGGCCGACACCGCCATCGGCGTGCGCAGTGCGCTGGAGCGACGCTACCTGCGGGACGTCGAGCGGGCTCACGGGCTGCCGCCCTCGAAACGGCAACAGGGTCCGCTGGAGAAGCAGACCGACGTCTGGTACGAGGAGTACGGCCTCATCGTCGAACTCGATGGACGCCCGTACCACGACGGCGTCGCCGCGTGGAACGACCTCGATCGAGACAACAAACATCGACTGAAGGCCCAGTTCACCCTGCGCTACGTGTGGGAGCCGGTCGCCGTCCGCCCCTGCCAGGTCATGCGCGAGGTGGTCGCCGCCCTGCATCAGCAGGGCTGGCCCGGCCGTCCGCATCCCTGCCCCCGCTGCGCTCCCCGGTCCGCCCGCAGGTAGCTGGCTTCAGACGCTTAACTCCGAGTTTGTGTACTGAACACGGTGCACAAACTCGGAGTCAAGCCGTTCAGAGACCTGCCGAGGCGTGCCTTGGCCAAGGGCGGGGGCGCCGACTTAGCCGACGATCGGGATTGTGGCGTCGAGGTTGTCGCCGACCAGGGTGAGGTTGCGGTCGTGATCGCCGCCTTCGACGCTGATGACCGTCAGCCGCGGCACCATGTCCATGGTGCAGGCGCCGTCGTGGGGAGTGAAGCTGACGGTGATGCCGTCCGCCGTCTCATCGACCTTCGCCGGCTGTGGCCGGCAGGTGGATGAACCCCAGGTCAGCAACGCGATGCCCTGATCAGTGAACCAGCCGGCGGTGGGCTGGTAGTCGGTCGGTTCACCAGGGGTGCCGGTCAGCCCCGGATCGCCCGCGAGGGTCAGGTCGACGGTCTGGTCGAGGTAGGTCAGATGGACGGTGACGTCCTGCTTCGGGTCGACACCGGCAGGCACGGCTACCTCGCTGGCGCGCGGCGCGTAGTCGGCAGTGCAGGCGCCCTCGGCATTGTCGGTGAGGGTGACCGTGATCTCCTGACCGGAGGCGGTCGCGGCGTCCGCCGTCGGCACGCAGGTGGAGGACCCCCAGGTGACGACGCCGATGATGCGGCCGGCGTCGAGCCAGGCAGCGGCGGTCTGCATGCCAGATTCTCCGGCCGTGGGCGACGGGTCTGCGGCGATCGGCGCGCTACTTGCGCAGCCGGCGAGAGTCAGGACGGAGACGGCGAGCGGGACGAGAAGTGCGGCACTGCGGAGCTTCAGGATCATGCCTCAACGGTATTCGAGAAGGCAATCTGCGGTCGAGCGGGGCTCCATCGCGCGCCGGTGCGCAGTCCTCCTGAACCCGACTGCATGCCGGGGGCCGCACCTTGGCGGTGGTCCTGCACGACCTGGCGCGGGCCGTCCGCCACGCCACCGGCCTCCTGGTGTTGGACGACGGACGGCTGGCCGCTGCTGGGTCGCCCGCCGAGGTGCTCACGCCACGGCTGGTGCAGCAGGTGTTCGGGGTGCCGCCCGAGTCGCACCTGCGCATCTTCCCCGGAGCGGCTGGTGCAGCAGGTGTTCGGGGTGCCGAGTGTGGTCGCTCCCGATCCGGTCACCGGGATACCGGCGGCGTTCTCGCTACGGTTCAGCACCCGAAAGAGGCTGCGCCCGCCCAACGCCGTGAACGGCGCTCAGCTCCGCCCCTCGTCCGGGTGCCCTGGATGGGCGGATCAGGTGGTCAGGGCCGGGTGCTTTGCAGCAAACCGGACGTGGGGCTCCTGGAGAGAACCCAGCTCGACCGCGCCTTCCGCACCTCATCAGGGCGGGGTCCGGAACCACCGATCTTCAGGCACGCATGACGTCGGTGGCGGCAAAGTCGTCGCCCTTGAAGAGCAGCGCCTCCCCGCGGACCACCGCCAGCGCGTAGCTGAACGTATCGCCGAAGTTGAGCGCCGCGGGATGGCGTCCCGTGCCGAAGCGCCGCCAGGCAGCGGCTGCCTGCTCGGCCTGGACTTCATCGAAGCTCACGATCTCGGCGTCCAACTCGGTGAGCAGTGCGGCCAGATCGGTGGCGGCATCACGTCCCTGGCGGGCCTCCACCACGATCAGCGCTTCGACGAGGGTCGCCGCCGAGACGGCCAGCGACTCGGCAGTGGCCATAGCGCGCAGGTATCCTTCGGCGTCCGGCTCACCGAGGATCACCGCCACCAGCGCGGAGGTGTCGACAATCATGCGGGCAACCCGTTCTCGTCGTAGCCAAGGATCTCCTCCGCGGTGCGGTCGACCAGAGTGGCGCGTTGACGTCCCCGGTCGACGAACCGCTGCAGGTCCGACGCGCGCTCGGAGGCGGCCGCCTGTCGGCGCAGTCGGGCCAGCCGCTCGCTCATGGCGATCCGGATCGCCTCGGTGATGCTCTCCCCGGTGAGGTCACTCAACTCGCGAGCCAGCGCGTCGGTGGCCGGATCCTTGATGTTCAACGCCATGGATCAACCATACTAGGAAGAAATCTTGTCGTTAAGGAAGATACGGGTGACGATCCATTCCGGCTGCACGGCGGGCAGGCCGTGATTGCTGTCGGAGCCAGGTGGCAGAGTTGTCGCCGTGACCGAGGTGCTCGACCGCTTCTCCCCGGCGACCGCGGAGTGGTTCCGGAGCAACTTCGCTGCGCCCACCGCCGCCCAGACCGGTGCCTGGGAGTCGATCTCCACCGGACGCCATGCCCTGGTGGTGGCGCCGACCGGCTCAGGCAAGACGCTGGCCGCCTTCCTGTGGGCGCTGGACCGGCTGGCAGACACCCAGCAGAAGCCCCCCACCGGCAGCAGCCCGGACGAGAGCGAACCACCGCATCCCACCGGCCGATCCCGGGTGTCCGCGCCGGGGGCGGGCCCACAGCCCGTCCCTGCCCGCTGCCGCGTCCTCTACATCTCCCCGCTGAAGGCGCTGGCGGTGGACGTGGAGCGCAACCTGCGGGCGCCGCTGGTGGGCATCGGCCATGCCGCTGCCCGGCTCGGGCTGCCGCGACCACAGATCCGGGTGGGCGTCCGCTCCGGCGACACCCCCGCTGTGGAGCGCCGCAGCTTCACCCGGAATCCGCCCGACATCCTGATCACCACCCCGGAGTCGCTCTTCCTGCTGCTCACCTCGGCTGCCCGCGAAGCGGTACGCGGGGTCGACACGGTGATCCTTGACGAGGTGCACGCGGTTGCCGGCACCAAGCGTGGCGCCCACCTCGCGCTCAGCCTGGAACGACTCGACGCGCTGCTGCCGCGGCCGGCGCAGCGGATCGGGCTCTCGGCCACCGTCCGTCCAGTCGAGGAGGTGGCACGTTTCCTGGCCGGCGGACGTCCGGTCGACATCGTGGCGCCGCCCAGCGAGAAGCGCTGGCAGTTGGACGTGGTGGTGCCCGTCCCCGACCTGGCCGCGATCGGGGACGCCACCAAC